>CAYTGV010000014.1:0-51815 GCA_964437495.1 uncultured Planctomycetia bacterium | reverse complement strand
AGGCATTAATTAAAACAGACATATCTACAATCATTGAACCGCGATTATTTGTAAAAGCCGAAATAATATCACT
Source organism: uncultured Planctomycetia bacterium (assembly GCA_964437495.1). GTDB lineage: Bacteria > Omnitrophota > Gorgyraeia > B26-G9 > B26-G9 > JAGLQQ01. The sequence goes on along the minus strand of CAYTGV010000014.1, from coordinate 51,742 downwards.
AAAACTCATTCCCTGGTTTTTCATCACATCAACAAGTTCAGCATGATCATATCCGGCATCCACCATTAATCCGGCTATTGTCTTATTATCAAGCCCATTATTTGTTAAAGCATTGCACGCATTTTCAGTAGTCACTTCACTCATTTTAAACCCCTGGGTAATAGTTTCCCAATCAAACCCGCTATTAAAAGCACTAGAGGCTACATCAGTTGCCGAATAATCTAAAGCTAATAAACTTATAACCTTAGCTGTCTTACCCACACCGGCATCTTCAAAAGCAACAATGACCCTATTCATATCCCAACCCAAGGATTCTATACCTTCCATTAGGTTGTCAAAACCCATATCTGAATCGTCCAGCATTGCAGTTACTATCTCAACATCACTTAAATTATTATCATTTAAAACCGCAATCACTTCCTTAGGTTCAAAACCATTTGCCTTTAAACCGCTGGCAATATCCTTCCAGCTTGCTCCCGCAGCTTTGACTGTGGAAATGACAAAATCAGTTTCAAATCCAGCATGCAAAAAGCTATTTACTAATGCGGCAGCATTACTAACTCCTGATTCACTTGTAAATAGACCAATAATCTTATTCATATCACGCCCATTGTCTAACATTGTATTCGCTATATTACCTGCACTATAACCCCCATCCAGCATAGCCTTTACTGTACGAGAATCGATTGAACCAGTTAAGTTCAAAGTTGCAAATGCGTCAGCAGCACTACTCCCGGCCTGATACAAGCCCTGAGCAATCAGCTCTACAGTCATTCCCACTTTTGTAGCAATACTAACTACCTCCTCCACAGAAACTCCGGCTCCAACCAAACCAGCAAAAACTTTTGTCTCTCCTCTTATTTCATAGGATTCCAGTACTATCTTACTCGTTTCTTGGTCATAATAAAAATTATTATATGCAAAAGTTTTATCAGACTTTTCCTTAAAAGCTTCAAATATGCTGGTAGAATCCCATCCCAGATCAAGCATACCCTGCACTATATCACTAATATTTCCTCCATCTTTATCCATCATTGCTGTTACAACTTCCCTGTCACTCATGCCATTATCTTTTAGATTTTGGACTATTTCAGCAAAATCAGTTCCTCCAAACTCCATTCCCTTAACAATATCCGTAGTTTTCATTCCCACTTCTTCGGCCGCAACAGTTATTTCTTCTAAGGTATAATTACCAGACTTAACCATTGCGCTAACTACTGATTTGCCCTCCTTAGCTTTCTTCTCTTTGAAGGCCTCAAATATAGAATTAATATCCATTCCCAGATTGATCAATCCGGATACAATGACGCCGGTTTCTCTACCGGTATCAAGCATCTTATTAACTATCTTACTATCGCTTAAGCCTTGGTCAGAAAGAAGGGTATAGATTTCTCCTGAATCCATGCCTGTTGATGTTAATCCATCGGTGATATTTGCCCAGGATATGTCAGTGCTTCTGGCTAAATTAATTACTTTCTCAGCTGAAAATTCGGCTTTTATTAATCCAGTAACAACTGCTGCATTGTCAGCATCCCCAAATGACGCAATAATCGTGTCCATACTCCAGCCTAAATCATTCATAATAGCTACAATACTGCTTACACCAAAGTTACAATTCTTACGCAGGGCCTCGACTATTTTCTTTTCCGTAAGGTCGTTTGACTGGAACATTTCAATAATTTCACTTGTAGTTGAACCGGAATTCTTAAGCCCAAGAGCTATTTTATCCCAGCCTATCCCAGTCTCAGCTACTCCACTGACTACCTCTGCAATGGTAAAATTGCCTGAATTTATCAAAGCAACACAAAGCATCTCGCCTGAATAATCCCCTTCATCTTTAAAAGCCTTAAAAATTTCATCAAGACCTTTTCCCATATTGATCATTGCAGTTGCCAGCTCAGTTGTCTTCGAGCCTCCATCCACAAGGTATCCCAGGACTTTACTTTCACTCACACCCTGATCCGCCATAACAGAAAAAACCTCTTCTAGAGCTAAACCTCCAGCACTCAATCCAACAGCTATATCTGAAGTGGAAATATTTGCATTAGTTGCAACAGAAATTACCTCATCTGTTGAAATTCCCGATTTTATCAATTCAGCAACTACTTTTGTATGATTTTTTTTCTTAAAACCCTCAATGATTCCAGTGATACTCATCCCTTGGTCCACCATACCCTGAACAATGCCTTCTACAGTAAAGTTGCCCTCAAGCATAATTGTAACGATTTTCTTGTCTCCATATCCCGCACCCTGCAATATGTTAAAAACTTCCTGGGCCGATGCCCCGGATGATTTAAGTACCCCGACAATTTCTTTATATGTAGAGCCTGATTCAACTAATGCATTACTCATGCTCTCATAACTCAATCCTGCACTTTTGAGTGTTGTTGCATTAAACTGCACATCTTTAGTAGTATCAACTAAAGATATTGGTACTGCTTTATCAGCAGCCTTTACAGAGAAAGCTTTAGAGATAACATTATAAACCTCTTCGCCGCTATATTCGTTAGATATCAAGCCCAAGGCAATATCATTGCTGGAATAACCTGAATCCTTCAGAGTAGTTACAGTTTTTAATAAGTCATAACCCCCACTTTTAAAACCAGATATCAGCCCTTTAACATCCTCCACAGAAGAGCTGCTTTGTACAGTAGAAGTGCCTTCAATCCCCATGCTTCTATACTCTGTAGTACTCGGCTGTTTATCAGCCTGGTCTTCACTGACATCCTGACTAGCATTTGTATCTGTATTCTGCATTTCAATTTCATCAGGCAAAGGAGCTGCATAAAGCATACTAAATGCTCCTATGCTTAATATAAAACCAGCGATTAGAATAAGTATAGCTAACTTTTTCATAAGAATCTCCAATTTAAAGTAAATTTTAAAACCTATCTTCAAGCGACCTGTCCCCAGCATTTTGGCGGGGGATTATTTCATCTCGTTTGACCCCGCAAAATCTTTACATCCTGTAAACTGCGGGATTATTTCATCCTGAAATAAAAATCCGCATTACCTTTATATCTTCGGCAACCCGGCTGTCATAGCTATTGCTTTAGACCCGCGGTTTTACGTCCCTACTTTTCAGTAGGTTTGTCTTTTCAGATAGAATTATACAAATATACTTATTATCTTCTTTGTAAAAGTATATCATATAGTAAATAATATTGCAAACTTTAACGTATCTCAATACATTTGAATAAGTTATAGATATGCAAAAGATGTTGTAATATATGAGTAAAAAAATACAATTTATTCTAAATAGTTTCCAGGAATAAGAATAAAACACAAAAAAATCAGCAAATTATAGTATTTTATTTTTAAGGAGTGGTATACTCTTGCCAGACAGTTACAAAATAACCTAAAATTAGGGCATTTGGATCAGAATCATATCTTGATGCAATATCATAATGATATTGCAGTCCGGTAGTACATTTCACTGATTTACCAACAACACTACCATAAAACACAGTGCCATTACCAATGGTAACATCAGCATTGGGCGCATAAATATTTCCATAAAATCCTGCGCTATGCTGACTAAGGTCAAATGAAGCTACATTGTTAGTACAATAAATTTTAAACCTTAGAGGATCATGAGTTGTATTGTCTATTGTTGCTCCGTTATCAAAATTAGTGTTTCCATTCACCCATAATTTAGCAGAAATTCCAGGATTTATTTCTATTTGGCTGTCAACCCCAAGGTCAATACCTCCAATTACATAAATATTAGTATTAGCATTGATTATGAGTTTAGCATTTTTCTTCAAAGTTATAGAATCATACTCCACCTCATTAACATTTATTTTATATGTCGCATCTTTAGCGACAATAAGCGGTCCATAGGGAATAGTTCCAAATACTCCTGTTTGATCCGGTATTGATAGCTTGGGTTTGTCCTTATGCAGCCATTTCACTCCCCCATAGGTGCCAGTACCGGTTGTTTGAATCACAACCCCTTCAACCCCGCCTGTGCCGATCGTTACATCTCCAGTAACAACACTTGCATTGCCGATTTGAACCGAATTAGCAGCGCTGGAATTAGTAATAAAGTTTGCATCTGTGCCGATATTGCCAGACACATTATATTTGCCAATGCGGGAATCATAGCTGTCAACAAGAGCTCCGCTTCCAACATCAATACCCCCATAACCCATAATCGCGTCTTTAAAAATCTTTTCCTCAACAGCAAGAACCTTAACTGTTTTCGAAAACATCGGGTTAGTCTTATCTGGAAAGTAGCCTACTGATATAACGCTATAAGATTTAGGCTCACCGATTAGCTTTATCACAGTTACGTCGAATTCACCAAGCTTTGCTCCCCCGGAGATATTGATACTTTTGTTTCTCGTCCATTCCGAGCCTGCTGTTACTTCTATCCAGCCATCTGTGACAAGAAAATCCCTTCCGCCATGATTTACTTCCAGGAGCCCAAGCTCAGCGCCGGCTTCGGCAATATACATTGCCTCGACTTCCGTATAAGTTCTTACGGAAATCTGCGAATTTGAATGCACTGATAACACATAATTTGTGCCCAGAATAACCATCCCGAGAATCATAACTAGCGATAGCAATAAAGTGCTTCCCTTTTCATTCTTTACTTTTTTTGCGTTTTTATTTTTTTTCCTGAATAACATAGCAACTTTCCCTTAAATATTATTCCGCAATAGAATACTTGTAGATACATTTGACTGTAATACCCGGCCGCCTAAAACAGTTTTTGCGGTTGTCAATACTATTGTTATGTTTCTTACAGCTACCAGCGTTCCGACACTGCCAAGGCCTGTGTCTTCTGAGCTAAAATTTAAGGCGCTAACATCCTGCGCGATAATATAAGTTCCTGCCGGCCTGCCGCCCGAACCAGGGGACACGATTCTTTCTAATATTGCCGGGTCACTGTCATTTAAATGGTAAACCACATAATCAACACTATTGGTTAAATCCATGTTGCTATCAATAGCAGGCAGGCTTAAAACAAGCTCATTATCACCGGTTTTGTAGGTCTTGCTGCCTATTGTCTGTGAAGTTCTAATAACTATCGCCGATTTAATATCTTTTCTCACCCAATGCAAGCTTTGGCGTGTTTGCCCATGCAAATCCAATAATATCCTGCCTGTTATAAAACTCCGTTGACAGCCAATATACACGCCGATAATAACCGTGGACATTCCCACAAATATTGCTATTGAGACAAGAACTTCAACTAATGTAAATCCTCTTTGTCTTTTCATGATTTTTTTAAGAACTAATCCCTCCATACGTCACATAAGTAACCAGGCTCCGGCTTAAAGAAGAATCCCAGGTTATTGTAACCGTAACCCGAACTATCAAATTACTAGGGATAACAACTCCCGGAGGAGTATCAACAACTATGTACCCTTTTGGGTTGCCAAGCTGGGTAAATCCCGGCAATGTAAATGTTGAGGGAAGAGCAATGATCGCACTGAATTGATTTTGACGGATTAATTCCATCTGCTCTTCAAGTAAATTAACAACTATATCATTACCATGCACTTCGGAAATAAACATCGTACCTTTGGAAAAAAGCATAAGTATTCCAAATAATGATATACTAAAGATAATCATTGTCATAAGTATTTCTACTAAAGTAAATCCTCTATTTTTTCCTGCTTTTAAACTCATATTTACTCCAAATCAATTATAATCTTATCTTATTGCTATAAACATAATTATACCATAAATCTTATTCACAGCAAAAAAAGGGATAGCATTTAGCTATCCCTAAACATACCTGCAAAGATGTGATATAAACTATTTAATAACTTTTCTTTCCTGCTTTACCCTTTGTTCCCGCAGGCCTTTCTGCGCATCATAATATTCCTGCCAAATAGTGTAATATTTAGTACTTATCCACTTTCCACGGACAAAGGCCTTTACCACTCTGTCTGTCTGTGTATCAATTAAGATAGGGTATTCTTCTAGGCCGGCAAATATTAAAGATTCCTTATATTCATTATAGTCAATCATTCTACACCTTCCCCCTACAGCTCTCTTAATTATAATACTTGATATTCAAATTTTCCCCTATTTAGCTAAACATAGCATTAATTATGCCAAAATTGGTAGTATTTATCTTATAAATTACAACTTATTATTCAGTAAAGTATTAAGCTGATTTTAAAAGTAAATAAAATAAATTTAATACTCTTAATATGTCTAGTATTTTAAACACAATTACAATACAATCTCTTAAATATCTACTTTTTAAGACGGTTTAGGCGAGTTATAAAAAATATTAAGGTTATTAGAATTAGAGTCTTTTCTTAAAAATACCCAGAAAAAATAATATTCCATAAGTAATATTGGTAGATATAATCCCTTTACTAAAAGGAAGAACAAGTCTTAAACTCTGAGTTAAACTTCTGCTGCTTCTTTAGGGGTATTAAGCTTATGAGCAATATTAAAATCATATATACGAGCAATGCTTCTACATAAAATAAAGCAAACCCTGCAAAGAAAACTAAAGCAATCCCTCCCGAAACAATAGCTGCTAAAATCTGAACAGGCAAATAAGAAAACATTTCAAAAGACCTATGGGGAGAGCCTTCTGGCGAAATATTCTTTATGTAATGCGTAAGCGGCTATCTGCCTTCTATGCCAGCCTCTTAGATCATATTCACATATTTTCTGTTCATTAATAGAATCTATTTCAAGCAGCTCTACTCCGGCATTAAAATTATAAATTCTGTTTGGACCTCTTTCTTGGATCCAGGAAACTATTTCTGATGTGAATACCAGTATTCTCTTGCCTGGCAATTGCATTTGAAATCGCGACAAAACTCCCGGAAGGATGGCTTTATCAAATGCGGCTTTACCCCTCCGCTTGAATCAAGCACCATTATCTCCCCGGCCTTACCATCTGCCTGGGAATAAAATTCTCCGCTGATTATAGAATCCATCCTTTTATATTTTCTTTTTTCACTGCTCATACTATTACCCTAAATAAAAAAAGCAACCAGACCACTCCTTGGTTGCAATGAAAAACTATCCTTAAATAAGTATATTTGTTTTTTATCCTTTGTCCAGCCACCTCATCTTTTGGTTCTTCCTGACGTTTGGTAAATTTACTTTTATTGTCTTAAAAAATCCCCCACCCCAAACAAAAACCGCCCTATTTTTTAACTAATACAATCAGCATTTTAAGGCGTTCCACCGCCTTAAGCTAATGAGGCTTATCAGCGGGCATAATGATCATCCGGCCTTTATTAAGAATCTTGAGTGTTTATCAATAAAACTACGTGCCTAAACTCTCCATATTTTTACACCGAATATAGAGTTTGGATCATTCATGTTTACTCTCACTTTAATTAGCAGCTACACTACTGATTTAATCCCCTGGGATTATCTTTTTATATATTCTAAGCCTGCTGTTAACATTGTCAAATACCAGTCTTGCCTCACCCAGCAGGATTTCTGAATTACCCATTACAAAATATCCGTCTTGAACAAGCGCTCCGTGAAATTTCATAATTAGATATTCCTGTAGACTACGATTAAAATAAATAAATACATTTCTGCAAATAACCATGTCCACTCCCATTACCCCCGGGTCATGGATGAGATTAAGTTCTTTAAAAGTAACAAACTCCTTAACATGAGGCACTATTTGAAACTCATCTTTGACCGGAATAAAAAAACGGCGTATATAATGCTTATTTAAATCCTTAACGCTCGTCTGATCATATCTACCGGCCCTGCCTTTGGCTAGACAGTTTTTATCTATATCGGTCGCGATAATTTCAACATTTATTTCAACCTCTTCTTTTTCTATTAACTCATAAAGCATAATTGCAAGTGAATACGGCTCTTCTCCGTGAGAACATCCCGCACTCCAAATCCGGATCTTCCTTATCCCTGTTTTTTGTTGCTTTTTACTTTCAATAATCGCCGGAAATATTTGCGTTCTCAATTTTTCCCAAACAGAAGCATCTCGAAAAAAAGAAGACACATTAATGGTTAAAACCTCAAAGAGCTTCTTGTATTCTTCCGGCGAATGAATTAAGACCTGTAGATACTGTGAATAAGAACTAACATTGCGTGCGCGCATCCTCAAGGCAATTCTTCTTTTGAGCACCTTGTCCCGATAATGGGAAAAGTCCGCGCCTCTATCCGCCTTGATTTGCTCCATTAATAATTTATACGCTTTATTTCTGTCTTGACCATCATGATGACGCGGCGCTTTAACAATAATATTTATTGCCTCGATCAGCTCTTTAAGGATTAAAGCAGATTGTTCAACCCTGACCTGATTAATAATTGTTTGGATTGCATCTGAATCCGTAGTTACATACTTAGGGGGTAATCTCGAAAGAGCATAGGCAATAATATCCTGGCGGCAAACATCACAGGTGCAAACATCAAAACGCAGGGCAAACATTTCATCAAGATACCTCTTAACAATATCCTCCATGATGTTGCGTGCTTGCATTTTATTTAGCCCCACTACTTTTGGTTAATCTTGATTCATCTCATGTACAGGATGCTCAGTAATATAGTCTATTGCCTTCATTATTTCTTTAATGATTTCTGAAGATTTTTCTACTTTTACCTGCTCAATCAAAGCATACATAGCGCCATAATCTGTTGTAATATACTTAGCCGGTAGATTGCTCAAGACCCGGATCATGATCGCATCAACACACTTACTACATCCACACATTTGAGGTCTGCTGGACATAATCTCATCTAGATGATTCTGAGTTATTTCTTCCATAATATTATGTGCGTTCATTTTTAAGTGCTCCCTCTATCTTCTTCTGCAATTTTGTTACATTCCGAAGCTGCTTACGCATAGATTTCGCAATCTGCTTTACTGTAACCGGCTCAAGCACAAGAAAAAACGAACCATCGATTTTTCTTTCCTCATCCCTGAATATCATAGTATGCACATAGATAGTGTCTTCCTCGCTAAAATTTACCATTCCCAGTTTAAGCACTTCTTTAAGAGGACCGCTGGAGAGAACAGGTATTGAAGGAATTACAGATACATCCATAAGCAGGCTCATTGCCCCGGCATAAGCAGAAACAACTACATTACCTATTTCTTTTATCGTAGAAACCCCAAGCTCTGTAAGGAAACCAGTTGAATGTTTTCCTTTAGCGGCAAACATGGAAACAAACTCATAAGCGCTTTTTTCTCTAAATAAAAGAGAAACCTGCCCAAATATCCCTGAAAGAATGCGGCAATGTACTCCAATAACAATATTATTGCTTCGCTTGAGCAACTCCTCTACATCTTTAAACTTGACAATATCCAGTGTAGGCGCTTCAAGATTAATCGAACGGTCAATCATCTGTGAAAAAGCATGCGTAGAATTGCAGGCACAAATACTGCCCACTTCCATAATAATATCTTTTTCAGAAATCAGCTTTTTGGACTTCATAATCCCCCTAAATCTCTTTAATATTTATATAAACTATAAGGTATTTTAACACCGATTGCCTTGTTTTGCAACAGTTTCCCAAGAAGCATAGTGTCTCGAACTCTTTTGCTTTTTTAAGTAGTTGTGCTCGAAAGACTATTTTTGCGGATTTAAAGATTGCTTTTACATGCCTGCCCCGCCGCATTATAGGCGTGGGGATGAACAAGGGCAACAGACTTTCTTATGATATCCCAAGAAGGCTATTAAAAATGCATATATTAACCTAGCTTATCTACAATACTTTGCATATCCTGAGGCAGTGGGGAGGAAAACTCAACAAATTTATTCGATCCAGGATGCGTAAATCCAATGTTTTTGGCATGCAGCGCCTGACGCTTAATAGGATATTTAATCTGATTCTTACCGTATTGCCTGTCCCCTAATATGGGATGTCCCAAATGCGCCATATGCACTCTTATCTGATGTGTTCTGCCGGTTTGAGGAAAGACTTCCAGGACACTTGCGTCTTTACAACGGCTTAACACATGATAACGCGTCACTGCCTCTCTTGAGGCAACATAGCTAATTCTCATCTTCTTTCGATCAAAGGGACTGCGTGCTATCGGTTCATCTATTATCCCCTCATCATACTCAACGCTGCCGCTGACAATAGCCATATACATTTTTTTCACTTCGTGATTCTTGAACTGCTTTGCTAAAAATCTATGGGATTTATTATCTTTAGCTACTACAATAAGCCCTGAGGTGTCTTTATCAAGCCTGTGCACTATCCCCGGCTTTGTCATTCCATTTAGATCCGAAAGATTCTTTGTTTTAAAAAGCAGGGCATTAACCATAGTATCTTCATAATGCCCTGCTGCAGGATGCACCACCATGCCCGCACACTTATTCACTATAAAGATAAACTCATCCTCATGAACAATATTCAAAGGTATGTCAACCGCAGGAATATGCGTCTGTTTTTCTTGGCTCCAAACAACTATTTCCACGCAATCTTCTTCTCTTACTTTTTGATGTGCCTTAACCTCATGGCCATTCAGACAGACAGAACCCTGGTCAATAAATCTCTTTATGTCTGTACGCGAAAAAACATTTTTCAACTGTGCAACCAGAAATTTGTCTATTCTTTGCTTAGCATCTGAGGCAGTAATTTTAAAATTAAGTTTTCTTTTCAAGCTTACCGCTTTCATTTTTATTTTTTAAAACCCCGTATAATATAATCCCAGCAATAACAAGCACTATACTTACACATTGAAACATAGTCAGGCTTCCTAAAACCTCCGGATTAATACGCAAAAATTCCATAAAAAAACGCATTACCCCATATATAATTAGATATAGGCATACTATTTCTCCTGAAAAATGCTTCTTGTTTTCCCAAACATACAATATAAGAAAGATAACCAAAAGGGATAAAGAAGAATATAGCTGTGTTGGATGAACCTTTATTGAGCATCCGGGGAAAATTACCCCAAAAAAAGTCTGGGTTGGTTTGCCTGAACAACAACCGTTCAGGAAGCAACCCACTCTGCCTAGGGCATGTGCCAGAGGCAAAAAAAGAAAAACTATATCCAGAGTTTCCCACACAGGCTGCCTGCTTTTTTTCATAAAAAAAAGCGCCGCAATTAAAGCACCCGCAAGGCTTCCATGAAATACTAATCCTCCATTATTTAGTTTTATTATTTCCAAAGGATCTTTGAAATAAATATCCGGATTGATTAAAACATAAAGAATACGCCCCCCGGTCAATCCCCAAACAACTATCCAAAAGATCAGGTCTACAATCTTTTCCGCATTCAGATGCCTTTTAAGCGCATGATGATAGACCAAAACTGTAGCCACAAGCACTCCGAGTGCTACCATAGCTCCATATGAGAAAATCTTAAAATTACCGATGCTTAATAATATTGGCTGCATCTTTATGATTCCTTCTTGTTTAAATTGAACGAAATAACCTGAGAGATTATTAAGTTATAGTAATATATTCAGCTACATTAAGAATGACATATTTTATTTAATAGCCTCTTTTTTTAAAAGAATAAATAAAAGCATTATGACTCCGCAGGTAATCATGGAATCCGCAAAATTAAAAACCGGCCAGATCCTAAAATCTAGAAAATCCACAACATACCCCAGCCGCATGCGGTCAAAGAGATTTCCCGTCGCTCCGCATAAAACCAGGAGCAAAGCACTTTGCCAGATACGTAAATATCTATTTGTTGAGAATTTAGGACGGCGAACAAGGAGAAAAAGTATTAGAATTATCGCGAATACACTAATATATGCCAGAATCCAATTTTGATTATGCAAAAAACCAAAAGCCGAACCTGTATTATAAACAAGTGTGATATGAAAAAAATCTTTTATTATCTGGATGCTGTCATTCTGATGCAGCCTTTTCAACACCGCAAGTTTTGACACCTGATCAATAAAAACCAACACGGCAAATAAAAACACTCTATTCATAAGAAATAATAAACTTTTAATTACAGTTCCTTTTCACGTTCTTCTTTACATGTCCGGCACAGTTTAGCATAAGGAATTGCTTTCAGACGTTCTTTATTTATCCTTTTCGCACAAGATTCACATTTTCCATAAGCGCCGTCTTCAATCCTTTTCAATGCATCATCAATATGAAACAACACTTTCTGCTCTAAACTTGCTCTATCCCAGGACAATTCACGCTCATGACTATCACTAGCAACATCTGCCATATGAAACGTATATGCAGAAAGATCACCAGAGGCATCACGCTGTGATTTCTTTAAACTCCCCCCGCCAATCTGACGCATTTCATCAGTAACTTTGTTTCTTAAATCAACTAGCTTTTTTTTAAATTCCTGCGATTCCTTTTTATTCACCTGAATTGCTCCTTTCTAAAATTGCAAATTCTTAATGCAGCGTTCACATAATTTAGGATGCTGCTGATTATTTCCAATGCTTTTTGAATAATTCCAGCAACGAACACATTTCTCTCCCCCAGCCTTTTCTACCCGGACATTTATCACTCCGTTCTCAAGTTGAGCATTAGGCTTTTGGAGGTTGATATTATATGCTGAGAAATTTTCTGTGTCAATATCCAAGTTTAGCGCGACCTCAGATACAATAAATATGTAAGGCCATTCATCAAGATAGTTCTGCAACAGTCTGCAAATATTCTTATTTTCCATTTCACAGCCTATTATTACCTTAGCCTGAAGGCTGTTACCAATGAGTTTATCCGCACGCGCAATCTCCAAGGTTTTCAATACACAATTACGCACATCAAGTATAAATTTCCAGGTATTATTAAGGTCGTTTTTTATATAGTCATTGCGCACCTTCGGCCATGATGATAAAAACACACTTTCCGGTTTCTCCCCCGGGATAAAACTGTTAACCTCTTCCGCGGTAAATGACAGTACCGGCGCAATAATGGCAGTGAGCACCTTAAGTATCTCATAGAGCACGGTCTGGGCGGAGCGTCTTTGCTGATTTTTTTTGCCAAATGTATAGAGCCTATCCTTTAAAACATCCAGATAAAATGAACTCATCTGCACTATGCAGAAATTATACACAAGCTTAATCGCCTGATGAAAGACAAATCCATCATAGGCCTGAGTTACCTGTAAAAGCAGGCCATTCAAAACAGAAAGTGCCCAGCGGTCAATTTCCATAAGATCTAGATACTCAACACTGTCCTTTCCCGGATCAAAATCAGCCAGATTTCCCAAGGCAAATTTCAAGGTATTCCTGATTTTTCGATAACTTTCACTTACCCTGGCAATAATCTCCTGTGACATTCTCACATCGTCATTATAATCTGACGATGCTATGCATAGGCGCAAAACATCCACTCCCAGCCGGTCGATTATCTGTTGCGGGGCAATAACATTGCCACTTGATTTCGACATCTTTTTTCCATCTCCATCAACAATAAATCCATGCGTGAGAACTTCTTTAAACGGAGCAGACTCTTCAATGGCCATTGCACTTATCAGCGCTGCCTGAAACCAGCCCCGGTGCTGATCTGAGCCTTCAAGGTACAGATCAGCCGGATATTGCAATGCTTTATTTGATCTGAGCACAGACTGATGAGACACACCACTATCAAACCAAACATCCAAAATATCATTTTCTTTATCAAATTCCGCGCAATCACATTTAGGGCATTTAAACCCTTTAGGCATCAATTCCGCAGACGATCTCTTAAACCAGCTATTTGTCCCTTCTGTTTCAACAATCTTCGCTACCCCTTCGATAACTCCAGGATCAACAACAGGTTCATTGCAGCTTTTGCAATAAAAAACAGGGATCGGAACACCCCATAGCCTTTGGCGAGACAGACACCAATCCGGTCTATTTTCCACCATACTTGTAATTCTTTTCTCACCAAAATCAGGCACCCATTTAACGTTTTTTATTACTTCCAACACTTTACTGCGTAAATTATTGTGGTCTATACTCATGAACCATTGTTCTGTAGCCCTGAATATTATTGGTTTTTTGCAGCGCCAACAATGCGGATATGAATGAGCAATGGAACCACTCCAAAGAAGAGCGCCTATATCCTGTAGTTTTTCCACAATCATCTTGCTGGCCTTAACTATATGTATATTCCCTACCTCGGGAATATTCTCAAAAAATACTCCACGATCATTGACCTGCATTAAAACATCAAGTTTATATCTTTTTCCTACTAAAAAATCATCTCCTCCATACCCCGGAGCAATATGAACGACACCAGTACCATCCTCACAAGACACATAATCAGCCAGCACTACCATCCCCTTACGCAGTCCTAAAGGATGCTCGTATTCAACTTTTTCTAATTCCCTTCCTCTTACTTCACCGATGATTTCGTACTTTTCTATGCCCATTTTTTCAAAAACGCTGATGATAAGGCCCTTTTCTAAAATCAAAACCTCATCTTTGATTTTGGCAAAAACATAAGTAAAATCAGGATGAACAGCGCAAGCCACATTTCCCATTAAAGTCCAAGGCGTTGTTGTCCAAATAACAATAGAGGCTTTTCCAATATTATGCAATGCCTTAACTGCAATACTCTTGGTATCATTCAACGCAAACTTCACGAAGATAGAGGGAGAATTATGATTGTCATATTCTACTTCAGCCTCAGCCAAAGCAGTTTCACAATTACAGCACCAGTTCACAGGCTTTGTTCCCTTGTAGATATAGCCCTTAGCAGCTAAAATGCCAAACGATCGAATAATCTCCGCCTCATATTTATGCGCTAATGTCAAATATGGATTATCCCAATCACCAAAAATACCTAGGCGCTTAAACTGTTCTTTTTGGATATCAACAAAGCTTAGAGCAAATTCCTGCGCCTTTTCACGAAAAACTACCTGCTCAACTTCCCCTTTTCTCTTACCCATTTTCTTAAACAGCTGATGCTCAACAGGCAGTCCATGACAATCCCAGCCAGGAACATAGGGAGTATTAAATCCCTGCAATGTTTTATATTTCAGGATTATGTCTTTTAAAATCTTATTCAAGGCATGACCAATATGGATATTCCCGTTTGCATAAGGAGGCCCGTCATGAAGAATATATTTAGGCGAATCCTTAGTATTTTGCATTATTTTGGCGTAAATATCCTCTTCCTGCCATTTAGCCAAAATAATCGGCTCCTTTTTTGGTAAATCCGCTTTCATAGAAAATCCGGTTTGAGGTAAATTAATTGTGTTTTTATAGTCAATTTCTTTTTCCATGATTATTATTTACTCAACTCCTTTGCTCTTTTTTTTGCTGCCTTCAATGTCCTTGCTCCAATCAGCTTCAACTTACCCTTATGCAGCTCTTTTAAACCCGCCTCAGTAGTCCCCCCAGGAGAAGCAACCCGCTTAACCATTTGAGCCGGATCAATATTAGCGTCTAAAAGCATATTAGCCGTACCAGCAGCAGCATTAACTGCAAGCAGCCTTGCTTCTTTTTCATCAAGTCCGATATCAACAGCCGCCGCCTGTAATACTTCAATGAAATAAGCTATAAAACCAGGGCCGCTGCTGCTTATTGCCGTTATGGCATCCATTTTATTTTCCTTAGTTTCTAGGACCTTTCCAATAGTTTTAAAAATTATCTTAGCATATTGTGCATCATTTTTACTTGCTCTTTTGCCTAGACAATATGCCGTAAAGCCCTGCCCGATCAAGCCGGGCAGATTAGGCATTGTTCTAATAACCGCCACTTTTTTATCTAAACTTTTTTCAATATGCGCGGTTGTAATTCCGGCCGCAATAGAAATCAACAAATGCCTAGTACTTATATGTCCTTTAATCCTAAAAATCAATTTATCTATATCCTGCGGCTTAACACAAATGATAATTATCTTACACTGTTTTATCAATTGTTCAAGAGTATTTTCTTTTGCAAAGAAATTTTTTGATATTTCACTTGAACGGGCTTTATCTTTTTCATAAATATAGACAAAAAACTCTTTACTTTTTCCAAGCCCCCTAATAATAGCCTCTCCCATATTCCCGGCACCAATAATCCCGACATTAACCTTCTTTTTCAATTTAACCTCCAAATATTGCGCTGCCAACCCGAATCATATTCGATCCTTCTTCTACGGCTATTTTATAATCATGGGACATGCCCATTGATAAAACACTCATATAAGGATAACCGTTTTCAGCCAACCTCTGATTCTGAATATCAAAAAGTTTTTTAAGGGCACTAAACTCAATACGCAGTAAATTCCGATCCTCACTAAACTCCGCAATCCCCATAAAGCCTTTAATACATAGATTCGGGTACTCAATCACTTTTAGCAGAAAATCCTCCACATTTGACACATTAAGTCCAAACTTTGAATCTTCCTTTGAGATATTTACCTGCACTAAAACATCTATTTTTCTGTTTATTTTCCGTGCCTGCTCATTTATTGAATCAATAAGGTTTAGACTGTCAACAGATTGTATCATGGAAGCATAGCCAAGGACACTTTTTATTTTATTAGTTTGTAAATGTCCAATAAAATGCCATTTTATCTTTTGGAATTGGACATTTGGTAAGATCTTCTCTAGTGCATCGTATTTTCTGCGCAGCTCTTGAAGTCGGTTTTCACCTATTTCATAACAACCGCATTTTATAGCCTTTACCACATCTTCAATTTCAACATACTTAGTAACACAAATAAGCTGGATATCATCAATGCTTCTTTTGCTCTTATGCGCTGCTTGTTCAATATTCCTTCTGAGTAATTCTATTCGCTCTTTTATTAAATTCATGGTTTTTAACATAATCAATCATGCACGCATATTTGATTTTTGCCCCCGGTTTTGGCCTTATACAGGGAATTATCTGCATTTCGCACCAAATCTCCTTTATTCATTCCTGATTGAAAATGAGCAACTCCACCGCTAACTGTCATTTTTATCTTTTTAGACACCTTGCCTGTTTCAAAACTCAATGCTTCCACATTAGATCTGATTTTATCCGCAACATATACAGCCTCATCAAGCTTTGTCTCTGGCAATATAATTGAAAATTCTTCTCCACCATAACGACATGGGATATCAACCCTACGCACAGTTTTCTTTATTTCTCTGGCAATCTGACTCAAAACCAGATCTCCCATAGGATGGCCATAAGTATCATTGAACGATTTAAAAGCATCAATATCAAGCATAATCAATGATAGCGGATGAGGATAACGCTGCACACGGGTAACTTCAGTATCTAAATGAGTCTGAAAATATCGATGATTAAACAGGCTGGTAAGTCCGTCAGTAATCGCAAGATTTTTAACTTCACCGTAAAGCTGGGCATTCTCTATAGCAATAGCCGCATAGTTACAGATAATAGTTAAAAAACGAAGATCTTCTTCTATGAAAATTTTTTCATGTCCTGTAACTGTTTTGTCTGTCAGGTTAACAACACCCAAAATTCTGTCTTTAACTCTTAAGGGGATGCAAAGCAATGATTTTGTCTCATATTGAGGCAGGTTAGTCCGGCCAAATATATCATCTTTCTCAATATCTGAGACAAGAACCGGTTCTCCTGTTTGGGCCACCAGGCCACTTATAGCCTGTCCCATTTTTATTTTTGTTTTTCTTATAACGGCATCATCAAGTCCGACAGCCGCTTTAATAGACAGGGTTTCCTCATCTTCATCTATGAGCATAAGTGAACAAATCTTAACCTTCAGGACATCGGTTATCTTTACCACAATAAAATCACTAAGCTCTTCAAGATTTAAAATTGAACTCATTGCATGTCCGATCTGCAGCATTGTCTCCAGTTTGCTCTTTTCGCTTTTCAGATTTTTTAATAATCTTTTATTCTCATGAGCCAGATATCTTTCCTCCAGCCCCCGCTTGATTACCAGCTTCACATGCCCAATATCAAAAGGCTTTGTGATATATTCATATGCCTCTTCCTGAATAGCCTTAATTGCCGATGCTGTAGTAGGATAGGCTGTAATTAGAATCGCACAAATATACGGATTAAACTCTCTTATGCGGTGCAAAACAGCTATGCCGTCAATATCGGGAAGTTTTAAATCAATAATCGCAGTATCAAAATCATTTTCCTGCGCATGCGCTATCGCCGTAGAACCGCAATCTGCCGTAAGAACATCATAGCCGTCTTCCTTTAAGATCGAACACAGCGTCTCACGTATTACCGGCTCATCATCAACTAACAATATCTTTGCACTTTTTTCCGAGGGCTTCATTTTATCTTCTTTTCCCCTTATTGCCTATCGGCAGGCATATAGTAAACGTTGTTCCCTCACCGAGCCTGCTTTCGATGTCTATAGTTCCTTTGTGATTCTCTATTATTTCTTTAGCAATAGCAAGACCAAGTCCTACCCCTTTGACTTTTGTTGAAAAAAACGGTTCAAATAACTTCTCTAAATGACTTTTTTCAATACCGCCTCCGGTATCCATGATTTTAGCGTTCACCGCACCATGTTTTTGATTAATCTTAACACTTAAAATGCCGCCGCCGATCATCGCCTCTGCGGCATTGATAAAAATGTTCATAAAAACCTGCCTAATCTGTAAGGAATCTAAATTAATCAAAGGCAAATCTCTGGATATATCTGCTTCAATCCTAATATTATTGAATGAGCCCTGCTGCGCAACTGTCAGTATTGCCTCTTCAACTGTCTTCTTAATGCTTCCCTTCTCCATACGAGGTTTCCCAATACGGGCATGCTCAAGAATATTAGTAATAATATTATTCGCGAATATTACTTCGTTATGAATATTGACAATGATATCGATTATTTCCGGCTGGTCTTTGATTTTATGCAGCAGGTATTCCGCGGCTACCTTTATCCCGCTTAATGGATTACGCAATTCATGAGAAATAGCCGCAGCCATTTGTCCCATGGCCGCAAGTCTCTGAGAATGCATTGAGCGCATGGTAGGCACATGACTCTGCCTTTTGCTTTGACTCTTAAAATCATCCATTTTTAGGGTAATTTGACTCATTAGAGCCTGTTGCTGTTCTTCATTAATGCCGTCAAAACACATTAATAATTCTTCAAAAATCTTACTTATATTATCTGTTTCTTCTACTATCTTAATGATTTGTTCTATCTTTTTCATAAATACCTACCTGCCATCAACTGAGTTTTTATGTATAGGTAATCGGACCGTAAAACTGGTACCTTCATCCAATACACTGTTCACTTCAACAAAACCGCCGTGGTTTTTTACAATATTGTTAACAATAGAAAGCCCTAGCCCCACACCTCTAGCTTTTGTCGTAAAAAAAGGCGTAAATATACGCTCAAGATTATTAGGCTCAATCCCGCATCCGCTATCGGTAATTTTAATCTCTACCTCTTCTAACTTCAGTCTAGTATCTATTGTCATATTACCCCCATCAGGCATTGCTTGTATAGCATTAGAAAACAGATTAATTATAACCTGCTTAATCTGCTTGTTATCTATGAGGATCTCAGGGATATTCTTATCATAGTTTTTAATAATCTCAATACTAAAATCTCTGTTTTGCAAATGGACAAAGTGCATCGTATCTCCAATTATCTTATTTATATCAGAACGCTTATATATCAGCTGTGTGGGTCTTGAATAGGTGAGTATATTTGTCACAACATTACTGGCATAATCAATTTCCAGCTCAATATCTTTTAAGATATTAGTAATTTCCAAATCCGTTTTATTTATTTTAGTACCCAGATAATAAGTAGCCATCTTAATACCTGTAAGCGGATTTCTTAAATCATGGCTGATCGCCGCAGCCATCTGTCCAATTGCCGCCATTTTTTCTGTTTTTATAAGCTGCTCCTGAGCCTGCTGCAGATGGGTATAGGCTTGCTGTGCATTATTATACAGCCTCTGGAATAGAAACGAAATGATAAGAATCCCTATGAAAAAAAATACCGCCACAAGAACATCTCTTTGCAAAACACGCAACAAATTAAGCCTAATAGTCATCCAATCCATGCCAACCCTGAGCACGCCTAATAAATCTTTCTCCGAGCCGTGGCAGGAATAACAGCGCTCTTCATTGAGTATGGGCAATGCCAAAGAAAAAATATAATCATTTTCTCTTTGCTCAAAATGATCTACTTCTTTTCTCTCTTTTATTGCCTGCATAATAACATCAGAGCCAGTGCTTGTATTAATTCGTTCTGGGTGCGCACTATACCGAATCACACCCAATTCATTTGTTATATGTACTCGTTTAAGGTCTTCCAGCTCACCGACAGTTGAGAGAATATCCTGCACAGTACCCATTTCACCTTCAAGCATGGGCAATTCCAATGCCTTGGAAATTGTTTTTGCCAGGGCCCAAGCTTTTTCTTTTTGGTCCTCCATGCTGTGATGGTAATGATATAGAGTATGCGAACCGATTATTATCACCAAAAAAATCAGGCTGGGAATTCCTAGCATCAATATGAATTTATTCTTCATAGTCAGACCTCTAACATACTATTGCATAAAGTTTTACGTGATTATAGATAATACCATACTTTGACTTACTAGTCAATAAAAGGTTCTTTCTTATTTAAGTTGATTAAAAGAACCTGATTTCAGAGATAAAAAAAACCGATTACAGAGATATACTAATATAAATTAATCTCCGTAATCTTTTAATAATCTGTGTAATCATGGGGCATTCTTAATTTGTTTTAATAACTTGTAAATTATTGAGTTATAGAAATTTATTCAACTTAATTAAGAATGATCCAATAAAAGTAGTAATTTAAAAGTACCATAGCTTAATTTTAAAAGATTAATATCATTCCGGGTAAGATTATAACGCTTTATTTTTAAGATGGTTAGAGAAAAAATTCTCATCAGCGTGAGCAAAAAGATATTCAAGCCTTGCCTCAGCAAAACTTGAAAAACTAAGCATAATATTTCTGCTGCTTGAAAAACTTTTTCTTAAGAATTTAACTTTTGCTATAACCTGCTTTTTTTGAGCAAATGCAGCATTCACGAATAAAGTTTTTGGTTTGGGGACAAAAATACCTATATTTAATCTTAAAGATAAAATTTTACTGGCATCCCGGGCCAGGTTTACTATAGCCTGGATGTCACTCTCAGTCTCATTAGGCAGACAAATCATAAAATACAATTTTATCTTTTTAATACCGCACTTTTTAGTTAAAATGATTTTATTAAGTATCTGTTCATTTGTTATTCTCTTATTTAAAGAAAAACGCAGAGCATCACTGCCGGCCTCAGGAGCAAAGGTTATGGTTTTTTGTCCGCTTTGCGCTAAGGCGCTTAAGAGTAATTCCCCAACTGTCTCTACCCTTAGACTGGAAACCGAGATCAAGACATGTTTTTTTAATAAATATTCAACAATTTTATTTATCTGGGGATGGTCGGTTATAGCGGCTCCCATTAAACCGATTTTATTAGTATACTTTAATCCCTCATCAATCTGCCGCTTAATCACTTCCAATGATCTTGCCCGAAATTTATTATAAACCGATCCGGTCACGCAGAAATTGCATCTCCAGGGACAGCCGCGGGAAATTTCAATTAAAAAGGTATTAGCAAATTCCGTAAACGGTGTGATTATCCTTGAGCTTGTGGGATACTCATCCACATTAGAAATAAAAGCAACCCTTAACTTTTGTTCATCCGTTATCCCCGGAACAAATACACCTTTTATTGAAGCAACTTTAGATAAAAAGTTTTTTTTCTTTTCAAGCGTATTAATATTCCCAAAACTGCTTAAGGCATCCATAAACTCAGGCAAATGAGCCTCGGCTTCTCCAAGAAAAATACAATCGCTGAATTTAGACAAAGGCCGGAAGTTCACGGAATTCACAATTCCTCCGACGATAACCAGAGGCATTAAAGAACGCTTGCGGATATCATTTTCCGGAAAGATCTGGCTCATAAGCTTGAAAAAATTCAAATAATCAAGCTCATAGGAGATACTGAATGCAATAAGATCAAAAGACCTCAAATTTCTTTTATTTTCTATAGTTTGAGGCTGTCTTCTGTTCTTTTTAAAAAAAGCTCTCTCGCATAATGTATCAACACGGGAATTCAGGATATTATAGACACTATGCAATCCCAGATTACTCATTCCCAGCGCATAAGAATTTGGATAAATAAGCGCAGCATTAATAGAAGCGTTTTTTTTAAGAGTTACTAAGCTGGTCTCTTTGAATATAGGAGCTACAAAAGTTCTACTCACCTAATATCCTGCGGTCCTCATCCAGATAAATACCCTTTAGATTCATTTTTAACGCTTCCGGATTACTTGTATGGGCAAGACCTGTTTCCAAGCTGATCATTTTTGCTTTAACAAGATTCACCAGTGACTGATTAAAACTAAGCATCCCTTCCTCAGCAAAACTCTGTAGAGTCTGAGATAGGCGCTCAATCTTATTTTCTCTTAAAATCTTCTGTACGGTGGGATTGATGATCATTACCTCCACTGCCGGAACAACTCCGGTCCCATCAGCTTTTGGCATCAAACGCTGGCAAGTTATTGCCCTTAGATTAAATGAAAGCTGCATCCTTATCATATTGTGCTGAGCTGGAGGAAAAAAATCCAATATCCGATTAACTACCTGTGCCGTATTAGAGGCATGAAGGGTTGAAAAGACAAGGTGGCCTGTTTCCGCAGCTGCCAGTGCGATTTTAAATGTTTCCGCATCACGCATTTCACCTATTAGAATTATGTCCGGATCCTGGCGAATGACATAACGCAAGGCTTGATCAAAAGACTCTGTATCAAGCCCGATCTCCCTCTGGTTTATGAGTGATTGCTTATCCTCATGTATATATTCTATCGGATCCTCAATGGTCATAATATGCACTTTCTTCACAGAATTAATATAGTTGATCATTGATGCCAGAGTAGTGGATTTTCCTTGTGAACTGGCACCTGTTACCAACACAATACCGTGGTTAAAAGTAGCTATATTCTGAAAAACAGGCGGAAGCATTAAATCACTAAAATCCGGTATTTTAGTTTTTACAACACGCATGACAATTCCCACATCACCGCGCTGGCGAAACACATTAACGCGAAAACGCCCCACATCAGGCAACTGATAAGAAAAGTCTACCTCATTCTTTTTTTCAAATTCCTTACGATGTCGTTCCCTCATCATAAAATATGCTATTTTCTCAATATCTTTATTTGTCATTACCGAAAAACTGGAACTTAAGAGATCCTTCTTTATTCTGAAAATGGGGGTGCGTCCGACTTTAAAATGCGCATCTGAAGCTTCCCGGCTTACCATTGACTTTAGTATTTCAATAATATCTACTTCCATTTCTACCTCATTTCTTAAAAAGCTTTAAACATTATTTTCGATATTTACAGGCTTATCCCTGCCTATACGTCTTAACACGCGTAAAAAAGCATCAACAATAATAGGATCAAACTGTCTAGCCTTGAATCTTATAAGCTCCGCAATGGCAACCAGAGTAGGCAATGCCTTGCGGTAAGGACGGGTTGATGTCATTGCCTGATAGGAGTCGGCAACAGCAAGTATTCTTGCCCCTAGAGGAATATTATCACCGGCTAATCCATCAGGATAGCCTGTTCCGTCAAAACGCTCATGATGATGATAAATCAGGGGAATTTTATCCGCCAGACATTTTACCGGCTCAAGAATTTTTTTACCTATCACCGGATGCTTTTTAATTTCAGCATATTCCTCATCCGTAAGTTTTCCCGGCTTCAGCAATACAGCATCCGCAATTCCGATCTTACCAATATCATGCAAAATACCTGCATCGCGAATAATATCAATTTCCTTAAAACTAAGCCCTATTTCTCTAGCGATCTCAACAGCATATTCAGTGACCTCCTGTGAATGGCCATGGGTGTAATGATCCCGTGCATCTAAGGCTAAAGCCAGCACTTTTATCGTATCAAATAATTGCAGATTATCTGCCTGCAGCCTTTGCTTATCAACAATCCTGCGCATGGTTGTAACAATGTCAGAGGGGTCAAAAGGCTTACTCATATAGTCATGCGCTCCATGCTGCAGCGACTTCATCGCCGCATCTATATCAGCAAAACCCGCGCTGGTGATAATATAAGCGTATTTATTCTCTATTTTTATTTCCTCTATCATCCGCTGTAACTCAATATCCGGCAGCCTGACATCAGCAATAATAATATTAAACTGCTGCTTTTTGATAAGTACAGCGGCCTCTCCCCAGTTATTGGCCTTAAAAACCTGATAGCCTTCTTGAGCAAAAGTATTACTAAAGGAATCGAGTATCGCCGGCTCATCATCAACTACAAGAATATAAGTACTCTCACTCATTATCTATGCCTTTCAGCTTGCAGCAAAAATCGAGTTTAAAACTAAAAATAGTCTTCATATACTTCTCTAATCTTTGCCATTATTTTACTACGTAAATTACCGCTTGAGAATGTTTTTTTATAGTCTATATTCTTTTGCCCCAATGCATGCATAATCAGACCAATACCCGTTGAATAAAATATATTGCTTAAACCCGAAGAACTACTAACAAAACCGCGCATTATACCCATCTTTACTTTTAAATTAAGGGCCTTCTCTAATTTTTCAATTATCCCGTCCATGAACGACATTCCTCCGCAAATCACAACTCCAGACCTGACCCGAGGCATTATCCCGGCAAGATCCAAATCCTTTTTTATAATCAAAAGCAGTTCATTTAATTTTTTATCAATAATGTCTTCCATCAGCTTTCGATTTATACTTTCATAAATAGACATATCTTTTTTAATGATGATTTTTTCCCCATGCCCTGTGTCATTATCATTATAATGTGCTGATGTATTCCTATACTGCAATTTTAATTCCTCGGCCTGAGGCATATCAATATTTAATTGCCTGCCAATCTCTTTGGTTATATCATGTCCTCCCACAGGTATGACCCCTGTATATTGCAAATTTCCTTCTTTAAAAAAGAGTATATTCACACAGCCGGCTCCCATTTCAAGCAAGATTACTCCTGCCTGTTTTTCCCGTTCGGTGATTATGGACAAGCTCGATGTAAATCCGGAATACGCAACCCCTTCAACATCAAGCCCGGCCCGGTTAACAGCCTTGATCACATCCTTAACATAGGAACTTCCTCCGCTGATAATATGCAAATTTACCCCTAAACGCGTACCAAATATCCCCATGGGATTTTTTATTCTTTTATTACCGTCAACAATAAACCCCTGATCCAAAGCATGCAGGACATCTCTATCAACAGAAGCAGACAAGTATTGGGCCGAATCAATGGCGCGCATTTTTTCTTTTCTGCCTATTTCAACCGGTCGATTTGATAAATTTAAGACAGCCTTGGTATTGTTTCCCAGAATATGCTCACCGCTTATTGTTGTAAAAACAGCGTTGATTTTTGCGCCTTTTCTTTTGGCATGTTTTGATCCGGCCGCTGAGTCCATTTTATGTTCTGCTTTTTTAACCACCTCTTCAATACAGCTGGCTACTTCTCCAAGATCTGTTACAACCCCTCGTTCAACACCTCTTGTTTTCACCATTGAAGCGCTATGTATTTCAATCCGAGCCTGGGCATCAAAACTGCCAACACAAATCGTAGTCTTAGCGCTGCCGACATCAAGTGCGATTATTTCATTATTATTTTTAGCCATTATTTTTTTCCAAACACAAAATCCTTAAAACGCAGGTCTACATAATATTCTTGCCTGTAATCAATATCCATATTATTCAGAATCCCGGCAAGATTTTCAATTTTTTCTTTCCATTTACGATTACCTATTCTGACTTCCAAATTATCTTTAATATAAAACATCATACTTCTGGGCTCAGTAACATCGATCTTGGTAATCTGATATGTTTTGGAAAACCCGCTCTGATCAAGCCAGTTCAGGAAATCAAGTGCATATTTCAAATAGGAATTAGCGTATGAATGTCCCGTCTCGATCTCAGGAATGGAAAGATCGCACCCATAAATAATAGGCAATCTTTTGCTTGGTCTTCTTCCCAGCTCAGAAAGGATATAGCCATCCTTATTAACGGTAAAGAACTTTTCTTCCTCATAGTTCTCCCGGGCCGCACCCAGAGCAATTTGAGCAACAGGTCTTCTAAACAATACTTCCACAACAAGTTTATTAGGCAGTTGTCTTTTTACAATTGCCTTTTGGATATCGGAATTTTTACATTCAATATTATCAGCGATCTTTTCCAAATCAAGTTTAAAGATATTAGGATTCTCCTGTATATGGGCAAAGATAGACCCTTCGACATCAACTTCCTGATCAACTACTTCGATTTCCGTAACATTAAAATACTCTGAGTCAAAAAGGAATGATTTCATCCCCATGCCCAATATTGCTAAAACAGCAACACAAATAATAACTAAAAGAATATGTCCCCAGCTTTTCTTTAAATTCTCCTGCACATTTTTAACGCTAAAGATGTGGGCCTTACTTTTTTTCCTTCTTTTCTTTTTCGGTTTAAACACCTATTTCCTCCTAATGATTATTAATGCTCTGTTGAAGCAGCAACTTCCTTGGATTCTGATTTAAGCGCTGAGTCGATCATTATTTGACAAAGCACAGAGAAATCAATCCCCGCGGCAGCTGCTGATTTTGGCAGCAGGCTTGTCTGTGTAAACCCGGGGATAGTATTTACTTCAAGCACTACAGGACGTCCATTACTTTCAATCATTATATCCACCCGGGAAAAACAGCGACAGCCTAAAAGCTTATGCGCTTTCAAAGCCGTATCCTGAGCCAAGAGGGCAATATCTTTAGGCAAATCCGCTGGCACGATATAATCACTCATGCCCGGGGTATATTTAGCCTGAAAATCATAGAACTTATTCTTTGAAACTATCTCTAATACCGGCAAGGGCTTATCCTCAATAATACCTACTGTTATTTCTCTGCCTTGGATATATTCTTCAACAACAACCTTATCATCAAAAGAAAAAGCATTTTTGAGGGCGACAAATAAAGCAGCTGGATCATCTACGATAGAAAGACCGATGCTAGATCCTTCTCTCGATGGTTTAACAACCAGCGGAAAAGATAAATCCAAACCATTGTTTTTTGATGCCTTTTTATTAAATACAGCATAGGCCGGTACGGGAATTTGGCTAGCTTCAAATATTTTTCTTGATGCTATTTTATCCATTGCAATTCTACTGGCAGATACACCTGATCCTGTATAGGGGATACCAATCTGATCCAGCATCTCCTGAACTCCTCCGTCTTCACCAAAACCCCCGTGCAAGGCATTGAATATACATTGGGCATTACAAGAGCGCAGTTTTCTAGAAAGCTCAGGCACATCATTAAAATCAATAACAATAATATCATATCCCAGGCCGGTCAATGCCTTTTTTACTGCCATGCCGGATTTCAGGGATACCTCACGCTCGCTTGAAAATCCACCCATTAAAATGCCAATTTTTTGCATATTATCCTTTATGCTTTTAGTTAGTTCCAGACCTTAACCTCAGATTCAAGCTTTACTTTGAAATCCCGCTTTACTTTCACTCGGACAAAATCCATAAGTTCACAAACCTGAGAAAAAGTAGCCCCGCCTCTATTAATAATAAAATTCGCATGCACTTGTGAAACCTGCGCCTGTCCAATACTATGCCCCTTAAGTCCTGCCTTATCGATCAACTCACCCGCACTGAGAGCACAGCCAGTCGGATTTTTAAAGACACAACCCGCGCTAGCCAAGTGAACCAATTCCAATATTTTTCTCCTTTTCAGAAAAGTTTTTATAGCCTCGCAAACCCGCCCCCCTGTACTCTTTCTTATCTTAAAATAAGCCCCCAGGACAATAAGGCCATCTAATTTTGACCCGCGATAGGCAAAACCGGCCTCAGTTTTACTCAGCTTGAAAATCTCACCCTGCTTATCCATTACTTCAATATCAGTCAATAAATCGCTCACGCTCAGATATAAATCATCCCTGCTGGCCTTTGGTAGCGAATTTCTTACTCCGGCATTCATAACCAGGGCCCCGCCAATAGTACCGGGGATACCTGCTAAAAATTCAAGGCCGCAGATCCCATTTTTTATAGAAAAATTAAGCAGCTGTGCTATACTTACTCCGCCGCTAGCATAAAGCACATCTTTCTGAATTGTAATTTCTTTAAAAAACAAGCTGCTGAGTTTTATAACAACAATTTCCAGATGCCTATCATTAATCAACAGATTGGTACCATTACCTATCACGCGAAAAGGCATATTCCTTAAATCAAGCAATCTAAGCCCTTGAGCTAGGTCAATATTGTTCTGCGGCTCAAGAAAAAGTAATACTCTGCCTCCAATCTTTATGGAAGTATACCCGCTGAGCATTCTATCAGTCTGAACGCTGCCTTTAAAAAAACCTTTGAGTTTTCGGCTTAAATCTGTGACTTTTACTGTTTTCATTTGATTGCCAGCTTTTCTGCAACTAGTAATTGTTGATCTAATTCTTCAGCCAGCCTACCAATATCTCCCGCACCCAACATCAAAAGCATGTCGTCGGTTTTCAGGGTTTTAATCAAATATTCCTTTAACTCGGCCCGGGGTAAAAAACAGACACTCTTATGACCGCTTTGCTTGACTTGTTCATAGATCGCTTGAGCCCCGATTCCATCCAGCGGTGTTTCGTTCGCCGCATAAATATCCGTTATCACTACATGGTCTGCATCTTGAAAACACCGGCCAAACTCTTTTTGCAGAAATTTAGTCCGGCTATAGCGATGCGGCTGAAAAACTCCAACCACTCTTTTTTTCCATCCTTTTGCGGCTTGCAATGTCGCTTTTATTTCCGTGGGATGATGCGCATAGTCATCGACTATCATAATGCCCCTACAGCTTGTTTTTATCTGAAATCTACGCTCTGCTCCGGCAAAAACAGCTAAAGCATTTTTTATAATGCTTTTATCTATACCTACTTCCATCCCCATGCAAATAGCGGCCAATGCATTAAGAATATTATGACGTCCGGGGATATTTAAGGTGAACTCTCCTATTGATTGCCCTTTATATCTGCAAACAAATACAGAGCGCATACCAAGGAATCGCACATTTTCAGCACATACATCAGCATCACTGTTAAAGCCATAAGTAATCAGTCGGCCTCTGTAGCTTTCAATCGCCCTGCGGGCATTAGCATCATCTGCACAAGCAAACAAGGCGCCATTTTTATCAATATTACCTATAAATTTTTCAAATGTCCTAACGATCTGACTTAAGTCTTTATAATAATCCAGATGCTCTCGATCAATATTTGTAATTACGGCATAATACGGATTAAGCTCAAGTAAAGATCCATCACTTTCATCGGCCTCAGCAACAAAGTATTTACCAATACCGGCAAACGCATTGCCTCCTAAAACGTGGACATCAGCGCCGATTGCAAAACTCGGCTTAAGCCCGCCTGTTTTTAATATAAACGAAATCAGCGAGGTTGTAGTTGTTTTCCCATGCATTCCTGCTATCGCTATGCCGCATTTTCCCTCCATAAGCTTACCCAACAATCTTGCGCGATGCATTAGGGGGATATCTTTTTCTTTAGCTATAAGCATTTCCGGATTGCTATCTTTTATGGATGAGGAATAAACTACCAGATCAGGCTGATCTATATTTTCCGCTCTATGCCCCAGATAAACATTTGCTCCTTTATCTTGGAGCCTTTGAGTCATCTTGTTTATTTTTAAATCAGAGCCGCTAACCCTACACCCCCGACTAATCAAAAGATCGGCTAAGGCGCTCATTCCTACCCCTCCGATACCTATAAAATGAATCTTTTTCTTTATACTAAGAAGATCTCTTGAATCCATATTAAGTCCTTTTAGATATTTTCATCCCGCATGATATCTATTACCACATCAGCCAGCTTTTGGGCGCTATTTTCACAAAAAAGCTGCCGGCTTTTCGCAGCCATAGATTCAAGAACCTGCGGCTGCTCCATAATAACATCAATCAAAGAAATAAGATGACTGGCGCTCATTGCGTCCTGTTTAATAATCGCCGCCGCTTGAGCTTCCTGCATAAACTCAGCATTAGCAATCTGATGTGCCTGAGCATAAGGATAAGGAATCAATACCGAGGCTTTACCAAAAAAACAAATCTCATTCAGCGTTGCCGCACCAGCGCGTCCAATAATTAAATCAGCCACATTATAAGCACTGTTCATATCTTCACAAAAGGCAAAAATTCTTGCCATTATTTCAATATCTTCGTATTTCTTTTTAGTATTTACAAAATCCCGGATGCCGCAGCAATGTATGACCTGTAATCTGCTGCGCCTTTGAACACTCAGCCCATTAAGCGCTTTAATAAAACAATCATTGATAAATACTGCGCCTTGAGAACCGCCGACAACAAGAATAGTAAACTTATTTATATCTAAGCCCAGAATACTGCGCGCCTTGGTACTATCTAATCTTTGCAATTCTGTTCTGATAGGGTTGCCCGTAAAGATTACATCCCTGCCTTTAAAATAAATATTACTTTTACGAAAACCAATGGCAACTTTAGATGTTAAGCTGCAAAGCATACGATTAGCCAATCCCGGAGCTACATTTTGTTCATGGATAAGCGAGGGTATATTTAAAAGCTTCGCAGTGATTATTGCCGCTACAGAGTGAATGCCTCCAAAACCTATTACAATATCTGGTTTTATAGCTTTAATCAAAAAAAATACTCTTATACTCTCCTTACTAAAGTTTAACAAAAAATACAGATTCTTCAAGTAAAATTTAATAAGATTTACTCCTGTTTTTCTTTGCGGCGAGATAAAGTCAAAGCCAACAACTCTATCTGATGTTGTATTAAAGATTTGCCTATCAATACTTTTATTGCTACTCAAATATGTAATTTGCGCGTTTTTGTTCCTGCGCTTAAGCTCATTTGCCAGGCTTAATGCCGGATAAATATGTCCGCCGGATCCAGCGGCAGTTATCAAGAATTTCATTTCACTCTTCCCACATTTAATATTAGGCCCACATAGATCATATTGAACACAAGTGAAGTCCCCCCATAACTTATAAATGGAAACGGCAGTCCTTTTGTCGGAAAAATGCTTATGGCCACCCCCATATTTATTATTGCCTCGATCATAAGACAGGATATCAGGCCGAAGCTTAAAAGCTGCCCAAAAGAGTCTTTTGCTTTCAAGCTTATTTTAGTCGCCTGCACAAGCAGGAATATTACAAGCAGCACAAGACCTGAGGTGCCGATAAAACCCAATTCTTCGCCAATGATAGAAAAAATAAAATCCGTATATGCTGCCGGCAAATATAATAATTTTTGACGCCCGTGTCCAAGTCCAAGTCCGGTCAAGCCGCCTGAACCAACAGCTACCAGGGATTGGATTATCTGAAATCCTGTCCCCTGCGGATCACTCCAGGGATCAAGAAAGGCAAGTATTCTGCGCCGACGATAAGGAACACTGAATACTAATATATAAAGAAATGGCAGCGATCCAAGCACAAATGAAAAGATATGTGTCAATTTCACTCCAGCAACGAAAAACATCAAAAAACAAATACTTACAATGGCCATAACAGTGCCCAGATCAGGCTGAACAATAATCAACAGGCTTATGGTGCCCATAACCATTAAAACAGGAAAAAGCCCATGCCAAAAAGAAGTAATAATGCTTTTTTTGCGCGAGAGAAAATCAGCTGCGTATATAACCATAGCAAATTTTGCCAGTTCAGATGGCTGGAAACTGATCGCTCCCAGGCGAAACCAGCGGCGCGCTCCTCCCACCTGCCTGGTAATACCGGGGACAAACAGCAATACTAGCAGGAGGACAGATATCAACAATAAAGGCTTAGCAATTTTTCTCAAATAATGATAATCCACTTTCATAGCAAAAAAAGTACATAAAAGACCAATAAAAACATAGGCAAGATGACGCTTGAGATAGTAGGCACTGTCTCCCTGATTTTCCAATGCATAAATAGCACTTGTACTGTAAATCATGACAATACCTATGCAGACAAGCACCAATGAAACAGCCGCCAGATTTATTCTGGTATCCCTCATATTCATTTTTTATATATGTTCCTTACAATTTTTTTAAATACCTTACCCCTTTGCTTAAAGCTCTCAAACATATCAAAGCTGGCGCACATAGGAGAAAGCAAGACAGTATCTCCTTTGTTTGCGTTTAAGCGCGCAATATCAACTGCCTCTTGCAGATCTTCGCCCTTTTTTATCAGCGTAGAACCTTTTAGAGCCTTGGATATTTTTGAAACTGCTTCTCCGATACAAATAAGCAAAGCAACTTTTTTCTTGATCTTGGATCTTATTGCTTTAAAATTACTCCCTTTATCCCGGCCGCCGCAGATTAAGACAACCGATTTATCCCCAAACATAGATAATGCTTTGCAGGTGGCATCAACTGTAGTTGATTTTGAATCATTAACAAACTCAATCCCTTTAAAACATCCCAGGCTTTCACAGCGATGCTCCAAGCCTTTAAAATTTTTCAGTGCCCTGGTAATTGTATGTTCAGGAACATTCAAAGCCATAGCTGCAAGGAAAACAGCCATTGCATTTTCAATATTATGATTCCCTCTTATTTTAAGGTCACTTCTATTAAAAATCCTATGTTCTTTCCCTTTTTTTATTATCCAGGCCTGCGCTTTATCATAAAAACAGCCATGACTTGCTACGTTTAAATATGTTTTAATATTTTTTCTGTGCATGCTTAAAAAACATATATCGGCTTTAGTGTCTTTGCTAAGGGCCAAAACTCTCTTATTATCAAAATTCAAAATACTGACTTCAGTTTTGAGCTGATTTTTCAGGATATTAGCCTTAGCCCTAACATATTCCCTCATATCCCGGTGGTGATCAAAATGATTTTGAGTTATATTCAAAATAATGCTCACGCGAGGATGAAAGCCTTTCACAAACTCAAGCTGAAAGGAACTTACTTCCAGAACTATAACATCCGCATTTTTAAACTTACGGTATTCACCGCTAAAGGGATTTCCAATATTACCGCAAACAACCACATTCTTACCAGCCGCATTAAAAACCTCACCTAGCAATGTTACCACCGTAGTTTTGCCGTTTGAGCCGGTTACAGCAATAATAGGAGCGGAGCAAAACCAGCTGGCAAACTCTATCTCACTAAAGACATTAATTTTATTTTTTTTTGCCCAAATCAGTGCCCATGAACTTTTTTTAATACCAGGAGAAGTTATAAACATATCAGCGTCTTTTAAAAAATTCTCTGTATGTCCTCCCAACTCCACGCAGATTCCCTGTTTTGCCAGAGCTTCTGCCTTTGACTGCATTTCCCTATTATTAAGAACCTCAGTTACAAATACATTTGCTTTTTTCTTTGCGGCTAATATCGAGGCAGCATAGCCGGATCGGCTTAAGCCCAGAATAACTATTTTCCTATTTTTTATATTCATATTAATAGCGTATAGCGATTAGCGTTTAGCGTTTATAAAAAACCAAACATTTAACACTATCCTTAAAGTTATTTTCTTTATATATATTGTAAGCATTTTCCTGACTTCAGCAATTAAGTTATGTAAATTTCTAAATTCAGACTCATCAAAAGTCATAATCATTACTTAAAAACAGCTGTATCAGCAACTCTGCTGAATAGCCAAATGCTATCTTTAATATCAGCGAATAGCATTTATCATATTGTTTAGTATTTAGTTATAAGTAATCAGTGATTAGCATTGCGAAATGTCTTGTCCTAAAATAGTTTACACTTTTAAACACAAATAATTCAATTAACCGCCCGCTCATAAACCATATTCTCTCGATAAACGCTGATTAACACAGATAATACATCATTCTTACTAAAGCACGCTAACCGTATATGCTAAGCGTGTTTTCAAAGAAAACTCGCGTTTTATTCAATGTGAACTCAACAAGAAAAATTTATTTTTCTTTTGATTCCAATTGAATAAATTTGCAGCCGTGCAACGGCTTTAGCATATACTCTTCTCTCTCTTCTTTTTTTATCTATTAGCTTTTTCTTCTTTTCTCGTCTATCGTCCTTCGTCCTAACGAGTAAAACGAGTGGTCTTCCCTCTGTTTGTTCCTTTTCCTCAGCGTCCATCTGTGTTCATCTGCGGTTAATTCCGTGCTTTGCTTTTCACTTTTAACCTTTTATCTTTTCTCCGTGCCCTCGGTGTCCTTTGTGGTTAATTTATCTTCTGTCAACCTTTTTCAGGATAACACATGTTTTCCCTTATTCGCTATCCGCTAAACGCTATACGCTATCAGTTTAACGCAGCTTTAATGTGGAAAGACTGAGCAAAGCAAGAATAACCGCCACGATCAGAAATCTAAATATAACCTTAGACTCAGCCCATCCTTTTAGTTGAAAATGATGATGCAGCGGTGCCATCAGAAAAACTCTTTTACCTCTAATTTTATAAGAGAAAACCTGTATTATTACCGAAAGCGCCTCAACGACAAATATTCCTCCAGCAATACCTAAAAGCAATTCTTTTTTAATCAATACAGCCACTACACCCAAAGCTCCGCCCAATGCCAATGCCCCGGTATCCCCCATGAATACATCAGCCGGATGGCAGTTATACCAGAGAAACCCAAGCCCGGCGCCGAATATAGCCGCGCAAAAAATAGCCAGTTCTCCTGAGTTAGGGATATAAATGATATGCAGATAGTCGCTGAAATTATAATGTCCGGTAAGATAACTTATCGCGCTATAGGTAAGAGCTACAATTAGAACACAGCCTATAGCCAGGCCGTCTAATCCATCTGTAAGGTTTACGGCATTAGAAGATCCGATGATAACCAGAGCCACAAAGAAAACATAGAACACACCTAAGTGCACGATAAGATTCTTGCAAAAAGGTATATCTAGGCGATCTCCGATATTAGGATCAAGATAAAGCACAAAGCCAACGATCAGGCCCAGAATCAACTGGCCGATAAGCTTTACTGCGACTGTGAGACCGCGTGAATCTTTTTTGGTAAGTTTTATATAATCATCAATAAATCCCACAATACCCAGCCATAGAGTAACTCCCATCGCTATCCAGATATATTTGTTAGTTAGATCCGCCCACAACAAAACACTCAGGAATATAACACCCAATATAAGTATACCGCCCATAGTAGGCGTACCCTCTTTGTCCTTATGATGTTCATATATAGAAGCGCATTCTTTACCCTTTCTAACTGACTCACCTACTTTGAGTCTCTTAAGCATGCGGATTACTGCCTTTCCCAAAAAAGCACTTAAGAGAAATGCCGTTATTACAGCCCCTGCCAATCGAAAAGTTATATATTTAAAAACATTAAAACCAAAGAACAGATCTCTTAACGGATATAAAAAATGATAAAACATGGATTCACCTTCCAATTACTAGTTACGAATTACAAATTACGAGTTACGAGTTACGAATTACGAATTACGAGTTATGAGTTACTCGCTTTTCTCGTCCTAGTCTCGCCGTTCTTTGGCGGACGGTCGTCCACCTGTCCTCCATAGCTTTAGCGAAGGAGGATCATCCTTCGTCTTTCTCGCTACTTGCTTCTTTTTGCAGCCATCAGCCATCGACTATTAGCTATTAGCATATTCCCTTTTTACTTTTAACTTGCGTTTTTAACCTCTATTTTTTATTATTTTATTAATAAGGTCCTCAAGATGCATTCCCCGGGAGCCTTTAAATAACACTATATCATCCTCAGCAAACAAACCTTGAAGAATTTCTAAAGCATCCTCATTTTCTTCGCATTTATAGACATCCTTTTCCTTCATGCCACAGGCTATAGCCGAAGATGCGGCAAAAGACGCATTGGGGCCAATGGCTATCAATTTATCTATAGCATTACCCGCCACATATTCCCCGATATCCTCATGAAATCTTCGGCTCGATCTTCCCAACTCAAGCATATCGGCAAAAACAAATACCTTTCTTTTTGCTTCCTTAAAACAGGAAAGCACTTTAATAGCCGCTTTAGTCGATATAGGATTAGCATTATAGCAATCCGCGATTATTTTTATGCCTTTAGTATCGATCTGATGCATCCTAAGGCCTGGAATACTAACTTTTCTTAAGGCCTCTATCATCTGGTCTGTCTCAATTTTAAACAAATCAGCCACAGCTATAGCTGCCAAAGCATTATATACATTATGCTCACCAAGTAAATTCAGCCTAAATGTAACCTTTTCATTTAAAGAAAAGGCTATTCCGTTACTATCACATAAAACATTAGCTGCCCGATACAGGCTGCCTGGTTTTAAACCAAAACTTATAATATTCACTCCATAGTCCCTTGCCCCTGCATATAAAACACTACAATCCGCATTAATAATTGCCTTTGCCCTATTGTTCAGATTTTCCAGGATTTCACACTTTGCCTTTGCTACTTCTTCTAAGGATTTAAAAAATTCCATATGCGCATTTGCAACATTCGTAATTATGGCTATATCGGGCTTAGCTATAAAACAAAGCGCTCTGATTTCTCCCGCATGGTTCATGCCCATTTCCAAAACAGCGATCTCATGACTTAAATCAAGTCCTAAAAGAGTAAGGGGAACTCCAATGTTATTATTAAAGGAGGCTTTACTTTTAAGAACCTTAAAACGCGATCCCAGCACAGCCCCAAGCATCTCCTTGGTGCTGGTTTTCCCATTTGAACCTGTTATACCAATTACAGGTATATTAAATCTTCTGCGATGAAATCCAGCTATAGCACCCAAAGCAGCCACTGTATTTTCTGCAACTATTACCGGCATATTCAATCCCTGTAAAAACTTAATATTTTCCTGAGCCCAAGTCTCATTTACAAGCAAGGCACTAGCCTGATTTTCGCGGGCTTTATCAACAAAATCATGCCCGTCTAATTTCGCGCCTTTTATAGCAATAAAAAGCTCACCCTGCTTAACCATACGCGAATCAGTAGATATACCGCTAACACATAGCTGTGCATAGCTATTGATCACTTTGGCATGTGTTGCTTTAATTATTTCATCAATTGTAAACATGGTTTTAGTTACCAGTTACGAGTTATGAGTTACGAGTTATACAGTTGCCAGTTGCCTGTTACCAGATTAGACTAAGAGTCTAAAAGTCTAAGAGTAAAGCTCACATTTTGCCTCTCTTTTTTTCTTTGGCCATTGACTATCGACTATTAGCCATTAGCTTATTCTCTTTTTATTTTTTACTTTTAACTTTTTACTTGAATCAGCGTCCCTCGTCTTAGCCTCGCCGTTTTCTGGCGGGCGGTCGTCCACCTGGCCTCCATAGCTTTCTTGACCTTCGTAGTCTTGACGAAGTAGGTAGCGAAGGAGGATCATCCTTCGTCTTTCTCGCTACTTGCTACTCGCTTCCTTATTAAGTATTTCCAAGGCTATTTTCTTATCATCAAATTCAATTGTTTTGTCCATAAAAGTCTGGCTTGTCTCATGCCCTTTTCCGGCAATAAGCACAAAATCTCCAGAAGAAGCTGAATTCAAAGCCTTTTCAATTGCCTTTTTTCTGTCTGTTATTTGCGAATATTCAGTAAACCAAGCCGGAATCCCGGCAATTATATTATCGATTATAACTTCCGGATCCTCATTGCGGGGATTATCACTGGTAATCACCAGAAAATCAGACAGTTCTGCTGCTACTGCGCCCATAAGCGGACGTTTTTTCTTGTCTCTGTTTCCGCCGCAGCCAAAAACCGTAATAATCCTAGATGGCTTTAATTCCCGCAGGGCCCCAAGCACATTCTTTAGAGCATCATCTGTATGCGCATAATCAACAAATACCTTAAAAGGCCGGTTAATTATCAATTGCTCCAAACGCCCCGGAGGACAGGCAAAACTTGCAAGAGCAGCCGCAATCACCGGAGGCTTAATACCCTCTATTATAGCAACAGAAACAGCTGCCAGTATATTATAAACATTATACCTACCAATAATACTGGTTTTTATTTTTATATTCGCATCCGAAGCAACCAATGTAAATTCAGTACCATTGATCCCAAGTCTAATATTTTCCGCCCTTATCTTTGCCTGCTTATCTTTGATAGCATAATCTATAATATTTGCCTTAGTCATTTTCCGCAACCTTTTACTGTAGGCATCATCTGAGTTGATTACAGCATATCTATGGCTTAAAAGTCCCTGGAACAGCTTTGCTTTAGCAATAAAATAATCTTCCAAATCCCGATGATAATCCAGATGATCTTGCGTAATATTTGTAAAAACCGCATGAGTGAAATCAATGCCCTCGGTCCTTAATTGATCCAAGGCATGAGAAGACACCTCCATAAAGCAATACTCAAGGTCATGCGCAACCATATTATAAAGCAGGTTCCATATCGTAATCGCGTCAGGTGTTGTATTTTTCGCGCTGATTATATGATCGGCAATTTTATAATAAATTGTACCGATAATCCCGCCCTTATGCTGACTTGCGGAAAAAATATGATCCAGGAGAAAAGAAACCGTGGTTTTGCCATTAGTTCCTGTAATACCTGTGATCTTCAACTTTTTATTCGGCTGACCAAAGAACTCTGCAGCCATTTTAGCGGCCGCGATCCTTGGATTTTTTACGCCAAGACACACTATATTTTTATTTTTCCCAATACCTTTGATCTTATCTCTTTGATCTTCATCGCAAATAATAATACGCGCGCCTTTATCTATAGCAGCCGCGATATAATCATGCCCATCAGTCGCAGTTCCCTTTATGGCGATAAAGCAAAAATCGCGTCCTGTTTTTCGCGAATCAATACTCAACCCGAGAATTTTAAAATCCTCAAATTCGCCACATTTATCAAATTCAGTAAGCACTGATAAAAGCTTTTTTGCCCTCATCTCATGATTTCCTTGTTTAATATACTGTTTGCATTTACTTTGTTTTAGCAATATTCATATATTTGAGTATCTTTTCGGCTATTTCCTTAAACACAGGCGCGCTGATAAGTCCTCCGTAATAAAGGGGCCGCGGCTCATCAAAAACTACAACAATAACCAATTTAGGATCTTCCACCGGAGTAAACCCTATAAATGACGCCACATACTTATCATGTGAATAGTGTCCTGATGCATCAATTTTTTGTGCTGTACCAGTTTTGCCACCCACTGAATAACCTTTAATTTGTGCTTTTCTCCCGGTACCTTTTTCTACAACGCCTCTTAAAATTTCCCGCATTGTATTTGAGGTTTTTTCACTTATCGCCCGGGAATGGCTGTTAGTTTGGAAGCTTTCAATTATTTCATTGCTATTATCAATAATCTCTTTTACAATATGCGGTTTTACCATATATCCGCCATTAACTACAGCCGACAATGCTCTTGCCATCTGTATAGTGCTAACCCCAATTTCATGCCCCATAGGGATTGCTGATATAGAAAGCTTTGACCATTGCTCGATCGGACGGATAAATCCCGGGGTTTCCCCCAGCAAGTCAATACCGGTTTTTTCCCCAAAACAAAACTTTTTCAAATAATTATTTAAAACTTTTTCGCCCATTTTCTGAGCAATTTTTACCGCACCGATATTGCTGGACTTTTCTATGATTTCCACAAAGGTCAGGTCTCCATGCGGTCTATGATCATGCAAAGTATGTCTTGATATACGATAAGCCCCGTTTTCACAAAAGAACACATCATCTGTTTTGACTATATTCTTATCTAAAGCAGCACTTGCCGTAATCACCTTAAAAATTGAACCAGGCTCAAAATAATCGCTTATTGCTCTATTACGACGGCTTGCGGGATTTGCCTTGGCAAAATCATTCAGATTAAAGCTCGGCCTGCTGGCCAGAGCATAAATTTCGCCGTTTTGTGGATTCATTACTACAATGCTTGCAGCAATCGCTTTATTTTGTTTCATGTTCCTGTCCAGAACATCTTCAACAATATGCTGCATAACCTCATCGATTGTAAGTACAAGATTATATCCGTTAACAGCCGGAAGATATTCATATTCAAAGGCAGGCATCATTCTCTGTTTAGCATCACGCAGTAAAGAGCGCCTTCCCGGCTCGCCCTTCAAATAACTGTTATATTTACATTCCAGGCCTTCTAACCCTAACTCATCCATGCCGGCAAATCCTATAATATGTGCTGCCAAGCCATTATTGGGATAATATCTTTTATTTTCTTTAGTAATGTCAATACCAAAAATTTTCAAGGCCTGAATTTTTTCAGCTTCGGATTCAGTAACTCTTCTTTTTATCCAGACAAAAGACTTATCCTTATTAAGTTTTTCCAATATCTTTTGATAATCCAGACCAAGCACAGCAGAAAGCGCCCCAGCCGCTTCTTGTTTATTGGTTATTACCCGCGATACGGCATAAACTGAAGGAACCTTTAGACTCAATGCCAGAACTTTCAGGTTACGATCGTAAATCAGCCCCCGCTGTGGATCAAGTTTTAAAGTCATCTGATGCTGAGAATCAGCAAGTTTCATGTAATTACGATTATTTAAAACCTGAATATTAAATAGATGGAATAAAATAATCAGAAGCAGAATTAGGTAAGATAGACAAACTATGGCAAGGCGAACCTTTTGCGCCCGTTTATACACGGCAAAAAAAATCCTTTTTTAATGAATGTTATCGGTATAGTTAGTGTAAGTTAATGATGGGAAAAATCTATCTGTTCAAATCAGATGCAGCTTGCGCTTTAGGAACAAAGGCATCAAACAGACGGGTTTTCCAGCTTGAGATATTTGACTTTGCCAGTTGATCCGGCTGCCCTCTTTTCACCCTTACCTTTGCCACAGCAGCTGTATCAAGCAAACAAAGTTTTAATTCATTCTGCTCTATCATTCCGGCCAAATATTCAGGAGCCTTCAAGCTGCTATTATTGTATACCAAAACTCTGTTTTGGTCAATCAAATCACTAAGTCTGTTTTCACTGTGCCTTAAGGAGTAACTGAGTTTTACTACCTCAACCTGCCCTTTAACATATCCCAGGCAAATACAGGTGCTTATAATGGCCCAAACTACGATATTTTTTAGTCTCATCCACCCATCCTTAATCTCAGAATCTAATACTACAATTTCTCAGCCACTCTGAGTTTTGCGCTGCGGCTTTTACGATTATTTTCAATCTCCTCATCCGTAGGGATAAGGGGCTTTTTAGTAATTATTTTCAGGCATCCTTTTTTCGCCTGGGCCTTAAACTCCTGTTTTACAATTCGGTCTTCAAGCGAATGGAAAGCAATCACACAGATTATACCGCCAGGCTTAAGCAGCTCAATAGCCTGAGTAAGACCTGATTGAAGCACCTCCAGCTCTCTATTAACGGCAATTCTAAGAGCCATGAATGTTCTTGTTGCCGGGTGTATTTTTTTATATCTTTCTCTGACCGGCAGGGAATTTACAACTATATCTGCAAGCTGCTGGGTGGTAGCAATTACATGCCTGGCGCGCGCAGCGACTATTCTTGATGCAATCCTACGGCTAAATCTTTCCTGGCCAAATGTAAAAATGATATTAGCTATTTCTTCTTCAGATAGATTATTGACCAGATCAAAAGCAGTTATCTGGGCATGTTTATCCATACGCATATTAAGCGGTCCATCAAACTGAAAACTAAAACCGCGTTCAGGTGTTAGAAGCTGCAGATTGGAAACACCCAGATCAAAAACAACGCCATCCATGGCGTTAATCTCTAGGTTAGCTAGGACATCCGTGATATTTTTAAAATTATCTCTGATAAGGCTGAATGCGCCTTCAAAAGGAGAAAGACGCAGGCGGGTAGCGCTCAGGGCATCATCATCCTGATCTATGCCGATAAGATAACCGCCTGGCGTTATCTTTCTCAATATGCCTTCACTATGCCCCCCCTCCCCCAAAGTACAATCAACAATCACCTTCCCTGGCAAAAGTCTCAAGTAAGACAGCACCTCGCTGTACATGACGGGTATGTGTCGGCCCATTTCCTCTTCAGTCCAAACCCATGAGTTTTTCGGCAGTATCCTCGTAGGTCTCTCTAGTATTTTCATAAAAATCCTTCCAGCGGGATTTACCCCAAATTTCTATACGATTAGAAACTCCGATAATTATGACATCCTTGTCAATATCGGCAAATGTTCTTAAATACTGAGGTATTAAAACCCGGCCCTGTCCATCACAAATGATTTCACTGGCACCGGAGAAAAACATACGGTTAAATTTTCTTGCATCAGGGCTGGTAAAAGAAAGTGCCTTAAATTTTTGTTCCTGCCTTTTCCATTCAGCTTCTGTAAATATAAACAAGCACCCGTCAAGGCCTCTGGTTATGTAGAATTTTTCCACAAAACAGTCTTTCAGGGCTTCCCTGAATTTTGCAGGTATTATGACGCGATTTTTGCGATCTAATGAATGTTCGAATTCACCATAAAACATTTACTCCACTTCCCTCCACTTCTAACCACATTATAAATATACTCTATTTTAATACGCATGTCAACATAAAAAAAAATAACTTTTTAAAATATATTTAATAATACTATTTACAGTAGGTTAGGGAAAGTAAAACCACAATATAGTGTGGTCCCAGGAATTAATCAGATTTAGATGAATCGACCTTATAATTCAAGGCTTGGAATTTTTTGTTTTGCGGATAAAATTTTAAGGCAAGCTCTGAAAATTGCCGAGCCCCATTGATTTTATTATGCATGAGAAGATAGTTAGCCAGCTCCCCATAGTAAAAGGCATAATTATCATTTAAAGATATGGCTTTTTTGTAGTAAGACAAGGCTCTGGCAGAAAGCTTACTCTTTTCAATACTACGAAAATTCCGGGCTAAAATATAATAAGCAAGATCATTATTGGATTTGTAAACCAGGGCCTCTTGAGCAGCCGCAATTGATTTATCAAATTCCCTGTTTTTAAAA
Organism: uncultured Planctomycetia bacterium; assembly: GCA_964437495.1. Classification (GTDB taxonomy): domain Bacteria; phylum Omnitrophota; class Gorgyraeia; order B26-G9; family B26-G9; genus JAGLQQ01. Next base: position 9,111 of record CAYTGV010000014.1, on the reverse strand, counting down.
AACATGACCGCATCTCTTATACTTTTCTCGGTTTTGGAAAATAAAAAAGCATTAAACAACAAAAACAAGCAAAGCACAAGATAACATAATCTTAAAGATATCAGGCGCCAACTAGATTCCGCAGTTATATTTTTATCTTGATCCCCGGAAGATAAAACACAGGCAAGAAAGATCCACCATATATGTGTGGCCTGAGTAATAAAAAAACTGTAATCTAAAAAATTATAAAGCAAAACGCCAAGGCATCCGGCAATCATGCCTGAATCTACCGGACTAATCCTTTTTTTTAAGGCCACTCTGAAAACAATAAAAACAAATACAATAAAAAAAGCAAGCGCAGGCAATCCGGATTCTGCCCATATCTGTAAATATGAATTATGCGCATAAATTGTTTCATTAGCGCTCGCATTTTTAAAACGCGGATACACTATTTTAAAATTACCTGCACCTACTCCAACCAAGGGATGCTCATTGATAATTTTAAGAGAACTTTGCCAGTAATACAGCCTCTGAGTTATTGAATTTTGAGGGTTTTTAAGATCAATAAATGCTTCCCTGCGCGAAAAAAATAACCCGAATAAACAAACACAAGAAAACAACAGAGCAATGCCTGCATATCTTTTAATCACACCTCGGTCTTTATCCTTATATATAAGCACAAAAAGAAAAATCATACTAAGTATAAAACTTAAAAATACTGCAAGCGCTTTTGTAAGCAAAAGACTCAAAAACAAAAACAGGCATAAAAAAGAAAAAATCAATATTTTTGTAGTATTCTTCTCACCTATGCTTTTAAATAAATAAACACTCGCCAAAGGAAAAAATCCGATCAGGTATCCACCCAGGATATTAGGCGAAACGAACCAAGAAACAGCCCTTTTATTCAAAAGTAATTCCCATGCGTAAAACCCGTCTTTTGTCAACTGCTCAAAAGAATTAGAATCCCGAATAAAATCTATTCCGGAAAAATACTGGTACAAAGCCCGCAGGCAGATTATCCCACTAATACAAAGCATCCCTGCAATCAAAAACCTTCTCTGTTTACTCTCAAGCAAACAGACAAAGTTAAAGATCAAAACCAACACAAAAATTCTTAAAAGCTCTGCCTGGCTATTATATGAATTAACAGAAAAAAAGTTGCTTAAAACAATAAAAAAGGGAAAGATCAGGCTTATAAGAAAAACAGACTTCTTTACTTTTAGCTGCTTTGAATTCAGGATAAATAAAAGAAAACATCCAAGGAATGTAATATCAAAAAAAAATCCAAGAGATGCATTTACCTGTTCACAAATAAACGGCCTTATAATCAGTTGCGCTATTATTAGGTAATTCATTTCTTTCTTTTCAGAATCTTTCTTTTTTTAAAGGCCTTAAGAATAACAGGTATATTTTTAAACGTCTGCAATATTACCCCTGGATCAAAGATAAGACAATAAAGAAAAATCTTCAGATCATATATAAATATATGATGAATATTCAAAAGAAAATCCCGCAGCAAATCATTTTTAATTATTGTCATATAACGATTTTTTATTACATCACTTTTTAGACTGCTTTTGAGCCAGGTAAAATTATAGGGACGCAAAAACTCGAAAACCGGTTTTTTCTCTTTTGCCGTTGCACCCCGAGCATGGAGACCCACTGCCTTAGGATTATATAAAGCCTTCCATCCCCGATTCGATGCGCGCCAGGAAAGGTCTAAATCCTCATAAAACATATTGTAATCATTGTCAAAATATTCATTTTCAAAAATAGCACAATCTTCCAGCATTTTCTTTCTCAATAATACTGCCGCCCCGCAGGAACCAAAAACATAACACTCAGTTTCAAACTCTCCTTTATCCGGAATCCCGTAACCGCGTTCAACCGGGGTTCGTTTATTTCCAAGAAGCTGCCCGGCGGTATCAATCGTAGTTTTATCCATACGCAGCAATTTACCGCAGGCCATACCAATAGCATCATCTCTACTAATATCTTTTAAAAGCTCCTCAACAAAATTATTTTCTAAAACCACATCATCATTTAGCAACAGGACAAAATCTTCTTTCATTAAACGAATAGCTTGATTCTGCAAATAAGTCAAAGAGTCGTTTTTACTGTTATCAATCCAGGTTACCTGTATTGGGCAATCTTCAAAAGTTTGTTTTGCCGGACGATGAGTTCCATCATAAATAATAACTATCTTTTGCACCTGCTTTGTCTGCTGAGTGAGAGAACTCACTAAACGTTCAAGGTGTTTTTTATTTTTTTCTGTTGTAGTAATAAGCGCACATATTGTTCGACTCATTTTAACTTCCTTGCCAATCTATACTTAAATACAGTGTAGATCGGCATAATTCCATCAGAAAAACTAATTTTCTTGCCTATTTCCCTTAAGCGAGCTTTATAAGAAATCAGCACTTCCACAAGTCTATCTTTTCTAAGCAATACTTTTGCTGTTATTTCTGAATTGAATTCAAAACCCTTAACTTATCTGATATATTCTCTCCATTGTATACTGGAACTATAATTGACAATTTAATAGCTTTTTCATTTAAATTCAAATTTGATGATTTTAACATACATTTTCACTTACACTATTATAAACCTCATCAACCGTAATAGAGCGCATACATTTAATATTATCACACTCAAAACTTCTTTGATTATAAACAGATAAGCACGGGCTACAGGGATATTCTTTATAAAAAATTTTCTTGTTCTCAGAAAGCGGGGCATATAATAGGGGTGTTTCAGGCCCAAAAAGCGCACATATAAATATTTTCGTAAGCGAGGCTATATGAACAATCCCATTATCGTGACTTATTAATGCTTTTGAAATATTACACAGACTAATCAATTCCTTAATATTGGTCTTTCCAATTAAATTAATACTGCGTTCATGCTTAATTATATCTTTTTTATCAGGTTGTCCCATCCCCACAAAAATCACACAAAGATTCTCATGTTTTAAAATTTTCCCAATAAGTTCTTTATAATATTCCTTCGGCCACTTCCTTAATTCGATTTTATCAAATGCCCCAAAATTAATTAAAATAAAATCCCATTCTCGTTTCAATAGCGGATTAATCCGGCGTAACTTAGACCACATAGCTTGCTTATCTTGAGCACTCGAATTTAAAACAGGCAACTTAGTCTTATCTTGATCCAGCGTTTGCTTTTCTGAGAAGCTCCCATTTTTATAATCATTAAGCCTATCAGCAAGAAAGATAAAATTATTTTTGATATGCTGATAGGGATTATATTTTACTTTATGCGTATATAACTGCCCCCTATACAACCCTTCATCCCAAAACCGGTAAAATCCAATACGCTCCGGGGCCCCTGTCGCGTAACTTAAAATACTTGAAGCCCTTGTAAAAAGCTCCATATCTATTACTGTATCAATTCCGATTTTTCTAATTTTTAAAATATTTTTTATTAAATCCAAAATTGATATAAAAATATTATTACTTCTGGCTTTAATAATGTTTTTCTCAGGCATCAGTTTTAAATTGTAAATAATTTCCGCGTTTTCATTAAAAGTCCAATAATAAATCTCTGCCTTTGGATATAGTTTTTTAACTTTCTCCACCGCGGGGCAGCTTAATATAATCGAACCCATTTCTGAAAGCAGTAAAAAAATTATTTTTTTAGGCGAATTTTGATCATGGCATTTTTTTTCCCATGGTTTTCTAAATACCCTATCAAATAACGAAAACCCCCAACATAAAGGAATTCCAAGATATAAATCCAGTTTTCTTGCTAATTTAATATTCATATGCCCTTAAATATGATTATATATGTTCTTTTAAACTAATTTTAACTTATTGTTGATTTATTGTATCACAATAAAACCATTTCACCTTTGCATTTAATCATAAGTTCATGACTTGAAAATATTTCAGATAAATCAGATCGACAATTGCCCGCAGCACTACTTTTAGGGTTCCCCCTGTTTGTTTTCCGGAAAAACGGAAAAAATGCTTTACAGGAATTTCCTTAAATTTATATCCTTTAAGCTTGGCTTTTAAAAGCACTTCCCCATAAAAAACTCCCCCCTTACTAATAACCTCCCCATAGTTTAATACTTCCTTTTTAAACACTTTGTAACCGCAATTTACATCTTTGAGTTTCAGGCCAAAAAATAAAAATAAAAGATATGAATAACTTTTCCCTAAAATCCTTCTATAGAGATTATCCTCTCTCTTTTGCCTATATCCCAGGATTATTTCAAATTCCGGCATATAAACAGCTAATTTCTCAAGATCTTTAATGTTAAATTGGCCGTCCGCGTCCATAAAAAAAACATACTCAAACTTTGCCTGTTTTACTCCGGTCATTAATGCCTGTCCATAACCTAAATTTTTATAGTGAATCTTTATTTTTAAATATGAGATTTCGTTTATAAGTTTTCTTAAAACCTTCAGCGTATTATCCTGGCTCCCATCATCAACAACAATTATTTCATAATTTTTAAATATTTCTTGAATCTCTAAAAAATGGGCTGTTTCCTTAATAATTTTTTTAATATTACCTCCTTCATTATAAACAGGTAAAATAACAGAAATAGAATATTTTTTATTCATTTTAAGGTTCCCATACGCGACCAAAGTAATTTTAATCCGCCTAAAACATCAGATATATCTATCCTGTAGAGATAAGAAGGACTTAAGTAATATTTAAGTAAACTCTGACATATAAATTTATTTATAGCTGCTTCGTATTTAATATTTTTTTGTAAAATATCAATTCCTTTATAACCTTTATAAAAGGAAATCCTATGCAAAGAAATATACTCAGTATTAAGCTCTTTAATAAATTCAAAGGTTTGCTTTCTATCTTCATCTGTTTCTCCGGGTAAACCAAAAAGGAAAAAAGCTAACGTTTTTATCCCCACTTGCTTGCAAATCTTAACTGATTCTCTGATCTCTTCTATAGTAATATTTTTACCTAAATAATCAAGGGATTGCTGGATACCGCTTTCTACCCCTAAGTGGATTAATCCACAGCCCGCATCCTTCATTTCTCTTAAAGTCTCTATATCTAAAGAATCCGGCCTTGTTTGGCAGCACCATTTAAAATTATATTTTTTCTTTATAAGAAATTCGCAAAGCTGATTTACAATTTTCCTATTAGTAAGAAAATCTAAATCAATAAAATAAGCTGTCTTTACATTATATTCTTCTATAGCAGTTTTTACTTCTTCAATAACCTGTTTTGCTGATTTAGCCCTTAACCCTTTTCCATACATTATTTTATTACAAAATTTACATTGATAATTACACCCCCGGCTAATTTCAAATAAAGTAAAATTTTTTCCTAAGATTTCATAAAAATATTTTTTTGTGTCTAAAAGATGATAAGCGGGAATAGGCAATGTTTTTAAATCAATAAGCGCTCTGTCAGGATTTAAAATAAACCTGTTATTATTCTTAAAAGATATACCTTTTATTTTAGATAAATCATTGTTCTGACAAATTTCAAGTACTGCGAATTCCGGTTCCCCTCGTATTACTGCTTTTGCCCGAGTTAAATCTAAAATTCTTTCAGGCTCTACTGTGCCATGATAGCCTATAATATAACACTCCTTGATTATACTACTTATACACCGCGTAGTTTCTAAAAAAGTATCTAAATTTAGATTAGGACACTGCCATTTATCTAAAGATGATGAGGTGATGAACACCTTATCATATCCAAAAAGATAATCTTTAACCTTTTTAGCCATAATACGCAAGGCATGACAGTCTAATATTTTTACTTTTATCTTATGTTTTTCCAAAATAGCAGCGCAATTTGCCAAACACAAAGGCGCCCAAACACGATTATAGGTATATTCGCCTTTGTTATAAGGATACGGCCAATAAGGTTTTAGCAATAAAATATTCATTTTATAAAACTATATTTTTTACTTGTAGAATTAATTAACTTCAATATAAAACATTAAATAATCATAGTTAAGCTGTTAAATTCCTCTATTAATATATTTTAACGTCGATTCCTATAAGATATGCCGAATTTGAAATAGATTTTTAAATACATTCAGATTATGTAAATAAAACATTGAATAATCTTTTAGATGTCTAAAAATAAACTTCGGCTTAAATAAAATCTTATGATAAAAAAAAGCGCGCATTTTTATTAAAGTATTTATGTCAAAATCGCTCATTTTAACTTGTGGATTTGTATAGTGATACATTTCATTTTTTTCCGGATTAATTTGTAATCTAAATTTTCGATATGCTATCGAATCGGGATAGGGAGTAAAAAAATGAATCTGGATCATATCAGGATCCAGATTCTCTGCCAACTGAATACTTGCCTGAAAATCATCTTTTCTCTCACATGGATTACCAATTATAAATAATGCGAGAGTTGCTATCTTAAGTTTCCTTGCTGCTTTAAAAATAAATTTCGCTTGTTTTATCCAATCAATATATGAATCATTTTTCTCTAATATTCGCAAAATTTTCCCACTGCCGGATTCAACACCCATCCGTAAAAGAACGCACCCTGCCTGAGCCATACTTTTCAATAATTCCATGTCAACCTCATCTATCCTAGCATGAGCAATCCAGGGGATATGTAAATGCCTATTTTTCATCTCTTTACATATTGAGATTATGTTTTCAGAAGAAGCAGTAAAATCATCATCATCAAAAGAAATAACATTTGCTCCTTGTTTAATTAAATATTGTATTTCTTCGACAACATTGGCACTATCACGTAATCTTATTTTTCTTCCAAAACTATACCTGGTTAAAGAAGAACAAAAAATGCATTTATGAGGACACCCTCGCGAAGAAAGAATATGTCCCCAAACAACCTTTTGATTTATTTTAAGAGGATAATTTAACCCATACTCTTTTAATTCCGCCAATTCATTTACCGGAAACGGTAATTTATCTAAGTTCTCAACTAAAAATAAAGTTTTCTTCGCTCCAGAATAACCCTCTTTTACTTCTTCAACACTTTTCCCTTGATTAATCATTTTAATCAAATAAACTACTTGCTGCTCAACTTCTCCAGAGAGTATTAAATCAAATAAACAATCCAGCTTTTCATCAATCAATTTAATCCCTTGGATTATCAAAATAATGAAAACATTTTTTATTTTCTTAATCTCCTGTGCATATTTTATCACATTTTTATAGCACAAAAAATCAGCCTTAACTACAATCAATTCAGGCATCCAGGATAACGAATTCTCAATTAGCTGCGGTAAAGACACCGACTTTACCATACAATCAATCAATCTAACTTCATAATTATCCCGCAGTAATAAAGCTTGAATATACTTCAAAGTAAACGGGGGACAACAATGCCTAGGGTGTCCTGTTTTTTTTATAATATCTGATCCTAATCTTGTTAAAAATACTCTTTGGATAGTATTCATATTTCCTTTTTATTACATTTTTTTTTCATTCAAAACTTACTCCGATATATTTTTAACAAATTAGATACTATTCCCAGCATTAATATTTCTAAATAAAATATTTGACTCATGCCTCATTTATCTTTTCTGAAACACATTCAATATACCGCGCTATATACCGGATGTCTTCCTCATTAAGGAGATGGTTATTCGGAACCTCAATACTCTTATAATTTAAATCTTCTGCAACCGGGCAAAACGCCTTATATTTTTCAAATATTTTAGCATTAGAACACGCATTCATATCATCACGTTTAGTATCTATCCCATAATCAAGCAACTTTTTACGAAACAATTTTGAATTTTGTACTTTAATTCGAAAATATAAATATATCGCCTCTGTATCTGGAATAACTAAAGGAATACAAATACTTTTAACTTTTTTCAATCTGCGAATAAGCGCTTGCGCATTAATTCTTCGTTTCTGATTTATATCATCTATTCGCAAAAGCTGCCTAATTCCCACGGCAGCTTGGAGATTTATTAATTTAGTTTGTTTTTTAATCGATATTAAATCATTATTCAAATCAATCTTTTCCTCTACTCTTCTATCTATATAATCACATCCTAAGAAACTTAAAATTTTAATTGCCGGAAAAATAATATTGGAAAAAATTTGTTTTTGAACAATACAAAAAGAAAGAAAAGACGAAATTACTTCTTTAAATACGCTTTTTAAAACAGGAGTAAAAGATTTTTTTAATATAACTCTCAAATTATTATACAGATCAACTCTATTCGTAGTTATCATTCCACCTCCAAAACAAGGCAGATTTTTCCCCAACTTAAAACTAAAAATTGCGGCATCCCCCAACGACCCAACACGTTTCCCTTGATATTTTGCACCGCAAGCATGCGCGCAATCCTCAATAACAGCCAGATTATATTTCTTAGCTATTTTCATAATCGATTCCATATTACATGGTTGCCCAAACATATGAGTTATAATGATAGCTTTTGTTTTCGCGTTAACACTTTGTTCTATTAAAGAATCATTTATATTAGATGTATCAGCATCAATATCCACAAAAACAGGCTTTAAATTACAGGCAATAACAGCTACAGGCAATGCATGAAATGTGTACGCAGGTAAAATCACTTCATCATTCTCGCTAAAATTGAGATTTTTAAGTATTAAAAAAAGGCCTTTTCTTGCTGAATCAACGCCAATCGCATATGATATCCCAATATAGTCAGCAAATTTTTTCTCAAAGGTTGCAATATAATCACCGTAAATTGCTTTACCTTCAATAATCATTTTTATTGCCAACGCAAAAAATCCCATATCAAAATTGATAATATGCCGCGGGTATACTCTTTTCATAACTTCTTATCCTTACCTTTAAAATATCATCAGCAACATTTCTTAAAAAAGCTCTTAAAATGTTATTAATAAACATCACAGCTAAAGCCATGCTATTCTGCCCTTCGGGCTAAATGAAAAACTATGCCGCGAACAAAAAAGTGAAATAAAACTGACCTTCCCCTGTTTAGTAGGCAGGTTGTTAAGAGACTAAAAGCCTATTTTCATAATCTCCCGGGCTTAAATAACCCAGAGTTGAGTGTATTCTTTTAGTGTTGTAATACATTTCAATATACTTAAAAATTACTTGTTTAGCTTTTTTTTTGTTTTGAATCAATAACGATTAACCAGCTCAACTTTTAGCGTGTGGAAAAAACTCTCGGCAACCGCG
>CAYTGV010000013.1:0-62319 GCA_964437495.1 uncultured Planctomycetia bacterium | reverse complement strand
GTAATTCATAATTCGTAATTCGTAACTATATTGCGTCCCCCTGTCCTCCATAGCTTCAAGCAAAGGAGGATCGTCCCTCATTATTCTATTCAACTGTAACTGCTTTTGCCAAATTCTTCGGCTTGTCTATCCCACAGCCGCGCTTAACAGCTATATAATAAGCAAGCATCTGAAGCGGCACTGCTACTAAAAGCGGTGAAAATATCTCCTGGACATCAGGGATATAAATAACATCATCTGCATATTGCTTTATTTGCTCATCTCCGATTGTAGCAATAGCAATGACTTTTCCCTTGCGGGCCTTGATTTCCTGTATATTAGAGATCATTTTGTCATAGGTAGCGCTTTTTGGAGCAATACATACACAGACCATATTCTCATCAACCAGGGCAATAGGCCCATGTTTCATCTCACCTGCCGGGTAAGCTGATGCATGTATATATGCTATTTGCTTTAATTTTAGCGCTCCCTCAAGGGCACTGGGATAATTAATGCCTCTGCCAAGATAATAAAAGTTTTTGTAATCATAATATCTATTAGCACATGATATAATTTGCTGCTCTACCCCCAAAGCCTTTTTCATTAAAGAGGGAATGAATGTCATCTCTTTAATAAGGTTATCTTTCAGGTCTTTTTTTATTATCTTCTTTAATACTCCTAAAAATATTGCCACAAGATACAAAGATAACAACTGGGCTGTAAATGCCTTAGTTGAAGCCACCCCTATTTCAGGCCCGGCATGAATATAGAACACCGCGTCTGATTCACGAGCAATACTTGAGCCCACCACATTGCATAATGAAAACGTGTTCAGTCCCTTTTGTTTTGCCTTTTTAAGAGCAATCAGTGTATCTGCTGTCTCACCTGATTGAGTTATGGATATAACCAGGCTGTCCGGGTCTGCAATAAAATGCTTATACCTAAACTCACTTGATATCTCAACATCAGCATGAATATTTGTAAAATACTCCAGTATCAGCTCTCCGATCATTCCCGCATGATAAGATGTTCCGCAGGCCTGGATAATAGTTTGATGCGATTTTAATACTCTTGTTTTAATTTTTGAAAGCTCATCGATTTTTAGGTTAAAATTCTTAAAATCCAGCTTTTCCGCTAAAATATTTTTTACCATTTTCGGCTGCTCGTGGATTTCTTTAAGCATAAAATGTTCATAGCCGTTTTTCTGGGCAGCTGTAACATCCCAATCAATATTGGAAATATTGCACTCAACCCTATTGCCGTTTAGATTTGTTATTTTAAACCCTTTATTATTAATTACAGCAATCTGATAATCATCAAGAAATACAACTTTTCGAGTATATGGGATGATTGCCGGGGCATCTGAGGCAATAAAAGTCTCTCCTTCACCAATGCCAACGATCAGCGAGCTTCCGTTTCTAGCAGCCACCAGTTTTTCGGGTTCATTCTTGCAGATAACGGCTATGGCATATGTGCCTTTTAGATCCATAAGCGTACATAAAATAGCCTGTTCCAGGGTTTGAGCCCCCTTTTTCATATAATGCTCTATCAGATGCGCTATAACTTCAGAATCAGTCTCTGAGCGAAATTTATGGCCGGCTTTTTTGAGCTTGGCTTTTAGCTTCAGGTAATTCTCAATTATCCCGTTGTGAACAACCGCAATATTATCATCACAGTCAGTATGCGGATGCGCATTTAAACGAGTTGATTCACCATGAGTCGCCCAGCGGGTATGGCCAATGCCTATTCTCCCTTTTACAGGATATTGAGCTATTGTATCAGCCAGGTTCTTAAGATCACCTGTTTCTCTAGAAAGGTACATATCATCCCCGTCAAGAGTAACCAGCCCAGCCGAGTCATAACCGCGATATTCCAGCCGCTCCAGGCTTTCAAGCAAAACCTTGCTTACATTTCTATTTCCTATATAACCTACAATGCCGCACACGTAGTATCTCCTTTTATAAATCAGTCGACAATTTTAGTCCATAGACCATAGTCCACTGTCCACTGTCCACTGTCCACTGATTATTTTAATGATTTTCTTAATGCTTGTAACCTTTTTACCATTATTTCATTTTCACTATATAACGAATCAAAGTCTAAATTATTTATCAATTTCCGCTTCTTACCTACATAAAGACATGCAACCACTTCTATTGCAGATCTAATAGCATAATTCAAAAATTGTCTAAATTCTGCATTACTTTGGCCAGTAGATCCTTCAGCTATATTAAGCGCAACAGAATCTGCGGCTCTTTTTATTTGTGATGTTAGAATGTATAATTCCTCTTTTGGAAAAGAGCGTGTCAATTCATGAACTTTGTAACCAAACTCAATCGCATCTCGCCAAACTTCCAGTTTTTCAAATTTAAAAGCCATTTTAGACTCCATGGACTGTTGACTGTCGTCTGTTGACTAATTATTTTTTCAATTAAAAGTAATATAAAAATATGCGCCTAAACTTGCCAATGATAAAACAAAAATTGTTACAGATATTATTATCAACTTACTTTGCAATACTCTTTTTCTTAAATCAGAGGCAACCATAACCGTTGCTATTGCCCCCAAAACCGGCCTATCCAGGAATTCTCTCGCATCATTTATACCCTTAAATGAGTTGTCTATAAACTCAATAAGTATTATTAATCCTATACCGGCACAAACCCCCGAGAATAAGGCAATCATTATTAATCTATCTAAATCTAGACTCACCGGCTTAACCGGCAGACGGGCTTTTTCAATTATTTCAAATGTTGTCTTACTCTTTGAATCCTCAAGCCTTTGAGTAATATTTGCTGTCTCTAAGCGAGAAAGCAATGTTTCATAAATACGTTCATTAACCCTATTATTGCGGGATAAGCTGGCTAACTCCTGCTCAGGCATGACCATTGGCACATATTCTTTATTCAAAGATTTGATCGAGGAAAGTTCTTTTTTAATTTTTAATATTCTGAAGTTGATATCTTTTAATCTCTGATCTAATTGATGATATAAAAGATTTGGTGTCCGCGTCTCTAATGATCTGGGGCTTCCAATCGCTTCTTTAAGCTGAGACTTAATTCTATCTATTTCCGCCTTTGCTGATAATACTCTCGGATGATTTTCCGTTGAATCCACTGATAAATTAGCCAGTTCCGCATTAAGTTCTATTAAATTTCGCTCATATTCAGCGACTAACGGGTTTTCCTGCTGCTCTCTTATTGAAACTATTTCCTTAGGCTGCAGCTTCAGCTGCTGTTTAGTCCGATTTCGCTCTTCCTGAGCTTCTTTTAATTCATTGGACAGGCGGTAAAGAGTAATTACTCGCTCTGATTCGTCAAGCTTATTTTGATATACATCAAGCTGTTGGCTTATAAATTTTGTAGCTGTATCCGCTTCTTTATTTTGAGTCCTTATATTTTTCTGGATAAAAAGATCACTTATCCGAGATACAACTGTCTTTACTTCAAGCGGATCCTTGCCAACATAGGTGATCCTAATTAAATCCGGCGAAACAAGATTTAGTTCGATATTCCTGCGCATGGAAAAAATAATTTGTTCATATTGCTTTTGAGAATGGATATCATTGGCAATACTAAGACCGCTGATAATATCCGTAAGATTTTCCCATGTTAATATCTCTTCCTGAATAGATCTTAATCTCTGCTGAAAAGTAGATGAAACAGCTAAGTCACCTATCAGGGGATTTAATATTTTTTCATCATTTATCTTGATCAATGTGCTCGCGGAATAGCGCTTGGGTAAGAAAATGCTTAAATTAAACACAATAACCGGCACAATGCAAACTGTAACGAGAAAAGCGGTTTTTCTTCTAAAAAATACCTGCAAATACCGCAAAGTGATTGTTTTTTTCTGATCAATCATTTTATTATATCTTTCTTTACTCACTAAAACTTTTCATTAATTCTCTTAACTATACATATCTGTAAATATATTCAGGTATCGGATATTCAATATGCGTAAGAACATATCCCACCAGATTAACCTTGCTTTGTGTTAATATCTCAGCCGCGTGCTTGACTATTCCACGCTGAGTTCTGCCTGTTCTAATCACCATTATTGCCGCATCAGACTGAGCACAGACTATCCCCGCATCTGAAACCGCAATCGCCGGTGTTGTATCAAGAATGACAAAGTCAAATTTTTCTTTTAACTTTTCAATAAGTACTTTAAACTTTGACGACGCGAGTAGATCCGCTGAATCATCAGTGATCTTACCTTTAGGTATAATGGAAAGCTTTTTTATTTTTGTTTTGTAAATAATGTTTTCAGCCTCGGCATTAAGATGCAAGTAATCAGACAGGCCTACTTTTGACTCCATGCCTAATGATGACTCAATAGAGCCCCTTCTTAAATCACAATCAACAAGAAGTACTTTTTTGCAATCAACATCTTTGGTCAGGGCAACAGCCATGTTCAGACAAGTAAGTGTTTTTCCCTCATTAGGAACAGCACTTGTTATTGCGATAGTTTTTATATTATCTTTTCTGGCTATAGTCTTTATATTCTCCCGCATCCTGCGATATTGCTCAGTAATCGGTGATTTCGAGTCAAAATAAGTCACAATATGCGGATCAATATTTGAATCGCTCACACTCTTTAATATAAATTCCTTAGGCAATGCAGGCAGGCCTAAGCCGTCAAGCTGTTTATTATGTACTTCTTTTAAAGTGTCTATAAATTTTTTCATATCATTCTCCTGCTATAATCTCGCCCTTAGGCTGAATTATAGCTGATTACAACGATTCACAATAGATTACGAAGATTAAACCATTAATCTTCTGATTTGACATTTATTGTTGCCAAAGTTTATCAATAACCCCACTTTATATCCTGATGCTTTTAGATACGATATTACTTGTGACTCAAAAACTAAAGGGATATTTCCGCTAAGAGCTTTAAGCTCAGTCACAATTTTGTCGGCTATGACTAAATCAAGACATCCTTTTGCTCTATCATTAGAGGATGTCTTTTATTTGAACATCGAGTATACAAATACAACCAAAACCATAAGCCCAAAGAAAACCCCGATTAAAATATAGCTGAATCTGGCTCCCTGTTTGCGTTTATTAAATTCTTTTTCTGTAATAATCGACGTGATCGAGCCCAGTATCGGCAATTCTAATTCTACTTTTGCGTCATTAATATTTTTAAACGACTGATCAACCATCTCAGCTAAAAATATACAGCCATACCCAACCCCGCAGCCAAGTAAAATACCTAGCATCAAAAACTTTATCGGATCCGGCTTAACCGGCCTTAAAGGTAATCTCGGCGGATCGATTATTGTAAACATTGTGCCTTCTTTAAAGCTATCCAGCTTTTGTGTTATCCTAGCTGTTTCAAGACGCTGAAGCAGCATAGAATATACATTTTCATTAACAGTGGTATCTAACGGCAATCCCTCTGTAATACGTCGGGTAAGCTGAATATCCTCTGAATTTTGACCAAGATTTTCAGAACTTATATTTTCTCCGGGTGTATCCCTTTGCAGCTCCTTTAGTAAAAGGAGAGATATCATGTCCTTTCCTTTAGTCTTTTGGGAATCTACACTTATCTCAACATCATCTTTATCTAATGTTTCCCGCAGCTTGGCAATACGGGCCTTTAGGCTTTTTACTAATGGATGCTCTGGGGTTGAATCTACTAAAAGTTCTTCAAGCTGCTGCTGCAAGCGCTTTATTTCATCCCCTTTGATCTTATATCTGTAGAAATTTAGCTGATCTTCAAGAAAACTAACAGCTACATCTGTTTCCTTTGTTTGAGCTGTTTGGTTCTTGGTAATAAATATATCTGTAAGTGTTTTGGCAACAAGCTGAACTTTCTCAGGATTTCTCCCCTGATAGGAAATTGAGACTAATTGTGGGCCGCGCGGGACAACGATGATATTTTTTCTTATGCCTTTGATCAATTCCTCATATGCCAATTGAGACCTGACCTGTGTATCCAACTTTAATCTACGCGTTAATTCCGTAAGACTTTCCCAGCTTAAGATTCTCTCTCTTAAAATGCGCAGTCGATCAGCAACGCTGGTAGATACTGCTAATCCGCTGATAAGCGGATTTATAACATTTTCTTCTTCAATAAGGATTATTGAGGTTGAAATAAAGGATTTTGGCAAAACAAAGCTCAAAACCACTATAATAAATACTGTTAAAATAAACGGATAGAGGAAAAGATATTTCCTGCGAAAAAATGTCTGTAAATAGATTATAATGTTTGATTGCATTTTAATGTCCCCTTAATTTCCTGTAATATTAGATTCTTTCTTATTTAGGGTGATTACACGAACCTATTTTAATCTCTTCTTGGCTCATCCCTGTACAAAACATCTTCCTCATAGGTATTATAAGCTGTGGAGCTCTGGTAAAAAGGCGCTACTATCTGACTCAGCACTGTGCTTACCTTGTATAAAGCAGTTGAAGGCAGATAAACAATATCTCCGGACTTTAGATCATAATTAATTTTAAGCTCTCCGCCGTAAATCAGCTTAAGGAGATTGACTTTTTTTATAATAGGTTTTTGTCCCTCCAAGGGGCGAATTATCACTGCACGACGTAATGATGCTATATTTTCTCTGGGCAGGCCGGCATCCATAACTGCCTCTCGTACCGGCATAAACTCAGCCCTCATGCTATATCTTCCAGGGCGAGCCACCATTCCCACAACATAAATTACTTTACTGTTATAGGATATAATCGTTACATCAACTTCAGGAGATTCCACATAAACACTTAAAGTAGCGGTAAGCTTTACGCTTGCCTCGGTCTTTGTCAGACAGGATAGTTCGATATCTCCGATAAAAGGATATTGTATCTTGCCATTAGCGCCCAGAGGAAATCTTCCGCTAAATTCGGGATGACGGCGTACATTTATCTCAATGACATCATCCTTACCCAAGGTATATTCCCCCACAATCTCTTGTTTTCTTATTCCATTTTGCTTACGAATTGCTTTTTTTGCCTGTCGTGACTGGGCTACTGTAAATTCCGCATTATCCTGCATTCCATTTTGGCTGAAAACAGGTTTAGGCAGCATAATCAAAATGCCTATAAAACTGATATATAATACCTTTAAAGTTCTTAAAATCGCGACTTTCATTTTTCTTTCCCCCTAGAAGTTATTAGAATACTGCTTCTTTAAATTGTTTAAGCCCTTTTAGATCATCCGAAGTATAAAATCTCCATCCCCGCCAATCCCTTTTGGCTTTTTTCACTTTACCTGATTTTTCCCAGCGCATAAGTGTCTTAGAAGCTACCTCCAGCTTTTCGGCTGCCTCAGAAATACTCAATCTTCCGTTCATAATTCTACTCCTTTTTTAAGCGTTTAGCGTATAACGATTAGCGCTTACTAATAGAAACTGCAAATTTACTTATAAATTACCATCCCGTACTGTCCATACTTGTACAGGAATGTACTAACTAAAGCATCTTGCGTGCCAAGTAGAGCTTGTTCATTGTATTGAGCATTAATGCATTATATTACAATTAGTTAGGATTGTGAATAACTTTATTTTACTCAATATAACATGCCCTACCAGCTACACTGTGTTAACTTTCAACATACTGTTGTATAAAAAAATAGACAGTCATGGCTTGTCTATGACAGTCCTATTATATTATTGTCTGTTTAATACAAGAAAAACAAGTATACACTAGGTTTAAAATTTTGCAACCCCACCCCAAAAAAACAGCCTTAAACACACCAACTCCCACCCCGGGGGTGGGAGTTGGTGTGCTAAAGCAATGCGTACACTTTAATTCGAGAATATATTACAAGTTATGAGTTATGAATGAAGAGCCAGAAAATAGTTACGAATTACGAATTATGAATTATGAATGAAAAACTGAAAAAGAATATTAGCTAATAATCGATAGTTTATGGCTAATAGTAAAAAATTTTGAATTAAAAAGGTAAAAGCAATATAGCATATAGCTGATGGCTCATAGCTCAGGGAAAAAGCAGAAAAAACGGAAAAAGGTAAGCGGTTGCGAAACCTCCTCCACTAAAAATTGGCGAACACGCGAATCGTAAAAAAAAGGCAAAGGTGATGGCAAAAGCAAATAAATATTTAGTTGAATTTTAAAACGCAATACGCAATACTAACTATAGAATAGATTGCTCTAAAGTAGGTAGCTTTGCGTCTTTTTCAGAAAGCATCGGATTTTTTATTGGCCAATTGATATTTATCCTTGGATCAGACCATAAAATCCCGGATTCATGCTCCTTTGAATATTCATTGCTGCATTGATAGACAACATCTGCCTTTTCAGATAACACACAAAAACCATGGGCAAATCCTTCCGGTATGTATAACATTCTATGGTTCTCACTTGAAAGCCTTTCTCCTACCCATTTACCGTAAGTAGCAGAGTCTTTACGCAAATCAACCGCAACAAAACCGTTGTCAACAGTTTTGTTTTAAATCAATCGGTTTAGATACTAACGTTTCTCCCCCTTCAAAACCAAGCGCTTTATTTTTCTTTAATTTAAACGAATAGACATAACCAGGATGGTAACGCGCCGTAAGGCAAGGATGACTTTTCGGCGGTGAGACCGAGCAAAAACGAGGGCGAATCAATGAGTCTAAATTATTAGAAAAATAGCACTGTTTTGCGAGGGTGGTTTTTCTTTGCTTCGTTTCTTTTGTCCACACAAAAGAAACGAAGACTGGGGTTCAAGGGGCGGCACAGCCCCTGCCTAAACCTTCCGCTAAATAATTTAATTTTTACTTCAAGATCATATTTTCTCTCCCTTGATTGTACCCAAGAAAAAAGCGCAACTTAGTTTAAATAAGTTGCGCTTTAATTTTTCATTAAGTTTTTATACTTTTACAGACGTCCCATAAGTTTTATATACTTTTCTTTGCATTCTTTATTTTCATCATCTATTGTTTGCTTTGCCAACTTTTCCCTTGATTAGAGAACGTCCCCTTTTGCACTTTTTCAATCTTATTTTAACATGTTTAAACGATTTAATTTTTTTAAATTTTAAAGGCAAAACATTATTTTCGTCTAAATACATTTTATTAATTTTAGCATATAAACTACCAGCCGCGGCAGAAACTTCTTTGTTTATAGATTTATCCTTTGTGATTTTATTGAGTAAATTAATTGTCATTTTCGCTTGTTTATGAACAAGTTTATAGTTCTTCTCTGATGCATCCTCTTCATCCAATGGCTCAGCTATGCGCATCTGATATCCATCAAACCAGCAGCCTATGGTTTCCAGTAATACTACCTTAGTCTTTTGGTCTTTGGTTTCATCATCTATAAAGTTTAAAAAAGCCGGCAGAATTCTATCATTATCTTCGAAAATTTCATATACTTTTGTGTCTTTGAAATAATCTGCTATAAATTTTTTCCATTCTAAATTAACGTTTTCATTTAAAACAATTGAAATAGTTTCAGGTATTGTCGAAGATTCTGCTTCCCATCGAGGGCCTAAACATCCCAACAAAAAGCCAAAAGTCCATTCTCCCCCAACACCATATCTATCAGCATATTGACTACCTAAAACAACTATTTCTTTCAAGGTTAAGTCATTTGTAAAAGCTATTTTTTCTTCTCTGGTTTTAGTTTTCTCAAAAGATGCAAAGGGTTCTTCTGAAAATGCAAAATCAGGTATACTAAAAATTAGTACTATTAACAAAAATCCAATTTTTATTAAATACTTCATAATTCTCCTTATTCTTTTGGTAGATATAACCAATCTTGCTTATTAGTAGTACTGTATCCACCTCCACCTAATCTTTGCCTTCTAGGGGTGCACCCTCTCGTTAACGTACGGTTATAATGCCGGTACAAGCTCCCTTGATTTCGCATTAAATTAGGCCCCCATAATAAGATCCCGTTTGCTTCATAGGAAACCTCGGTCACTCCATCGCATCTTAATGCCTTTATATCAACAATGGAACTGTCCCATTTTGCCCCATTAAACTCCAAGACAGAACGAAGATTTTTAATGTATGGATGATGCGCTAAAAAAAGAGTAAACGCAGTAGATAAGATGTTTTTTCTTTGTTCTTTGGTTAAATCAAGCGGACACCATTCATCTCGATAAGTCGTAATGCTCATAAAGGAATCTAATCCTATCACATTAGTATTTCCAGATCCACCTGGATTCTCAATTACAATATAGTTAGAGTAATTATCTAACTCTTCTCTTATGTTTTCATTTCCCTTGTAAGCATATAAAAGGCCAACATGTTCGTCAAAAGAAAAATATTCCAAATCTCTATACACACTATTCCCTAACCTAACCATATAAACTGTAAAAGGATGGTCATTACTCATTACAGTTAAATTCCCTGACGTTACTTCAATTTTTGCCTTATAATTTCCATACTCTACAAATTCATTATTATTATCTTTACAATCCCAAGTAATCATTTGCTCTCCAACCAAAACTGGTAATAATTGCTCCCTAATCACAATATCATTAGCATCTAATATTCTTAAAGTGACATTGCTAGGCGCAAATCCCTGATCAGGTAAATTTTTATAATATATCTTTAGAGGTAGAGCATCATCAAGCTTATTTTGTATCTGGATGTCATCACTATCCCTTTCACCCGCATTTTCTATTTCCACCCCAAAAAGACAAATTGTCGCCGTCCTTATTGTTCCTTCGTGAAACCTAGCAGTAATTGTTACTTTATCCGGCTTATCACCTGCATGGTATACTGTATAGCCAAATCCAGAGCTATTGAGGATAATAGTATTATTTTCTAAATAGCCGTAATCCGGGTTTAAAGAAAGAGTTACCTGTTGCCCTTCCCAAGGCGCTCCGGAACTAAGACGATACATTACTCTAACGACAGCTGTTGATTCTCCATCTGCAGGTAAAGTTGTACTATGGGCGTCATTTACTAAAAGCTCCGCACAAGCATAAAGATTCGCTGTAATTAATAAACATCCGATAAAAGCAATTATACTTATTAGGAGTTTAATCTCTTTTCTTGTTTCCATTATATGTCCTAACTTAAGCTTCTTGATTATCTAAACGCTCTAATGCTTCGGCTGCTGCTTTCACCCAACCTGACTTAGAATAAACTTTTATGATTTTCTGATAGAGTTGTTTTGCTTGCTGAATCTGTCCATTTTCTTCATGAATCCGAGCAATACTATAGGTTGCACATGCCGGCCAATGCAACAATTCTCCATGATTATCTACTATATTGTTGTACCAGGTAAAACTTCCTTCTTGATCATTTTGCACTTCGTAAATCTGAGCAATCATAAATTTGTAGGAAGCAGTCAATTCAGGAGTTATGTCCCAGCCAATAAGTTCTTGGTAGATACTAATTGCTTCTAGATATTTCCCCTCAGGAAGTAATTTAGCCGCATCTTCTTCGTATATTTTAGCTTTTGTCTTTAAAGCAGCTTTATCCTCCGGATTTTCACTAAGCAATTCATTAGCTGTCTGAATCGCTTCACATTTTTTACCCATTTTTAAAAAAGCCTGAGCTAGCTTTCTTTTGGCCTTTCTCCTAATTACTTCAGAAACACTGGGGTTGTGGATATATTCTTGATAAGCCCGAATAAGTTGACTATACGCCTTTTCTGCCTTAACCTCATCACCTTCATGCATTGCAAGTCTGGCATCAATACTTAAAGCGCTAATTTTGTTTATATGGAGTTTTGTGGCTTTTAGCTGCGCGTTCTGATACGCATAACTAAGCATCTGACAGAGAAAAAGTAACGCTATGATAGCAATCGCAATCAATTTAACTTTACTTTTCATAAGTATTATTTACCTCTCATTTTTAAATTAAAAATTCTTCAATGGATCTTGAATTGCCATGCTTTGGCCTTCAGAAAGCAAACTGCTATCACTTGTCAGGACATACCGTTGATAGCGGATAAAGTCATCCGCGCGTTGACGATTGCCATCTATTATTTTAAAACTATTAATAATCGCATCTACGATCCATTCTGCAAGCTCTGATTCCTCATCAGGACAATACAAATAAGCTTGCTTATAAAAAGAAAGGGCTTGTGTTAATTCAGCCTTTTTCTTGTCTTTAGAAATTTTACTACTCAATGCTTGCTGAAAGCTAAGATTTCCACTTTCCCAATATGCTTTAGCAATTTCCAGCTTTGCTTGTGGATAACTGTTCCAAACCTTGCTATATTCATTAAGAGCTTCTTCTTTTTTACCCATTTGCCATAAAGCATAACCTATCATCCGTTGAGCTTGAGGAGTTACTTCACACTTAGGATAGCAACTAATTACCTTGCGAAAATTAATGATAGCTTTATCATAATCATATATCCTATGAACATAGACCTGTCCTATTTCAAAGCGTGCTTTTGCACAGGCAAACCAACAATCAACATAATCCTCAACAAGCTCTTCAAAAGCAGCAATCGCCGCTTCATTATCTCTTTGACTATAATAGTAGCATCCTATCCAATATTGGGCTTTTGCTAGAGCTTCCCGATTATTCGCAGAATGAGCTTGAATAAAACTCAGTAACTCGTCTTTTTTATCCCATCCTCCTTCCCACCATTTTTCCGGAATATCTTCAATGATTTCATCCAGAACAATTCTTGTGGCTTGGGCATTTATAATTTTGAATGCGAATAAAGAGACAAAGCAGAAAAATACAACTAAAGTTATTAGATTTATTCTTTTCATATGTCCTCTCCAATTTTTATCATTAAGAATGCTGCTTTTCCATATAGTGTCAATATACACTTGTACTTATTCATGTGTCAAGAAAATTAGAGAAAAGAAAGGCCAACAATTAAAACAATCAAAAGAAAAAGAATGAAAGGTAAAATAACAATAAGATAAATACCCGGTGTTTCCCATTTAAATTTATAAAGCAATGGATTCGCGATTAAAGCAATCGCTATCGGGAATAACCAAATGTTTGATGTTTGAAAAACGCTTAAAATTAAGATAATTCCTATTAATGCTTCAAAAATACTAAAACGATCAATCTTAATCGGAATAAACAAGGATTGACTAGAAAGATGATATTTCTTTATACCGCTTACATAAAAAGTCCTCTTTATTGGCAAAAAGCACAAAAGAATTACTCTGGCAAAGAAAATAATTGTGCTAAAACAAACAAAGGTGTACTGAGCCAAGAAGTTAAACATCTTTTTTGGCTTTTTGTACCATTCAATCACAGCAAAAACTAAATCAGAAAACGCGTAAAGCAACATAGCAATAAAAAATTCAAATGCCCAATTAGCATAAATTTTCTGTCCTACTTGATATGATCCGGAGAAAAACAAGGGTATACTTTCAAAAAGCGGTATAGGCATAGTGTTTAAAGGTAAGTATAGATTGAAATATTTTGTTGTTAAAGGAAGCGCAATCGATACAATAAAAAGGAAGAAAATAAACGGTAAACCAAAAAGAAGCCTGCCTGCAAAAAGGGGTATATCTACTTTTTCAATCCAAGTAGCATGCCTTGAAAACAAGAGCTTTGGATAATATTTCAAAAAATAAGCTACTGTACCGCTAATCCAGCGTTCCCCTCTCTTTCTATATTTATGGTAATCCTCAGGGAAATCTTCATAGCAAATTACATCCGAAACAAAGAGCCCTCGATATCCAAGTCTAAGAGCTTCTGATGTAAAAATAAAGTCTTCAGTAATTGAATCCGGAAAACCACCAACCTGTTTCCAAACATCAATCCGGACAATTCCCCCATGACCATAAAACAGCACATAGCCATATTTATTTTTTGCCGGAACAAAATACTTATAATGAAGCCTGGTTTGATGCTTTAGATATTCACTAAAGATAAACTCTTGTTTAGGATTAGTCTGTTGCTGAGATTGAACAAACCCAATGTTTTTATCCAAAGAAAAATAAGGAATCATCCGCTTTAGAAAATCTCGAGGTAAAATCCCATCCGCGTCTGATATAGCAAAGTACTCAAATCCATCTCCAATTTGCTTTAACCCATAATTTAAATTCCCCGCTTTAAAGCCGGTTTTATTTTCGCGCCTAATAAGATTGACTGTTGTATGATTACTTGCGAAATTATCAATTTTCTGTTTATTTTTTTCATCGATGCTGTCATCCAAAATATAGACTTTGAAATTAGGGTAATCTTGACTCAGGCAGCTTAAGATTGCTAGTTCTTTGAAATCATCTTTTGTGGGATAAAGAATAGCAACCTTTGGAGATAAAGGTAATAAATAGAGGACTTCAGGTAAATCTTGAGAAATAAACCGGGAAAATATCGCAAGAACAATTTGATAGATACCTATTAACCAGAAAATATTCACACAGATAATTAAACCAGTAACAGACAGCCATGCAAGGAAGGGTTCTCCTCTTTTTACTTCTGCAAATATCTTCGGATCAAAATATAAAACAAGAAGCAGCCAAAGCCCAAAAACAATCACAAACATGAAGTTATCTTTGGCCAATACCTGTTTGTCAGGTTCTTCTGGCCTTAGCTTGTTTTTTTTATTCACTTCTTAAATCTTTCATATCCTTCTTCGCAGTTCAAAACAAATAATCAGATTGACTAATCCTCCTAGCCAAAGCTATCGAGGACAGGTAGCTAGTTGCTAATTAGACACTTTTACTGGGATGAATTGAATTTTAAAACGCAATACTAAATATTTAAATTTGCTTGTTCTAAATTTGGTAGCTTTGCATCTTTTTCTGAAAGCATCGGATTTTTTATTGGCCAATCGATATTTATCATTGGATCAGACCATAAAATCCCGGATTCATGCTCCTTTGAATATTCATTGCTGCATTGATAGACAACATCTGCCTTTTCAGATAACACACAAAAACCATGGGCAAATCCTTCCGGTATGTATAACATTCTATGGTTCTCACTTGAAAGCCTTTCTCCTACCCATTTACCGTAAGTAGCAGAGTCTTTACGCAAATCAACCGCAACATCAAAGATCTCACCACTAATAACATTGACCAGCTTTGCCTGCGCTTTAGGGCTGTTTTGAAAATGCAGGCCACGCAATACATTTTTACCAGAAGTAGAGTGGTTTATCTGCACAAAAGGCTTATCAAAACCTGATGCACAAAATGCTGATAATTTAAACAATTCCATGAACTCGCCCCGCACATCACTAAACACATCAGGGGTAACAAGTAGAACATCAGGAATATCGAGTTTTTTAAAATTAAATCCCATTATTATTGTTCCTCGGCAAGTTTTCGCAAATATTCACCATAACTTGTATTCATGCTATCTGCCAGTTTTAATAATTGCTCTTTTGTAATATGACCCTTTTTGTAAGCTATCTCTTCTATGCATCCGATCTTCAGGCCCTGCCTATCCTCAATGGTTTTAATAAAAATAGAGGCATCAATAAGAGAGTTATAGGTCCCTGTATCAAGCCAGGCATAACCTTGCTTTAATAATCTTACTTTAAGCTGCTTATCCTTTAAATAAACATTATTAAGATCAGTTATCTCAAGCTCTCCCCTTGCTGATGGCTTAATATTTTTAGCAATTTCAACAACCCGATTATCATAAAAATATAATCCTGTGATTGCCCAATTAGACCTTGGATTTTTCGGTTTTTCAGCTATGGACATTACATTGCAATCACTGTCAAATTCAATTACCCCGTATCTTTGGGGGTCTTTTACATAATATCCAAAAACACAAGCTCCAGACTCTTGCTCAACAGCTTTTTTTAGCTCTTCTTCCAGTCCTGAGCCAAAAAAGATATTATCACCAAGAACAAGGCAGACCTTGTCTTTGCCGATAAAATCCTCTCCGATAATAAAAGCCTCGGCTATACCTCGGGGACTCTCCTGCTGGGCATATTTAATCTTGATCCCAAAATCACTTCCATCACCAAAAAGGGCCTTAAACTGGTCTAATGCCGTGGAAGTGGTGATTATAAGCACATCGTTTATACCTGCCTGCATCAACACAGACAGCGGATAATATATCATCGGCTTATCATAAACCGGCAGCAACTGTTTGCAGACACCTTTTGTTATCGGATATAATCTGGTTGCCTTTCCTCCTGCTAGAATTATCCCTTTCATCATGTTCCTCCCCGGGATAATCAATTGATTCTCCCTGATTACAACGATTAAAAATTCCTAATGGCTTTATTTTTCTGGCTTGTCTTTAATCAAATCATTATCCTACAATTATTCGATTGATTTACTCAAGTCCTTTATTCTGCTTTTAGAATTGCCTTGCAGTAAAGACGAAATATTGTCAAACAATCCCTCTCGGATAGCTAAAGCCAGAGCCGGTGTGCTAACCAGCACCTCGGTTTGCGCTTCAATTTTTCCATTATTATCACTGGCTGGCAATAATCTTTGAAAGATCACCCCGCGCAAACAATTGCTGAGAACTTTTCTAATATAATTATGTCTTTCTGTTTCAAACATATTGATTATCTTATCTAATACTTCGACCACCCCGCAACTCGAAATCACAACATATACAAGCTTTCCGCAGGAAGCCGCGTCAATCGCCAACTTCATGGTTTGCTGATCAGGGATATCGCTGAGCACCAAGACATCAACATCCTGTTGCATCGCTTGTTTTATGCCTGATGCGAATGATTCTGTATCTATGCCTATCTCTCTTTGCTTTATAATACTGCTTTTTTTCTGGAACAAATACTCTATGGGACTTTGTAAAGTCATTATAACACTTGAACGCTCGCTGTTTATCTTTTCAATAAGCGCCGCGCAGGTGGTTGTCTTGCCGCAGCCAATTGGACCTGTGATCAGCACTAATCCAGGCTTATCATAAGCAAAGCCACTAACAATTTCAGGCAAATTCAAATCCCCAAGACTTGGGATTGTGATATTTATAAAATGAAATGTCGCCTCAATAGCGTTTTGCTGAAAATGCACATTCAGCCTAAAGCGATAAGTACCGGCAACAGTAACAATTGTAACCGCAGTATTTAGTTCATGCTCAGCATTGAGTTTACCTGCCTCCTCCTCACTTAACAAACTAAAAACCATTCTTTTAATTGCCGCTTTATCCAAAGCATCGTATTTCATTACCTGCAGTTTACCTGCCCTGCGAAGCATAGGAGAATGTCCTATAGAAAGATGCACATCAGTCGCGCTCTCTTGCATTGCAAGCTGAAGCAGCCCCATAACATCTATCTGCTCGATCTCGACTTGGAGTTTTTGCCGGTCTATTTTCTTAATATCAGTGATTGCCGCAGCCACCCCATAAACCTCACCGGCCTTGATCTCAGCAGCACGAACAATGCGGGCTTTCATAACAACCGGTATTTCAAAAAAAGGAATCTTTAAATTAACTTCAAGCTCGGTATTCAGGCTTAAAGGATGAAAGGACTCAAAACAAAAACCCGCAGCGCTTAGGTTTTTCGTTACAGTGGAGTTCCAGGCACGCGATGATGTACCCTGGTCATGCAATACCCTATACTGCATAGCCAGCTGAGCTCTTACCCTGGCAAATTGTCGCCTATTCAAACCTGTATCAGACTGCTTTGTCTCGTCAATTTTCATTTTTTTTCTTTCCTTTTCCCTTTACCCCTAGAACATAGGTTGTTTTAATCAATTTTATTAAAAAAAGCACTTTCAAATTCCAGCAGCTCTCTTTTAAGCTTAACCCCCAAGGCATAGCCTCCAATCTTATCTCCTGCTGCCACCACACGATGACAAGGAATAAGAAGCGGTAAGGGATTTTTCTTTAATGCTGATCCAACCGCCCGTATGCATTAGGCCAACCAATACTCTCGCTATCCATTTAGTCACTGTTGCAAAACGCACATCTGAATCGTTATTCGATCACTTACTTGTGCGGCGTACGACAAGCACGCCTCCGCGTTCGCTCCCAAATGCCTTACATCTGCACATTCTGCAACAGCGTCATATATATGTTTTGGTCTGCCCGGGCATGATAAAACATACAGCTTTCAAGACATCCCTTTGAAAAGATGTTAACCCCTTTAATATGATATCAATACTTCTTCCAATGTTCAATGATATTTTTTGCTGTTCTTTCATCTATCCCCTTTATCTTTTTAAGTTGCTTCAGGCTTATCCCTTTTAATGAATCAATTTTATCAAGCGCCAAAAGCAAAATCTGCCTTCTCTTTTTCCCGATTCCCGGGATAAGATCAAGCTCTGATGCAAGCATTTTTTTCTTACGTAAATTTTTATGATAGCTCAAAGCAAAACGATGCGCTTCATTGCGTATAGCCACTACAAGCCTTAATGCCTTGGAATTAAGCGGCAGTGAGATTGGCTTGAACTGCCATTGCACATAAATATGCTCGAATTTTTTCGCTAAACTGATTATGGGAATATTTATTTTTAGATTTTTAAGCTGCTCTGTAGCACACTTTAAATGGCCTTTTCCTCCGTCGATAAGAATAAGATCAGGCACTTTAAGCGCATCGGACAATTCGCCGCTAAAACGCCTTATCAGCACTTCCCGCATCATCGCATAATCATCAATTCCCTTTACAGCCTTGATCTTAAATCTACGATAATCTTTTTTAAAAGCATGTCCCTGTTTAAAGCGAACCATAGAGCCTGTAGCCTCAGTACCAGAAATATTTGAGATATCATAGCCTTCAATATAAACAGGCCGACTTTTTAATCTTAAAACCTTTTGCAGCTCCTGGACTTGATCGGCAACCGAAAATCGTTTATATATAATCGGCACAGAGCTCAAACTCTCAATTTTATTGCGCAGCTCAATGGCATTTTCAAAATCATGCCTTAGGGCCGCTGCCTTCATCTCAAGGGAAAGTTTTTTTATCAGATCCCCTTTTTTCCCTCTTAGAAATAACAAAAGATTAGAAACATTCTTATCATAATCCCCCTTACTTACCAAAAGCTTGCAAGGGCCTGGACATTGTTTTAGATGATAGTTAAGGCATACAGATTTTGGCATTATATTACAAGTTCTAAGCGGAAAAAGCCTGCGCATAAAGGTCAAGGCTTGACGCAATAATTTTCCTGATGTATACGGGCCGAAATACTGGGCCTTGTCATTTTTTCTACGCCGGACAAGGTGCAGGCGGGCGAATTTTTCATTTGTACTCAGGCGCAGCAGCGGATAGGCCTTATCATCTTTTATGTCTATATTGAATTTTGGTTTATTTTCTTTGATAAGCCCGGCTTCAAGTATAAGCGCTTCTGCCTCAGTCGAGGTTGTGATGAATTCAATATTCTCGATACGGCTGACCATCAGCTTAGTTCTTTGCCCCTTAACTGAAGCGCTGAAATAGGAACTGACACGTTTTTTTAGTGATATGGCCTTGCCTATATAAATGATTACCCCGTCTTTATCTAGCATTAGATAAACACCGGGACCATCAGGCAATGACTTTATTTTTTCGATTAATTTCATGATTTGAAGTTAAAAACAATTCCCTTAAATATTTTAAAATACCAGCCCATTAAAAAGAATATTATTATGCCGCCAATTATTGATATCAGCAGGCTCAAGCCATTATTTAAAGTTGCGCTGCTAAGAGAATAAGACCATAAGCAAAAGGCGCCCATTGCCAAAGAGATGAAAAAAGTTTTCAGCGTATTAGCAATCAGCGCTACAAGGCCGAGATTGCCGATTTTTTTGCGCAGTAAAAATATCAATATAAAGAAATTAGCTATTGAAGAAATTGACGTTGCCAGAGCCAATCCCCCGACCTGAAGTAAACGCATGAGCAAAAAGTTAAAAATAACGTTTATTAGGAGGCATAGAAATGTTATTTTTACCGGAGTCACTGTATCCTTTAGCGCGTAAAAGCAGGAAGTTATTACCCTTGCCCCGCTATAGGCAAAAAGACCAATGCAGTAAAATGCCAAGGCAAAAGAAGTCATCTGGGTAGATACTGCATCAAATTCACCGCGCTGAAATAATAGCCTGACTATCGGTTCAGAAAGCATAAGCAGTCCAATAGAGGATGGAATAAGCAATACCAGCAATGAGCGCAAGGACACCTCGATAGTTTTCTTTAATCCATCCATATCATTGGCAATAGCCTGCTGCGATAAAGTAGGCAGGCATGCCGTAGCCAGGGCACTGCCGAATAAGGCCGTAGGGAACTGAATGAGCCTGTTTGAGTAATAAAGTGCCGCTATAGCACCCTCACCTACAATCTGGCCTAGACTTGCAAACATCGTGTCTACAAATACATTCAGCTGATAGATGCTTGAGCCCAGCATTCTCGGCAATAATAGGTTGCCTATTTTTTTAATTGCCGGGTGATGAAAATCAAAACCAAAACGAAACCGAAATCCCTTTTTAATCAATACAGGTATTTGAACAATTAGCTGTAAAAATCCTCCGATAAGCACAGCAATTGACATCCCGATTATCGGATCATGAAAATATCTGCACAAATAAAGCCCAAAAACAATCATGGTAATATTTAAAAAGCATGATGCTGCAGCCGGTGCGGCAAAATGCTTCAAGGTATTCAGAATGCCCATTAGATAAGCTGACAAACCGATAAGGAAAATAAAAGAGAACATTATTCTGGTTAAGCGGATCGTCAACTCCATCTTGACCGGATCATTTACAAATCCAAAGGCAATGATTCTTACTAGAAGTGGAGCCAAAATAGTCCCCAGCAAGGCGATTGCCGCTAGGATAATAACCACTGTGCTCAGCAAAAGATTTGTCACTCGCCAGAATTCTTTATTGTCCTTTTTATCCAGATATTCGCTTAAAACCGGGATAACCGCTGCATTGGCCGCTCCCTCTCCTACTAAATGCCTGAGAGTATTCGGGATACGAAAGGCAACCACAAAGGCCTGTACGGCTGCTCCTGTTCCAAACATCCTGGCAATAATCACATCCCGCACAAATCCTAAAATCCGGCTAAGCAGGGTGAAAAAACTGACGGTTCCGGCTGATTTGAATAATTTTTTATGTTCAAGCATAGTAGTAACCGTATTGTGTATAGAGTATTGAGTATTGCGTTAAAAAAAACTACAAAAAACAATTAATACCATACATGTTAGTTTAAAGCTTCTTACTTAAATTTACCAGCATTCTGCATATATAATCAAGCTTTTCAAGAAGTTTCACCAAATCATTTTCTTTAATAAAATTCAAATCTTTAGCTAAAATTAGTTGTGTCTCCAACTCAGAAGATGATCCTAACGCTATATTTATAAATCTGTTATATTCTTTATTGTGTTTTCTTCTAAATCCCTCCGCAATATTTGAAGGTATAGATATCGCAGCTCTTTTCATTTGAGAACAAAGTATAAATTGCTCATCTTTAGGAAATAATATTGAAACTCTGTAAACCTCTTTTACTAAAGCCATGCTTTCTTGCCATACTTTTAAATCCTTAAAATCTCTGATTTTATCACTCATTTTATTGTCTCTCTCTATACGCAATACTCAATACGCAATACTATGACATTTTAAATCCCTTGACATCTTCTCTCACGTGTGTTATATTTTTACGAAATTCGTAAGAAAGGAGAAATTATATGCCATCAAAGAAAGCAGCTATCAAAGATTTAAGAAATTCTAAAAAGAAACAACTGCACAATACTTCGCTAAAAAAAGCTTTCAAAGTCGAAGACAAGAAAATGAATTCTTTATTAGCAGCAAAAGATACAGCAAAACTTAAAACAGAAGTTAACGGTTTTGTATCTAAGATCGACAAAGCTGTTACCCAAAAGTTGATTCACAAAAACAAGGCTTCCAGAAAAAAAGCACAGTTATTAAAGAAAGTGCATCAGATTAGTTCTGAAAAAGCTTCTTAAAAATTGCATTAAAAAGATCAATCATTTATTAGTGCACAGCTGCACTATAAGTGTTTCTAAAGTTAAACCGGGGCTTTTTAGCCCCTGTTTTAATGCTAGATCAGATGACAATAAAAGCTCAAAACCCCGCTCTATTTGCTGTCTTGTAAAACGCTCTGATTGTTTATGAACAATGTTAAAAACATAAGGCGTCATTTTAAGCTGTGCGGCCATTTTGTCTTTTGTCCATCCGCTTTTCGTAAGTAGTTTTACGCCTTCTATTCGTTTCATCTGCCAGTTTATTAGTCCGATAAGATCTGTAGCATGCTTTCCATTCCTTGATAGGACGCTGGCCATTTCAAGGGCAATCCCGGTCTGTTTATTCATGATCGCATTCAAGAAAGTAAATCTCGTATCTTCTCGGGTCTTTTTGATCAAAGACTCAATATCCATCTCAGAAATGATCATATTATCGCCCGCATAAAGCAGAAGCTTATTAAGTGCATTAATGATCGTATCAAGCTCATTGCCTATTTTTTCAAGTAATATTTCTATCCCTTCAAAGGAAATCCTCTTGCCCTTGCCTTTAGCATACTCAGATATCCATTTATTCAACTGCGGCCCCTTCAATGGGGAGAATGATACTTCAGTTGAATATGGGGTAATTTTTTTAATGAATTTATCAGATGATTTTTTTATTGTTTCCATAATAAAAACGGTTTTTGGTGCGGGATTTTTCAGAAATGCGGTAAGCTTTTTTTCATGCGGATAATATTTTTCAATATTTTTTAATATTACTAGACGTCTTTCACCAAGAAATGGATTTGTTTTTATGGTATCCAGCACCTCATCAATATCAGCATCTTCCGCATAAAATACATTATAGTTAAAGTCAGCTGTTGCTTTATCAATAATCTCATTCCTGAACAGCTCCTCCACCTGTCTTTTTAGGAATAGTTCCTCCTGAGTAAACAGATAGAGCATGTCTATTTTTTTGGATTTAATATTTTTGAGGATATCCCAATATGTTAAGGACTTTACCATAATGTGATGATTTTGTTTAGCATTAGACGAGAAAGGTTATCAAGTGCCTCAGCTCGAGCGGTGGCCTCGGATTTTGCATTAGCCCCGCTCAAATAATAAGAAGCATTGCCTGAAAAACTATTTGCTTTGACTATAGGCTTACCAGATGTCATGTCAATAAACTCGAAATTTACCTTTATATTCAATCTGTACTCCTGTACAGACTCATCCGATGTATAGCGCATAGCCTCACGGGTATAACCGATAATTTCTCCTTGAAGAAGCGCATCCGCTTGGTCCTTTAAAGCAATATTCAAATGTCCATCATCTTGAAAAGCAGCAATAAGTTTTGTTTTTAATTCATTCTCCAAGTTAGGCTCTTCAGTCTGATTGACAAGTGTTTGGATATAAACACTTTCAATGGAGCTGGGCAGATAATAGGCTTTTGTCGTATAGCCGCACCCGCCAACAAATAAAATACAACATAAGAGGATATTAAATAGTATATTTCTTTTCACTAGAATTTCCACCCAATATTCTGCTTGTCCAAAGTTCAGGACAGGTTCAAGAAGTAAATCCTTAGATAGACCTTAATTGCTTGAGTCTGGGGCCCGCCTTTTTTGCCCAGGAAGTTTTATTAAAGCTGTATACGATCTGCTCATAGTACTTGATCGCTGCCACCGGCTTCTTCTGTTTCTCATAGAAATAAGCAATATTAAACAACCTTTCGGCTTTTTTATGTTTCAATTTATTAAGCAGACTCTCTGACTGAGAAACATAAACACTTGTTTTAAACCTTCTCAAGAAGTATTCCAGATCATCAATCGCCTTATCTATTAAGGAAACATCATAATCCTTGACCGCCGATGAGATCTTAAAAGAGCACAACCCGATCTGATAAGTAGCATCATCAACATAAGGACTGAAACCATAATTCTCGATAAGATACTCAAATTCCTCACTTGCATCTTTGTATTTGCGCATTCTCAACTGACATAAACCAACCTTATACTGAACAACATCTGAGACTTTGCTATAAGGCGCGTTAACAAGCACCTGATCAAATATTTTTTTTGCCAGGTCATAATTCC
This sequence comes from uncultured Planctomycetia bacterium, assembly GCA_964437495.1. GTDB lineage: Bacteria > Omnitrophota > Gorgyraeia > B26-G9 > B26-G9 > JAGLQQ01. Next base: position 38,548 of record CAYTGV010000013.1, on the reverse strand, counting down.
TTAAGTTTAAGAACTTCTCCCCTATTAAATATTGTTTTTCCACTATCTCATCCAGGCGCTTGTTCAGAGGATATTTATCGATCACATTCTGGTATATTTTAAATGCCTTGTAGGGATTTTTGAGTTTTTCATAACAAACTGCGAGATGGAACTCCGCCTCAGGAGCAAAGCTGGATTCAGGAAATCGCTTCATAATCTTACGTAGCGGGGAAACAGCCCTTTTATAGTTCTCATTTTGAAAAAAACCCATAGCCCACTCAAACTGACCTTCAGGGGTTTTAGCATTCCGATACGCAGGATTGCTCCATTTAGCGGTCTTGGGAGACCAAACCCAGAATCCATAGCATTGACTTGGAATTAATATTAAAATTGCAATAATAAAACAGGTTATCTTTTTCATTTTATTCAGGCTACCTTTCATTTTTTGTGGATATAACTATAACACATGAAAACATTAATGTCAATTCTCCAGATATTACCGATGGTTTAGGAAAAAAGAAGATAACCTATACTTCTTGAACTGCTAAAGAGTGCAGAGTTCAGAGGAGATTTAAGCGTTTTCAACGCTTACTATCTGTTTAAGATGATCACGTCTTTCGTCATTCATCTCAGAAAACTCAATACCGATCTTGTATCTTTCCTGATATGGAACCTGCTCTATCCAGACTACCCTGCCTACACTACGTATCGGTTCCATGTCATATAGGGGGAATATATCAAGAATCATCCTTGAGTTCACGGGGTAAAAATGAAAAGACGAAAGCTGCAAACCGCTTTCGCTAAAATCAAGCGTCATTGAGTTGTGAATTGTTCCAGTACTTTCTTGAAGCATTTGCCTTGATTGAACTGGAAAATCTGAATTTTTTCTAAAATACTCTCTTCGTTCTTTTACTGCTCTCGCGACAGACATAACTATCACTCCTTATCCATAAAAAGTAATTTAAATACTGTCTTACCTATAATTATTTTATGCCTTATAATAGATTGTGTCAAGACATAAAATCAAAGCAATCCCCTCTCCCTGCCATATTCCAACCCCGAGAGTTGGAAAATCGTCAAAATATCCGATCAGAATCATTTACTTTAAATTAAGTATTGGAAAAAAAACCCTTATTATATATAATTAGCATGTTATGAAAAAATCATCTGCCCTTGGCGGCTTATTCACATTTCTTACGATCATCGCTTTGATAATAGTCGGTAGCTATTTTTTATTACGATTAGTAATAATACCCAAGGTCATAATCCCAAAGATATGCAATGAAGTTAAGGCACAACTCAAACAAGAGCTCAGCATCGCCAGCATAGACATTAATCGACAAGGCACGGTTCTTATAAACCAGCCTATCCTTTATTCTCCAGGCTCAAAGAATATAATGCTTGAATGCTCACAGATAGAAATTGATCCATCATATAGAAAGATTTTCCAATCCTGGAAAAAAAACAGCAATACCCCACAAATCCCTTTAAATATCTCGATAGATGACATAAAGTTAGAACAGAACCCTATTACACTCACAGGTGTTATGAAATCTGACTTTCTTCTAAAACTGGATTTAAAGAATAAAGAGAATATTGACTGGGGAGGCAATATAAAACTACAAAAAATCAATATCAAAGGCATACCCACGCTTGGGAATATTGCGAATATAAACGGGCATATCGCAGTTTCTAAAAACTCTTTGGTCAGCTATGATATCGAGGGTAAAATCAACAATGAAGCTGCAAAGCTTGAGATTCTAATCAATGATTTTAAAAACCCGGAACTCATTTTGCAGGGCGAGCTTTTTCCTTTAAAATTCAATTTAAGCTGTAAGCTATCGGGAGAAAATTTAAGCATTAAAGAGCTAAAGGCCAATTATAATAATATACAATTAAGTGCTCAAGGGGAGATTGATGATCTCAAAAATACTGCGAATGCCCAGATCAATGCGGATATCAGCCTTGCATTGGAAGATTTAAAAAAGCTTCCTTTATCCATAAAAGACACCCTGGTTACTCTTAACCCCCAAGGACTGGTCAAGGCAAGCATTGCCCTTGAAGGCCCATTAAAAGATATCCCTGCCCTTACTGGGACGATCGGGATCACCTGTCCCAAAGTCTCTTTGCTTGATTATGAGATTAGTGACATTAAAATAACATCTGTTTTAAAAAACGCTAAAGCCACATTGGAGAGCCTGGAAGCGGTTTTTTTAAAAAGCGAACTTAAAGCCTATGCAGACGTAAATATTGGCAGCAAAAAATTACCTTTTAATGCGCAGATAAAGATCCGTAATATTAAGGCAGAACTATTCAAAGAAAAATTCGCACCGGACCTTGCCCAGAATATCATGAGCGATATTAATGTTAACATTCAAGCTCAAGGCGATGCCTTGGATCTAAGCACTATAAAAATACAGACAGATGCAATGCTTGATAATATTATTTTTGATAAGATCGCTTTGGCACAGCCCCTTGATTTAACCGTTGATATGATCTTTAAAGACCTTAAAAATATCATAATTAAAAAGCTTACGCTAGATGACGCTACTACTTCACTTATTGTTGATGGCAGAATTACTGATATCCGAGAGCCTTTTGCTAAACTTGCCTTTATTCTTAATACTGATCTTGAAAAACTCAAGGCATATGGATTCCTTGCTATCCCCGAGAACCTAGAATTAGCTGGTAAACCCATCTTTGATCTGAATCTTTCCGGAAAGCTGCTTAAATATCAAAGCCTTGATCTGGCTTTTAAACTTAGCTCCCCGGATACCAGCATAAACCAGTTCAAACTGGACACATTTGACCTCAAGGGACAGTTCAAACAGATGAAATTAGATATTTCAGAGCTAAATATAGGCCTTTATAAAGGAGAATTATCTGCAAAGGCTTACTTAGACCTTGCGGACATGAAGAACCTCATTTTCAATTCCTCTTTTAAGATTGAAGATATTGATATGGAAGACTTTTCTCTTAAAACAAAAATTCTGCCTGATGGCTTCCAGGGGCTGCTTTCAACACAGTTCACTCTTAAGGGAAATGGCATATCTCCTGAGAATTTAAATGCGGATCTCAAAGGGACAATCGCATTTTTAAACGCTAAGATGAATAACATTGCTATTGATAAAGCCCAGGCTGAACTTCAAATGCAATATATAAATACGGACATAGAACTTAAAAATTTAAAACTTGTGTATAAAACTATCGAAGCAACGGCCAATGGAAGCATTAAATCAGCATTAAAAAACCCCACAGTTGATTTAATATTGAAAACAAATATTGCTCTAGAAGATTTAAACAAGCTTCCCTTTGATTTCAAGAAAACGCTTGATGAACTGGACCTCACCGGAACTGTGGATGCACAAGTAAAGGCATCCGGTCCGGTTTCTCAATGGCAGCAAATGAATATAAATACAGTTATTAAATCAGAAGAACTTTCTGTTAAAAAGATAAAACTAAGCAATATTGATATCTCGGCTGATTTAAACAACGGTATTTTAGGGCTGATTGCAAAAACAAACAGCTATGATGGCATGCTTGATTTAAAAGCAAATGCTGAATTCTCAGACAATAGCTTCAAATACAATGGAACGGCAAAGCTAGAAAAAGTAGATATCGGAAAGCTTATTGAAGACTCAAAGATCATTGCTCAATCCCATAAGGGTATTTTTTCAATAAACGCAGATTTTTTAGGACTAGGAACAAACCTGGATACAATCGAGTCTGGGATTGAGTTCAATCTTGAGCAAGCACAGATATCAGGGCTGGAATTAATGCGTTCTATCGGAGGACTAATCGGGCTGAATTTTCTCAGCGAATTTGAGGTAAACAAGGCCCAAGGCACATTAAAGTTAAAGAACAGCAATGTACATACTGAGGACACAAATATTATTGGACCTGAAGCCCGCATAGTAGCCAGGGGCGATATTAACCTAGATCAGAGCCTTGATATAATAGTAAAACTTATCTTAAGCCCTGAATCCGCAGCCCAGACCAGCTCGCAGGTACTGGATAAATTCTTTACTTTTGATAATGATGAGTATTTTACCGAGCTTGATGTAAAAGGAACGCTCACCAAACCAAAACCAGATATAAGCAAGTTCATGAGGGACAGAATAGGCTCACAGGTAAAAAAAGAAGTGGGTAAACAGATATTCAAAGCCTTGGATGGATTATTCAAATAAGTAAATTTTAATAAGACAAGACGGTCATATTACTGATTCGTAAGTCGCCTTTTTGACTTTCTCGCCTTGGAAAGAAATTATAATTGCTACAAAGTTGTCAGACAATTCCGGATAGTAAATCCATGTTTCAGCCTCAACTCCTTCAGTAGTCTTATCAAAAATCTGTACCGGCTTGCCCAACATATCGATCATTTCCTGGCGTGTTTTACCGATATACTCCTGAGTATCCAGCTCAAACTTCACACTGACATACGATTTTTGCTTTTCCATGGATGCGTACCGGCTAACAAACCTAGGCCCGCAACCACTTGCAAAAACCATCAAACATAGGACGATAAGACAATATCTCTTCATCAATTCTAAATTACCATAACAAGCCACCATTGTCAATCTATACCCACCCCATACTCCCACCCCGGGAGTGGGAGTATGGGGTGAAAGTTCAGACGCCTTTGATTAATCCAACAAGAGCCCCTTTAACTTGCTCAATTCTCTCTGGTAATTTTTTTGAGAATCAACAAAATACTTATAATTAATTCCTTTAAATTCCATGATACTATCAAAATCACAAATTTTTTCTTCATCCTTAACCTCGTTAAGATATTCTTTAAAAGAGGAATAACTCCAGTCTTTTGAATTTTCCACTAATCCAGCTGTTACTGGATTCAAATGAACATATCTGCTTAAATGCATCAGTTGCTCATCAGTTTCTACTAATACATTTTTATACCGGCTTTCCCACAAAGGTCCTTTCCGCGATGCCTTTATATTAAAAAACTTAGAATAGCTATTTAAAATATTCCCCATAAAAACAGGGATTCCATTGTCTTGAAGCTGCATAAGCACAAGATGGATATGTGTCGGCATAATGCAATATGCTATTATTTGCACCAACAAATCTTTGCTACTAAAATGTTTTTCATTGAAAATTTCCATATTTTTAATTTCCAAGAATTTAGAAAATTTCACACCAGTATTTTTTATGCGATAATACTTAAATAGCTCTATCATCCTATAAAAATCATTTTTAATATTAAATATTTTATACCCAGCAATACTTTTTGAATAAACATGGTAAATGCCGCCGTTACACAAAACATTCTGTCTTTTCATTGATCCCTCTCCTATCACCTAGTTTACCTACCATTTATAATTATACTACCACCCCGGGGGTGGGAGCAAGGGTAAAAAAAAGGGGGGATGTTTGACTTTGGGGAGTAGATACTTTATAATGCGGTTATTATGAAAAAATTCTTCGAAAAGTGGAAGAGATTTGCTATTCGTTTTGCAAATTTTCAAATAAAAATACTGCTGCAGATCATTTATTTTGTGATTATCCTCCCCTATCGCCTGGGTTTTGTAGTAAGAGATATGTTTAGGAAAAAATCCTCTCAAACATCCGGGTGCTGGATTGATCTACAAGAGAAAAATGACAGCATTGATAGCCTAAGGAGACAATTCTAGTGTACATCCTCGGACTATCCTGCTTTTACCACGATGCGGCCGCCGCCTTGATTAAGGACGGAACGGTTATCGCCGCAACAGAAGAAGAGCGCTTTACGCGAAAAAAACATGATTTCGGCTTTCCAAAAAAGTCTATAGATTTTTGTCTGGAGTTTGCCGGGATAAGCTCAGCGGAAATAGATTATGTTGTCTTTTATGAAAAACCTTTTTTAAAATTTGAACGAATTCTCAAAAATATCATCAACACCTACCCTAAATCTGCCGGTGTATTCGCTGAGGCAATGAAAAACTGGCTGGCGGAAAAACTTTGGATAAAATATATTATTCGACAAGAGCTGGACATTAAATCAGATAAAATTCTTTTTACCGAACATCATATCTCCCATGCCGCGAGTACATTTTTCGTATCTCCCTATGAAGAAGCCGCTATATTGACTATTGACGGTGTAGGCGAATGGGCTACAGGCACGCTTGGAACAGGATCAAAGAATAAAATCAACTTATTCAAACAAATCAATTTCCCTAATTCAATCGGACTCTTATACAGCACTTTTACGGCTTTTTTGGGATTTAAGGTCAATGAAGGTGAATACAAGGTTATGGGCATGGCTGCTTATGGCAAGCCTCGGTTTAAAGAGACAATCTTTAATAATATTGTTAAGCTGCATGATGACGGTTCTTTTGACCTTAATATGAAATATTTTTCATATCACTATTCCCTGACCCACAGCTATAGCAAGAAATTCGTTGATTTATTCGGAAAACCCCGTTCTATAGACCGGGATTTTTTCACAGCTGGGTTTGAATACCCTTCCTACTTTGGGGAAAGGCCAGCAAATTATAATGCGCTTTGTAGTGAAAATCAGTTTTATGCAGATATTGCGGCAAGCATTCAGGCGGTTACAGAGGAAATCATTCTTAAACAGGCTGTTTATCTCCATGAGCAAACAGGCATGAAAAACCTTTGCCTTGCAGGCGGAGTTGCCCTGAATTCTGTGGCAAACGGCAGGCTTTTAAGAGAAGGACCGTTTGAGGATATCTTTATCCAGCCGGCGCCAGGTGATAGCGGCGCGGCTATTGGATCTGCGCTTTATGTATATCATCATGTTCTTGATCAAGAACGTAATTTTGTTTTAGAACATGCCTATCTTGGTAAAGGATACACAGATAATCAAATACTGAATTTCCTAAATAAATCCTCTATCCCTTTTCGCCAGTTTAAAAGCCAGGACGAATTGCTTGATTTTTGTGTGCAGAAAATAGAACAGGCTAAGGTTATCGGCTGGTTCCAGGGGCGAAGTGAATGGGGCCCGCGGGCCTTAGGCAATCGCTCCATAATTGCCGATGCAAGAAATAAAGGCATGAAGGATATTGTAAATCTAAAAATAAAATTCAGAGAGCCTTTTCGTCCTTTTGCCCCTGTAATATGCCAAAGCGATTTAGAGAGCTTTTTCATTGTTAAGAATAGGAATCTTTATCCTTTTCGCTATATGCTCATGGTCCTACCCATAAAAGAGGAAAAACGAAAGCTAATACCGGCTGTCGACCACGAAGGCAGCGGCAGAGTTCAGGCAATCACTAAAATATGGAATCCGCTTTACTATAAACTAGTAGAAAAATTTAAAGAGAAAACAGGTATACCTCTGCTGCTTAACACATCTTTTAATCTAAAAGGAGAACCTATTGTAAATTCTCCCGAAAATGCTTATAATACTTTTATTAATACCGGCTTGGACCTTCTGGTCATGGGAAATTTTATAATTGAGAAAGATGAAAAAAGGAATGAAGGGAAAAATGCTTAAAAACATAAAAAACAGATTAAAAATCGTTCAGGAACTTTTTCAATTCATGTGGGAAAATAAGATCTGGTGGATGAGCCCCATAATTATTGTCTTATTACTAGTGGGGATTTTGATTATTTTTACTGCAAATAATCCTGCGGCTGTGCCATTCATATATACTCTTTTTTAAGGCTAGGACTTTTTTGCGTTTAACAGAGCCTTCGGCCAGCTAATATCAACAACAGTTACCTTGCCAGCTTTGCTAGGTCCCTGCCCCTTATAAAACCCTTTTTTAGATGCCCCGAATGTTACTGTGGCATCCGCTTTTATACAACAGCCTAACACTTTCCCTGAACTAGCGCAGAGTCCTGAGGGGATATCCAGTGAAAGTACCGGGACATCAGATCTGTTAATATCTATTATGATATTTTCAATAAACCCGCTAATTTTTTTATTAAGACCAATCCCAAATATCGCATCTATGATTAAGCCAGCTTTATTCAAAGCCAGTGAGGCTTTTTTTAAATAGGGAACTCCTGGCAAAACTATTATCTGCGCTCCTATTTTTTTTAGAATTGCATAATTAATTAAAGCTTCCCCTTTAACATTGTCACCTTTGGTAAGTAAAAAAACGTGGACCTTTATATTATTGTTCAATAAATGCCTTGCCACAACAAAGCCGTCACCGCCATTATTCCCTGGACCGCAGAACATAAATACACTTTTTGACTTTACTTTTTTTAGAATTTCAGATGCCACCTCATATGCCCGTAATCCAGCATTCTCCATCAAGATCAATCCGGGGATAGCATATTCTTCCTGCGCCTTTTTATCCAAAGCCTTTGATTGTTTTGCATCTAATTTAATCATTTTATCCTCAAGTTTAATATTCATAAAAAAAACGGAGCTATTGCCCAAGACATTTTGATCCGCTTTTTAGTGTTTTTTTATGCTTTAAAAAGATTTCTTATTCTGTTATTTGACGAGTGGAATAAAATTGCCGCAAAAATAACCTTCAATACATCACCAGCAATAAAAGGCATTATCCCATAAGTAATAACCTTCTCATAAGAAAGTCCTGTTATAAAAGAAAGCCACAATCCGCCGCACAGATAAATAGAGGCAATCCCTAATGTAAATGATAAAAGGATATTAGGAAAAGTAAGAGAACCTTTACTTCTGAATTTATCCAGCAAGGTTGATACAACATAAATACAAACCGCAAAACCCAGTAAATACCCTCCGGTTGGCCCCAATAGTCTCATTATCCCGCCCACAGCTCCGCCAAAAACAGGCAGACCCAAAGCACCCATGCCTACATAAGCGGCCTGAGTAGCTAGGCCATCTTTCTTTTGCAAAAAAGCAGCGCAAAGCAGGACAAAAAATGTCTGCATAGTAAAGGGCACAGGCGTAATCGGCAGCGGAAAGTAGAGAAAAGCCCCAGCCATAGTAAGCAGAAGAAAAGCGATCATACCTACTCCCCTGCGCATAATACCATCACTCAGGATATCCTTCCCCCTAAGATACCAAGATGATTGTTTTTGCACTTTATCATCGAAAAAAATCTTCAAACTATTCATCCCAATCACCCATCTTTCTGAATTTTTCGTAGCGTTTTACCACAAGTTCATCCGCTGGTATTTTTGATAATACATTCAAATTCTTCTTAAGTACACTTTTTAATGCTGAGGCAGTAAAATTATAATCACGATGCGCCCCACCTAAAGGCTCTGGCACAATCTCATCAATAATCCCGAATCCAAGCAGATCATCAGAAGTAATCCTCAAAGCCGCTGCCGCATCAGAGGCATTTGCTCTATTTCTCCATAGTATTGCAGCACATCCTTCAGGAGAAATCACGGAATAATAGGAGTTCTGAAGCATACAGATCTTGTCACCTATTCCAATGCCCAATGCCCCGCCGGAACCGCCTTCTCCAATAATAACTATAATTATCGGAACTGCTAATTGAGACATCTCCCTGAGATTATAAGCAATTGCCTCTGCCTGCCCTCGCTCTTCAGCCTCGACTCCAGGGTAAGCGCCAGGAGTGTCTATAAACGTAATGATCGGCAGCTTAAAACGAGCCGCAAGATTCATTAACCGCATAGCTTTTCTATATCCTTCCGGATGCGCACAGCCAAAACTTCTCTCCAGATTTTCCTTTGTATCACGACCCTTCTGATGGCCCAATACCATAACCTTTTTACCATCCAATTTTGCCAGTCCACCGATGAGAGCCAAATCATCTCTAAAAGCTCGATCTCCATGCAGTTCAAGAAAATCAGTAAACACCATTTCTATATAATCCATGGTATACGGCCTTTTCGGATGACGTGCTATCTGCACTTTCTGCCAAGCAGTAAGATTATCGAAAATTTCATGTTTTACCTGCTCAAGTTTTTTTTCTAAGGTTACTATCTCATGAGAGAGATCTATCCCTTTGCTATTAGAAAATTTCTTAAGATCAGCAACTTTTTTTTCAAGTTCTACAATTGGTTTTTCAAAATCCAGTCCAGTTCCATTCATAGCTATTTTTCTCTTTTAATCGTTAATGATAACTTCTGTATTTACCGGCACAATATTAAATAATTCCTCAACATCACTATTCATCATTCTAATACAACCCTGGGTTTTTTGATTCTGTATCGGCCCTTTATCAACTGTTCCATGCACTCCATACCCAGGTTCGGATATCCCCATCCAACGCGTACCTAAAATATTTTCATCGCTGCCGGCAGCCACAATGGCACCTGTTTTATACCAAACCGGATCAACGATACGATTGAGAATCTTAAACTGCCCGACAGGAGTGGAATTATCGCTACCGATGCCAACCTGATAGACTTTAATAACTTCATCGTCTGCAATCAGCTTTAAATCAAGATTGGTTTTACTAACCACTATTTTAAAAACAGAGGTAACAATTTTGAGCTTCATCCCAGGCCTGATCAATGAATTCTTCAGTCCGTTAACTTTCATTATCAGCTCTACGGTTGTTTTATACTTTTGGGCTATCTTATAAAGCGAATCCCCTGGTTGGACTTCATAAATAATGCTGTTTTTCGTCTGAGCTTTTGAAAAAAGCATTTTTATGTTTATTTCTCCTACTCTATTTAAGGCATCTGGGGTAAAATCACCGTCCGGGTAGGAATTAATTAATTTAATCAAAACATCTTTTTCAAGAGCAATCTCATCATTTTTATTATAAAACTCAACAATTTTTACTAAAGCTTTCTGTGCCTGGACACTTTCCGGGAAATTATTTACTATATTCTCAAAAGCCACTATAGCCTGTTCAGGGCTTTTTTTGCTCAAAGTTACAGCTTCATCAAAAACAAGTTCAGATTGCTGTACAAGTTCATTCTTTGGCGCTTCTTTCTTTTTTCCACATCCAGCCATTCTAATAAGAAAAAAAACAGCAATGATCGCTATTACAGTGACAATTATTCTCCTTTTCATTCCTTCCCCTTTCAATCTTATTATAAAGTTACCACAAAAACGGCAACAACGCTTCCCAAAATAGCCCCCATAAACACCTCTACCGGTGTATGGCCGATAAGTTCCAGCAATCTCTCCTGCTTGAATTCATGTTTAACATAGATCTCTTCCATCATCTTATTTAAAGCCTCTGCTTGGCGTCCGGTGCTTCTTCTCAATCCTTGCGCATCAAACATAATTATCATAGCAAATATTGCCGTTATCGCAAAAACTATACTGTCAAAACCGGAAAACATACCAACTGCTGTTGCTAAAGCGCTTACACCTGCAGAATGAGCACTGGGCATACCGCCAGTCATCATTAGCCACTTAAAATCAAAACGTTTTTCCTTTATGATCCCGGAAATTATTTTTATAATTTGAGCTAGCCCCCATGAAAAGAAAGAAGCCCAAATTATTCTATTTCCAATTACTTGTGAAAAAAAATTAAATTTTTGAAGTTCCATAGTTAAATAATTATAATACACTTTTTATAAAAAAGCAACTTTTTCTTGACTTAAAAACAGCTTAAAACTATAATCAATTTATTGTTATTAGACAAAGCGATTATATAAAAAGCGAGGTTTTTTTGTTAGCTAAAGCTTTTAGTGCCGGCATATCAGGAATAAACGGTTATCTTGTTGAAATTGAAGCAGATGTAGCCAAAGGCCTGCCTCAGATATCAGTAGTTGGATTGCCGGATACAGCAGTTAAAGAGGCTAAGGACAGGGTACGTTCTGCCATAAAAAACAGTGGTTTTAGCTTTCCAGTCAAAAGACTGACCATTAATCTTGCACCGGCTGATACTAAAAAAGAAGGCTCTGCCTATGACCTACCTATTGCTCTGGGTATATTAGGCGCAAATGGTGTTATCCCCCAAGAAAGCTTAAGGGAATTCATTATATTAGGCGAGCTATCTCTTGATGGAACAGTAAAACCGGTAAACGGTATGCTCTCTATGATCCTGGGGATCAGGGACATGAAAAAGTGCATCATTGTACCCAGGGAGAACGCAAAAGAAGCTGCCATTGTCAGCAATGCTCCAGTTTATCCTATATCAAATCTCACGCAAGCTGTTAGTTTTCTTAGTAAAGAAATTGAAATCCCGCCACAAAAAGCAACGGCAAAAACCGAATTAAAAAGGCATTCTAGTTATGAAATAGATATGATTGATGTAAAAGGCCAGGGTTTTGTTAAAAGAGCCTTAGAGGTCGCTGTGGCCGGAAATCATAATATACTGCTGATCGGCCCGCCTGGTTCAGGCAAAACAATGCTGGCTAGAAGAATTCCTACGATTATCCCCTCTCTTAGCCTGGAAGAGGCGATTGAAACAACTAAGCTATACAGTATCAGCGGGCTATTAAACAAAAACCAGGCGCTTATAGGCAAACGACCCTTTCGCAGCCCGCATCACACAACAAGCGACATAGCTCTTGTCGGAGGCGGGTCTAATCCCAGACCAGGCGAGGTAAGCCTAGCACATCACGGGATACTTTTTCTTGATGAACTACCTGAATTCAAAAGAAATGTTTTAGAATCATTACGCCAGCCGCTTGAAGACGGATTTGTAACCATATCTCGTGCCGCACGCTCTTTGACCTTTCCCTCTCGCTTTATGCTTGTCTGCGCAATGAATCCATGCCCGTGCGGGTTTTTCACTCATCCGACAAAAACATGCAGATGTTCCCCCTATCGGATAGAGCAATACCGCTCTAAAATTTCAGGCCCGCTTCTGGACAGAATTGATATTCATATTGAAGTACCTCCGGTTGATTACAAGCAGCTTGCGGATGAACCGAACGGAGTTTCCTCAGCTCAGATAAAAACCAGAGTTGATAAGGCCAGGAAAATACAGTATAAACGCTTTAAAAAAAGCAAAATTTACGCAAATGCCTATATGTCCCACGCTCAGGTAAAATCACAATGCAACCTAGATACTGCATCGAAAAAACTGCTAAGGATGGCTATCGATGAGCTGGGCCTATCAGCCAGGGCATATGATAAAATATTAAAAGTATCTAGAACAATTGCGGATTTAGCAGGCAGGACAGATATCAATTCTGAGCATATAGCTGAGGCCATACAATACAGAAGTTTAGATCGCAATATTATACAGTAAACAAGATCTACGAATTAGGCAAGTCTATAGTACCTAATCACTATACCGCAGATACAGGTCAATCATTTTAAATTCCCTGTCATTGATTAGCTCAGGGCTCTTAGCTTGCATTCTGATTAATAAACGCTTGAGGTCTTCTGCTTTTATTTTTTTATTTTTAAGAAACCCTATAGAATGGCATCTTGCACATTTATTTTCAAAAACTTTTTCCTGCTTATCCCGCTTTGTTATCTTTAACTTTAGATTTTTATTGTTTACGGGGTTTGTCCAGTATTCATATATTTGATCCGCGTCATCAACACCGATTAAAAAATGAAATTTGTGTCTCATCCTTTCTATTGCTCTGGCCCAGGCACTCTTAGTTTTTATTTCATTAAACACATTGGCTTTATCTACTCGATTATGACAGCTAAGGCATAAATCATTAAACAACTCTTGAGAATCAATCCCATAACTGCCACTCAGGAAAAGATTGATTTTTTCTGCATCTTCTATCCCTATCCTATCCGACATTTTATTTTGCATCCTATTTACAGTAATCTTCCATTGCTCTGGTCGTTTTCTAAGATTAAATACTCTCTTCAGATCATGGCATCTAGAACACTTTTCCTTAAGCATTTCCTCTGCAGTGAACTTTAATGATGACCCAGCAGACAAAAAAATATTCAAAAATAAACCGCTTATCATAAGATAAAATACACATAGAATAACTTTTTTCTTTTCCACAATAATCAACCTTCATCCAATTATTTCATTAATATTCTTTTACAAAACCCTGTGAACCCCTAAGCATTACCGTAGTGACATCGTAAAGGTTCTTTTTAGTTTTAGCATCTTTTCCTTCTAAAAAAAACGTCATCATCACAAGGTCCACCAGCTGCTTTTTATTAGGAACAAAGCCTTTAATATCAGGCATAGAAACATAACTTTTAGAATTTACAGTATAATCAATCCCATAAAGGTCATAATTAGGAAACTGCGCATTAAATTCTTCCGGCAAAAAATCATAATCAAACTTTCCATCTAATATGGAAAGAGTTCCCTCGTCCATGACCGCTCCCGGCATTATAATTGAATATGTCAGTCTGGCATCTTCCACTTCTTTCGATATTTTACCCAGCAATTGCAATCCTTTATCCGGATTCATTCGAAAGTAATTCGGCAGTTGAAAGTGAAAATATTTTTCAGAACTCTGATCATCAACGTAAATATTATATTCCCCATCGCCTGTACCAACCACATCCCCGCCTTTATTGTTTTTCCAGCATCTTTCCTTAATTCTATATACCCCGGGCATATCCGCAATCGTCATCTTAGGGAACATTTTTAAAATCCCGATTTTGTTGCTTGCCCCGTTTGAAACAAACTCTCTGCCATCAGGATAAACAATTGTTTTCGTACAATTAATTCCAGGAATAGAAGGAAAAACAAACCCGCCGATACCTAAAGGGTCACCAATTTCGTATATAACGCCCTGTGTCGGAGCGCCCGCTTCAAAAATAAAAAATTCCCGGCCTTTAACCTCCAGCAAAGGTTCCAAAAGCGGCGCAACAATACGATTCGAATTCGAGCCTTTTGGAATTACCAATGCTATTGATGAATATATCCCATAATGAGTTTTGTTTTCTTTTAAATTTCTATATACAAACCCTCCCATAAAACGATATGAATCCTGAGGAGAGTCACCGTATTTATTAGCATTAAACTGATTGCCAAAAGAATTATATGCTGGAGATGTCGTCCAGTAACTATCCCTGAATATAGCGCTTGGATCTGCAACAAATGTACGTGTCATTATTCCTGGTCTTATCGCTGAGCAATAAAAATATGCCTGAGTTGTAAATTTCTCAGGAAAATCATATGTATAGATATCATTATCCGACCTTGTAATTAGCTCTTCCTGATCCGGCATTTCTGCCATAAGCAAAGCATCAATAGCATTCGCTCCGTCAGGAGTAGAAGCAACATACATTACATCACCGCTATAATAAGGCAATGGTAAATTGGTACAGTTTGTATAATCCATTTTCTCTGGTTCAATCTCTTTTCCGTCAGAGATACGCCCTTCTGTAAGTAAATTAAAACGAGCCTTCGGCTTAACCAGCGGATTCATGGGGCGCTTAAACTTCTTTCCATGTACTATCAATTTTGTATCTTGCGCGGCAATAACACAACTACCGACCTGAGCTCCCATCCATAATGTTCCATCAGGACTCTTATATTCAGCAGACACTCGGGCAATATATTCCCCTTGATCTTTGAATAAAATTTTTTCTTTAGAATAAAAATATCCAAATCTATTTGCTTTTCCCTCCAATTTCCACTCTTTAACATTATCTGTTTCAGAATTCACATATTCTTTGACCTCGATCTTTACATTCGCAGGAACAGGAGGATGAATAAAAACTGAACTGGGATAAGCATCGCCCACTTCAAAAGGCGACCCAGGCTTAACACTTGTAGCGAAAGCTAAGCGATTAGCAACCCAAAGATAGTATGTCCCCCCACCTTCATACCGGTGACCCCAAACATCCCTTATCCATCCACGCATTTCGATCTTATAATGCCCATACTGGTCAAATTTAAAGCGAAAACTATCAGTACCAGAGCTTCCCCCCGTACCGGATTGTTTTCTAAAGGGTTTTTTTCCCAATTTCTTAATCGTTCCATCCGGCAATGTAACCCTAGCTGAAAATCTGCCGCTTTTATAATCCAAGGGTATCAGCACACAAAAAGGAAGTATTTTTTCTACAAAAGAAAGACCTGCTTTATCAGCAAACAATGTAGGAAAATCCGGCTCAATATTCAGCACTTCTCCCGCACGAACAATAAACTTATTCGACACACTGTGCCGCGGTGATAGGCGAAAATTATTTTTATCTTCTTCACAAACAATACCCTGCGTACCCATTTCCACTCTATCCATAAACAGCATCCAAACCATTTTAGGAGAATGCGGTTTTCCAACTATAAAAACAGGAGAAGTATATTTTTTTTGAGAAAGAGGCAGCTGTTCATGAAAAGGAGCATGAAAATAATTATCCGGATCCAGACGAAGCTGTGATATTATCGACAACCGATCCTCATAATTTGCATTGTCCTTCACAAAAGATGCTCTAAAGTCTAAATAAAACCGGTAATACCCGGGAGGCAAATCTTGAGGAATGCTACCCCGCAATGAAAACTTAACTCTTACTGAATCTTCATCAAATTCTATTTCCTCAATCGGCTGGGAATCAGAAAGATAAAGCGCTGATTCATAGCGACCTAATATTTTATTATTCCCCCCCCTCTGAGGCCATGAAAAAAACTCTATAGGCATACCAGTAGGAGTAAGTACAGTTGACATGAAGTTATTATTGATCAGATGAGGCCGGCCTTTAGCATCAAAAATTCTTTCTGTTATTAATACAAGTTTTAATTCTTTTAAGATTTGTTTATATTTCAGAAACTCTTCGGATTTTATCTCCAAATGGACATCTAAAGAAACATCTTCACCGGAGTGAAATTTTTGCCTATTCATGGAGCAATCAGCTGTCCACTTACCCCCTCCCAGAATTTTTTCTGACAATGTCCATTTAACTGATTGATCTCCACATACCAGCAAAGGATCAACCGACTGAAAAATGATCAAGTAAACAGCAAAAACACAAAATAGAACAAATTTTTTTAACAAAAATACCTCACTTTTCCCTTCCTTTAACACAAATGCACCTTTAAAAAACCCGTGTAATATTATTAATTAATATAAAGAAATCTGTCAAGCATTTCTAAATCTTTTATTTAATTTCTTTATTCCCATTGTTTAAACTTATATCTTTCAGCATATCAGCCTGATTCCGAAGAAAAAACAAGTTAAATTGTTGCATGTTATTAAAAAGACAATGGTTTCCTTAAAATCACAAACGAAAAAGAAGTAAGATATGGATTCGGAAAATGCATTAGAAATCCGATCATCAACTTATGCAAATCCCTTAAAACCGGTATTTTTTTATAATATTTATGACCGAAAAAACCCCGGTATTCAACTATTTCAAAGCCCAGGCTCTCAAGTTTATCGATCTGAGCCTTGATCGGCCCCCGGCACCAGTTATAATAAGCAGAGAATCTTTTATGTTCAATAGGATCATTTTGCACAAAAAGCTTAAACAGAATTTTTGCTAAAAACTCCGGAATAATTTTATTAATAACAAAAGGCGACGCATAGAGTGTAGGAAAAAAGTGCAAAGCAATTCCGCCTGGTTTTAAAAGCTTATAAACATTTGCATGAAGAATTCTAGCATCCCGCACATGCTCTGCAAGCATTTTGGAAAATATCAGATCATACTTTCCCTCATCCTTAAGCTCTGGATCGCAAATATCTCCTTGCACTTTGACATATCCATCCGGCGCCCTATCCAGCTCAGTACGTGAAATATCAAAAACCGTATATTCAATACCCTCTTTTTTAATCTGATCAAGCGATATGGCCGGAAACGCACCTCCTCCTATCTCACAAAGATACTTAGCGGAATATTCAGACGTTAGATCATTAAGCTTTTTTAAATACTGCACCCACGGATCACCTGCATCAAATATAATTTTCATAAATTTCCTCGTACTTCTAGCGAACTTTCTTCCAAAAAGGCTTTTGACTCATAAACATGCCTTCAATTGTACCTATTAAAAAAGCATAGTTAAACACAAGAAAGAAAAACGGCATTCTCAAAACTTTCTGAAATTTATTGTCTGCTTTTTTAATTAAAATACCGTTTAAAACAGCCATGACATAAAACACTATCTGCATATATAAAGCGCTTTGATAAAAAATATGCGCAGTTGATAGCTTACATGAACTCAAAAAAAGTAGAATTAAAAAATAGGGGGAAAACCATCTAAACAGTTTATTTGAAATAACCTGAAACATAAGAAACCAGCGCAGGCCGATCAACATCTCCCAAAGCAGCATAAAAGAACTCTTTAAAAACCAGGAAACAATTCTTCTTTTTCGGCTGATTTCAGAAATGAAATCAGTTGATGCCCTCTCATATGAAATCGCCTCTGGTTCAAATACCATGGCATAGCCTTTAATGCGTATTCTTATCGCCAGCTCAAAATCATCTCCTCTATCCGGGCTAATCGGAAAATACAATTCCCTTCTGATCGCAAACATGGTTCCATCAGCACCGACAATAGCCAGCTGTTTGGTATTAGCATTTCTTAGAATACTCTCGTATTTCTTAAAAATAGATTCGCCTTCACTAATTGAGGATTTATCCGGATTTGTAATAATCAAATTCCCCAGTACACCTCCAATGCGTGAATCATTAAAATTCCGGACAAGTTTTTTTATTGCCTGATGATCATAGATAGCATTAGCATCTGAGAATACTACTATCTCCCCTTGCGCTTTAGGATATATATCATAAAGCATGCTGCTCTTTCCTCTGCGCTCTTTGAAGCTATAGAGCACCACTCCTCTATCCTCAAAATTCCGCACAATATCATTTGTTTGATCGTCTGATTCAGAGACAACAATTATCTCAAGCGAATCTTTGGGATAATCAAGATCAAGAGAATTTTCCAGTTTTTTGGCAATAAACTCTTGCTCATTATAAGCGGGAATTAATATTGTAACCTTTGGGTATATCTCCTTTTTGTCTATTTTTTTTGCGAATATTTTCCCGAGGATAATGCTCAGAATCAAATATCCGAAATAAGTATAAAACAAAGCAAACAGAGATAGATAGAATACAGTTTCCATTAAAATTCCTTCTGAATTAACATAACTTTTAAAAAAGATGCTGTGGAATTTTTAAGCAAGTTCACAAATTTAGACAAATACATGTAATGTTTTTGGGGACCCTTTTGGGCGTGAGGACTGTCTGAGTCCTTGACATTATAAATGTCAAGGAGGAGTTCCGCAACGCCAAAAACATGCCGTGAATTTGCCGATTTCACTGTTTTATAGTAAAAAATTTTGTGTTGAGCGTAAAATTTATCCAGCATCTTGTCATCGCCTCACTTATATATTTTCTATAACCTTCTTCACTCGTGCCCCTTCTTTTTTCTCACTATTTCTTGAAACTTCCTCTTAATAGAAATTTTCTGAATCTATACATAGCCATTATTGTTCTTTTGGCTTCTTCCGGGTGGAAGATCATCTGCCTAAGCTTATACCAGAGATAGCGCCAGCTTAGATAATAATTCTTTCGGCTTGTATCACACCACCCTACTAGTTTCTTTGAGCTTAAATTAGGCAGATTTAAAACACAGTTATGTAATCCCTCTTTAGTCAGCCAATGCGAAAAATCATTGCTTTTAAGCAGATTGTTTTTTTTCGCCCAAGTATAAGCTCTGGTGCCGGGATAAGCCATTAGAGGAAAAAACTGCACTGTGTCCGGCATAAAGCGTTTTGCCATGGCAAAAGTCTTAGCCAGGGTCTCCGGTGTCTCTCCCGGGTTACCGGCCATGAAAGCCGCATGCAGAAGCAGGCCGGCCATCTTTGTATTTTTAAAAAACTCATCCATTTTTGCTACCTGAGAGCCTTTATCAATATTATCCAAAATTTGCTGATCCGCGCTTTCAAAGCCGATAATAATCAACCGGCAACCTGCCTTTTTCATCAGCTTCATTGTATCCAGATCTAAATCAGCCCGTACATTAGCATTCCATTTCAGCTTAATATTCTTTTCAAGAAGAAGCTTACAAATGTTAATTACCCTTTTTTTATCAACGGAAAATGTATCATCTTCAATAACCACCTCTCTGACCTCAGGCAGATTACGCTTAATATATTCAAATTCCGCTACTACATTCTCAGGGGTTCTTGTTCTGTAGACATGTCCGTGTATAGTCTGAGGATAAACGCAGAAGAAGCATCTGAATGGACAGCCGCGTGCCGTAAATATCTGCAGCATTGGATAATCCGAGGCAGCAAAAAAATAATTTTTAATATTTAAATGCTTCTTGTAGACACTGCTTACAAAGGGAATATCATCAAGGGCTTTGATCTTAGGCCGGTCATTATTATGAACTATTACCCCTTTTTGGCGAAAAGTTATACCCAAAACAGATGTCAAATCTCCCTTTTCCCCAAGGGTTTCGGCCAGATCTGCAATTGTATAATCATATTCACCTCGGGCAATCGCATCTATATTTTCATTTAGATCAAGCGATTCTTCCACTAGAGCAGATACATGCGTTCCGACAAGAGTAATAAAACTATCGGGAAGCTCTTTTTTTAGATCTGCTGAAAAAGACACATCATTGTAAATGCTTGGAGTTGAGGTCCCAACGACAATTAGTCCAGGATTAAAATCCATTACGATTTTCTTAACATCTTGCTTTGTAAGCCCTTGAGCCGGGGCATCAATCAACTTTGCTTCAATTCCACGCTGCTCAAGAACACCGGTTGCATAGGCAAGCCATACCGGATAATATAATGTTCCGCTTTTAGTAACCGCAGGACTTCTCTGCGAGCGTGAATAACGAGGGAAAAAAGGCGGATTTAAAAGCAGTACTTTCATTTGGCTCTCCCTGACATTTTAGGTTCTTTCTTGTTTAATCCAGAGAAAAGAACCTGATTTCATAGATTAAAACAAGATTACACAGATTCATTCTCCATCGAACTAAAACAATCGCTGTAATTTATTTTACATCGATGTAATCATGGACCATTCTTGTTTCTATTTTTCCACTTCACAATTATTGTCTAATAGGAATTAGACCAACCTAAATAGAACTAGTCCACATTTTCTTTAGAATTGACTTGAACATATTAATAAAATAAGCCGGATCCTGGACAAAACGCTTTATTACTTTTACATAAAAAGCCTTTGGATTCTTAAAAATAAGCCTGATATAGAAAAAGAGTTTTTCTTTTGAGACCATTTTTTCCAGTTCAGCCGGAGTAAATTCAGGGGTTGAGATAACTCCTTTTTTTACACCCAGAGCATTACTTTCAAAATCCTTTATTAAATAATTTCCCTTAACGCATAGATCATATAATCTTGTTCCCGGATAAGGTGTTGCAATATAGTAAAGCACATTACTTACTTTTAAACCTTGAGCGAACTTAAATGTCTTCTTTATTTGCTCTTTAGTTTCTCCCGGAAAGCCTATTACAAAAAAAGCATCTGTTTCAAAACCGTATTTATGCGCAAGCCCTATTATATGTTCGGCTTTTTTAAGATCAAGCGGCTTATTTATTATTTTATACAAAACCTCCTGATCACCTGATTCAATGGCAAGACAAAGACGGTAGCATCCGGCTTGCTTCATCTTAAGCAGCATCTCCTCATCCATAGCCCATAAAGCCACCCCGTTTGGAGTAGTCCAGAGCATATCCAAATTTTCGCTGATCATTTTATCAAAAATTTCCATTGCCCGTTTTTTATTGAATGTTAGATTATCATCTTCAAACTGAATTTCCTGTACTCCATACTCCTCTTTTAAAGACTTTATCTCTCTTATAACATTTTCAGCAGATCTGGCCCGAAATTTCTTTCCCCAAATAGGATGAATCGCACAAAAAACACATTCTGCGGGACAACCACGTGATGTTATCATGGATGTATTAGGTCTTCTTCTCGTAGTAACTCCATGCGGCATGTTTATTGAAAAATACTTTTCCATATTCAATAAATGCCTTGCCGGAAACGGCAAATCATCCAGATTATCAATAAATTCGGTTTTCTTATTAATAATTATCTCACTGTTCGATCGATAGCCAATGCCACCGATCTGATGAATGTCTTTACCCTCTTTAAGATGATCAAGCAGCTTTAATGTACTATATTCACCTTCGCCGATAATCACATAATCTATATTTTCATCTTCAAGCACCTTACTGGCAAGCACGGTCGGATGTGCTCCTCCCATAATCGTAATAATATTCCTATTTACTTCCTTGACAATCAAAGCGACCTTATGGGCATTATGCGCCTGCATAGAGAACAGACAGGATATGCCCACTACATCGGGTTTATATTGGGCTATTGCCTGTTTTATCTCATTAAAATCCAATCCATAACGGATTTTATCCCTTCCCTCTGATATTTCCGTGTGCCAGCCCTCAACCGCGGCATCCAGTATTTTAACCTGAAAATCCTTTTCCAAAACAGCGCCAATATAGGCAAGTCCTAAAGGCGGCTGGATTTCCTTGGTATAGCTTTTGGAAATACTGCAAGGCGGCTGAATCAAAAGAATTTTTTCAATTTTTACATTTTTTCGCATATTCAATCCTTGCTCTCTGTTTTAGGCTCAAGCAATACCATCAGCGAACAATTACCCAGAACACTTGCGGTAAATTGCGGAAAACACTTAAAAAAAACTTTACGCAAAGGCTGCGCGATAAATCTCCGGGGCAGGCTTTTTAATATATAATCAGCACTGACATCAGAACAGGTATAGATCAAATCCTTGACCTTAAAACCGCAATCCTTAAAAAGCTTTAGAGCAGTTTTTTTATTATAAAAATGCACATGCCCCACTACTTTGGTAAACTGGTCTTTCTTCCCCCGGATATTCACCTCGAAATTATCTTCAAGCGGCAGATGACAAAGCGCATAATCAAAACTTTCTTTAATGTTTTTTAATAAAACAGCCGGATCCTGCATATGTTCAAGGATATCGATCAACATCGCAATTGAACTTAAGCCCTGTTTTTTAAAATAACTGCCTTTCTCAAACCCTGCGCATTTAAAAGAACCCAAGGGAAAATTCTCCATAGCCTTCTGGATAATATCTGCTGAGAGATCATAGCCAATAGGATTAACTGAGATATTCTTCTTTTTTAAATGGCCGGATACAAGTTTGAGGACTTCTCCTGTGCCGCAGCCGATATCAATAATATCAATACCTTTTGTGAACTGGCTCAAAAAATCATTACTTAGGAGCTGATTGATTTTTTCTGCCTTCCATTTGGCATCTTCTTTATGCCAGCTAGGATTATTTTGGGCATATTCTCCGCTGCTATAAATATCATTCACAGCAATAACCTCATCAATAATCTTTTTAACCTCATGCAGATAATCCCTATAATTAAACTTTATCTTGATTTTTTTCTGAGCCTGCTCTGCCAACATATCACGTTTTTCTCTATTTTCTATCAGATAAAGCATTTTTTCAGCCAGCTCATGATAATCACAGGCAGCATAAAGCAGTCCGTCAATGCCATCCTGGATTATTTCCGCCGGCCCTCCGAAATCAGTAGCAATAACCGCAGGGCCAGAAGCCATGGCCTGAAGCAAAGAGGTCGGACAAGGGTCAGGCGTTTTAGAGGCAATGACAAAAACATCAATTTCCCGCATTATATCCGGCACATCATCTCTAAATCCGGTAAATATAACATTTTTCTCTAGACCCAACTCTTGGACAATATCCATTAAATACTGTTTATAACCGGCTCCTTTTTTCTCATAAAGCACATCTCCGACGATGAGAAATCTTGTCTTGGGAAAGCTTTCTGTGACAATCCCAGCCGCCCTGATAAAGTCATCCACACATTTCCATTCCACCAGCAGACCGACCATTGAAATAACTATATCATCTGAGATATCAAGACTCTTTCTTATTTGACCTGACCTCTCACCCGGATAATATGTTTTCTCATCTATGGCATTGTGCATGATCTTTGTTTTCGACCACAGGGCCGTAAGCGGAAGTTTTGTTGCATCAGAAACTGCTATTACTTTCTTTACTATTTGTTTGCAACCGAAATAATTACACAGCCTTCGGGATATTCCCCGATCAAATATGCTGTGCACATGCCAAATAAGCGGTACTTTTTTTATAGACGCGGCAATAGTAGCAAAAACAAAAGTACGGGCCGCATTTGCATATATTAAGTCAGGCTTTTCTTTATCAATTATAAAGCATAATTTGGATATTAAATACGGCAGGCGAACAATATGATTTAATATATCCCAGGTGTTTTTTTTCCCCAAAGAATAATATCCCACAGGTAATTGCTGATAAGCAATATTTCTCTTTTGGAGTTCATCTGTTAACGCTCCGGTTTGGGGCAGCATTACAGAAAATTCATAATCACCTTTGAGCCCATCAATTATCGACAGCAGGACCTTCTGTCCACCAGCGATTTTTGCATATTGCTCTAGAAAAAGTATTTTTTTTGTGACCTTATTTGCCATCCAGAGCTCCATCGCTTAAATCATTATCTTTAATTTTATTTTTTGTCGCATTATACAAAGCTAAAATAATTCCCACGTTTATCCAAAACTGCACTGAATATATCGTAGCCCCGCCAAAAGAAAAAAAGATAAAATTAATAACACTTGCCCATAGTCCAAGCATGAGCTTACCCTCAGCTGAAGATTTATTATTTTTATAAAAAACCATAGCACGTGTTGCCAAAAAAAACAGAAACACCAAAAATAATGCTGTCCCAAATACCCCGCGTTCAGAAAGCAATGACAAATATTCATTATGGGCAGCCAATCCTTCCTGCAAAGGATAAACTTGGTCATGCGGCCTATATTCAGCATACATAGCTGTTGACATAAACGGGCCTACGCCGAAAAAAGGATGGGCCAAAAACATATTAATATTAGCTATCCATGCGTCTCTGCGCCATCCCGCAATTAATAGCGGGTTTTTCAAAACCTCACCCAGGTTAGGAATCCTGAATATTGTAGCAGCTAAATATGGATTATTTACATAGATATACTCCATGCTTAAGAATGCCACTACAGAAAGCACTATTAATATAATAAATAGGATAATAGCCATATTTCTTTTCCCCCTTATCCACAACAAAAAGAGAAAAGTTATAGCAATCGAGATAAACCCTAAGCGGGAATAACTTGAAAACAAACCCATCGCCTGAAGTACAAAACAAATATTTAAAAATCTTTTTTCAGGAAAAACTTTTGATATTTTGCAAATATAAGTAATAGGTAAGATCATCGATATATATAAAGCAAAATAATTCGGATTTTGCCAGCCCAGCCCACTACGGTATATCGTCATAAATCCCAGGCTAGTCAGCCTGACCGGCATAAATGGATGAAGTGCCGGCAGGAAAGATTGCATTATAGCATATACGCTGGCAACCGCTGAAATAGCAATCATCGCCTTTACTATCAGCTTTATTTTGTCTTGCTCTTTAAGGATCTTCGATACCATAAAAGACATTAATATCAAGTATAACAGCACTGCTGTTCGATATGTACTGATAAAAGGATTTCCGGAAAAAGCTATAGACATCAAAGAAAATGCGTAAAAAAACAATAAAATCACATACTCCCTGTTTAAGCGCCACAAGTTTTTTCTCTCAATACGGCTTCTAAAGATTTGCACACTCGCCCAAACAAAAAAAGGCATAAAAAATAATTCTGTTAGCCTCAGATAAAAAGTACCAAACATTATTCTAAAATCATGAAATGGTATAGCAATAAAGAATAAGATCAGCCAGTCATATACATTAATCCACCCTTTTCTTAATAACAGCAGCAATGCAAATAAACCTAATGCCCCAGTCAATAACACTAGCTTGCCCGAAAAATGCATAACTAAATACGGCAATACTAATCCAATCACAATACACACAAGTAAAATCATTAGAATTTTACTGGATCTTATTTCCTTCATAGTATATTCTCTTTGTTAGTGTTAGAATTTATGGCCAATATTTCACAAACTGATTTAAATCGCTCCCCCCAGGTATTTGCTTTAGCAAACGCTAGTCTCTTTTGTTTTTCTTCTTCAGAATCATTAGCTATTGCCCGTTCAATCCCTGAGATAAATTCCTCTTTATTTTCAGCTATAGTAAAAAAATCTCTATACGGCTTCAATTCGGGTAAAGCTGTGGAAACAGCAGGTTTTCCCGTAGCCAGACACTCAAAAACCTTAGCCGGCAGCACAGACTCTGTAAATTCATTTAATTGATAAGGCAATATCAATACATCACATTCCCCTAGATACTTAGGTAATTCGCTATAAGGAATAAACCCCAGCCATTTAATGTTTTCCAATCGCAGTAAATTAGCGGGAATCTCCATATCCACAACCGGCCCAATATTAACAATCGACCATTCGGGTTTTTTGCTGGCTATAAATTCTAAAAGACCAAGATCTATGCGGATTTTTTCTTTCCCCATACAGCCAAAAAAACATATGCGAGGTTGTTTTATCTCTTTCATTGTCCCTTTCGCAAGGGCATCAGTCTGATTAAAATGTTCAAAATCTACTCCTGGAGGGATTTGATGAACATTATCATTGAACTTCTTTTTTTGATTATAGAAATATTTCGCATCTGTAATAACAACATCAGCCATTGTGAGAAGCTCATGTTCAGTAGCAGCGATGTTCCATGGAGCCTCAGGATGTCTCAGTGCATCATAGACACAATCATATATTAAAGTCTGTGGCGACAGTTTTTTTACTAAATTCACAGCTGTAGTTGTAGCTAAATATGTCCATACCACGGGTTGTTTATCACATAATCTTAACAATTTCCTGGACAAAAGCTTAAGGATTATATATTTGTTTATAAAATTGAACAGCCTGTTCTGGGGAGGTAAGACTAGAGGTGTAATTATCTGCAAATTCGGTATTAATCTGTCACTTTCGACAGGAGCGATTGATGGTTTTATCGCTCTTAATACTCGTTTTACAATATTCGCAATATCTGTCAATTTCTGTCTGGAAAAGCCTAAATGCTCCACAAAGATCACCTGATTACCGTTCTGGGCAAATTTCTGCATTAATATCTGATGTCTTTGTCTTGCATAATGCCAGTCAATTGTAGACAAACAAATTATAGTTTTACCGCTCATCATAACTTATATTCGCTTTTTTTAATTATAATCACATCTTGCGGATATTTGCTCATATCATAGGTATAATCAAACATACCACGTAATATCTGCATATTAATAGAAACCCATCTATACATGCTGTATGTACCTTTTCTTATCCCCTTCTTAATATAACAGGAAACCAACCATATTAAAACTATAATTCCTGCCCATAAAACCAGGAGTGAAACATTGCTTCTATGTGCAAATTCAAAAACTCCATAAAAAAAAAGGCCTATTAAAGCAATAAAGCCATAAAATAATTTAAAGCGCATAAAACAAGCAAGTGAAAAATTACCTTGAGTAATAGTAAGCCTGAACATCTGACCAATCCCTTTATACATTCCTGCCTGCAATCTACGCTGAAAATTATCCTCATGTAAATATGTATAGTGCTTTATCATCGGATACGGCAGCGAAAAAAGTTCAAATCCGGCTTTAATAAATCTTATACATACCTCTTGTTCTTCCTCGCCCTTTAAGAATGGGTTAAAGTATCCCCCGCTCTTAAGAAAAGCCTCTCTTCGGAAAATAGCTGCCCCACCTAATAATCCTACCTTTGCAAGTCTGTTCCCCCTCTCATATAAATCTTCCAAAACCGAGCCATCATCATAATGCTCTGTCCCCATGCCGGCAGCGCCAGCTGCCTCTGGTTTTTGCTCTAGAAACTCAAGCGCTTTTCCCAGAAACCCAGGCATTAACTGCATGTCAGCATCGATTACAAAAATATATTTTCCTGTAGTTTTTAAGCATCCCAGATATCGCGCAGAGGCCGGAGAAGAAAACCATTGCGATCTTAACTGTATTATATCAACCGGAAATCCCTTAGAAATTTCTATGCTAGTATCTGTAGATCCTGAATCTACAACCAACACCTCTGTATTAGACATGTCTTTCATCTCAGCCAAAACAGAATCTAGGCATTTTTCAATATTTTTCTCCTCGTTTTTACAAGGTATTATGACAGATAATAGAATGTCTTTCTTACTCATATCTTGCCTGCTTTTGTTCTTTCATTTTTATTACTGGCTATCTGTTTTAACACTGGAATTAAATGCGTTTATCTTTCTTTTTTTACTTTTTCTTTTGATACTATTTATTAACGAAGAAAACAATCTATTTTCTCGAACCACCCTAAAGACATAATTAGCAAAATTGAATATAGTTGAAGCAATGATTTTAGACGAAAGAACCGCATCCAGAGAATTCACAGCTGCTCTTTTAGTTTTAAGCGGTAATTTATCTATCATAATATATAGATTCATCAATGGTCTGAAAAAGTTGCGTATAAACATAATACGTGCTATAGAAGCCCTATCAAAATTCAATGAACTGCCCTCTACATAGTCAGTAATAACGCAATCAGTCAACAGATCTTTGTCTTCGCATAAGTTATACAAGGAAGTTTTGGGGAAAGGATAAAATATTGAAGTATATGTAAAATCCGCATTCAATCGGGCATTCAGCTTCACTGTATCCAGCAATTGATCTAATCTTTCCCCAGGCAGACCTACCATATTGAAAGTAGCGAATTCTATCCTGTATTTCTTGCATAACTTCGCAGCTTTAATTAAAACATCATCCGACATATTTCTCTGCAAAATACCGTTTCTAATCTCTTCATTTCCGCTTTCAAGACCAATTATCACTCTTCTGCACCCTGCCTCCTCCATCATTCTGGTAATTTCTTCCTTTGCCAGATAGTCAGCCCGCATATTACACCTAAAAGGCAAATTAATATATTTTTTATACTTATGAGTAAATTCTCTAAACCAGTCTTCCTGCAATGCAAGGATATCATCATAAAAACCGATAAACTTTGTCTTAGGGTAAAGATTCAGAACAGATTTAATCTCATCTATCACATTATCAACACTTCTAAAGCGCACCCATGGCTGGTTTGCCGAAATACTCTGCCTTAAACTTTGATTGCAGCAATAGGGACAGTTATAAGGACAACCTCTGGAGGCCATAATAAAGAACATCTGCTCACGGCCTTCCATGAGATTTTTATAATCAAATATAATTCTGTCTGCAAAAGGAATACTGTCAAGATCATTTATAATCGGACGTCCGGCTGTTTTTATAATTTCTCCTTGAACCTTACTCCAGATACCTTTTATCGCAGAAGCGTCTTTTACCTGTTTTAGAGCAAGGCAAAGTTCCTTTAGAGATTGTTCGCCCTCTCCAATACAAACATAATCTATTGTCTCAACAGCTAAGACCTCATCAGGATTTAAAATCGCATGCACCCCGCCAACAAGAACCGGCTTATCTCTGTCATACTCCTTGATCCAGCCAGCCCATTCTTTTACAAAATTAAACATCGGCGTTGTACAGGAGAAAGCATAAATATCCGCCTTCTCTTTTTCCAGATACTTTCTGAATTCATTCTTTTTAGTCGGCTGAGTAATATGTATTAACGAGGTTTCAAAGCCTTCATTCTTTAGCACGCTAGAAAGCAGTCCTATGCCAAGATTGAATATGCCACCGTAATTAGCACTGCCAATCACATCAGGATATATAAAGGTAATTTTCATCTATTATCCGTTCCCATCTTTTTCATTACGCGCTACTACAATAATGTCTTCTTTAGCATTTTTAGGAAGCAAATAGCTTAAAAACTTTCGCAACAAATAAAAACGGCGATCAGGAGTCGCGAGGTTACAAACAGTATAATTTTCTATGGTAAATTTTTTCAGTTTCAGATAATCTATCAAACGATCCAGCGTAAAGACTCTGATATGAAAATGATGCAAGGGGAACTCTCTTGCTTGTGGGTTTTTATATTCCTGCCGGCACTTTTCCTGTAATGCCGCATTATAAAAGATTGGAGTCGGATGGTAATTGACAGGACACTTGCCAAATAAAAGCAGTATCCTGTTATACCAGGCTGCAAGATTTGGAGTTGATAAAGATAAAAAACCTCCAGGTTTCAAAACCCTTTTAATTTCAATCAGCACTCTAGGCAAATCATAAACATGTTCAAAAATCTCGCCGAAAAAGGCCATATCAAAATAATTGTCAGGAAATTCAAGTTTAGTCACATCTCCTTTTACATATTCTATATTATCATATAGATCATATAGAATATCATCTTCAAATAAGTTAACTATCGAAACGCGTGATTCAGGATAGTTCTCAGCAAAAACATGCGCTGTGGGGAAAAATCCAGCTCCATCTAAAATTCTTTTGAACTTTTTGTCAGAGCCCAGCATTTCACATACCAGACCAGTCCGCAAAAGAGCATCTTCATACCAAACTCCATATTTTTTCAAATAAGCTTCTTTTACCAGCTTAGCTTTACTATTGGTTTTCACATCAAAACCCCTTCTATTGAGCCTACTCAGCCTATCATTTTTTTTATAAATTTAATTAACTCAATCGGTACAACTTTTTTTATTTGATAAAAATATTTATAATAAAATCGCAAATAAAATGGATATGCAGCTTTTTCTATTAATCTCAGCCTTTCTAACAGAATTTTTTCATTAAAGTCCGGGGTGATTATAGCATTATCAAAAGTTATTGCATTTCCTAAATAGGTATTATCCTTATTGTTAAAATCATAGATATAATTATTTTTTTCGCAAAAGTCATATAATTTAGTCCCCGGATATGCTCGAGTAATAGTTGAATAAATATTTTCTACCCCCAAACGCTTTAGTTTCTTTATTAAAGATAATGTCTTTTTAAAACTTGCATGGTCCTCTCCTGGGTAGCCTATCATGAAAAAAGCGTTCACTTTAATATCAAGTTGCTTACAAAGTTCCGTTACATAGATAACAGTGTCTAAATTAAGTTTTTTATCCATTTGCTCCAATAAAGCAGGATCCCCAGATTCAACAGCAAAATTCAGAGAAAGGCAGTTGGATTTTTTAATGATTTTTAATAATTTCTTGTCAAGAGAATCAATCCTTACTGCATTAGGAGTAGACCATGACACAGGTTTTATTTCAAAATTTATTTTCTCTATACCCTCAAATATTGCTATGGCCCTTTTTTTATCCAAAGTAAAGTTATCATCTTCAAATTCAATATGCTCAACCCCAAACTTTTCTACAAGTAATTTAACCTCATCAAGTACGTTTTTTGCAGATCTCATCCGCCATTTATAACCTGTGATCGAATGAATAGAACAAAATGTACAATCATAAGGACAGCCGCGAGAGGTTATCATGCTTGCTGTTTTAGGTTTATCTTTTCGAGGTGAACAAAAAGAAAGATACTGAGACATGGGTAATTTATTCCGTGAAGGGAATGGGATTGTATCTAATTTTGCTATTACTTTTGCCTTTTCTATCTTTTTATTAGATTGTCCGTAAGCTAGTACTCCCTGTACTTGCTCAGGATTTACTCCAGAAGCAATTTCCAGCAAAGGAATCTCTCCTTCCCCGATAACATAGTAATCTATCTCAGGACAAAAAGCATGCACCGGAGTAAGCGAAGGATAAACTCCACCAAGTAGTATAGGTTTTGTTGGAAAATATCCCTTTATTACTTTAGCCAATTCTTTGACGATGCTTGCATTATTAGTAAACGGAGCTGAAATACCAATAAAATCCGCATCCCGTGGTATTTTTTGCGCAATTTTTTCATAATCCAATCCAACCTGAAGAAATGATTTCTTCTTTTCTATTATTTTTCTACGGTTGGAAACCCCCTCTGCAAGAGCATCAATTATCGTAACTTTATGCCCATGTTCAACGAGAAATGCAGCCAAATATCCCAGTCCTAAATTCTGAGACAAAATAATATCACGCTCATGAGCAAAAAACCATGGAGGATTTATTAAAATAACATTGCTTTGCATATATCCCTTTAATATTTTTAAATTAATAAAACCTAGCCTTAAATGATAACATCCAGAAATAAATTCCTTTAAGTATTTTCGCTAATAGTGGCGGACATAGTTTGTATATCTTCCTTAGAAAACGCACATAGGGAATTTGCTGAATATATTGCGCGTCACTTATGAAATCAGGCTCTTTGTACGCCAACTTTCTAGCCATAAACACATCAATATGGCCCTGCTTTGCTCCCAGAGGAATCACAATCTGATGCTTTAACTTGATCTTTGCTCTAACACCTGGACCAGCAAGGATATCAAAGGAACTCTTTTTAAACATAATCCGCGTTTGCTCATGTGTCAAAACACTATGATGATAATATTCCTTCGCCCATTCCATCGAAGGCATAGTTAAAATTATCAGACCGTCTTGTTTAAGAGTTCTATAAAACTCCCTAATGACAATTACCGGAGCAATAGCATGCTCTAAGACATCTTTAGCAAAGATACAATCAAATTTTTCCTTATCATAAGGCAACTCATGCATATCCCCATAATCGATCTCGAGAGAATAGCGTTTTTTTGCACTCTCGACTTCTGCTTTATTTCTTGTAATTCCCCTTACATGAAATCCGCGGTCTTTAAGCCATTTAACCTCAGTCCCGTCACCGCACCCGACCACAAGCACCTTCTTTGCCTCTTTAGGCACAAAAGCTAATACTTTGGCAGATAAAGATACCTTTTCCTCAAATGGACGATCAATGCTTTCTGCCCCACAAGCATACGGTTCCTCTCCCAGATGTTGCTGCCATTTCTTGTTATCCATTTTATAAGTTCTCCCTCACTTACAGATATCTTTTTAAATTTACAATCAATAATAAACTGACTATTTTTTCCCCTTTAGATTTTTAAAAACCAAGGAAAGATCCCGCGTTAAATTCTCATACTCAAACTTCTCGATGAAATCCTTATCAAAAGATACTTCTAACAATCCTTTTTCCCACTTTTCGTACAACTTGTAAATTACCTTAGCTATGTCTTCAGAATCAGTTGGATTAGCAAAAAACGCAAGACCTGATTTTTTCAAAAAATTCGCAGAATCCCCTTCCGGCACTAAAGCCAATATTGGTTTCATGCTTGCCATATATTCATATAATCGCGCAGCCACTGTATAAAGAGGTGATTTAGATTGGCCAAGAATATATAAAAGAACATCGGCATTATGCATTTTTTCAATACAAGCACTGTGACTGATAAACCCCTTTATTGATACCACATCTTCCAGTGAAAATCTTCTAACAATTTTCTCCATTGGCCTCCAAACAGCTCCAACGAACTCAACTTCAATTTTACTACTTAATTCTGGGTATTTAGCTAATAAAATATTAACTGCTTCCAGAAAACAGTAAGGAGTTGTTGAATTTCTATCGACTTTAGTAACGGAATATTTCAGAAAATTTCTTTTCATTACTTCCGCCAGAGTAGCCTTCTCATTATTGTCATAATAATAAGGCCAATAGGTCCTGCCTATAAAAGAAATAGTGAATTTATTCTTTTCTTTTATATTTTTAAGGGACAAAAAGGATTCACTTGAATATCCATTGGGGATAACATGGATACACGCTGGATTTAAAAACGGGTTATTTTCTACCAGATCAGTTTTACTCATAGGAGTAACTACTACAATCTCATCCGCATTTTTATAAATAAGTTTTTCTAAAAATCTATCCGCCCAATAATGCAACCTTGTAGGCCAACTTTTGAGAAAAAACTGAATCCAGGGATCCCTAAACTCCGCGATCCAAGGCACTCTAGTTATCCAGGAGACAATCAGTCCAATAAATTGAGTACTGTTGGGTTGGGATGTTACATATACAGCATCAACCTTATCTTCCTTGACCATTTTCAAACAAGCTCTGACTGCAGAGAATATCCAAATAATTTGAAGGTCAGGTAAAAGTAAAAAATTGAGTATACCTGCAAGAACCTTGTTTTTTTTAATTAACCGGATAATAAATAAGTTTTCAAATGTAGGAATAGCAACAACTTTTACATTCTCTAATACACCAAGATCACCGTCATACTTTTTTTTAAAATGAAAACTTAACTCATCATTTACAGGTTCAGCTGCAAGAATAGTACACTCGAAACCATTTTTTGACAAATTTTTTGAAAAATTTGTAATTCTACGAACAGCTGATAAACCTTTAGGCCAAAGATGATATGTAACAAATAGTATGTTCTTCATTTTAATATCCACTTTTTACAGCAATTTGTATAATTTCGCGATGGTTTGACATATTATTTTCGTCCAGGATTCAAAACATATTTTATCCGGGCCAACAATTCCTTTGGGTTTTTATAATGTTCCTTTAACTCAAGAAATAATTTATACGGATTAAGAAGCTTTAACCTCTGTTTTTTGCGATTATGTTGCAGAAATATTTTTTCCGTACTCTCAATAATATCTTTTAATCGTCCTTTTGGTAATTTGCTTGTCAAAAACATATCCGGGCTCTGATGGAAAAAAGTGCTCCAATTTATATTTTTGGGGATAAGCCCTTCCTGTTTATAAATCTCATATAGTTCTGTGCCGGGATACGGGGTAGAAATGCTGTATACCGCAAACTGAGGATCCAACTCCTTCATGAAATCAACTGTTTGCTTTATTTCAGCTTCTCCTTCCCAAGGAAAACCAATAATAAAAAATATAGCCGTTTCCATGCGATGTTTTTTACAAAGCATCACGGCCTTTCGTGTTTGGTCTACTGTTATATGCTTTTTAATTTTCTTAAGGGTGCTCTCATTCCCTGACTCAGCTCCAAGTAAAATCTTTGCACATCCAGCCTGTCTCATAATTTTCAACAAATCATCTGTTATTAAGTCAACCCTTGTTTCGCATCCCCAGTGTATTCTAATATTTCTGGATAGCAAAAGATCACATATTTGCTTCACATAAGCAATATTCAGGGAAAAACTATCATCCTCAAAATGAAAATAAGCAGGTCTATATCTATTATTGATCTGCTCAATCTCACCTACGACATTCTCCGGAGATCTATATCTAACCCTTTTAGACCAAATAGCATTTGAAGCACAGAAAATACAATCATAGGGACAGCCGCGGCTAGCAAAAATCCTACTGAAATCATCTGGAAGCATATTTTTATTATCTATAATAAGATCATTAGCCGGATAAGGAAGCTCGTCTAAGATAGCTATCAAGGCTCTAGAAGCATTTCTAATTACCTTTGCGTTTTGCTTAAATACAATGCCTTTTATCTGGGAAAAAGACTTTTCATTGCCCAGAATTGCCTGAGTAAGTTCTAAGAAAGTATGCTCTCCTTCACCAAATACTAAAAAATCGAAACATTCATTGGCAATGGTTTCTTCAGGTAAAAGAGTAGGGTGAAATCCTCCCACAACAATTATAGTTGCAGGATCAATCTTTTTTATGAGTTTGGCCAGAGTCAAAGAAGCCTGGTATTTTGCCGTTAGAATTGTAATCCCAACGATCTTTGGAGTATATTTCCTGATTACTGACTCTACTTCCTTCCAAATCGAAGCATTGATATTGGTTACTGTTTCTAAATATTTTGCATAATGACTGGTTGTGGAAAATGCATCTACCGGATGTGCCCCGCTTTTCATATCGGCATTATATATTCCAGATGTGATACCATTTTTCTTAAGTACCGCAGCCAGACTGCATAGACCTAAAGGACGAGCAGATCTTTGCTGCTCAAACAATCTATACCAGGGTGGGTCAATAAGTAGAACATCCAACGTATCCTTAACCATAATAAATACCTTTACCCTTGATCATTTTTCCTAAATAAGTAAAATTTTATAATACAAGTTAATAAAGCATAACTTATTATAATATTATAACATGCGATTAAATCAACATCAACATATGCATTATGCTTGATTGACAGAATATCCCGAATAAATCGGTCCGCATTTAGAGTCTGCTGAAACTAAAGTGACTTTATTTTTCGGTAAACGAATTTTTTAAACAAGTACAGTGTTGAAGAGAGCATAGGTGGGGATTTAAAGCCAGATTATACGTTGGCTTTATATTTGTTTTACTTATAGCCACTGTTTTTTTCTTGGATTTAGACCTAGCCAATCGTAAGGAGAATGGGGTCATTAGAATAATCTTAAGATCAAATAAAACCGAACGATTTTCTATATAGAAAAGATCATGTTCCACTCTTTTAACTATCGATGTATTACCTCGATAACCATTAACCTGTGCCCAACCGGTAAGTCCGGCTTTAACGATATGACGCAAATCATAATCTTTAATTGAAGTTCTGAAACGTTTAATGAAATAAGGTCTTTCCGGTCTTGGACCTACCAGGCTCATATCGCCTTTTAAAACATTGATAAGCTGAGGAAGCTCGTCAATAAGCAGCATTCTTAATAAGCGGCCTAGTTTTGTGCATCTGGGATCATCTGTTTTCCCCCACTCAGGCCTCTTACCATTTTCAACATTATCAGGCATAGAGCGAAATTTATACAGCCAAAACACCTTTCCTGTTTTAGTACATCTTTCTTGTTTGTAAATTACCGCACCTGGTGAACTTATTTTAATAAATACGGCTACAATAATCATTAAAGGGAGACTGCATACCAACAATAATAAGGCTACTGTTATATCTGTTATCCTTTTCAAAAAAGCATAGGACAGCTCTAGAGAGGATAGCTCTGAATAGCAAGTTGGATAGGAACGTCTGTTTATAAGATTTACAGGCTGATTAGTAATCATTAATTTCTCCTTTGTAAATTTAATATTTATATTTATTAAGCCATTTTGTTCTTTATATCCAGTTCCAGATCATAGAACTTGACTCCAGCAGCGTATTCGCTATTGCCGCTATTAACAACAACAGGAGCTGTCCAAACTACTACCCCATTTCCGATAATGGGCTTCATTTTATCACGTCGTATCTCAAATTCAAGAATATTATTTCTCTGTAGTTTTTCCTTTGTGACAATCTTCATGCCTGAACGTCCGATATCCTTACTCCAGCAAACAAGTTCCTTCTTTTCACCGACTACGGTACAAGTAACCATATTGGCTGATTTAGAACGCCCGTCTGCTCTTCTTTCAGTCCCTTGAGCAAAATCATCTTCTGCATCAACCTTTTTCTCAGAGGAAGTTAAAGAGACAAGCACCATTCCAAATCCAATTGTCAACCCCAACAAACCACCCAATAAAAGATTCTTCATTACATTTGGTTTCGAGGGAGATTTTGGCGTATCAGAAAATTCTATGATTTCTGCATCAGGAAGCATATTCGTTCTCTGCTTTAAAACTTTTGATTCCTGCAGTTTTTGGATCAAATCAGTATAAATCCCTCTTTTCATATCAATATCACGATGCAACCGTGCTAACTTAGGCTGGTTTTTAAACACTTTATTCAGCATTTCATTTTGCTTATTAACCCCACCCATCAATATTTCTCTTTTACCCAGAAAAGAACTTTTTTCAATCAACAAGGAGTCTATTTCAGCATTTATAATATTCTTTGTCTCTTTACTCAGATCGATTTTTAATTTTTCGATTGATGACTGAGCAACTATAACATCAGGATGATTGATACTAAAATTAGCCATTAAAACATCCAGTTTCAACTCAGCCATTCTGATTTGAGACTTTAAATTTTGCAACACACTGTTACTTACAAGAAACTTGAGATCTAAACTCTCCGCATCAGCTCCTTTTATCCGCTCTTTAATTTCAGAGATTCGGGAATTCAGCATCTCTATGTCAGCATTTACAAACATTAACTGCATATCCATATTTGCGTATTTTTGAAGATTCAAAACAATATCAGAGCCTGAAAGCATGATAATATTTTCTTTACCAGCTATCTTATCTAATTCATTTTCAACAGCTATGAAACTCTTCTTTGCTATTTCAATTTCCTGCTCAAGAGAGGAAATAATACGATCGACAGTTTTGCTTTTTAACTCAATAGTATTTTCTATATAAGTTTCGGCTATAGCATCCGCTAATAAAGAAGCAAGCAAAGGATTTTCGTGTTCCATGCAAAGCTCTAAAATATTGGTACTATCTAAGCGCTTAATCTTCATCCCTTTCTTAACGGCACTGCTATTCAATTTTGTTTCATCCACTGAACTCAAGGCTTTATTAGAAAAATTTATCTTTTTCAATGCGGCATTTATCACAGGATTACTTCTCATAATCTCGGACTGAGTCCCTACATATTGCCATCCAGTTTCATAAGCAGGAAAGGAATCTTTAGGATTCAGTTTTTCTTCTTTAATCAATATCTTAGTACTTGCCTCATATACAGGCTTAATAAAAACCTTAGTAGCCACAAAAGCTGCCGCTACTGTTACCAGAATTGCAGCAGCAATTATCAGCTTGCCTTTTCTGATAACATTTAAAATGTCAATCGAATCAATATCTGTTTTACTTAAATTTTTCTTCTTCATAGTTTAGTCACCCTATCTTTTGATTAATCGTCCTCAACAATCCTATAATAGAGATACGAATCTGCAAGAGGTTTAATGGTACGAGAGAAAAACGAGACTACATCGTCCATTTTTCCAAAAAATGTTCTCGGGACATAAACAATATCCCCTGGCTGCAGAACTACGTCATTTCTGACCTTGCCTTCTTTTAGCACACTTTTCAAATCCGCTGTGAATATATGCGGAACTTTATCATATGGATTACGTATAATGACCGTGTTTTCAAGATAAGAATACTTACCATATCCTCCTGATTTTCCGATAGCTTCCAAAGCAGTTAACCGCTGTGAAATATTATACATTCCAGGGTTTCTAACTTCTCCCAAAACAAGTATTTTTTTACTTCCTACTGAGTTGACAATAACGGTTACCTGAGGATCAAGTATGTACTTATCCTGAAGCCTTAAAGTAATAATATGGCTTAATTTTTCCGGGCTAAG
>CAYTGV010000012.1:0-63111 GCA_964437495.1 uncultured Planctomycetia bacterium | reverse complement strand
TTTTAAAACTATTCAGTATTGTTTATCTTATAGAGATGATATAATATTAAATTAAAGGTAGTATTCAGTTTTCATAAGCTAAAGTAGAGATTTGTCTGTTTGCTATGATCCAGGTTCTATAGTTTTTTTAAAGTAAAATGCTAGGCAAAATGGGTTTTTGCTTTTATAATAAAATCATAAACTATTGTGCAGAGAGATGATAGAGGCTACTAGGAGTTTAACGTTTTTCAGATATTGATTGAAAAATTTATAGATTGCAGGCTATTAAAGATGATGTTTACTCAACCATACAATTGAAATCATGTATTTAGAAATCGCATATATAATTTTTGGTATTGTTTTGCTAATGCTTGGAAGAAAGCTTTTCTGGCTTTTTTCAGGTGCAATAGCGTTTATTTTTGGTGTGGAATTTGTTCCGCTTATTTTACACGGACAATCTCAGCATGTTATCTGGATTATTGCGCTTATATTGTCGATAATTGCAATTGTACTATCTTTTTTAGTGCAGAAGGTAGGACTGAGTGTTGTCGGATTTCTGGCCGGCGGTTATGTAGCCATGAGTATTGTAAATGAACTAAAGTTTAATATTCCCTGGCTACCGTGGGTTTTATTTGGCGTTGGCGGTGCTATTGGGGTGGTATTTACGCTTGTTTTATTTGATGGGGCGTTGATCGTCCTTTCATCATTAAGCGGAGCTTTTCTTATTGTACAGGTTATGGGATTCAGCTTGTCTTTAACCAAAATACTGTTTGTTATTTTGGCTGGCATAGGAATTGCAACACAGGCTTTTATTACAAAATCAAATTGATCAAGCCAATATTAATCAAAGAGTTATAAAGATGCTAAATAATGATGCCCTTAAGGCAATATTTCATAAATCCTTAAAACTCAAATCTAATGAATCCTGTCTTATTGTTACTGACACTGTAAAAGAAAATATCGGCAGGGGTTTTTATGATTTTGCAAAGCAAATCACACCGGCTGTAAAAATAATAGTCATGGACCCAGGGCTTGAACATGCCCAAGAGCCTGCAGATGCGGTTGCCCGGGAAATGTTGTTGTTTAATGTTCAGTTTCTGATTACGGATAAATCTCTTTCCCATACCGAGGCAAGAAGAAAGGCAACAGAGATTGGCGCAAGGATAGCTTCCATGTCTACTGTAACAGAAGATATAATCAATAGATGTTGTTTAATAGATTATGATGATCTAGCTGGCAAATCGCAAAAGCTTTGCTCGATTTTATCTCAGGGTTCAAGCATTAGGATAACCACTGTTCTGGGCACTGATATTAATCTTAAAATAGGCAATAATAAGTGGTTTGGAGAAAATGGAGGCATTCTTGATTATCCTGGTGCATTCGGTAATTTGCCGGAAGGCGAAGTTGCTTTTACACCGCTTGAGGCACAGGGAATCTATTTTGTTGATGCTTCTTTTCCGGGGCTGGGGATCCTTGAATCACCGCTTTGTTTTAAAGTTAGGGATTCTTTTGTTTATGATATAGAGGGTGTTCATTCAGATTTGGTAAGAAAACGGCTTGATGATGCAGGAGCTAAGGCCTATAGAGTTGCTGAATTGGGCATCGGGCTTAATCCAAAAGCCAAGATCATCGGACTTGTTCTGGAAGATGAAAAAATGCTTGGTACCGTGCATATTGCATTAGGTAATAATCTTTCATTCGGCGGTGATAATGATGTTCCCTTGCATCTTGATGGAGTCATTCTAAAGCCGGATATTTATCTAGATGGAAAGAAAATAATGGATAAAGGAGAGTTTGTTCAAGGGCAAATTTAAATACGGATATGCAAAAAATAAAATTTGGAGAATGCTGAAAAAACTTAAGAAGGACAACAGAAGAGGGTTGTTATGGGCAATAGTGCGAAAAAGTACGGCAGGCTTATTATATTGATAGCGGCAATTCTATTTAGTCTTAATTGCGAATATGTTCAGGCCCAAGTGCTTGAAGATCTGGCTTTTGGGTATAGTTTAGAATATCCTTTTGACTGGCAGGCCCGGGTCTTTCCTGATTCAAAGAATCTTATCAGGGGTGAGATAAACAAGAATAATAATACCGGTATACAGCTAAGAATATATCCCCATGTAGGAGAATTTCATAAATTTGTCGATTGGTATGTAGATGATTTTATGCAGCAGATGCAAAAGCACTGGGGCGGAGAAATGGTGATCAGCCATGAGGAATTTACAATAGTAGCTGGATATGAATGCTTTGTTATAAGTTTTGATTTTACCAGAAGAGATAATAAGCATTGGTTTTTCAAACAGTTTATATGGCCCAAAGAAGATAATATGCTTATTCTTCAGTCAGGTACATTATTTGAACTGCGTGCCTTAAACGAACCGTCTATTGATTGGATAGCGAAATCACTTAAGTTTAATAAATAGAGGTATTTATGTTCGCAAAGATATTGGGATGGGTCTGGGTAATTATGGGAGTTATTTTTCTAATAAAGCCCCAGCTGTTAAAAAACCGACTTCAAAAAAAAGGTATAAAAAAGATAAGAAAATATCTGTTTTGCGTAGCCCTGGCTCTCTCATCCATGATATTGTCAATAGCCTGGAACTCAGAGGGAATCCTAGCGAAAATAGTATTTATCTTCGGACTTATAGGTATCTTCAAGTCCATGTTCTTCTTAAAGGAGAAAACATCAGAAAACCTTGTGCAATGGCTCTCAATTCAACCAATAAAGTTTTTTAGTATAGGGGCAGCCTTGCAGATATGTTTTGGAATAATGCTGTTGTTTTTAAAGTAAAAAAAGTTTAAAATATAGAAGTAAGGCAAAGGTGGATGCATAGGCTGAGGCCGATAATGACGGTATTATTAATGCCCAGTAAGCACAGGCAATGAATGAAGATATCCAATAGATATCTTCTATTCCAGCAAGTAAGGACATTTAAAAACTTAAA
Organism: uncultured Planctomycetia bacterium; assembly: GCA_964437495.1. Classification (GTDB taxonomy): domain Bacteria; phylum Omnitrophota; class Gorgyraeia; order B26-G9; family B26-G9; genus JAGLQQ01. The sequence goes on along the minus strand of CAYTGV010000012.1, from coordinate 60,187 downwards.
ATTAAAAGCAAAAAAGTGAATAAAATTTTTTTTGGGAACTATTTTATTTTTATTATTATTAAGTATAATAAAAAGAAAAATGAGATTATAAATGTAAAACCCAGATAAACGGATTCCAGGTTGAAGGGAAGCTTTAATGAGATTGAGAAGAGAAAAGGGATTCACATTAATAGAAACGCTTATAACTACTGTTATAGTCAGTGTGTCAATGCTGGCGGTAGCTTCTTGTTTTTCCAAAGGGCTGATGCTAACCACGATAATCAAGGAAAATGCGGTAGCTGCTTGTGCTTTACAGGAGCAAATAGAGATTCTCCGGGAATGGAGTTTTAATGATGTTGTGACTGCATATTTTCCTCAGAATAATTTTAATTCTGCGTCATTAGCTTTGTTGCCTAGTTCAACGGGTAAGATCACGGTTGATTATCCTATTCTGTCGAGTAATATGATTATTAGGGTAAATGCATTTGTTGAGTGGAAATCAGCCAATGGCAGAAAAAAAACAAAAAGTGCGGTAACAATGATAACTAGCGGCGGATTAGAAGGATAGGTATAGTCTGCTTCTTTAACCAGCTGAGAATTAATGGATTAATATGAAATTAAAAAAGAAAGGGTTATCCGGGATTACATTAGTTGAACTGCTTATTGCCTCATTAGTTGCTACTGTAATTGGCGCAGCTATAGTAATTGTGTTTATAAGCGGTCAGAACAGCTTTGTAGTTGGCACTAATCTGCTGGAAATACATGCGGATGCGCGTTTAGCAATGGAGTGGATTGCCAGAGATGTGCAATGGACAAACCAAATACTTGCGAATATTAATATCGGTGGCACTACTTATACAAGCGGAGCGTCTGAAGTGGTTTTAAGTGTTCCTTCTGTAAATGCCGGTGATATTGTAACAGGATCTTTTGATAGCATTGTTTATACTTTAAATGGGACAAATTTGATGCGCCTGGTAGTACCGGATGCGGCCAGCAGCAGATTACGTTCATCAGATATTATCGCCAATAATATAAATAATTTACAATTTGGTGCTGGTGTAGATAGTATTGCAGTGTCTCTTACTGCGCAAAAGACGGTTTTAGGCGCCAGGGTATTATCAGAAACCTTGAATCTTTTAATAAAAATGAGGAATTCTTAAAAACATGAAAATGAACAATAAGGGCAGCGCTCTTTTTTTTGGGCTTATAGTGATTAGTGTACTGGCTATTTTAAGCGTCGGTTTTATCGCCATGGTTGTTACCGAAGCAAGAAATACAGAGCGTTTCATTGCCGGCATCAATGCTATAGATGTGGCGGAAGCAGGGCTGGAATACGGGATTTGGGAAATTTTACATAATAGCGCAAATTATGATCCTTTAGAGGGTTGGGTTTTGGATTCAGCAGTTTCTCCGGTAACGCAATCAAAGCAGGATTTTTTGTCAGATAGTGCGGGGAATCAGATTGGTGAATATGAGGTAACTATATCAAAGCCGAGCAGCGAAATATTTACTATAGTGGCTGTTGCTGGGATCCCGAATCTCACAGTGCCTGAATCAATACAAAGAACAGTGCAGGTTTCACTTGTAGGAGAACCGCTTTTTGAAAAGGCGATTACAGGCTTTAACGATATAAATTTGTCCGTCGGCGTCTTTATTGACAGCTATGATGATGATTTGGGAGCTTATGGGGGAGCAAATAGATCGGATCAAGGGCATATTTGTACGGATTCAATAGCTGATGATGCTATACATATACGTAATTTTGTGTTAGTTAAGGGAGATGTTGTTGTAGGAGTCGGAGGAATCCCGGCTGATGTTATAAAGTATAACGTGTTCGGTCAAATAACAGGTACAGAGCGGGTTGCTACTGAACCAACTCCCTCACCGAGTATACAGGCGCCGACTGGCTTACCGGATAGGGGAACACTGACTGTTGCATGGGGACAAACAAAAACAATCAGCAGCAGCGGAGAATATGATAACATTGAGGTCAAATGGGGAGCGACATTGAATATAACCGCGGATGCTACTATATATGTAAAAAATGATTTTAATGTTAAACATCTCAGTGCGGTTAAGGTGCTGAATGACGCAGACGTTGATATTATAGTTGGCAAGACTTTTGAGGTAGCTGCAGGTTGCTTGATTAAAAATTCCAGCGGAGATGCTGCCAATCTGGCTGTTTTTGGACTGGATTCAGCTACATCGATAAATATTATCGGTCTTTGCAGTGTAGAGGGAACTTTTTACGCGCCTAATGCCAGCTTTAATTCCGGTGGGTTAGTGAGTATATTCGGCGCTGTAACTGCGCAGCATGTAAACGTTGGGGAGCTTGCCCTTTTCCATTTTGATGAGTCATTGATGCGAAGGCCAGCTGTTCCCAGCACTGGTCGATCAAAGGCAATAGATTGGCATACTAAATAAATAATATAAAGTTTAAGAAAGTTTGAAAATATCATTAAACTAGCTGAATTTATTTCAGGCATATTAAGGGGAGGATCTATGAGTTTAAAGATTAAATGGATAAAGCTAGTATTTTTCTTTGTATTATTAATATTATTTTCCGGGACAATGCTTTTTGCCCAGGAAACTGAAATATTTAAGATGGCTGTTTCTGATATAAGCAAACCCATGTTTGATCCGGAGACTGATACTAATGTTACAATAAAAGGTCAAATCATGTATCTGACAAAAGCCGGGACCTTTGATGAGCCTGAAATAACCGCGAAAATTAGCGAAGTGAATGAAAACCTTGGCGTGACTATTTTACCGCTTATCATTGATGATCTTCCCCCGGAATATAAAGGCCTTGTTAAGGGATGGGATTTTACTGTGGACTGGGACGGAAGGGACATGAACGACTTTTTAGTAAAACCTGGCCGTTATACATGCGTTATAGAGGCAAAGATATTGAAGAAAGAAGTTATTGTTGAAAAAGACGCAAGCGGCCAGGAGGTAGAAACAACTGTAGAAAAAGAATCAATTGCTTCAGCTTCTGCTCCTATTCTAATTGTTGAAATTAGTATTTAAAATTATAACTCCGCAGTATTTTTCTAATACTGATTAATAATTTATTACTGATTCCCGATTAATAATTACAAATTATAAAGGAAAATAATGAAAGCATCTCTTTATTTGGAAAAAGTCCGTAAACAAAAACCGCTTGTGCATCATTTAACCAACTGGGTAACGATATATGACTGCGCAAATATAGTCAAGGTATTCGGCGCATCACCTGTTATGGCCCATGCGCCTGAAGAGGTTGCGGATATGACTGCACTTTCTTCGGCACTGGTGCTTAATATTGGGACATTAACAACAGATTTTATCGAAGCAATGAAACTGGCAGTTAAAAGTGCTAATAAAAAAAACATACCAATTGTATTGGATGTTTGCGGTGCCGGAGCAACTGGTTTTCGCGATAAGAAAGTTTTTGAATTGCTTGAGGTTGGTAGAATCGATATTATCAAGGGTAATGCCTCTGAGGTGGCTCGTGTTGCAGGTATGGCTGTCGCTACTAAAGGAGTTGACAGTACAGATGTTGATGCAGATCTGACTGTGATAGCCAGGCAATTAGCAGAAAAAAGAAGCTGTGTTGTTGTAATTACCGGGGGGGTTGATATAGTTGTTGATACAAAAAAGGTTTTTAAGATAAACAATGGACATGCGATGATGGCTAATGTTGTTGGCACTGGCTGTATGGCAGCTTCTGTTATCGGTACTTTCGCTGCTATTAGTGATGATCTGGTTGAGGGTATAAGCGCCGGACTTTGTTGTTATGAGATTGCTGCAGAAATTGCGGCAGAAGAATCAAATGGGCCGGGGACTTTTAAGGAAAAATTATTTGACTGCATCTTTACGCTTAAGAATGATATAGTAGATGAAAGGCAAAAAATTGAATGCTAAGGGGTTATTATTTTATAACTGATGATAGGCTATCCCTGAAGGGAAATATCTCTGATGTTTGTAGGTCTTTAGATGCAGGCGTAAAGGTAATTCAGTATAGAGCCAAGGATATTTCTACTCAAAAAATGATCGAAGAAGCAGCTAAGTTAAGGGAGCTGATATCAAAAGCATTGTTTATCATAAACGATCATATTGATGTGGCATTGGCGGTTGATGCCGATGGAGTACATCTGGGGCAGGGCGATATAAGCTGTGAAGAAGCCAGGCATCTATTAGGCGAACATAGAAAGATAGGTATAAGTGTTAGTACGCTTGATCAGGCTAAGCTTGCATTTAAACAGGGAGCTGACTATTTAGGCATAGGCCCGGTTTTTCTTACAACAACCAAAAGTGATGCCGGAGCGGCTTTAGGCCTTGACCTGATCAGAAAAATTAAAGCGGAAGTATCCCTGCCGATTGTAGCTATCGGCGGGATAACTCTTGATAATGCCGCTGATGTTATTAGAGCTGGAGCTGATGTCTTGTGTTCCATTTCAGCGGTGGTATCAAAGTCCGATGTGAAAGAGGAAATTTTAAAATTTAATAAACTTTTTGAAAAAATATGGAAAAAATACTAAATACCAGTCTTAAGGATATAAGTTTTGCGGTTGTGGATTTGGAGACTACTGGATTTTCAAGTGACAGGGATTCTGTAGTTGAAGTTGCGGCAATCAAGTTGAAAAACGGCAGGATAAAAGATCAGTTTCAGTCCTTAATATATACAGACTATATTCCCTATCATGCGACACGGGTACATGGTATTGATATAGACATGGTTAGTGATGCTCCGTCTCTAAATACGGTACGCAACAATTTCCGTGAATTTACTAAAGGATGTGTATTGGTCGGTCATAATATAAAGTCTTTTGATCTGCCGTTTTTAGTCAATGCTTTTGATGTGGAAGAGGGGTCTTGCTGTGTAGATACTCTTAAACTCTCAAGGTATTTGTTTTCCAGCCATCGGTCGCATAAATTAGAAGCTGTTGCGCGCAGGCTTGGTATAAACAGCGAAAAATATCATCGAGCTTTAGATGATGCCATGGTAACCGCACAGGTCTTTTTGGAGTTTTTAAGCATAGAGAAAGAGAAGTTCAGAATTTTAAAAGATATCATTGCCTGAAATAATATTATTCACTATAATAAAAGTGCTAAGGAGGTTTAATATGAGGTCATTGCTTGTGGTGTTTTTATTTGTTTGTCTGATGTTTAATACTGTGTTTTTGTTTGCACAGCAAAACTCAGATACAGTCAACAAAAGAACTCTAATATCTAAGGATGCAGAAAGCTTCAGACAGGAAGCCGATGTGGTTAATAAAGAATTTGATGCAGAGCTTGAAAAAACAAATGCCGAAGTTGAGGAAATACGGTTAAAAGCTCAAGAGCAGGCGCTTGTTGATGAAAAACAGGCAGCAAAGGATCTGGATAGCGCTATTCAGGAATTCCAAAAAGAGAAGTTTCCTGAGGCGATTGAGGGGGAAAAATCTTTGGAGGGCAAATGAAAAAAATATTCAGAGTTTTTGCTTTAATATTTTTTGTTTTAAGCGCCAATACCGTGTTCTCACAAGTAGGATCAACGGAAAAGTCTAAGGATATACAATATGCCCCAGAGCAGCAATTTGCCAGAGAAGAAGCTCAAAGAGACCAGCAAAGAGCTGCGCTTGAAATTGAAAAAGCAAATGCTGAGCTGGAAGAATTGAGATTGGAAGCTGAGGGAATTATGGCTACAGATGCAGCACTTGCTCAGAAAGAGACTGATGCTATGAGTCAAGAGTTGGCCAGTGAATTATTGATACTTTATGATCAGGCTGATAAAGAAGCCCAGGCAAGAGAAAAAGAGCTAAAAAAGGAAGATGCGAGAAATCGCAAGCAGGCCTTTGATGTTATTGAACAAATAACACAAGAACTTGATAGGAATTTAAAAAGGATAAGATTAAGGCCTCCCAGACCTTAAAAATTTATTCTAGGCAAACTTTTGCAATGGATAGTAAGACAAAAAAACAAGAATATAGAAGAAAAGAAAAACAAGAGATGATGATTTTTTTAATAGTATTGTTCATCATTATCCTTGGAGCAATATTTCTTGATAAAAAATTTAAACAAAAGATACATATGCGTGAATTTGAGGGAGAAGTTCATACATATGATGGCTCTCTGCATAGAAATATCACCAATCCGCTTGGTCTTGATTGACGATAATACGTGATTTTCGAGCGTTTTTTCCCTTGACAATTTTTCATGGAAATGATAATTTCTTTATTACTATACAATGGTGTATAGCAATTTGAATATTAGGACAAAGACGTTCTTCTCATGGAAGGAGAATGTCTTTATTTTTTTATGGTTTGGATAACTCAAGATAATGGGTGAAAAATGAAAATTATTGCAAAAGAAAAGATAGCAGAAAATTTAACTAAGTTTATCATCGACTCACCGCTTATCGCTGAAAAGGCATTGCCGGGACAGTTTATTGTTCTTATGGTTAATGAAAAAGGAGAACGGATTCCGCTCACGATTGTTAGAGCAGATAAAGAGCAAAAAACTATCACGATTATTTTTCAAGAAGTAGGCTACACGACAAAATTATTAGGGGCTATGGAAGCGGGAGAGTCTCTTTACTCTCTGGTCGGGCCTTTAGGCGAACCAACACCTATAAAAAACTATGGGAATGTCATTGTTTTGGGCGGGGGGGTAGGTATCGCGGAACTTCTGCCCATAGCCGGGGCATTAAAAAATGCCGGATGCAGGGTTACTTCAATATTAGGAGGTCGTACGGCTGAATTGGTAATTTTAAAGGAGCAGATAGAGAAGGCATCAGATGATTTGTATATTACAACAGATGACGGCTCCCTGGGAGAGAAGGGCTTAGTCACTGATCCTCTAAAGCAACTGCTTGAGAAAAGTATAGATTACGGGCTTGTGTTTTGTGTTGGGCCGCTGCCGATGATGATGGCAGTTTCTGAGGTTACTAGGGGATTCAAGATTAAGACATTAGTATGTCTTAATTCCATAATGATCGACGGCACAGGAATGTGCGGCTGCTGCCGGGCTACAATAAATGGTGAAACTAAGTTTACCTGTGTTGACGGCCCTAATTTTGACGGGCATCAGGTTGATTTTAAAGAGCTGATGGCCAGGCAAAAGAGATTCATAGAACATGAAAAAAAATCTATGTGTAAGCTTCAGGAGAAAATAGATAAAGCAACAGCTTGAAAAAGAAAGATAAAAATAATGGCAGATTTAAGCAAAAAACAAATACAAATGGGCGAACAATCTCCGGCTGAAAGGATTAAAAACTTTCTAGAGGTCCCATTTGGTTATTCCGAAGAGGAAGCAGTACTGGAAGCCAAAAGATGCCTACAATGCAAGAAACCATTTTGCGTAGCAGGTTGTCCTGTAGGTATAGATATTCCCGGATTTATTGACTTGATTGCAAAAAGGGATTTTCGTGCCGCTATAAGAAAAATGAAAGAGAAAAATGCGCTTCCGGCAATTTGCGGCAGGGTGTGCCCGCAGGAAGAACAATGTCAGAAAGTATGTGTATTATCAAAAATGGGCGAGCCTATAGCTATTGGAAAATTGGAGCGTTTTATTGCAGATTGGGAAGTTAAGCAGGGGAAGATGGAGATTCCTCAAATAGCAAAGTCTACTGGTAAAAAAGTTGCCTGTATCGGAAGCGGCCCCGCAGGACTTACTTGTGCTGGAGAGCTGGTAAAACTGGGGCATAAAGTGACGATATTTGAAGCATTGCATAAGATGGGGGGGGTGCTTGTTTATGGAATCCCTGAGTTTAGATTGCCCAATAGTATTGTTGAGCGAGAAACAGAATATATTCATTCTCTGGGAGTAGAAATTATTACCTCTTTTGTTGCCGGTAAATTAAAAACAGTTGATGAACTTTTGGAGGAATTTGATGCTGTTTTTATTGGCACTGGGGCGGGATTGCCTTGGTTCTTAGGGCTCCCGGGAGAGAACTCTAATGGCATCTATTCAGCAAATGAGTATTTAACTAGGACAAATCTGATGAGTGCCTATAAATTTCCTGAATATGATACTCCGATTATTAGGGGTAAACAGGTGGCTGTTATTGGAGGGGGTAATGTAGCGATGGATTCGGTTAGAACCGCACTTCGTCTCGGGGCCCAAAAGGCGATGATTATATACAGAAGGTCAAAAACAGAGATGCCGGCAAGATTAGAAGATATCCGTCATGCCGAAGAAGAGGGAGTTGTTTTTAATTTTTTGACCTTACCTATTGCCTATCATGCAGATGATAATGGCTGGGTAAAAGAGATGGAATGCCTGCGTATGGAATTAGGAGAGCCGGATGCATCAGGCCGGAGAAGGCCGGTTCAGATAGAGGGGGCGAACTTTAGAATCCCTGTGGATGCGGTTGTTGTTGCTATAGGAAATAGCCCCAATCCTTTAATCTCTGCTACTACTCCAGGGATTGAAATAGGCAAAAAAGGAAATATAGTAATTAGCGAGAAGACCGGAAAAACAAGCAAAAAAGCTGTATTTGCCGGAGGCGATATTGCTACCGGTGCGGCTACGGTGATTTCAGCTATGGGAGCGGGAAAAATCGCTGCTTTTGCAATCGATGAATATTTGAAAACCGGCAAGTGGTAAGCCTTAAGTTGATTTCACCGGATGTGATAATGGCGCCTTTGTTAAATCAGGCAATGGAATTAGGGATATTAGATTAAAATAGCTGTTTCATTTTAAAATTACATCTATAATTGTTTATGCGGTTATTGGTTTTTGTTTGCCAGCTTTCCAGAAAAGAATTTTAAATAGAATAATAAAAAGTTAAATTTAAAGGTTAAATAAATGAAAACAAATAAAATTGCGATATTGCCCGGAGACGGGATCGGGCCGGAGGTTATGCGGGAGGCGATTAAGGTCTTAGAAACAATAGGGCAAAGGTTTTCTTTTGATTTTAATTATGAATATGGAGATGTCGGTGGTTGTGCGATTGATAGACAGGGGCAGGCATTGCCGGAGTCTACCTTATCATTATGCCAGTCAAGTGATGCGATTTTGTTTGGTTCTGTTGGCGGGCCTAAATGGGAAAAACTCGCCCCTGCTTTGCAGCCGGAAAGAGCAGCGCTTTTAAGTTTAAGAAAACACTTTGGCTTGTTTTGTAATCTGCGGCCGGCTAAATTGTTCAAATCACTGATTACTAAAAGCCCGCTAAGGCCTGAAATTGTAAAAGATGGTTTTGATATCCTTTGCGTTCGTGAACTAATAGGAGACGTGTACTTCGGAGAACCTAAGGGCAGAGAAGGCAGTGGACAGGAGGAACGCGCCTTTGATACAATGGTCTATACTCGCGCGGAAATTCAAAGAATTGCAGTTATGGCTTTTGAATTTGCCCGCAAGCGGAGAAAAAAGGTTGCTTCTGTTGATAAAGCTAATGTGCTTATGTCCATGGTTCTTTGGCGGGAAGTTGTAAGTGAGGTGGCCAGAAAATATCCAGATGTGGAGCTTGAAAATATATATGTTGATAATACGGCTATGCAATTGCTCAAAGATCCGCATCGGTTTGATGTATTATTATGTAGTAATATGTTTGGGGATATTATCTCTGATGAATGTGCTATGATAACAGGGTCAATAGGATTGCTGAGCTCTGCCAGTTTAAATGATAAGGGGTTCGGGCTCTATGAACCAGCCGGCGGTTCTGCGCCGGATATTGCGGATAAAAATATCGCTAATCCAATTGCTCAGATTCTCTCTGTGGCAAAGCTGCTTAAGTATAGTTTTGGCCAAAAAGATGCGGCGCAGGCAATAGAAGAAGCGATTGAAAGAGTCTTAGAGGCCGGGATATGTACGCAAGACATTGCTCTTGCCGGAAGTAAAGTTGTCGGGACAAAAGAAATGGGCGATGCCATATTAAGGGAAATCAAAAAAAACGATTAAGAATATAAATGGCTTTGGAGGTAAAAAAAATGTCAAAAGAGATGGTAGATATTGCAAAAGAAAAATTTTCTATAATAATTGAAGAGCAGCTCAAACGAGTCGAGGAGATGAAAAAACCGGTTTTGACTTTGGATTATGCGTCTTTATCGCCGATTATTATTGGTGTTTGTTGGGGAGACGGGATTGGTGAGATTATTTCTAAGCATGCCCAGAGGGCGCTTGAGTATATCTTAAAAGAAGAAGTAGCGAAAGGTAAAATACAGTTCAAAGATATAGCCGGATTAACTATTGAGAACAGGGCCAAGTATAAAAAAGCCATACCAGATGATGTTTTGCAGGAATTAAAATCATGCCATGTAATTCTTAAGGGTCCGACAACAACTCCTCAGGCCGGAGATCAGTGGCCGAATATCGAAAGTGCTAATGTAGCTATGCGCCGCTACCTTGACCTGTTTGCCAATGTAAGACCGGTACAGATCCCCCAAGAAGGCATTGATTGGTGCTTCTTTCGTGAGAATACAGAGGGGGCATATGTTTTGGGCTCAAGAGGAGTTGAGGCCTCTGAGGATATAAGCATAGATTTTAAGGTGATTACTGAACAGGGGGCTGAGCGCATTATACGCATGGCTTTTGAGTACGCAAAAAAAAATAATATTAACAGAGTAACTGTAATTACTAAGTCCAATGTCGTTAAGACTACAGATGGGCGTTTTTCAAAAGTAGCTTTTCGTATTGCCAAGGATTATCCGCAAATTAAATTAGACGAATGGTATATTGATATTATGACTGCAAAGCTGCTTGATCCTGCCCGCCGCAGAGATTTCAAAGTAATGGTGCTTCCTAATCTTTATGGCGACATCTTAACTGATGAGGCTGCGCAGCTTCAGGGCGGGGTAGGTACTGCAGGTAGTGCAAATATTGGAAATAAATGGTCGATGTTTGAAGCAATACACGGAAGTGCTCCTCGTATGGTTAAAGAAGGCAGGGCCAAATTTGCTGATCCTTGCTCTATGATTCGGGCAAGTGCAATGCTGCTTAGGCATATTGGCTTTAATGACCAGGCCAAAAAAGTAGAAATGGCATTAGATGTTTGCGGTCAATTTGAAAAGAAGATGATAATTACCGGAAGAGATACTGGTGATACCGGAGAAGAATATACCAACTATGTATTGTCCTGGATAGATAATCCCCAGCTTATATCGCGCTGGGAGCAGGGGGTAAAAGAGTCTGGCAATGAAAAGTAAGTTTCTGCTTGACAATATAGCCTGGTTTTGATAGTTTCTATTAGAGTACATTGTTTGTGCTGATTAATTATGGAAGGAACAAAGGCGTTCCCACTTCACGGAGGGGAATGCTTTTTTTATTATAATAGGCCAAAACCAATAAAGGAGGAAAAATGGCTAATGCAAAAGTAAAACAGTTTATGGATAAGCTTATTGAAAAAAATCCAGGTGAAAGTGAATTTCATCAGGCAGTTCTCGAGGTAGTTGAGAGCATAATGCCTTTTATTGAAAAGAATCCTAAATATTCTAAGGCTAAAATCTTAGAAAGAATAGTTGAGCCGGAAAGAGTAATTATGTTTCGCGTGCCATGGACTGATAATAAAGGTGAAGTTCAGGTAAATCGCGGTTTTAGAATTGAAATGAACAGTGCTATTGGCCCTTATAAGGGCGGCCTAAGATTGCATCCTACGGTTCGTTTAGGGATTTTAAAATTTCTTGCCTTTGAACAGGTTTTAAAAAATAGCCTAACCACTTTACCTATGGGCGGCGGTAAAGGAGGATCTGATTTTGATCCAAAAGGAAAGTCTGATAATGAGGTAATGAGATTTTGTCAGAGTTTCATGACTGAATTACAAAGACATATCGGCCCTGATACAGATGTTCCTGCGGGCGATATCGGCACAGGCGCACGTGAGATAGGTTTTATGTTTGGTCAGTATAAGAGATTGCGCAATGAATTTACCGGGGTCTTAACCGGAAAAGGGCTTAATTGGGGCGGAAGCCTGATCAGACCTGAGGCTACTGGTTATGGATGTGTTTATTTTACAGAGGCGATGTTAAATGAAAAAGGGGACTTTTTAAAAGGTAAAGTTTGTACAGTCTCCGGTTCAGGAAATGTTGCTCAATATACAGTGCAAAAAGTGAATCAGTTTGGCGGAAAATGCGTTACATTATCTGATTCAAGCGGTTTTATTCATGATCCTAAAGGCATAGACGCTAAGAAGCTGGCTTATGTCATGGAATTGAAAAATGTAAAACGCGGCAGAATTAAAGAATATGCTAAAAAGTATGGATGTAAATATGTTGAAGGAAAACGTCCTTGGGGCGTAAAATGCGATGTTGCCTTTCCTTCTGCTACTCAGAATGAAATCAATGAGGCAGATGCAAAGACACTTGTTAAAAACGGGTGTATTGCTGTTGGAGAAGGTGCAAATATGCCGACTACTCCGGACGGGGTAAGAGTATTTCAAAAGGCGAAGATCTGTTATGGACCTGGAAAAGCTGCTAATGCCGGGGGAGTGGCAACCTCAGGCCTTGAGATGTCTCAGAATAGCCAAAGGCTCTCATGGACCAGTGAAGAAGTTGACGAGAAATTACATAGTATAATGCTGGCTATTCATAAGCAGTGTGTAAAATACGGTAAAGATGGAAAATATATTGACTATGTTAAGGGTGCAAATATCGCTGGATTTGTGAAAGTTGCTGACGCAATGCTTGATCAGGGAGTAGTTTAAGTATAAAGATAGAGGATTAAAGCAGATTGATAGTCTACAGTATATCAAATACAGAGGGTAAAGAGAAAAAAGATTTAAAATAGGGCTCTTTACCCTCTTTTTATGAAATATTTACTGAAAACAAAAGTTCAAAAAGTGCTTTGTAATACGGGATACTTGTATTATAATACAAAGAATTGTAATACCCATCAAAAGTCCCAAGTTAAGACCTGTTTTTATAAAAAAATTTAAACCATAAACTTTTTTCAATAAAGAGTGTATTGTGCAAAAGCTTAAGAGAAAAATAGCTAAAATTGCTTTGGAAGATGGTAGAATTTTCTCTGGTTTTTCTTTTGGTGCAATGGGAACTGCTTATGGTGAAATAGTTTTTAATACCAGCATGGCTGGCTACCAGGAAATACTCACCGACCCATTATTGCCGGCTAAAGGCAATATATTCATAAGTGTTAAAAATAATGACAAGAGAAATATAGTTTTTATTGCAAAAAAACTATATGATATGGGTTTTGAGATTATTGCAACAATAGGCACAGCCAAAGTTTTGAGTTTGAATAATATCAAGGTAAAAAAAGTTGGTAAGATCGGTGAAGGCCATACTGAATTTCTGGAGCTTATGAAAAAAGGTAAAATTCAACTTGTCATTACTACCCCTTCAGGCCGGAAGGGGTAGTCTGATGCTAAACAAATGCGTAATTTAGCGACTATGCAGGGTATTCCCTGTATTACTACAATACAGGGAGCGCAGGCTGCGGTTAATGGAATGGAATCTGTCAGGGAAAGTGATTTTTCGGTAACTTCTATACAGGAATATCTGCTAAAAGGTTCTTGATCAAAGAATAGAAAGGAGTATCACAATATGCCGCGTAGAGAGGATATCAAAAAGGTTTTAATTATTGGCTCAGGCCCGATTATTATTGGACAAGCTTGTGAATTTGATTATTCCGGAACACAGGCCTGTAAAGCATTGAAAGAAGAAGGCTATGAAGTTGTACTGGTGAATTCTAATCCGGCAACAATCATGACAGACCCGGGCATGGCGCATAAAACCTATATAGAACCGCTTACTGCAGATACTATAGAAAAGATCATAGAGATAGAAAAGCCGGATGCCCTGCTGCCTAATTTAGGCGGACAAACCGGGCTCAATCTTACTTCCGCTCTCCATTCCTCCGGAGTATTAAAAAAACATAATGTAGAAATCATCGGTGTAAAAGCAGATGCTATTGAACGCGGTGAAGACAGAATTGCCTTTAAAGAAACAATGAAAAAGCTTGATATTGAAATGCCAAAATCCCAGCCTTGTCATTCAGTAGAGGAAGCGGAAAAAATAGCCGAAGAAATGAATTACCCGGTTGTGTTGCGTCCAGCTTATACAATGGGCGGTACAGGCGGCGGGATAGCCTATAATGTTGAGGAATTGAGAACTATAGTTGCCCGCGGACTTAATGCCAGCCTTGTCAATCAGGTGCTGGTGGAGGAATCTGTTTTTGGCTGGGAGGAGCTTGAGCTTGAAGTTGTACGTGATGCTAAGAATCAGAAGATCACGGTTTGTTTTATTGAAAACATCGATGCCATGGGAGTTCATACCGGAGATAGTTTTTGTTCGGCTCCTATGCTTACTGTACCGAAAAAGCTGCAGGATCGTTTACAGGATTATTCATATAGAATCGTTGATGCAATTGGTGTAACCGGTGGTACTAATGTTCAATTTGCGCATAATCCTGAAGATGATCGCCTGGTAGTTATTGAGATCAATCCAAGAACCTCAAGATCATCAGCCCTGGCTTCTAAGGCAACGGGTTTTCCTATTGCCCGCATATCAACAAAACTTGCCTCAGGCCTGACTATGGATGAGATTCCTTACTGGAAAGAAGGAACGCTGGAGAAATATGTCCCAAGCGGAGACTATGTAGTAATAAAATTTGCGCGTTGGGCATTTGAGAAATTCCCCCAGGCATTGGATGTTCTGGGCACTCAGATGAAGGCAGTGGGCGAGGTGATGAGTATTGGAAAAACCTTTAAAGAGTCTTTTCAAAAAGCGATACGGGGTTTGGAGATAAAAAGATATGGGATAGGCGGGGCAAAAAATTTCAAGTCTCTTCCGCTTGACCGCCTAAAAGAAAAATTAGCTGTTCCTACAAGCGAGAGAATATTTATTATGTATGAGGCGCTGCGTAAAGGTATCAGCGTTGTTGAATTGCATAAAATGACATATATAAACAGTTATTTCATAAATGAGATGAAAGACCTGGTTGATTTAGAAGAAGAAATTATCGCGATGGGTTGGAAAAAACTAACTGACGCGCAGTTGACCAAGGCTAAACAATGGGGCTTTGGCGATAGATATATAGCCGATCTTTTTGGCATCACAGAAAAACAGGTAAGAGACAGACGTTTAAAGATTGGAGTTAAAGAGTGTTATGAGGCTGTACCAGTAAGCGGCGTTGATAATGCTGAGTATTATTATTCAACTTATAATGCTAAAGATTCTGTGTCTGTATCAAAAAATAAAAAGATTATGATCTTGGGTGGCGGGCCTAATCGTATCGGACAGGGTATAGAATTTGATTATACCTGTGTGCATGCGGCATTTGCATTGCGGGATGAAGGATATGAATCGATTATGGTCAATTGTAATCCGGAAACTGTTTCTACGGATTATGACACATCAGACAAATTATATTTTGAGCCTTTAACTGTGGAAGAAGTTCTTTCTATATATGAAAAAGAAAAGCCTCTGGGTGTTATCGTCCAGTTTGGCGGACAGACTCCCTTGAATATTGCCCAAGAATTAAAGGATAATGGAGTTAATATCTTAGGGACGACTCCTGAGAGCATTGCCCTTGCCGAAGACAGGGAGCAGTTTAGAGAGAAAATGATTAAATTAAATATCTTGCAGCCCCAAAGCGGTACAGCACGTTCTTTGGATCAAGCAGTTAAGTTAGCCGAGAAAATTGGATATCCGCTTATGGTCAGGCCTTCTTTTGTTTTAGGCGGCAGGGGTATGGAAATTGTTTATGATGAATTGATGTTGCGCAAATATGCGCAAGGTGCTATAGACCTCGGGGCCGAACATCCGATGCTTATTGATCGTTTTCTTGAGGAGGCGATTGAAGCGGAAGTTGATGCGCTATGTGATGGAGAAAATACATTTGTTGCTTCAATAATGGAGCATATTGAACTTGCCGGAGTCCATTCAGGTGATTCAGCGTGTACGATTCCGCCTTGTTCAATAAAGGCAAAGCATATTAAAACTATAGAGGAATATACAAAGGCGATCGCAAAAGAACTTGAAGTTAAGGGGCTAATGAATATTCAGTTCGCGATTTGTGATGATAAGGTATATATTTTAGAAGCTAATCCAAGGGCCTCTCGTACTGTACCTGTAGTTTCTAAGATCATGGGTTTTCCTATTGCCCGCATAGCAACACAATTGATGCTGGGGAAAAAGATCAAGGATTTTCCTGAGCTAAAGGCTAAAAAGGTTTCTTATGTGGGGGTAAAAGAGGCTGTTTTTCCTTTTAATATGTTTCCGGAAGTTGATCCGCTGCTTGGGCCTGAGATGAGAGCAACTGGCGAGGTTATGGGAATTGCCGAATCGTTTGAGCTTGCTTTTTATAAGGCAGAGGAGGCGGCCGGAGCGCGCTTGCCTGTTGAAGGAGGAGTGCTTCTGACCGTTGATGATAAAAACAAGAAAAAGCTTTTGTCGATTGCTCGCAAAATTACAAAACTTGGATTAAAGGTTTATGCTACAGAAGGAACAAGTCAATATTTAAAAAAGAATGGGACAGACAGTATTCAGATTAAAAAACTGCATGAAGGCAGGCCTAATATTGTTGATGCCCTAAAGAATAAAGAGATCAATCTTATTATAAACACACCAGTTGGCCGCAGTGGGAAAAGTGATGACAGTTATATAAGAATTATGGCTATACAGCAAAAGATCCCTTATATCACTTCAATGGCCGCAGCATCTGCGAGTGTAAACGGAATTGAGGCAGTGCAAAAAACAAAGATTGTGCCTAAGGCTTTGCAGGATTACTACAAAGATGATCAGGAGAAGAAAAAATAATGTGTGGAGTATTTGGTATTACAGGACATGAAAATTCGTCAAGGCTTGCATACCTGGGATTATACGCGCTGCAGCATCGCGGAGAGGAAAGTGCGGGTATAGTAAGTTATGATAAGAAGAAAACGCATTCTCATCAGGGAATGGGACTAGTAGGGGATATTTTTGATGAGAGTGCGATCAAGAGCCTAAAAGGTAATATTGCTGTTGGACATGTACGGTATTCTACTACTGGTTCAAGTTTTTCAAGTAATATTCAGCCTTTTCTGGTCAATCACAGAAGAGGGCATACTGCCATAGCGCATAATGGGAATTTTACAAATACTTTCCAATTACGCGAAGAATTAGAAGAGCGTGGTTCGATATTTCAGACCACGATGGACTCAGAGATCATTGTACATAATCTGGCCTATAATAAAAAATTAAATTATTCTACAAGAGTTATCAATTCACTTGCTCCTTTGGAAGGGGCCTATTCACTGGTAATGATGATTGATGATATTCTTGTGGGAGCGCGTGACTCTCATGGTTTTCGGTCGTTGTGCCTGGGAAGGCTTGAGGGAGCCTATGTCCTGGCAAGTGAAACTTGCGCGCTTGATCTGATTCAGGCAGAATATGTGCGGGAGATAGAGCCGGGAGAGATTGTTTTTATTAAGAATAAAACAATAGAATCCATTAAGCCTTTTCCAAAGAAAAAACATGCCTACTGTATTTTTGAATATATATATTTCTCAAGGCCGGATTCTAATATATTTGGAAAGAATGTTTATCTTACACGCAAAAGACTGGGGGCGCAGCTGGCAAAAGAGGCTCCGGCTAAATGCGATCTGGCGATGGCCATACCTGATTCAGGCAGTTATGCCGCGGTAGGTTTTGCGGAAGAAGCAAAAGTGAAAAATGAGATTGGGATGATCCGCAATCATTATATTGGCAGAACATTTATTCAACCATCGCAATTTATACGTGATTTCAGAGTGCGGATAAAGCTTAATCCTATAAAAGATGTTATAAAAGGGAAACGCTTGGCAGTTATTGAGGATTCTATTGTCAGGGGGACAACGAGCCGGGCGCGTGTACGAACGATTCGTAATGCCGGTGCAAAAAAAATTCATATGCGAATCAGCTGTCCGCCGATAAAATTCCCCTGTTTTTACGGCATTGATTTTCCGACAAAAAAAGAGCTGATCGCGGCTAATAATACGGTAAGGGAAATAAAGGAATTTATGGGGCTGGATAGCTTGAAATATTTAAGCCATGAGGGTATGCTTAAAGCAATGCTTTTGCCTGAGTGTGAATTCTGCACAGCATGTTTTAGCGGAAAATATCCGACAAAAATACCAAAGAAATTTTTCAAGAAGATGTTAGAAAAGAAAGGCAGTTGATTATGGCCAATCGCATAGGTTTTGATAGCAAGAAATATCTAAAGGAACAGACAGAAGCAATCCTTGAAAGAGTTGAAAAGTTTGACGGTAAATTATATCTTGAATTCGGAGGCAAGCTGCTTTTTGATTATCATGCCGCGCGTGTTCTGCCCGGATTTGATCCTAATGTTAAGATGAGATTACTGCAGAAATTAAAAGATAAGGCGGATATAATCCTTTGTATCTATGCGGGTGATATTGAAAGAAGAAAAGTGCGGGCTGATTTCGGCATAAGCTATGATGTGGATGCAATGAAGCTGATTGATGATATAAGAAGCTGGAAACTAGATGTGCGGGCGGTTGTGATCACGCGTTATAATGATCAGCCTGCTGTGAAAATATTTAAGAATAAACTGGAGCGCAGAAATATAAAAGTATATACACACAGATTTACAAAAGGATATCCCACGGATGTTGATCTGATTGTCAGTGAAGACGGATACGGGGCTAATGAATATATTAAAACAAAAAATCCGCTTGTGATCGTGACCGGTCCGGGGCCCGGAAGCGGAAAACTTGCAACATGCCTTTCGCAATATTATCATGACTATAAGAGAGGGATCAAAAGCGGCTATGCGAAGTTCGAGACATTTCCGATTTGGAATATCCCCCTTAAGCATCCGGTTAACATAGCATATGAGGCGGCAACTGCTGATATCAGGGATTTTAATCTTATAGACCCTTTTCATCTTGAGGCATATAAGGAATCAGCAGTAAACTATAATCGTGATGTTGAGGTTTTTCCTGTACTAAAGAGAATACTGGAAACAATTACACAAAAAGAATCGATGTATAAGTCGCCTACGGATATGGGTGTCAACTGCGCGGGATTCGGGATTATTGATGACATCGCTGTTAAAGATGCCTCAAAACAGGAGGTTATCAGAAGATATTTCCGCTACTGCTGTGAATATATGCTCGGGTTTGTGGACAAAGAAACAGTGCAGAGGGTTGAACTCATAATGAAAGAGCTTAATGTAACACAGGTTGATCGCAAGGTTGTTGAGCCTGCGATAAAAAAAGCCAAAGAAGCAGAGAAAAAGAACAAGGGGCATGATGGGGTTTTTTGCGGGGCGGCAATAGAGTTAAGTGACGGGACAATTATTACCGGCAGGAATTCACCCATGATGCATGCATCGTCCAGTCTTATTTTAAATGCTATAAAGCATATGGCGGAGATACCGGATAAAATACATTTATTGTCGCCGAATATAATAAGCTCGATAAAGGCATTGAACAAAGAAATATTAAATGAGAAAGCAGTAAGCCTGGATCTGGAGGAGACATTGATCGCTTTAAGTATAAGTGCTGCGACAAATCCTACTTCACAGACAGCAATGGAAAAATTAAAAGAACTTAGGGGTGCTCAGATGCACTTGACGCATATTCCTACTTCAGGGGATGAGGCGGGATTAAGGAAACTGGGAGTGGATGTTACAAGTGAGGCAGTGTTTTCGACAAAAAGACTTTTTGTTTCCTGATTGAAGTAGCAGAAAAAATACATAAATTTATTCTAATTTGAATGGAGGTTTGAAATGAGCGGTATTTTCGGAGTTGTCTCAAAGGGTGACTGTATTAAGGAGTTATTTTATGGTACTGACTATCATTCCCATTTAGGTACTGAATACGGTGGTCTTGCGGTATTAGGAAAGGATTTATATAGGCGGATACATAATATAAGCCAAGGGCAGTTTAAGTCAAAATTTTCTGATGAATACCATAAAATGAAAGGCAATAAAGGTATTGGTGTTATCAGTGCCTCTAATGTTCAGCCTATTTATGTTCATTCTAGATTCGGCCCTTTTTGTCTTGCTACCAATGGCTTTATCGAGAATTCACAAGAAATAGAAAAAGAACTTCTTGCCAAGGGTATTTCTTTTGCTGAAGTCGGCAAAAGCGGGGTTAATGAAACAGAGCTTGTTGCAAAGCTTATCAATCAGGGAGACAATCTGATAGACGGTATCGAGAAAATGTTTAAACGCATTAAAGGTTCCTGCTCGCTCTTATTGCTTAATAAAGAGGGTGTTTATGCTGCACGGGACCGCTACGGATATACTCCTCTTGTAATTGGAAAGAAAAAAGATGCGATTGCGGTAACTTCCGAAAGTTGTGCGTTTTTAAATAATGATTTTAAAATAACTAAGTATCTTGGTCCGGGGGAAATAGTTTTGCTTGGCGAATCAGGATTGGTGCAGAAAAAACAGGCAAGTGAGGTTAATCAGATTTGCGCTTTTTTTTGGATTTATATCGGTTTTCCGGCATCAAATTATGAGGGTATTAATACGGAGACGGTCAGAGAGAGATGCGGAAGATATCTTGCTAAAAGAGATAAAGATTTAAAGGTTGACGTTGTCTCAGGCGTTCCGGATTCAGGCACGGCACATGCTATTGGCTATGCAATGGAAAGCGGTATCCCTTACAGAAGGCCGCTTATAAAATATACGCCCGGCTATGGAAGAAGCTATACGCCGCCTTCACAGCTAACAAGGGATCTTGTGGCCAAGATGAAACTGATCGCTATTAAGGATATAATAGATGGGAACAGAATTGTGGTTTGTGATGATTCCATTGTCAGAGGAACACAGCTTAAGAATTTTACTATAAAAAAACTAAAGGAATCTGGAGCAAAAGAAATCCATGTTCGTTCGGCATGTCCGCCGCTTATGTTTCCCTGCCGGTTTAATCTTTCCACCAGGAATATAAATGAGCTTGTGGCTAGGAGAGCGATTAAAGTTATCGAGGGGCATGATCTGGAAGATGTTAGTGAGTATCTTGATCCTGATTCCCTTAAGTATAAAAAAATGGTAGATTGGATAGCGAATGACATGGGAGTTGATTCTCTGAAGTATCAGACTGTGGATGATATGGTTAAGGCAATTGGGCTGCCTAAGGAAAGGCTTTGTCTTTCCTGTTGGACTGGTCAGTATGCGGGTTCTGATAATGTCAAACAAGAGAATTCAAGCTGTGCTTGCGCTGGTAAATGTGATTAAAAATAGCCTTAACGGAGAAGATTTATGGCTAAGTTTATTTTTGTAACCGGAGGAGTTGTTTCAAGCTTAGGTAAAGGGATTGTAGCGGCTATAGGTAAGCTGCTTGAGACAAGAGGCTTGAAAGTAACGATTATGAAATGCGATCCTTATATTAATGTTGATTCAGGCACCATGAATCCTTTTCAGCATGGGGAGGTATATGTTACGGATGACGGGGCAGAGACAGATCTGGACCTAGGCCATTATGAACGTTTTACACATGCAAGGCTTACACGTGAGAATAATATTACAACAGGCAAGGTCTATTATTCTGTTATCAGTAAGGAAAGAAGAGGCGATTATCTTGGTAAAACCGTACAGATAATCGAAGTCAAAGACCATCCGTGGTTTGTTACCTGTCAGTTCCATCCTGAATTTAAATCAAAACCTGACAGCGGCCATTCGTTATTTAAAGAATTCATAAAGGTTTCTTGGAAGGGAAAATGAGATGAAAGAGAGCTCCTCTAAGTCATACATTGATACCTTGAATAAAATCAGTAAGGCGATTACAAGTGATTTATATCTTGAAGATATGCTAAAGCTGATTGTTACTTTAACTGCCAACGTTATGCAGTCAACGATTTGCTCTTTATGGCTTCTTGATGAAAAAACGCAGTCATTAAAAATTAAAGCTACGCAGGCAATGAGCAGTGAATATGTAAAAGCAAGAGAAATAAAAGTAGGGGAGGGTATTGTCGGACATGTTGCAAACAGTAAAAAACCGATAATAATACTTGATGTTTTAGAAGATAAACGTTACAAAGAAAAAATACTTGCAAAAAAAGAACATTTAGTTTCAATGGTCAGCGTGCCGATGATGATAAAAAACAGAGTGATCGGTATTATCAATTGCTATACTACTCAAGTGTATAAATTTGACAAAAATGATCTTAATCTTCTGAGTACTGTTGCTAACCAGGTAGCTGTTGCTATTGAGAATACAGAGCTTTTAGTGAAAACCAAAGTGGTGCATGAAGAACTTGAGACTCGCAAAAAGGTAGAAAAAGCAAAAGGAATTTTAATGCAGGAAAACAAATTTTCCGAGAATGAAGCATATAAACTTATTAGAAAATCGAGTATGAGCAAACGCCTGCCTATGAAGGAAATAGCGGAAGCTATAATTCTCTCGCATGAAATCAAAGAGGGAAAAAACAGATAATATGATCTGTTTTTTTAAAACCCATTCTGAATATTTACCGCAATAAAAATATTTTTTTATGATTTTTAAAAATTATTTTCATTTTTTTTATTTTTTTTCTTGAAATGAGTCTCTATGATGTTGTATATTATAAATTGTAGATACAATATGTAGTACGAGGCCATATTGTGTAGCTGAAAGTAAACACACCAAGATATTGTAGGGGCAGTAAGAAAGAAGCTTTCTGAGGTAAATACTTAAAGGAAAGGGGGTGAATATTTTGGTAGTGAAAAAGAAAAAAGCAGCTAAGAAAAAAGTAGCAAAAAAGAAAGTAGTAAAGAAAGTAGTAAAGAAAGTAGCAAAGAAAAAAGTAGCAAAGAAGAAAGTAGTAAAGAAAGTAGCAAAGAAGAAACCAGCAAAAAAGGTAGCAAAGAAAAAGAAAAAATAAATTGCTGGGATAACTTTGATTACGAAGTATAGATCAAGATCTCGATTAAAATTTGTAGAACAAGGACGTTGCGAATTCCCAAAGGCGGGGAAGTAAGAAGAAAATTTTAAAGTTCAAATTGGCATTAGCCAAGATGAAAAAGTTTTCCGCCTTTGGGCCGGGATTTCAGTTTAAAGGCCTCTGACTATTCATCCCATCTTTAAGCCCTCCCAATTTTGTGTATTAACTGTTATAAGAAAAAAATGGATAATTCTTTAATTTCTTAAGAGCAATTGCTGTTCCAAGTAGAATCTTTATGGAACCAGATTGCCGGAGTAAAGACAGCGGTGATTATTCATGATATCGGTAAGATCTGCACTCCGGCTGAGATATTGAGCAAACCGTCAAAATTAAATACTTATGAATTCAATCTAATCACAATGCATCCGGAAATAGGTTATGAGATACTGAAGGGTATAGAATTTTCTTGGCCGGTTTCAGAAATTGTCCTTCAGCATCATGAAAGGGTGGATGGGTATGGATATCCTAAAGGTTTGAAAGGCGAGGATATTCTTCTTGAGGCACATATATTAATTGTTTCAGATGTTGTTGAGGCCATGACATCTTATCGCCCTTATCGTTTGGCATTAGGTATTGATAAAGCATTAGATGAAATTATCCAAAAAAAAGGAATGTTTTACGACCCTGCTGTTGCAGATGTCTGCATCAAACTCTTTATGGAAAAAGGGTTTTTTTGGGATGAAAGTTAAGGATTAAGGACAATAAACTCATGCTTTGATAAATGTTGACTTTCTAATTAAATTAGAGTATCTTAAACACAAAAAGGAGGAAGCTTGGGAAAATCAAAGTTTATTTATTTTGTTTTAGCAGTAATGATTGTCCTGAGTTTTTCGAGTTATTCAATTGCTGCGATATCAGACGGTAGAAATGTCCAAAAAGTTTATACTGATGCGATAGTTGACTGTACAGTTTGTCATCCTCAGGGTGATTTTAAGAGCTTGAATGAATATGGTAAAGCTTATAATGAAGCCGGCAGAAGTGTTGAAGCAGTTACAGCCATTGATGTCATGGATAGTGATAAAGACGGTTTAACAAATGCAGAAGAGATTAATGCCGGAACAAATCCGGGTGATGCTACCAGTAAATAGGGCAAAGGCGATGAAAGAAATGAGCCGGAATAAGTATTTATTCCGGTTTATTTTTTGCTTTAGAATTATCGAAGGCCTGAGTATAGCAAATCAAAGTTTTAAAGGAAAGCAATGACACATAAAAACCCGATTCAGATTATTTATGAGGATGAAGCGCTGATAATTGTTAATAAGCGTAGTGGAATGCTCAGCGTTCCTGATGGGGCAGTAAAAGCAAATGATCTTGTGTCTATTTTAAATCAGCAAATAGAAAGGGAAAAAGTACAGGCCAAGGCATTGCCTTGTCACCGTCTTGATAAAGAGACATCAGGTGTGATGGTTTTTGCAAAAGGCAGAAAAGCCCAACAGATTGTAATGGATCAATTTCGGCAGAGAAAAATAAAAAAGACTTATATTGCTTTTGTGCATGGCCGCTTTAAGCAGGTAAAGGGTGTGATGAAAAGCAATATGCAAGGTGCTTGGCCTTATAGAAAAAATGAGGGGAATAAAATGGCTATTACAAATTTTGAATTAATTAATAGCGCAAGTAATTTTAGTATTTTGCGTATTGCCCCTATTACCGGAAGAACAAATCAAATTAGAATACAGTTCAGAGACTGTGGGCATCCTCTTATAGGTGAGAGGCGTTTTACCCATGCCAGAGATTGGCCGATTAAATTCAAGCGAGTAGCATTGCATGCATATTCTGTTGAGATAAATCATCCTTTGACAAATAAGCGGATTGATTTTAGCGTGCCAATACCGGATGATATGCTGGGCTTTATGCAGGAACATAATATAGCGAATGTATTTTCATGGTAATCAATTCAGTATCATTGTCTTGCTCGTCTGATTTGACTGTGCTAAAATAAATAGGATTATAGGAAAATTTAGGGGGGAAACATGAATTTGTTGCATTATTTGTTTTTAGCTTGTCTTCAGGGAGTAACGGAGTTTCTTCCTGTTTCCAGTTCCGGTCATTTGGTTTTCTTTCAGGAAATTATCGGTTTTGAGGAACCATTACTTAGTTTTGATATTATTTTGCACTTAGCTACTGTATTAGCTGTGCTCGTTTTTTTAAGAAAGGATCTCTTCTTAATGCTTCAAGAATGGGGCCTGGCATTCAAAAAAGTGGCTCAAGGCAAATCTTTCAAGGAGGTTTGGTCTGAGCTTGAATATTTGCGGATGTTTGTTTTTGTAGCGGTAGCACTTATTCCGGCTATATTGGTGGGATTGATTTTTCACTCAATAATCGATAATATGTTCAACTCTTTGCGAGTGATAACAGTAAGTTTTTTTATTACAGGAACGGTTTTATTTCTTACCAGAGGCAAAGGCACTCCTAAGAATAAAAGGCAATTGACGCTTATCGATGCTTTTCTTATCGGACTTGCGCAGGCAGTTGCGATTATTCCCGGTATTTCCCGTTCTGGTATGACTATTTCAAGTGGCATTTTTAGGGGGATTAATAAAGAGCTTGCGGCACGGTTTTCATTTTTATTGTCAATACCGACTATTGCTGCTGCAGCAATATATAAATTAAAGGATGGCATGGGAGAGATATCAATAAGTAATTTTGAACTGAGCCTATCATTTCTCTTTGCATTTTTAAGCGGATATTTCACTTTATTAATTTTGTCTAAAATGATTGCAAGGGCTAAATTCCATTATTTTTCATTCTATTGCTGGGGGATGGGAGTTGTTTGTATCGTTGTGTTGCTTAAGGGGTGAAGTGAAAGATAAAAACATAGATGTTCCTGAGTGTTTAGTTTTAATTTTAGGCGGCGGTAGAGAGGCAAGGTTGCTTTGCTTCCTTTGTAGAGAAGTAAACTGGATATTGGCTTTGCCGGAAAGTATGGATTGACAGATATCACTGTTGTAAGATGCTCAGTAAAGCTGGTCGCTAATACTGTTATTTGAATTCTTGCAGAAAATCCGGTGAATTATATAAGAAAGGAGTGAAAAGGTGTTTGAAATATTGGAGAAAATTATTTTAGCCGGGGCAGGACTGGTGAGCTTGACAAAAGAAAAGGCAGAAGCGATCGTGGATGCTATGATCGCAAAAGGTCAGGTTAAGGCTAAAGACAGAATAGCAGTATTAGGGAAAATTCTCAGAAGTACAAAAAGATTTGATAAAGAGTTTGATAAAAAGATGAAAAAAGTTTCTTCTGAAATAACGAAAGAATATGAAAAGCAAATAGCTATCTTAAAGGGGAAAATGGCAAAACTTGCAAAAGATTTACATCTTAAGAAAAAAAGGGGTACAATAAAGAGTAAGCAGAAAAAAACTGATTTACTTTAAAGAAAGGGAGAAATGGTTATGTTTGAAATATTTGGCAAAATAGTTTTAGCAGGAGTGGGGCTGGCGAATCTAACAAAAGAAAAAGCAGAAAAGCTTGTAGATATGCTGATAAAAAAAGGGCAGATCCAAGCAAAGGATAAAAAGGCTGTTTTGAATCGCTTGTTGCAAGGTACGAAAAAAATGGATAGAGATCTTGAGAAAAAGATGAAGCAGATTTCTCAAGGTATTTTGGATAAATCTCAGAAGCAGATCGATGCATTAAATAATAGATTATCCAAGATATCAAAAGCATTGGAGGCTGAGAAGAAAAAAAATGCTGCTCCTAAGGCAAAAAAGAAAGCAAAAAGCTCCAAAAAGTGAAAGGTAAGTAAAAATGGCAAAAAAATCTTTAAAGAAAATATCACAAATGAAGGTGCGAATTTTTAAAATTGCTAATCGGCGTGGTTATGCAGCCATATCTTTGAATAATCTTACTGAAGGTGCTACGGCAAATCAGGCATATGCCCGCATGATAAAGGCCTTAAAGCGTCATGGATACGAATTGCCTGTTCTTGGGGCTGATAGAGTAAAAAAGCTAGTAATATCCAAGATTTAATAACTTTATTGAGTGGGTTGGATTTATAAAAAAATGCCAAAATGCCCTGTGTTTATGAGAATTGACTTAGGTTCTTAATTGCTTGTAAATATAGGGTATTTTGTGCTACAATATGCCATGAAAGTTCAATTCTATATTTAATTCCCAAATCAAGCTAACATTTGTTTAGTATCCTAAAATAGCAGAGAAGGCAGAAAAATGTACAAAACATCAAGAGCAATTGATAAAATTCAATCAAGCATGGATAGAGTTGAACCGGGTAGTATGCGTTATGAGATACTCAACTGTGCAAAAACCTTTAAGTCTTCATGGCTTGAACTTGGGCAGCATCTGGTGGCTGTTTATAATGATAAGTTGTATAAGGAATGGGATTACCTGACCTTTGAGGCTTATTGCAGTAAAGAGATAGGAATACGCAAGGAAACAGGATTGAAATTGCTCAGGTCTTATTATTTTCTTGAACAGGAAGAGCCGCAATTTATAAAGAAAGAATATCTTGAGTCAGCGAATAGCCCGCAGCTGCCATCATATGAGGCTGTAAATACATTGCGTCAAGTAAAGACAAATCAAGACCTGACTATTGCTGATTATGAAAAGATGAAGCGGCATGTTTTTGAGGAAGGCAAAGCAGACAAAGACGTGAAAGATGTTTACAAGGCGATGATGAAGTCTGTAAGAGATGAAAAAAGCCCCGAGGAAGATCATGAACTAAGAAGGTTGAAGCATCTAAGCCGCGTTATCGGATCATTGACTTCAATTAAAAAAGAGATAAGACTTAGCAAGTTTCTCCCGGAAGAAATTTTGGAAGAACTTGATAAAATTATTACAAAAATTGAATCAGAAAGAGAATAGTGTTTTAAAATTTATATTTTAGGAGGATTAATGATTAGGGAAGTTATTTTTACATTAGTTGGAGGCTTGGGCTTGTTTATTTATGGAATCCATCTAATGGGAGAAGGTCTACAAAATGCGGCTGGCGATAGAATGCGCAGCTTATTAAAAGTGCTTACTAAAAACAGAATAATGGGAGCTGGTGTCGGAGCATTTATTACGGCTTTGATTCAAAGTTCTTCAGCAACTACCGTTATGCTAGTTGGATTTGTTAATGCTGGCCTGATGGGACTTAGACAGGCAATCGTTGTGATTTTAGGAGCTCATATCGGAACTACAATCACAGGGCAGATCATTGCGTTTAAATTAACAGATTATGCATTACCGTTTATAGCTTTGGGCTCTGCTTTTTATTTATTTGTGAATAAGAGGTTTTGGAAATTTTTAGGCTTATTTTTTTTAGGGTTTGGGATTTTATTCCTAGGATTAAATATAATGACCTCAGGGATAGAGCCGTTGGCCGCTGACCCGACAGTAAGGGCAATTTTTATTGCTTTTAGTAAAAATCCGTTTCTGGGGATACTAACGGGGGCGGTATTAACTGCGATCTTTCAAAGTTCAAGTGTAACAACAGGTATTATTATCGGACTCGGAGTAATGGGATTGCTTGATCTAAAAGCAGCAGTTCCGCTTGTTTTTGGTTGTAATATTGGAACCTGTGCAACGGCAATGCTTGCATCTATTGGAACAACTATTGCTGCTAGGCGTACAGCGTTTGCTCATATTTTAATACAAATTTTGGGTGCAATTATATTTTTACCTACATTATTTATTTTTAATGGGATTTTTATTCGGATGGTAGGATACACATCTAATGATATTGCTCGCCAAATAGCAAATACGCATACTATTTTTAATATAGCAACTACATTGCTTTTTATTCCCTTTGTTGATGTATTTGCAAGGCTTGTTAAAAAACTGATACCGGGGGAAGATATAATTATTGATACGCAGCCAAAATTTTTAGAAAAACATCTTTTGCTTACGCCGACGATAGCCATAGATGCATCAATAAAAGAAATGATTAGGATGACAGAACTTGCTTGCAGTATGTTTGATGATGCCATAAAGGGATTCCTGCGCGGTGATCTAAAAGCATTGAAACTTGTTTCTAGAAAAGAGAAAGTAGTTGATAATCTCCAGGAGGCAATCACTAATTATCTTATGGAACTTATGCAAAAAGAAATTTCCCCGGAGATTGCTAATAAAATTCCTTCTTTATTACATAGCGTCAATGATATTGAGAGAATAGGGGATCATTCTGAAAATTTGACTGAACTGAGCGAGAGGAAGATTGCCTTAGGATTGCCTTTTTCATCTGAAGGCGAAGAAGATATTAAAGCAATGGCAGCCTTATTGAAGAAAATGGGAGCGGTGACGGTTGAGTCTTTAAATACTTATGATCTTGAAAAAGCAAAAGAAGTGTTGGAATTGGAAAAGCAAGTTAATGAATTAACTTTTCAATTGAGTGAAAATCATATAAATCGCTTAACTCAAAGAAAATGTAAGGTTCTTTCAGGGATCATATTTTTAGATATGGTTAGCAATTTTGAAAAGATAGGCGATCATCTTACCAATGTGGCTCAGGCAGTTTTAGGTAAATTGCAATGGGATAAAAACAATATAAGCGATAAATTGCATGTAAATGCTGTTGCCCAAATAAGATAAGCATGAGAATCATTTTGACATAATTCAAGCGGTGAGTTATATTGACAAAATAAGTACAAAAATAGTTATTGGCTTGAAAAATAAGAAATATAAAAACTATGACTAAAAAGAACCAGCAAAAAGAATTAAGCATTTCAGCGTTATTTCTACCTGAAATCAGAGAGTTGCTTACTAAAAAAAGATTTTCAGAGGTAAAGGCTTTGATGGCAAGGATACCGGCAATTGATATTGCCGAGCGATGGCATAATTTCTCTGAGCAGGAAAAGATCCTTATTTTTAAGCTGCTGAGGGCATCCCTGGCTGTTGAATTGTTCGAGGTTCTTAAATTTGATGATCAGTCCTTTCTCCTGGATAATCTTGATAATGCCGATGTTTCTCAGGTGCTTAATGAAATGGCTCCGGATGACCGTGCTAATCTTTTTAAAGATCTTCCGCCTAAGGTGATTAAAAAATTCTTTAAATTGATGAAAAAGGAAGAGGTTGAAGACGTAAGGGAGTTGATGACTTACGATGAGGGAATTGCCGGAGCGATAATGACAACGGATTATGTTGAGTTGCGCAAGGAAATAACAGCGCGTGCGGCAATTTTAAAATTACAGGATACTTTGAGTTTTGATGATGATCTGGATATCAGTTTAATATATGTAACTGATGCAGGGCATAAATTAATTGGCTTGGTTGAATTACAAGATCTGATCAAAGCACCGTCTAATATGCTTATAAAGGATCTAATGGAAAGCACTGATTTTATAAAAATCAATGAGTATTCACCTGATGAGGAAGTGGCCCAGAGTTTTAAGCGTTATGATCTTATCGAGGCTCCGGTTGTTGATGAGCACGATGAATTGATCGGGGTTATTACTATTGATGATATTGTTGATGTTATTGACCGGGAAGCGACAAAGGAGATATACGAAGTTGGTAAGATGACTCCCGGAGAAGGTAAAATAATTAGTTATGCTACAGCAACGGTTAAGGAGCTTATTAGCCGCCGGGCAGGATGGCTTGTTTTTCTTCTCATATTTGATTTTTTAACAGGAACGGTTTTGAAAACTTTTCAGAATTCCTTAAGTAGTGTAGTAACACTGGTTTTTTTTATTCCTATGCTGTTGGGGACCGGAGGCAATGCAGGTACGCAGAGTTCTATTACGGTTATTCGTGGTCTAGCTACCGGTGATGTTAGCTTTGGTAATCTGAAGAGGGTTTTTAAAATTGAACTTCTTGCTGCTTTGATGATGGGGCTTATAGTTGGAGTGGTGGCGTTTATAAGAGCTTTATTGCTGCAGAGTGATCCCCTGGTGGGATTGGTGGTGGGATTGACAATGTTTCTGATAGTATTGCTTGCGATATGCACTGGTATTTCACTGCCGTTTCTTTCAAAAAAAATGGGATTTGACCCGGCTGTGCTTGCCGGACCGATTACGACGAGTTTTGTTGATGTAATTGGTTTAATAATATATTTTAAGGTTGCACAGTTTATACTTCCGATATTAAAATAATCACAGGAAATTCAAGAGAGTATTTTTGAGAAGATATTTTAAAGGTTGAAATTCATGATAAGACTTTTTGGTAAAAATCAGGTTTTGGAGCGTTTGAAGACGCATCCTAAAACTATTAAAAAAATAATTTGCAGGCAAAGCTCAGAGAACAGCTATATCAAAAAGCTAGCATCTGAGTTTAATGTTCCTTTTGTTATTCTTGCGGATAATGAGTTTGCCCTATTGATAAATAATGTGAACGATCAAGGGGTTATTGCCCAAATCAATGATTTCCAATACGGAGATTTGCAGGATATTTTGCAATTGCCGAATGAGGAGAAATTGACGCTTATTGCACTAAGCAATCTTACTGATCCGCAGAACATGGGCTCTATTTTAAGAACAGCTGCTTGTTTCGGCAAATTTTCCCTGATAATTCCCAAACACAGGTCTGTAAGCATAACTGAGACAGTTTTAAAAGTTGCCTGCGGCGGAGAAAATTATATACCGGTAATACAGGTCACAAATCTTATCCCGGTTATAAAGCAGGCAAAAGATGCGGGTTACTGGGTTGCTGGAACAGTGATTGAAGAGGGAGAGAATATTACTGGTTTTAAATTTCAATTTCCGCTATGCCTGGTAATTGGCTCAGAGGATAAGGGGATTCGTCAAGGGTTAATGTCGCATTTGGATTTTAAGGTTACTTTGCCTATGCCTGGAGCAAGTCTTTCTCTCAATGCGGCGGTAGCAACAGCGATATTCTGCTATGAAGTAACCCGACAAAGAAGGTAATAATGTATATATTGCCATTGGCCTTTAAGTTATTGGTATGAAAAAAATTAAATATAAGTTAAAATTAAAAGTTCGATGCATGGCTTTTATTATAATAGTGCTTTTTTTTGCATCGGGTGTTAATTGTTTGTTTGCTTTAGAGTCTAATCAAAAGGAGGGCTCTAATTATAGCTTTGTAACAGCTGGTTGGAACAAAACAATTAACGAACAGGAAACCGTAGAGAATAAATACCCTGATAAAAGGAAAATAACGCCTGAAACAGTCAGGCTTACAATTAATGAATACTATATTCCTCAGTTCTCGGAATTATTGGAAAAGGGGGTTGATTATTTGGAATGGCTTAATAAGCTTGATGATCCGTATCTCAATCGATATAAAGTTGATGTTAGGGTAGACCCGGACGATGAGCGTCTTAAGTTATTCTGGAAGCGTTCTTTTTAGTCAATTTGCGGAAGGGGGGACTTAAGATCCTAATTTCTTGACCTTACTATTAAATGGTGTTATACTAAATTTAACTTTTTGGCTTTATTGAGGAGGAAAAAATGGGGAAAAATTTACTTATAATAAGTACTATAATTGCATTACTGTTTGTAGCTGCACAGGGGGAGAACTTGTTTGCAGAAGAAAAAGCGGAATCTTCGGTACTTACTTTGGGAACAAAGAACCAGAATGTATTTGGTGCTGTGGGTAAAGTTGAGTATGTGGATTTTAAGTCGCGCGGAGAATCAAATATAGTACTTAAAACCAGTAAGGGTGAGTCTATAACTGTTTCCCTGAAGGAACTTAAAAATGATGCAACGGTTTTAACAACTTTTCGAAAAGAAAAAGATGCCAAGGGCAAAGAAAAAAATACGCTTGTTTCCTTAAGCATTGTTAAGACAGCTAAACAGGATAAGAATCAGGGCAAAAAGTAATAAATAATACAATTTATATGTTTTTATTTGAGTGTAGAGAAGTAAAGACTATTTCTCTGCACTTTTAATATTAAAATATTATCTAAGTATTTGTAATTGATTCGGGGCATTGCTCAGCTTGGCTTAGAGCGCTTGGTTTGGGACCAAGAGGTCGGTGGTTCGAATCCACCTGCCCCGACCATTTAAAGATAGGGGATAGGGTTTAGGTTTTAGGGATTAGGTTTCAGGGATTAGGTTTAATTAATTCTTTTAACCTGTTATTTAATAAATCTAGATTTGTGTCCCTGTAGCTCAGCTGGATAGAGCAACTGCCTTCTAAGCAGTGGGCCGGGTGTTCGAATCGCCCCAGGGACGCCAAATTTAGCTATAATTTTTTTTATGGTGGATGTAGCTCAGTTGGTTAGAGCTCATGATTGTGGTTCATGAGGCCGGGGGTTCGAGTCCCCTCATCCACCCCAAAAGAAATGTAAGTATATTAGTTGTTGATTGAGTAGTAAGTATATGGAAAGAAAGATAGGAAGATATGATTAATGAACTTAAACCTCTTATTCTTGGAGACTTGGAAGTTAAAATTCCAATAATCCAGGGGGGTATGGGAGTTGCTATTTCAAGAGCACCTTTGGCAAGTGCTGTAGCAAATTGCGGTGGGGCTGGTACTATAGCAAGTGTTGGACTTGGCTATGGTACTAAGGAGAATGATATAGATTTTGTTAAGGCATCAAGAGTTGGATTGCAGAACGAAATACGTAAGGCTAAAAAAATGACCGATGGGGTTGTTGGAGCCAATATCCTTGTGGCTGTAACTAATTATGAGGATCTTGCTCATGTTGTTGCAGAAGAAAAAGCTGATTTTCTTGTTTCTGGGGCAGGTCTTCCAATTAAACTCCCGGCTTATTTAGAAGGGAGTTCAGTTAAAATTATTCCTATTGTTTCTTCTGGCCGTGCAACAGAGTTGATATTGAAAACCTGGAAAAAGCGCTATAATATTTTCCCGGATGCTATTGTTGTTGAAGGTCCTCTGGCCGGAGGTCATCTGGGTTTTCATTTTGATGAATTAATCTCGCCCAAGGATAATTTGCTTGAGGAATTAGTGAGTGATGTCATTAAGGTAGTTCGAGAATATGAAAAATCCTATAAAGCAACTATTCCCATTATTGCCGCAGGAGGCATATTTGACGGCAAAGATGCTGCAAGGTTTTTTAAACTGGGGGTGAATGCAGTACAGATAGCAACACGTTTTGTGACAACTTATGAGTGTGCGGTTCCTGACGGATTTAAACAGTGCTATCTTGATGCTAAAAAAGAGGATGTGGTGATAATAAAAAGTCCTGTCGGAATGCCTGGCAGATCTATAAAAACAGAACTTATTAAGCGGGTAGTAGAAGGAAAAAGAGAGCCTTTTAAATGTACTTACCGCTGTCTTAAAACTTGTAATCCCGCAACTGCGCCATATTGCATAGCCAGGGCATTGTTTAATGCTGTTAGCGGTAATATCGATGATTCGGTTGTGTTTGCCGGTAGCAATGTTTACCGGATAAATAAAATAGTTTCAGTTAAAGAGTTAATGGATGAAATAGTCGAGGACGCTGTTGCTGCTTTAAATAAGCCTTAAATGATTAGCTCTAATTAGAATAGTAGTAATATTGCCTGACTGAATTAAATCTCTTGCTGGGGGCTTGTAAATTTTTACTTTTGTGGTATACTTAATCAGATTTAAGGAAAAACATAGTTAGGCAAATAAGCCCGCATTTTAAGATAGCAGGAAAATATCATAATGGATGAACGAAGAAAACATATGCGTTTTGGTGCAAATATAAGCGGTGAATTTCAAGTACGCAATACTCAAACAAGAGGATTGCTGACTACGGATAACTTTAGCCGAGGCGGGTTTAAAGCGGTTTTGAACAATCGCATTAAAAATGGAGCTATCTTGGACTGCGAAATGACATTTCCTGATACGATAATGCCTTTTTTCTCAAGCGGAAAAGTTGTCTGGATAAGGGATTGCGCTGAAGTGAGCAATGCAAAATTCAATGTTGGGATTGAGCTTAAATCAATGGACCCAACTGAAAGACAATTCCTTATTGATTATTGCTATAAAAAATGGAATGACTCAAGAGCAAATGAAGCTAACACAGAATTTAATCTTGACGCCTAAATATCTCTTCTAATTTTTTTTCTTACCGAATATTTACAATACATATCCTATCGACCCTTTAATGTTATTCTGCTATAATTAACAGATAAGGTTAAAGGACCTTATATGGTCCTGATAAAGAAAAATGGCAGAACTGGCTGAATGAAGAAAACAACCCTTGAATTCAATTTCTATTTTAGAGTTTTTTGTGTTATTATAGTAAAGATAACTAATTGCAGATATTAATATTGTATCAAAGAATATTGATTCTAAGGTAGATTAGTTAGTTAATACTGAATTTTCTGATTAAAATCACATGAGTTTGTTTAATTCGTAAACCAAGGGGTATATATGGGAAAGTATTTTTTTGAGGCTGGTATTTTTGATATGGATGGGGTTATAACAAAAACAGCAATTGTCCATGCAGATGCCTGGAAATTGGTTTTTGATGAATGCCTAAAGGAAAAGGCAGGTTTAGAGGGGCAGCTTTTTAAAGAATTCACGCATGTTGATTATCTTAATTTTGTGGACGGTAAGCCAAGATTAAAGGGTATAAAAAGTTTTTTAGAATCAAGAGATATATTCTGGCCCCTGGGCAGCCCTGAAGACACGGCTGAACAAAAGACAATATATGCAATCGGCAATAATAAAAATGCAAAATTCCAACAGGTACTTCTAACAAATGGGGTAGAGGTATATAAGCCGTGCATAGAGCTGATAAAGGATTTAAAAAAGAACGGTATTAAAGTCGGGGTAGTCTCTTCTTCTAAAAATTGCGAGTTTATTCTGAAGTCAGCTGGAGTCCTGGATTTATTTGATACAAGAGTGGATGGAATTATAGCGGAGGAGATGGGCCTTGAAGGAAAGCCCGAAGGCGATATATTTGTTCAGGCGGCTATGAATTTAGGAACGCTTCCAAGCCTAAGTGTAGTTTTTGAAGACGCAATATCAGGGGTTCAATCCGGCAGAAACGGAGGGTTTGCTTTTGTTGTTGGTGTAGCCAGAAGCGATAATATAGCTGCCCTAAACCAAAATGGAGCAGATGCAGTAATAACCTCCTTTTCAGCATTAAGCCTGGATAGGATACAAGCATGGTTTGACCGAAAACCGGTTCCTTTATTTGATTGCTGGAGTGATAAAAAATTACTTGAAGGCGCATACGCGAAAATAAAAGGCGATAAAAATGATCTGACGATTAATCCGCAGTATTTTGAATTGCCGGAGTCTATATTCAAGTCAGATAAAAAAATTGTATTTTTCCTTGATTATGATGGAACACTTACGCCAATAGTCGACAGGCCGCAGGATGCTATTATTAATGAGCAAATGCGTGAGCTTGTAAAGAAGCTTTCTTTTAGGTTTACTACGGCAATTGTCAGCGGTAGAATGCGTGAGGATGTGGAAAAACTTGCAGGCATTGAGGGGATTTTTTATGCGGGAAGCCATGGCTTTGATATCTCAGGAAATGGCATGTCGATGATACAGCCCAAGGCAAAAGAAACTATTCCTGTAGTTGAGGAGGTAACTGGAATTTTAAAAACTGCTCTATCGGATATAAAAGGAGTAATCATTGAGGAAAAAAAATTCAGTGTTGCAGTACATTATCGTTTGGTTAATAAAGAAGAATTTCCTAAAATAAAAGAATATGTTGAAAAAGTTGTTGCGGAGAATAATACATTGCGTCTTATGCATGGAAAAATGGTTTTCGAAATTTTACCAGCTATTGACTGGAATAAAGGCAAGGCAGTGCGCTGGATAATGAAGGCGCTTGATTTATCATGGAAAGACCATACGGTATTTTACTTTGGAGATGATACAACAGATGAAGATGCCTTCAGAGCGGTAAACAGCCAGGGCGTGGGCATACTTGTAAGCGATCAGGAAAAGATATCTGCTGCTGGATTTCGTCTGAGTACACCGGATGAAGTGGCCAGACTCTTTAATCAATTAGTAGGTGACTGAGAAATAAGCCTTAATGGTTAGAAAGAAAGCTGATATGCAAAAAGAATATCCTTGGAAATTGATTTATAAACGTTTTGAGCCTGAAGAAGAGAGTTTGCGAGAAGCCCTTTGCACTCTTGGAAACGGATATTTTGGCACAAGAGGTGCTGCGTCGGAAACAGTTCCTACGGAAATGCATTATCCTGGTACATATCTGGCAGGGCTGTACAATCGTTTAGCTACGAATATAGCCGGGCGGACTATCTACAATGAAGACCTGGTTAACTGTCCTAACTGGACATATCTGACCTTTAAGGTCCGGGATGGAGTATGGTTTAGCCCCTCTGCGACTAGAATTCTTTCTTTTTATCAGGAACTTGATATGCGTAATGGAAAACTAATCAGAAAAATATTATGTCAGATGCCGCATGGACGCAGGACATGGATACATGAGACAAGAATTGTAAGCATGGCAAATCCTCACATTGCAGCAATAAAATATGAGATTACTCCGGATAATTATAGCGATTATATAAGTGTGCGTTCCATGCTTGACGGAGCAGTATTGAATATGAATGTTGAGAGGTATCGGCAACTAAATTTTAATCACTGGAGATCTCATGAACTTGGAAAATTTACCCGTAACGGAGTTTATTTGGGAGCTAAAACCAGCCAGTCAAAAGTTGAGATTTATGAGGCGGCAAAACTGAGGGTTTTTTCCAAGGCAAAAGAGCTTAAGCCGGCAATTGATATTATTAGACACGGCAACCAGGTTGTTGGCCAGGAATTCAGAGTGTTTGCTCAAAAACATCAGAGTTACAGTATAGAAAAAACAGTAGCAATATTCACGTCAAGGGATACCGGCGTTAAAAATGCAAAAGTAGAAGCAATTAATTTAGCAAAGAAATTGCCAAAATTTGATATTCTGCTTACGACTCATGTAAAGGCCTGGAGAAAACTTTGGGATGAATTTGATGTAGAAATAGAAGGAGATGTTTTTTCTCAGCAGGTTCTGCGTCTGCACATTTTCCACTTACTGCAGACTGCTTCACCGCACAATAAGGAAATTGATGCCGGGTTACCTGCACGCGGCTTGCATGGTGAGGCTTATCGGGGGCATGTGTTCTGGGATGAAGTATTTGTCCTGCCTTTTTTCAGTATGCATATGCCGCAAATAGCAAAGGCATTGCTTTTATACCGATACAAGCGCCTGGAAAAGGCAAGGCAGTATGCCATAGATAACGGATATAAAGGCGCGATGTTTCCCTGGCAAAGTGGATCAAGCGGCAGAGAAGAAACTCAGGTTGTGCATTTAAATCCTCGTTCAGGTAAATGGGGGGCTGATTACAGCCGTAATCAAAGGCATGTATCATTTGCGATTGCGTACAATGCCTGGAATTACTGGAAATCTACGCATGAAATTGAGTTTCTTGAGAAATACGGCGCGGAGATGATTATTTCTATTGCTCAGTTTGCGTGCAGTTTATGCGAATATGATGCTAAAAAGAAAAGATATCATGTGCGTGGAGTTATGGGGCCGGATGAATTTCATGAAAAATTTCCAGGTATTCCACATTCGGGTCTTATTGATAATGCATATACAAATGTAATGATTGTTTGGACACTGAAAAAGGCGCAGGAAATACTAAAATTAGTTTCTAAGAAAAGGGCGACGCGGCTTAGAAAAAAATTAGAACTAACCGATTATGAAACCAACCGCTGGGAACGCATAATACGTAAAATGAGTATTGTCATGGATAGCAATGGTATTATAGCGCAATTTAAGGGATATTTTAGCCTTAAAGAGCTTGATTGGACTTGGTATAAGAAAAAATACAAAGATATACACCGCATGGACAGGATTCTTAAAGCAGAAGGGAAGTCTCCGGATAATTATAAGGTGGCCAAGCAAGCAGATGTATTGATGATTTTTTATTTACTGACTCAGGATGAAGTGAAGACTATTTTTAATGCGGCGGGATATGATTTTACCAACAAACTTTTGAAAAATAATTATGATTATTATATAAAACGCACTTCTCACGGATCTACTCTAAGTAAAGTTGTACATTGCTTTGTTTCGCAGGAGGTAGGCAAGGCAAAGGCATTATGGGACTGGTTCATGGAGGTTTTAAAATCAGATATAAATGATACTCAGGGAGGTACTACTACGGAAGGGATTCATGCCGGCGTCATGGGCGGATCACTTGATATCGTTATGAGGAGTTTTGCCGGTATAAAGGTCTTGGATGATGTGATTGAGGTCAATCCTAAATTGCCCCTTAAGTGGCAAAGGCTAAAATTCAACATTATTTATAAGGGGAATTCACTGGTCTTTGATATTAAAAAAACTAGAGTTAAAATATTTTTAAGAAAAAATATACTGGGTGAGGGGAAACTTCCGATAAAGGTCAATTCAAAAAAATATTTACTTGCGCCTGGAGAAACGATTGCTGTGAATTTAATAAAATAAGGCTTTCATAGATAAGTTTCGAGCAAGGTTTAATCTTATTTTTTTCTGATGATATTCTTGCCTTAAACTTAGATTTTTAATATATATAAATTAAAATCCGCTGTATTTATAATTTTAAACAAGGAAGTGTAGATGAAAATAGGAGTAAATTATATAAAATCAGGCTTGTGTGAATTTATTGTCTGGGCTCCACTCGCTAAAGATATAAAATTAAAGATTATCTCGCCATTAGGGCGTTTAGTAAAAATGGATAAAGATAATCTGGGATATTGGAAGGCAGTAGTTGAAAATATTCCTTCCGGGGCAACTTACCTTTATCAGATTGACGGTGATAAGAAAAGGCCGGATCCGGCTTCGGCTTATCAGCCTGAGGGGGTACATGGTCCTTCCGCGGTTGTCGAACATAATAGTTTTATATGGGATGATTTTTCTTTTTCCGGGGTGGGGCTTTCGGAGATGGTGATCTACGAATTGCATGTGGGCACTTTCACAAAAGAAGGTGATTTTAACCATATTATCCCGCGTTTAAAAGAAATGGTAGATCTGGGGATTACAACTTTAGAACTAATGCCTGTTGCCCAGTTTCCCGGAAGCAGGAACTGGGGCTATGATGGGGTTTATCCGTTTGCTGTGCAGAATTCTTATGGCGGTTGTGATGAGCTAAAAAAACTTGTGAATGCATCTCATGCCCATGGAATATCAGTCATTCTTGATGTTGTTTATAACCACCTGGGACCGGAAGGGAATTATCTGGCTGATTTCGGGCCTTACTTTACTGATAAATATAAAACTCCCTGGGGGATGGCATTGAATTTTGATGATCGATACAGCTCAGAGGTAAGAAAGTACTTTATTGAGAATGCGCTATTCTGGCTTGAAAATTATCATCTAGATGGATTGCGTTTAGATGCTGTACATGGGATTCATGATATGAGCGCTAAACATTTTTTAAAAGAATTAGCTGAGAATATCGATGATTTTTCATGCAGGAAACAGAAGAAATACTATTTGATAGCCGAGAGTGATTTGAATGATGCCTGTATCATCAAGCCAAGATCACAAGGCGGTTATGGAATAGATGCGCAATGGAACGATGATTTTCATCATTGCTTGCATGCTATTATAACTGGAGAGAAAACAGGGTATTATCAGGATTTCCAACAGATGGAAAAAATGAGCCGGGCCTTTGGATACGGATTTGTTTATCAAGGAGAGTATTCTAATTTCAGGAAAAGATATCATGGTAATTCAAGCCAGGACATCGCTGCTCATCAGTTTATCGTTTTTTCTCAAAACCATGATCAGATAGGTAATAGGCTCAAAGGCGAAAGACTATCGCAATTAGTACCCTTTGAAATGCTTAAACTCGCTGCGGCTTCAGTAATACTTTCCCCCTATGTTCCGATGCTTTTCATGGGTCAAGAGTATGCAGAAATTGCACCTTTCTTATATTTTGTTGAACATAGCGACGAAAAATTGATAAAAGCTGTACACAGTGGAAGGAGACATGAATTCGCTTCTTTTGGTTATGCTGGGACTCCTGCTGATGCACAGGATAAGGAGACATTTAATCTTTCAAAGCTGAGCTGGAATAAGAGAAATGAAGCGCATCATAAAGTGATGCTCAATTTTTATAAAAAGTTGATAGAACTAAGAAAAACACTTCCAAGTTTAAGAAAGCTTGATAAGAATTCGATTGAAATGTCGCTTAATGAAAAACAAAGGCTTTTGTTTTGGAGAAGGTGGTATAATAAAAGCGAATTATTCTGCGTGATGAATTTTTTTAAATCTGATGTTTCTTTTTCTTTTGAATCCAGTGAAGGGAAATGGAATAAAATCATTGATTCGGCGCAAGAAATCTGGGGCGGCGAAGGGACTTTGCTGCCTGATATTATTGAAAACAAACAAAATTTAAATATTAAAATGAGCAGTTTTGCTTTGTATCAAAAGGAGGTTTTAAGGTGAACCGATATTTATGTGTGCATGGACATTTTTATCAGCCGCCTAGGGAAAATCCCTGGTTAGAAGAGGTAGAAATTCAGGATTCGGCGTATCCTTATCATGATTGGAATGAAAGAATTACTCTGGAATGCTATGCGCCGAACGGGGCTTCGCGTATTCTTGATGCAGAGAATAAAATAATTGATATTATTAATAATTACTCGAAGATAAGTTTTAATTTCGGGCCGACACTACTTTCCTGGATGCAGCGCAAAAACCTGGAAAATTACGAAAAGATAATCAAGGCTGATCAGGAGAGCATGGAAAAATTTTCCGGACACGGCTCTGCTATTGCCCAGGTTTATAACCATATGATTATGCCTCTGGCTAATAAAAGAGATAAACAGACTCAAATCAAGTGGGGTATAAAAGATTTCCAAAGCAGATTTAATCGCAAACCTGAGGGAATGTGGCTTGCAGAGACAGCTGTTGACCTGGAAACACTTGAGGTCATGGCTGAGAATGAGATAAAATTCACGATACTCTCGCCTTCCCAGGCCTATAAAGTAAAAAAGATAGAAAGTGCACAATGGCTTGATGTCTCAGGCGGTAAGATTGATCCAAAGCTGGCTTATAAATGTCCTCTGCCTTCCGGTAAGAGTATAAGTATTTTCTTTTATGACGGACCGGTATCGCAGGATATTGCTTTTGGCGGGCTGCTGGATAATGGTGAAAATTTTGCTAACCGGCTGATTGGGACTTTTGCTGATAATAAGGAACAACCGCAATTGGTAAATATTGCTACTGACGGAGAAACCTATGGGCATCATCATGCTTATGGTGAAATGGCCTTGTCTTACGGGCTCAACCAGATCGTAGAAAAAGCCCGAGCCAAGATAACGATATACGGAGAATTTCTTGAAAAATTTCCTCCTGTCCATGAAGTTCAAATAATTGAAAATTCTTCTTGGAGTTGTTTTCATGGTGTTGAGCGGTGGAAGAGCAATTGCGGATGTAATATAGGGGCGAATCCATCCTGGAACCAATCATGGCGTGTGGGTTTGCGCAAAGCCATGGATTGGTTGAGGGATAGCCTTGCAGGTATTTATGAAGAGCAGATGAGTAAATATCTGGATGATGTCTGGGATGCGCGCAACGATTATATTAATATTATTTTGAACCGCAGTCCGAAAAATCTCCATGAATTTTTTGCAGAGCATGC
This sequence comes from uncultured Planctomycetia bacterium, assembly GCA_964437495.1. Taxonomy (GTDB): domain Bacteria; phylum Omnitrophota; class Gorgyraeia; order B26-G9; family B26-G9; genus JAGLQQ01. The sequence continues at coordinate 18,020 of CAYTGV010000012.1, read as the reverse complement.
GTTGAGAACATTAAATGAAGAGGAGATAACGAGTGTCTTAAAACTGCTTGAAATGCAGCGTCACGCGATGTTCATGTATACAAGCTGTGGATGGTTTTTTGATGAGATTTCGGGGCTGGAATCAATGCAGGTTATTCAGTATGCGGCAAAGGCTATACAGTTGGCTAGAGAAGTAAGCGGTCTTGATTTAGAACCGGATTATTTGAATATTTTAAAGAGTGCAAAAAGTAATATCAAAGAACATGAAAATGCGGCAAAGCTTTATGAGAAATTTGTAAAAACTACTATGCTTGGTTTAGAAAGAGTAGCTGCGCATTATGCGGTGTCTTCTCTTTTTAATAATTATGATTTGCAGGAAAATATCTATAATTATGAAATAAAACGCAGTGCTCATGAGCATCTCGAGGCAGGTAAACAGCAGTTTGTCGCGGGAACTGTTATGATCCGATCTATAATCACGCTTGAACAGGAAAATTTTAGTTATGCTGTTCTGCATTTAGGCGATTATATAATCTTTGGCGGTGTAACGGCTGCTTTAAATGATGAAATATTTATTAAAATGTGCATAGAAGCAAGAGAGGCTTTTGGCAAAAGTGATGTATCCTCAGTGATTTCGTTGCTGGATAAATATTGCAACGGACACGCTATTTCTTTATGGCATGTTTTTAGAGATGAACAAAGAAGGATTTTACAGCAAATGCTTGCTGTTACATTAGAAGAAATTGAGACCTCCTTTCGGTTAATCAATGAACACCATTATCCGATTATGCAGGCGATGAAGCAGATAAACATTCCGATTCCGCAGGTTTTATTAAGCACGAGTACCTTTATGTTTAATACTGACTTAAAAAAAGTACTGGGAGAAGAAAATATTGATATCAAACGTATAGTTGCCTTGGTTAAGCAAAGTAAAAAATGGTCATTAAATATTGATAAAGCAACTTTGGGTTATGTTGCCAGCAGAAAAATAGGCCGATTGATGTCCCAATTTAAGGAGGATCCAGAGAATACGTCTCTTATAAAGAGGATGGAAAATCTTTTTAAAGTACTACGTCCCTTAGGGCTGCAAATGCGCATATGGGAGGCGCAAAATATATATTTTTCTGTCAAAAGAGAACTATATGATATTATGAAAGGAAAAGCAAAACAGGAAGATAAACTCGCTAAAAAATGGGTGAATAGCTTTAAGTGCCTGGGTGGATATCTTTTTGTAAGGAGTAAGTAATGCATGCGCCTCAATCCTCCTACAGGATTCAGTTTAATCCCTTATTTAAATTTAAGGATGCCGAATTAATTCTGCCCTATCTCAAAAGCCTAGGCATATCCGATATATATGCGTCGCCGATTTTTAAAGCAAGAAAAGGCAGCCTGCATGGCTATGATATCGTTGATCCGAATCAGTTCAATCCTGAGCTGGGGACAGAGGATGATTTTAATGATCTGATCCAGCAGGCAAAGCTAAACGGCATTTCCTGGATACAGGACATTGTTCCCAACCATATGTCTTTTAGCGGTCAAAACAAAATACTTCTCGATGTGCTGGAAAAAGGAGCAGCCTCTTCTTTTTGTAATTTCTTTGATATTAATTGGTTGCATCCTTATGAAAGTATGCATGGTCGATTGCTTGCTCCATTTTTAGGTAAATTTTATGCAGAGGCGCTTGAATCTCAAGAACTGCAGCTAAGCTACGAAGAAAGAGGGCTGGGTGTTAATTATTATTCTCATTGGTTTGCCCTGCATCTTAAGACCTATGCAAAGATTTTCTCTCATAATCAGGTGGCGCTTGAAGAAAAGCTCGGGACTGGTCATGCGGATATTTTAAAACTCAATGAACTGATTTTAAGCCTAAGGGAATTGGATAATTCAGAAAGTAGCAGTGAAAAATTTAATTTGATAAAAAAAGGGTTTTGGCAATTATATGCAAAGTCCTCGGAGATTAAAGAATCAGTTGATGAAGCTATTCTAGTTTTTAACGGAAAAAAAGACAATGCGGCAAGCTTTAATCTGCTTGATGGCTTATTGTCTAATCAGATGTTTAGGCTTTCTTTTTGGAAGGTTGCTGCAGAGGAGATTAATTACCGTAGATTTTTTAATATTAATGAGCTTATATGTTTACGGATAGAGGATGAGAAGGTATTTGAATATACGCATCGATTTATACTTAAGCTTGTAGATGAAGAAAAAATATCAGGACTAAGGGTCGATCATATTGATGGTTTATATGACCCTATGCAGTATTTAGAAAGATTGCGGTTGAGGGCCCCCCATGCATATATAGTTGTTGAAAAAATTCTTACAGAAAAAGAAAAACTTTTTAGTTTTTGGCCGGTGCAAGGGACAACAGGTTATGATTTTCTTAATAATGCGAACGGGATTTTTTGTCTGAGAAAAAACCAAAGGAAGTTCAACCGTATTTATGCCAAATTTAGCGGAATAAAAATTCCATATGATGAGCTTCTTGCCCAGAAAAAAAGGCTGATTATTGGAAAGCATATGGCGGGAAATATCGATAACCTTGCTCTTTTTATCAAAAAGGCATCTTCTGAGAGTCGGTATGGAACAGATATTACTCTTTATGGATTAAAGCGGGCATTGGTAGAAATCCTGGCTCTTTTTCCTGTGTATAGGACATATTTGAGCGCGGCTTATTTCCGGCAAGAGGATAAGGAAATTATTAATAATGTGATAAAAAGAGCAAAATTTACTAGCCCGGGGCTTTTTTATGAATTGAATTTTATTGAGAGGTTTCTTTTGATGGAAACCGAACATGTTTATCCTGAAGTAGGCAAAGAGAAGCTCTTAGAATTTGTAATGCGTTTTCAGCAGGTAAGTGGTCCGCTTATGGCCAAGGGTGTAGAGGACACTATTTTTTATGTTTATAATAGACTGTTATCTCTAAATGAGGTAGGCGGATATCCGGTTAAATTCGGGGCATTTATAAAAGAATTCCATAATTATAACAAACAGAAAGCAAAGTTTTGGCCGCAGGCATTGAATGCCTTGAACACACATGACACAAAAAGAAGCGCTGATATTAGAGCGCGTCTTAATATTCTTTCTGAGATACCTAATCTTTGGGAGCAGAATATAAAGCACTGGCATAAAATAAATAAAGCGCACAAAACCCTGGTGAGTTCTTTACTTGCTCCAGATAAAAATGATGAATATTTTCTATATCAAACCCTTCTGGGAGCGCTTCCGTTTGACGGAGGGGATTATGGGTCATTTCTAAAGCGTATGGAAAATTATTTGATAAAAGCAGTGCGTGAGGCAAAGGTCCATACTGCATGGCTTAAGCCGGACGCTGTTTATGAAAAAGCATATTTTGATTTCATGAAAAAGATACTTAATTTTCAGAATCCAGGTGTCTTTCTTGATAGCTTTATGCCTTTTGCAAGAAAAGCTGCTTATTTTGGCATGTTTAATTCTCTTGCACAGACCTTGCTGAAGATCACGGTACCCGGTGTGCCGGATTTTTATCAGGGAAGTGAATTCTGGAATTTTAGTCTTGTTGATCCGGATAATCGCAGGGAGGTCGATTTTTTAAGCCGCAATAGAGTGCTTGAATATATTAAGGCTCAAGAACAGGCAAATATGCCTGAGCTGATCACAGAGCTTATGGGATCTAAAGAAGATGGAAGGATCAAGCTTTTTTTGATATACCGCTCTCTGCAAACAAGGGCGGCGTATCGGGATCTTTTTCAACTGGGGAGTTATCAGGCACTTGAGGCTGGAGGCAAATATAGAGATAATATTATTGTCTTTGCGCGCAGGTTTAATGAGCAGTGGGCGATAATCGTAGTTCCCAGATTTTTAAGCCTATTTATTAAAGAGGGAGAAAATCCATTAGGGCAGATTTGGGATGATACATATATTTCTTTGCCCAATGACAGTGACTTTTATTTTGTAAATTCAATAACCCAGGAAAAGATTAACGGGAATAGGACATTGTCACTTGGCAGTATCATGAAATCATTCCCAGCGGCTTTATTAATTAATAATTAGACATCCCATAACTGGAAAGCATGAGGATGTCTTGATTTCAGAGATTAAAAGCTTGATCACAGCGATTTCTAACATAAAGTAATCTTTGTAATTTTTAATAATCTATTAAATCAGGTGTAATCACAGGATTATACCAGGAGAGAGAAAATGGGGAATAGGGGCAGCGGTTTATTATTACATATAAGTTCTCTATGGTCTGATTTTGGGATCGGCGATCTGGGGCCAACAGCTTACAGATTTATTGATATGCTTAAATTGGCTAAACAGAGTTACTGGCAGGTCTTACCTTTGAATCCGACAAATTCGATCTCAGGTAACTCGCCCTACAGCAGCGTTTCTGCTTTTGCGTCAAATGTTTTTTTTATCAGCCCGCAGCTGATGCTTGAAGATGGGCTTATCAAAAAAAGTGATCTTGAAGTGTTCTCTGGGATTTGCGCAAAGAGAGTGGATTATTCAAGGGTATATGAGGCAAAGACGAAAATTTTTAATATTGCATATGATACATTTAAATTAACTGATAAGACAGGCTTTGATTTGTTTTGTAAAGACAATAATTCATGGCTTGAAGATTATGCTCAGTTCATAGTTTTTAAGAGAGTTTTTAATGGTGCTCTTTGGACAAAATGGTCGAAAGGAATAAGAGATAGGGTGCCTGAGGCAATCATTAAATTAAAAGAGAAAAATGCAGATGAAATAATTAAGGAAAAATTTCTTCAGTATTTATTTTTCCGCCAATGGGAGACTTTAAAAAAATATGCTAATGATTCAGGTATTCAGATAATCGGAGATATTCCGATTTATGTGACTTATGATAGTGTAGATGTTTGGACTAACCCGGCGATATTCAAGTTAGATGCAGACATGAATCTAAGATATCTTGCTGGTGTTCCGCCGGATTATTTTAGTCAGACCGGACAGCTATGGGGAAATCCTGTTTACGACTGGGAAGTTATGGCTAAAAATGGCTATAAATGGTGGATGCAGAGAGTTGAGCATAATCTAAGAATTTTTGATAAGGTTCGGATCGATCATTTCCGCGGATTTGTTGATTTCTGGCAGGTTCCGGCCGGAGAGGAAACAGCAATTAAAGGAGCATGGGAAAAAGCGCCGGCAATTGATTTTTTCAATACATTATTAAGTGAGTATCCTGACTTGCCGATAATTGCTGAAGATCTGGGAATTATAACTGATGAGGTTCGGGATACCATTAAGCATTTTGGTTTTGCCGGTATGAAAATCCTGCTTTTTGCCTTTTACGAAGATCTGAAAAAGCATCCTTATCTGCCGCATAATTATAACCAAAACTGTGTTGCATATACAGGGACGCATGATAACAATACTGTGCGTGGCTGGTTTGAAAATGAGCTTAAGCCAGAGGATAAGGAGAAATTATTTAACTATTTAGGCAAGGAAGTATCTATTGATGACCTAGGATGGGAACTGATTGGACTTTTGATGAGCTCAAAGGCAAATACAGTATTATTTCCTGTGCAGGACATTCTTGGGCTAGGGCAGGACAACAGGATGAATATGCCGGGAATTGCCCAGAACAATTGGCAATGGAGGTTAGCCAATGACCAGTTAACAGAGAATATTTTAAAAAAATTGTCCATTATTACATTTAACTCTAATAGAAGCATGTACTTACAATAATGATATTTTTAGAATAATTTGCCTGGCTTAGCTTGTAAATTTAAAAAAGGTATGGTATAATTTAACAGTTTTAAAAAGTATGTAATATCTTATTGTTTGAGGAGACTATTTATGCGCATGCCTAGGTTTACAACAGAGCTAAAATTAAAAAGCTTTTACATAAAAAAAGTGGCACTCAGTAAAGTAATATTTCTAGCAATAATTTCCTATCTTGTATATTTCCTGATACTTATTCTTGCCAAGGGAATATGATACTGTTCAAGACTTTCTTCGCAATATTAATAAACTACTTTTTAAAATATTTTAAATAAATAAGCTGGCGTAGTATATTTTTCTATATTACCTGGCAAAAATTTAAAACAGATGGTATGCTTTAAAGTTTTTATTTGCTTTAGTTCTAATAAATTATAGGGCTTTAATTTCATAGGGATAAAATGACTATAAAAAATAATCTATTTTATGATATCTCTGTTTTACTGTTGATTTATGTGTTTTTGCAGGGCAGTTTCTGTGCGGAAGCCTCTGAGGTTCCAATCAGTACTAGGAATCAATATGATTATTCTAATAAGATTGTAATCGGTTGCAAACTTGCCCCTAAATTAGCTATCAACCAAGTACATTTAAAAGAAGCACTTTAAAACCTTAAATTTCCTCCAGTAACTACTCAGGCTGATCCTGAATTTCTATGGCAAAATCTCGAAAGTACACAAGGCATTAAAGTGTTGATCTTTGATATGGACGACACATTATATGAAAGTGATGCGATGAGACAGGTCATTTTGAAGAAATGGCATAAATTTGTTATTTCTAAATTAAAAGTAAAATTAGGGATATCTCAGGTACAAGCTGCTGCTTTGCTTGAAGAAGAAAAGCAAAAAATAACAGATGAATTCCAAATTGTGTATTTACGTAAGCCTACATATACTGAAATGATTGAGCGCATAGCAGTGGATTACAGGGTTAGCATTAAAGACTGGGCGAAATTTAAAGATACGCAGATTAATCCAAAGGAATATTTATCTGAGAATCCTCAATTGATAAATACACTGGAGTTTCTTGCCGGTAAATATATGCTTGTTTTAGTATCAAATAACACGGATCATCAGGCAAAGCAGATTCTTCATGCACTGGGAATTAAAGATTATAGAAAATATTTTAGGATTTTTAAAACAAACGCTCGTAAGCCGAGTACCAGTGTTTTTGAATATGTAAGTCGGCGATTGTCTGTATTGGCTGAGCAATGTGTTTCCATTGGAGACAGTTATGAAAAAGATATCAAGCCGGCATTAAGCCTGGGAATGAGGGGTATCCATGTCTCTTCACATAAAGAATTCATGCAAATCACAACTACGGCTGCTCAAAAAAAACAAGTATTTTGTGGGCTGATTTTTTAAACTGCAGAATAGTCCACCTAACAACAAAGCAGCTTGACTTGCAATTTATGCATTATTTGCATGAGAGTGCAATTTGAGAGAGCAAGCAAACTAAGAATATCTTTTTTAAAATTTTTAATTTCTCTGTAGCAATTTCTATTTCTGTATTATAATGACTTTTCTATGGAAAAAGTAATTACTGTAACAGTAAAATTAAAAGATTCCTCCCGTGATTGGTCATTAGATAGTTTAAGCGAAGAGCTTAAATTACTTGTACAAACCGTTAAGGGAAAGATAGTCGGAGAGATAAAATGCAATCGGCATTATCCTACCCCGTCTTTGTATTTAGGCTCTGGTAAGCTTGCAGAATTAGCTGAACTTACTAAAGAGACTAAGGCCGATACGATAATCTTTAATAATGATCTTAGCCCTACACAGCAAAAGAATGTTGAGGATGCTCTCGGGTGTAAGACGATTGATCGTACTCAGTTGATTCTGGATATATTTGCCAGACATGCGAAAACTCAAGAGGGGAAAATTCAGGTTGAGCTTGCTCAGTTACAGTATCTGTTGCCCAGACTTATGGGCAAAGGCATAGCGCTTTCCCGCCTGGGAGGCGGTATCGGAACGCGTGGGCCTGGAGAGCAAAAGCTTGAAATTGACAGGCGAAGAGTAAGAAAACGCATTGATTTGCTTAAAAGGGATATTAAGACGCTTGAAATTCGTAGAGTGCATTTGAGAAAGCGCCGGACGGAAAAGGCCATTTCTACTGTTGTTCTTGTTGGCTATACTAATGCCGGGAAATCTACTTTGCTTAATGCCCTCAGCAGCGCTCAGGCAAAAACAAAAAACGAGATGTTTTCAACTCTTGATCCCCTGGTAAAGAGAGTGACCCTGCCTACTAATAATCTGAAAGTTCTAATCTCGGACACTGTGGGGTTTTTGAATAAGCTTCCGCATCATTTGATTGATGCCTTTAAGGCAACGCTTGAAGAGATAAAGGAGGCAGACCTGCTGCTTGTTGTCCTCGATGCCTCAAGTGATCTTATCGTTCAGCATCATGACGCCATTTGGCAGGTTCTGAGTGAATTGGGTGCTCAAGATAAGCCGATTATCTATGCGCTTAATAAGATCGATAATTTTAAAGGGGCTGATGAAGCTGTAGGCAAAAGGATAATCGAGCGTTTTAAAAGGAAGTTTTCTAATTCGGTGGCCATATCGGCTAAGCACAAAATCAATATGGCGGAGATGATCGAATGTATTGAACAAAATCTTATCAGCACTACTACGCTAATAAAAATATTTCTCAAACACAGTAGAATAAACCTGCTTAATACTCTTCATGAACAGGGTAGAGTTTTGCAGTGTGATTATACTGGCGATGGTGTTTACGTTGAAGCAAAGGTGCCTGTTTTAATTGCAAAAAAAATCTTGACAGAAATTTGAGTCTCATGATAGTATATTAGCACTCTTTAACCTAGAGTGCTAAAGTGGAGTAAAAATGAGATTAGATGTCGAGCAAAGAAGAGAGAAAATCCTTCGAATTATAATCAATAATTATATTACAAGTGGCTCGCCTGTAAGTTCTCGCACAATATGCAAGAAATACAAGATGGATTTATGTCCGGCTTCGATTAGAAATATTATGGCTGAGCTTGAAGACCGTGAGCTGATAACTCATTTGCATACGTCTGCGGGAAGAATACCTACAGATAAGGGATATCGTTATTATGTGGATAGGCTTGTGCAAAGTGAAGGGCTTACGCCGCAGGAACAGTTAAATATAAGTAAAAAATATTTGGCAAAACAGCTGGCCTTTGAGGAAGTTGTGAGAAAGACATCAAAAGTGCTTTCTGATTTTACAAATTATGCGGGAGTTGTTTCTCAGCCTGAGATCCAAAAGACATGTTTTAAGCGTATCCAATTCACTCTGCTTAATCAGAAAAAAGTATGCGTCACGCTTATTACCAATACAGGCATTACCAGAACATCGGTGATTGATTTTGATTTAAAAATTGACCAGGAAAAAATAAAAAAGATTCAGAATTTTATGAATGCGCAGCTTGAAGATATTCCTTTATTGAATGTTAAGACAAAACTGCGTAAGATGATGATTCAGGAACGAAATTCGTTCTTTCATGTTTTGAAGCAGTCTATGGAGATGATGGATTCAAGCGCTATTATAGATGAGAACATGCATTTTTATATGGAGGGTTTGAGTAATTTTTTGAATTTGCCGGGATTTGACAGCTCTGAAATGGTGTGTGCGTTAATTAAACTTTTGGATGAAAAGATTGTTATGACCTCACTTGTGCGTGAGGTTATGCAAGAGGATCAAGGGAATAAAAAAATAAGGGTCTTTATCGGTAAGGAAAATCCGCATAACTTTATGAACAATTGCACAATTGTTCTGGGTACTTATGAAATTGGTAATCAGACAATTGGGGCTCTTGGCATTGTCGGACCTAAACGTATGGATTACGGTAAGGCGATAGCAACAGTAGAATATGTCTCCGCAATGCTTAGTGAGGCTTTAAACAAGTTTGTTATTTAAGGTGGGTGATTTATGGAAGAAGAAGTAAAACACAAAAAAGAAGAGAAAAAGATTAAAGAAAAGATGATCAAAATAGGTGAAAATGAATATAAGAGCCTTTTGGAAAAAGAAAAAGAGATTACGGACAAAATGCTACTTTTTCAGGCTGATATAGAAAACACCAAAAAGCGTATGGAGAGAGATAAGATATCATTTCTTAGATTCTCCAATGAGCAGATTATAAGTGAGCTTATTCCGTTTGTCGATGATTTTAAGCGTGCATTTGCGGCTGCTGACCAGACACGGGAATTTGATGATTTACATAAAGGCGTGGAAATGATCTTAAAGCGTTTGATCGACCTCTTGAAAGATAAAGGCGTGACTGAGATAGAGGCAAAGGGAAAGCTTTTTGATCCGGCTTTTCATGAGGCGCTTATGCAGGTCGAATCCGATGAATATCCGGATAATACGGTAATAGAGGAATTGGAAAAAGGATATCTCCTTAATGAGAGAGTTCTTAGAACAGCTAAGGTAAAAGTATCAAAGGCACAGGAAGAGATAATTGACAATAAAGAAGAACAGATAATCAGTGATGAAGGAACAGAACAAGAGAACAATAAACAAGAAGAGAGTAAAACAGAATAATTAAAGGGGAGGGTTTAAAAATGGCAAAGGTAATTGGAATTGACTTAGGAACTTCAAATTCAGCAGCGGCTTTTTTAGAAGGAGGCAGACCATCTATAATACCGTCATCTGAGGGTACTACAGTAGGAGGAGGAAAAGCCTTTCCTTCATATGTTGCGTTTACAAAAGACGGACAGCGTTTGGTGGGTGAGCCGGCACGTCGTCAGGCAGCGATCAATGCACAGGGTACAATACAGGCAGCAAAAAGGAAAATGGGTTCGGATTATAAATTCGAGGCTTATGGCAATAAATATACACCGCAGCAGATATCCGCTTTTATCCTGCAAAAGGTAAAGGAAGATGCTGAGGCCTATTTAGGCGATAAGGTTGACGGGGTGGTTATTACCTGCCCGGCTTATTTTGATGATAATCAAAGAGCAGCGACAAAGGACGCGGGAGCTATTGCCGGACTTAATGTCTTGCGGATCATAAATGAACCGACAGCAGCATGCCTTGCTTATGGGATGGATAAATCAGGTAAAGAGCAGAAGATCATGGTTTTTGATTTAGGCGGCGGTACGCTTGATGTAACTGTTATGGAAATGGCTGATGGTGTTTTTGAAGTAAAATCGACTCATGGTGATACGCATCTGGGCGGTACGGATATGGATAATGCGCTTATTGATTATATTGCAGATGAATTTCAAAAGGAGCAGGGAATCGATCTTCGTAAAGATAAAATGGCTTTGCAACGTTTGAGAGAGGGCGCGGAAAAAGCTAAAATTGAGCTTTCGAGTGCTTTAAACACAGACGTAAATCTGCCTTTTATTACAGCAGATGCAAGCGGACCTAAACATTTGACTCTTTCAATCAGCAGGGCAAAACTGGAAGACTTGATCAATCCGATTGTTGAACGTTGCCGTGAACCGATAGCAAAGGCAATCCAGGACGCGAAACTGCAGCCTAGCGATATTGACCGGATTATCATGGTTGGCGGCCCTACTCGTATGCCGATAGTTCAGAAATTTGTTGAAGATTATGCAGGCAAAAAGATTGAAGGCGGCGTTGATCCTATGGAATGCGTAGCTATGGGAGCGGCAATTCAGGCGGGTATTATTAGAGGTGATGTAAAAGATGTATTATTACTTGATGTTACTCCGCTTTCTTTAGGCATAGAGACTCTTGGCAGCGTATGCACAAAGTTGATTGAACGCAATACAACAGTGCCTACAAAAAAGAGCCAGGTATTTTCAACTGCCGCGGATAATCAAACTGAAGTTACGATCAGAGTACTGCAGGGTGAAAGGCAGATGGCTAATGACAATGTTGAGTTGGGTAGATTTAATCTTGTTGGTATCCCTGCAGCGGCCCGGGGTATTCCTCAGATAGAAGTGACTTTTGATATTGATGCCAATGGTCTTGTGCATGTATCAGCAAAAGATCTTGGGACGGGTAAGGAGCAGAAAATCACGATTACCGCACCGACTAAACTGTCCGAAGAGGAAATCAATCGCATGGTAAAGGACGCGGAAAAATTTGCCGAAGCGGACAAAAAGAAAAAAGAAGAAGTTGAGACGCGTAATCAAGCGGAAACATTAGTCTATTCTACTGAAAAGTCTTTAAAGGATTTTGGTGATAAAGTAAGCGCAGCTGATAAAGAAGATATAGAAAAGAAAGCAGCTCAGTTAAAAGAAGACTTAAAAGGTACTGATATTGAAAAAATAAAGAAGTTAACAGAAGAGTTGACTCAGGCTTCGCATAAATTAGCTGAAGCAGTATATAAAGCCCAGGCAGCGCAGCAGCAGTCTGATCAAGCAAACCAAGCTCAAGGTCAGTCGGCGCCCCAGCAGGATGAGGCCCCAGCAGATGATAAGAAGAAGGAAGATGTTGTGGATGCTGAGTATAAAGTAGAAGACGAAAAATAATCACAGATTGGCACTGATTAAAAGAATCAGATGATTGCGGATTTAACACAGATGGATACAGATATTAGTGTTCATCTGTGTTTAAAAAAAGGAAAATAATGACGAAACGAGATTATTACGAGATTTTAGGTGTAAGTAAAGATGCTGAGGTTGATGTTATTAAGAAAACATACCGTAAGCTGGCTATGAAATATCATCCGGATAGGGCAACTGCTGATAAACACAAAGAATCAGAAGAAAAATTTAAAGAAATTTCAGAAGCTTACGCCGTATTATCGGATCAAAATAAAAGGGCGCAATATGATCGTTTTGGCCATGCCGGTATTAACAATCAATACAGCAGTGAAGATATATTTCGCGGGGCTGATTTTTCCGGATTTCAGGATTTGGGAGGGATATTTGAAGATCTTTTTTCCGGTTTTGGTTTTTCCGGAGGACGCCAGTCAAGACGCGGTCCCAGTAGTGGCGCAGATCTTGAATATGAACTTCAGATCAGTTTTGAAGAAGCGGCAAAAGGTATAGAGAGAACAATTGCTATAAAACGAGGTGACCCGTGTCCGGCATGTAAAGGTAACGGTGCTCAGCCAGGGACAAAAAGAATTACCTGCCCAGCTTGCAAGGGAAGCGGGCAAGTAGGACAATCAGCGGGATTTTTTACTATTGCCAGAACATGTGACAGCTGTCATGGTGCGGGGGAGATTATTACCCATCCCTGCAAAAAATGCCGTGGATCAGGGCAGGTGCAGGTTGAGAGGAAAATTAATATAAAAATACCTGCCGGCGTAGATAATGGTTCGCATTTACGTGTTAGAGGAGAAGGAGAAGCAGGGGCAAAAGGCGGGCCGCGGGGTGAGTTATATATATTGATTCGCTTAAAGCCGCATAAGATTTTTGAAAGACACGGCAATGATGTTATTTGCAAAGTTCCCATAAGCTTTGTTCAGGCGGCAATGGGTACGGAAATAGAAGTGCCGGGTATATATGAAGAAAAAATCAAGATGAAAATACCCGCTGGCACGCAAAGTGAGAAGGTTTTTAGAATCAGCAGCAAAGGTTTTTCAGATCTGAGAGGCTACAGTAAAGGAGATCAGTACATAAGGGTTCATGTTACTGTGCCGACTAATTTAAGCTCAGAGCAAAAGAAATTATTACTTGAGTTCTCAAAAATCAGCAATTATGATTCTAAAAATGAGTCCATTACTGAAAAAATAAAAAAAGCATTTAAGTAAATTAAAAATAGGCTATTAGGTTGCCATGACACAAGTCACTTGTTTTTCTACATATGAGAAGTGATCTTGAAACAGTAGACAAAAAAAGGAATTAAAACAAAATGCCGACATATGATTATGAATGCCTAGCTTGTAAGCATAAGTTTGAATTATTTCAAATGATGAGCGCAAAGCCGATAAAAAAATGTCCTAAATGCGGCAAAGCCAAAGTTAAAAGACTTATTGGTTCTGGGATGGGAATTATCTTTAAAGGATCGGGATTTTATGAAACAGATTATAAGCGAAAAGAAAATAATCGCTTAGGCGGCAGATCAACGGGAAATAATAACTCCAGCATAGATAAGAAGCAGGAAACTAAAGAAAATAAATCCGATAAAACAGACAATAAGGCCTCTGATGATAAGGGGAAGGACAAAAAACAAGACTGATAATAAATTTTACTTATATTGGCTGCCCGTAATAGTGTGGGCTATATTAATTTTTTCTCTGTCTTCATTTTCTACATTTCCTAAAGCTGTCCAGCCGGTTTTTTCTTTTGATAAACTAGCTCATGCGATTGAGTATGCTGTATTTAGCTTTTTGCTTGCTCGGGCTTTTGGCAATTCAAAAAAAGTTAATTTTAGAAAATATTTTCGCATTTTAGCCGTGGTTTGTGCTATTGTATATGGAATGACTGACGAGTTGCATCAGTATTTTGTGCCGATGCGCACGGCGAGTTTTATTGATTTAATTTATGACAGTATTGGTGCTTTAATAGGAAATAAGTTTTTCAAAGGATGATAAGGTTTGTAAATTAAGCTGGATTATAAAAAGGAGAATATGGGATGGCTGAGATTATTCCGTTTCGAGGAATAAGATATAACCCCAAAGTAGTTAAAAAAATAAATGATATATTTGCTCCTCCTTATGATGTTATTTCAGTAAAACAACAGGTAGAGTTATACAGAAAACATCAATTTAATATTATAAGGCTGATTTTGGGCAAGCAGTCTAAGCAGGATGATACACAAAATAATCGTTATACTCGTGCAGGTAAACTTTTTAAAAAATGGATGGAAACAGGCATTTTGGTAAAAGACACATCTGCGAGTATTTATATTTATACTCAGAACTATAGTTTTGAGGGAAAATTAAAGAAAAGAATTGGTTTTTTTGCCAGATTGAAATTTAAAAAGGACAGTATTTGCCTGCCGCATGAACTTACTCTGGCTAAACCAAAACAGGATCGGGTAAAGCTGATGCGCCAGGTGCATGCCAACCTTAGTCCTATTTTTTCTTTTTTTATTGATGAAAAAAATGATATAGAAAAAATCTTGAAGCCCTTTACGAAGAAAAAACCTCTTATAAATTTTAAGGACAAAGAAAAGATCACACATCGATTCTGGCAGGTCGATGATAATAAGACAATTGATAAAGTGCGGGAATTAATGAAAAAAAAGCAGACTTTTATTGCTGATGGACATCATCGGTATGAGGTTTCTAAATCGTATTTTCAGGAAATGACAAAGAAAAAGGGTAGCAAGGGGGAATTTGATTCAGTTATGGTGTATTTCACTGGATTTAATGACCAGAACCTTAGCGTTATGCCTACGCATAGGCTGGTGAGGGACATTGCTGGTATTGAAAACAAGATAAAAACTCTGGGTGAGTATTTTAAGGTAAGTATTATGGCTGATCTTAAAGCAATGTTTTCTTCACAGTCAAAGAAAAAAGGGTTTTCCCTGGGCATGTGTTTTAAAAACAAGTTTTATGTTTTAGAGATGAAGGACGCTAAATTACTTTCTAAACTCATGCGCAAAACACCTGTGCAGTGGCGTAGGCTTGATGTAGCGATGCTTAATACGGTTGTTTTTAAACATATATTTAAGCTTAATGAAAAGCAAAAAGAGGAAAAAATAAGTTATACAAGGGATTCCTTGTTTGCGGTAGAGTGCGTAAAGAAGAAAAAGGCCTTGGTTGCTTTTTTCCCTAATACTACAAAAGCTGAACAGGTTACAAAGATCGCATTATCCGGTAGCCGTATGCCGCAAAAATCAACTTATTTTTACCCTAAGCCGGTAACCGGGCTTGTAATTAATAAATTTTAAGGGATTAGAATTATGCAAAACAGGGATGGAGATCCAAAATCAATATTGTTTTTATGCGTGGAAAACTCTTGTCGAAGCAGATAGCTGAAGCATTGCTCAATAATATGCAAATTAAAGGCCTATAGCGCCGGATCAAAACCAATCGGTGAAGTTAAAGCTCTGGCTAAAGAGGTAATGAAAGAAGCTGGAATTAATATTTCTTATTATCAATCCAAGGGAGTTGATCGCCTGCCGTTAAAAGAGTTTGATTATCTTATTGGCATAGGGTGTCAGGATAATTGTTCTGCAGTGCCTGCGAAAAAGCATATCCAGTGGCAAATCACTGATCCAACGGGAAAAAATATGGATTCCTTTCGCAAAACGCGTGAGGAAATAAAGTCAAAGATAGAAGGTTTAATTAAAAACATTTTTAAAAAGGATGAAGATGAAGAATTTTGAAGATATAATGAATTTAGCCGCAGAAGCAGGTCTTTTAAAACGTGTAAAACGGAGTGGCTGGTGGGTAGTTGGGATAGAAAACCCCGAATCTGTTGCGGATCATAGTTTTCGTTGTGCGGTTATCGGTTATCTTTTAGCTAAAATGGAAAAGGCCTGTGTTCATACTGTGACAATGATGTGTCTTTTTAATGATATCCATGAGGCTCGGATTAACGATGCCCATAAGGTGGCTTCCAAATATTTAAATTTTACAGAGGCAGAAAATAATGCATTTTTTGACCAGATAGAGAATCTGCCGAAGATGATAAAAGATGAGATGTCTGAGTGGCGCAAGGAATATACAGCACAAAGGACTAAAGAAAGTATTGTCGCACGTGATGCGGATATTCTTGAGTGCCTGTTTCAGGCAAAAGAATATTTTGATCAAGGAAAAACGCAGGCAAAGCTTTTTTTTAAAAAAGCGCCTGCATTTCTGGAAACTAAATCAGCTATTTCTCTGTGGAAAAATATGAAAAAATGGGATAGTAGTAAGTGGTGGCAGCGGATCTCAGAGTTTAAAAGATGAATATTTAGTAGGCAGGATTAAGAATTAAGAATTAAGAGTTATACAAAAGGAATACTTAATACTTAGTACTTACGGCTTATAGCTTATATAAGGAGATTGGTAGATGAAAGATGTATTTTTGACCCAAGATGGTTATGATACTCTTAAAAGAGAGTATGATCTTTTAAAAAAGGGAAAGCGCAGAGAAATATCCGATGCTATTGAAACGGCCAGAGCGCTTGGCGACTTGAAGGAAAATGCTGAATATCACGCGGCAAAAGAAGCCATGTCTTTTAATGAAAGACGTATCTCTGAGCTTGAGGCCACGCTTGGCCACGCTCGAATTATTGATAATGAGAATATTGATAAGAATAAGGTGCTTATTGGCGCTCGTGTAAAAATACGCATTGTCAATGATAATGAAATAGAAGAGTATTTGCTTGTTTCTGAAGCAGAAGCGGATTTTAGTAAAAATAAGATAGCAGCCACTTCGCCTTTAGGCAAAGGGATCCTTGGTCATAAAGCCGGTGATATCGTGCAGGTAAAAATCCCCGTGGGAATGATGACCGTTGAGATTCTGGAAATAAACAGATAATATCAAAGAGTAGTAAGTAGCAAAAGAATAGCTGATAGCTCATGGCTTATAGTAAAAGCTAAAAGCAAGTAGCGAGAAAGACGAAGGATGATGGACGATTGCTTCGCTAAGACGAGAGACGAAAAAGCTTAAAGCTAAAATATAAATCAGTAAGTAGCAAATAAGACAGCCGAAGACACAATTCCAAATTAAAATACAAGAAGTAAGCGGTTGCGATGCCCCTGCACATTGTAAAAAGGGCAAGCGTATTGTCTAAAAAAGTAAAGGTGATGGCTAAATGGGAAAAGCAGTTCGCGCTATCGGTCTTTTCTCCGGGGGACTGGACAGTATCTTGGCGGTAAAAGTTATCCAAAGTCAGGGCATAGAGGTCATAGGTCTTGCTTTTGTCAGTCCTTTTTTCAATGCTTATCTTGCCCAAAAAGCAGCAAAGGAAATTGATATTGCGCTTATTATTGAAGACTTCACAAAAGACCATTTTCAGATTGTCAAAGATCCTCCCCATGGCTATGGTAAAACAATGAACCCTTGTATAGACTGTCATGCCCTAATGTTTAAAATGGCAGGTGAATTAATGCAGAAAAAGGGCTTTGATTTCATCTTTACAGGTGAAGTGCTTAATGAAAGGCCTATGTCTCAGAATCGTCAGTCTTTGCAAGTAGTTGCCAGGGCTTCAGGTTTTGAAAAATACATATTACGCCCTTTAAGTGCTAAGTTATTAGAAGTTACAGAACCGGAAGAAAAAAGGCTGGTCGATCGACAGGCTTTACTTGATATTCAGGGGCGCTCAAGAAAAAGACAGATATCTTTAGCGCAAGAATTTAAAGTCCAGGAATATCCGAATCCTGCCGGAGGCTGTCTGCTTACAGACAAATCTTTTTCCAATAAATTGAGGGAATTGCTAGAACACAATATCGACCCAGCTTATTTTGAACTAAAGCTGTTGCGTTTTGGAAGGCATGTTCGTATATCTAAATATTCTAAACTTGTAGTCGGGCGAGATCAAATTGAAAATGG
>CAYTGV010000011.1:3525-70532 GCA_964437495.1 uncultured Planctomycetia bacterium | reverse complement strand
GTGACTTTAAGTTTGATTGCTTTAATGTTGCTGGGTATGTTTTTAATGCCGGTTGTCTCAGATGCGGCTGAGGGAGAATTTCAGCCTTTTGGTGTTTATTATGACCGAGGGAATCGCGGTAATCACTATGTTGGTTCTGGCTGGATGGGGGATTATGGTGATATCAAATTCACTGAGAATGCGAAAGAAATGCCTTTCTCAGGCAAGACTTCGATCAAAATTACTTACTCAGGCGAAGGCAAACAGGGTGCTAACTGGGCAGGAATGTATTGGCAATGGCCTCCGAACAACTGGGGCGAGAAAAACGGCGGTTTTGACCTGACTGGCGCGACTAAACTTACTTTCTGGGCACGTGGAGAAAAGGGCGGTGAGCAGATAATTGAGTTTAAGATGGGCGGATTGACAGGTACATATTCTGATACAGATTCAGCAAGTATCGGGCCGGTGGACCTGACAACAGAATGGCAGCAGTTTACTATTGATTTATCAGACCTTGACTTGGAATATATCAGCGGTGGATTTTCCTGGGTTACAAATACCATGGCTAATCCAGATGGCTGTATTTTCTATCTTGATGATATCCAGTTTGAATAAAGCTTAAGTATATTTATGGAGATTATGTTTTTACTCTACAAAGGGGAGGATTTTAAAATCCTCCCCTTTGTTTGTTGTACGCTTTGTAGGCCTGTGGTATAATTTAAAATAAAATGAATATTAAGAATAATTCCGCAATAGCTTTAATCTTAACCGTGGGTATACTTGCAATATTGGCCTTAGTTGCAGTTGGCTTCTCAGCATTTACCCGTCTTGAACTGCGTGCTACAGAGAATTTTGCCAATGCTCTCAAGGCAGAGCTTATAGCTGAGGCTGGTATTGCTCAGGCTATCAGTGACCTCAAATATGATGCAGCTTTTGGAGTAAAAGTTGATCCCTATGATACTGAACTTGATCCATGGTTTTATACATCAGGTGTAGATGTGGATCTGGCAACAGCCCCATTACCTTCTTACGGCTCTGATATTGTATATGCACAGGGAACATATCGCCTTAAAGTCATTGATTGCGCAGCATTAATAAATATTAATACGCCCCTGCCTGATGCTGATGCTGAAAATGATCTAAAAAATATGATTGAAGCTCTTATTAGTAGCCTGGCTTTTTCAGGGTTAAATTCTGCAATGATTTCTGCTATGGTTCAGGATATTGTTGATCTGCGCGGTACAATGCCAGGCGGAGTTTATTCTTCAAAAGATGAGTTGAAACTGGTCACTAATATCGGTGAAACCAGATGTAAGGAAATAAAAAAGTATATAACTCTTTATAATAATCCTGACAATGGATCCGGGCATACTTTGAGGACTTTTGTTAATGTAAATACTGCGCATGAGAGTGTTTTATATGCTGTTTTGCGTGATTTAATGGATAATAATACAGAATGTATAGCTTTAAGAAACGCAATAGTCGTTCGGCGTGCGGCTAATCCGTTTGACGGGAAAAACCCGGATGCAAATGTGTTTGATTTTATTTGCCCTAGAAGTGAATTTAGAAAATTTCTTGATTATGCGGCTGATACATCAGGATTAAATATTATTTCTCAGGCAAATAAAGACAGTGTTTTTAATAAGACAGATCCAAATTTAAATGATACAGATACAACTCATTTTGCTTTTAATTCCGGCGGGTACTATGAGATTGAGGCAATTGGCGAGTACCGCGGAGCTAAAAAAAGAATTAAAAAGGTTGTTTCTATTTATAATAAAATATATGAAACAACAGCTAGTGAGTTTTTCACAAGTGGTAATAGTGCGAGAATAAACTTAAAAATAGGCTGTCCTGTTAATTTCAGTGATTTAAAACAACATATATATGTATATAATCCGGGTACTACGATAATAAGGCCTGATGCTGTTAAACTTGGTTTTTGGGATGATTTTGAAGAAGGCTATGATATTAATGGAACCGATAAAGGGGATTGGATTGAAAATGAGCAGAGAATAGAAGTTAATTTAGCTGGGAATAGTCTGTTGAGATCATGGCCGATAGGGCCATTTGTTTTAGGAGCTGATTACTTTCCTAAAATTGCGCTTGATTCGAGTAAATGGTTGTTTGACGGATTTTGTCTAAGAGCTAGGGTAATTGATGAGACTAGTTTGAGTAAAGATGCCGGTCGCACTGATTTACCATGGCCGGCTGTTCCTGCTTCTTCTTATTGGCTGGGCTCAGCACCGGCTGTATCAGCATCGACTAGTACTGAAGTAAATGCCGGGACTTATACACAAGCTTATGTTCAAGGCAATATAAAGCTCGATGGCCTGGGTATTCCTATTTATAATTCGCATGAAAGCTATATGAATGTACCGCATATACAATTTGGCATGGGCGCAATATACTGTAGTTATCCACAGGATAAAGATTTGTTTACAGGTGGTGTAGATATATATCAAAACTGGGTTAATTATGATGGCACCGGCTACATTTATTTTGCCCCGCAGCCGGATATGAAGGCTTATACTGTAGTTAAAGTTCCGCATGTAATGGTCTATATGAATGATTGGCTATGGGGTGGGCATCCGCCGGTTGCCGGAACAAAACATTTTCTCATGACTAATTATTATTCCGATAAAACGATTCGGCTAAAGTCTAAGAACCAGAGAGATCTTGATGCAACTATCTATGCGCCGGGACTGACGCCACTTGATATTGATACAGGTATAGAGCCTTTAAAAGACTGGCAGAACAGAACAATTAAAGTTGTTGGTATGGGAAACCTGTTTGATTTAGATAATATGCGTATTATCCCAGAGCAGGGCGTTTATTCTTCGAACACTTTTACTGTGAATAATATTGAGTGGGGGACAATATCAGCTGAGGCATTTCTTTCTGAAAATGCCCTGGCCACTGACGAAAAGATATTCTTAACTACAAATTTTTCAGCTGGAGAGAATTTTTCTGCTATCCCTGGTCCTGGGGCTCTACATCCAGGCAGTGCTTTTGAAGTTTCCGGCGGTCCGATAAGCGGCGGAACAAATCCGAATATTGAGTATCGAGCCTATATTTATTCAGGATATAGCAATGCAGCAAGTGACTATCAGGAAATGCCAGTGTTGGAGGCGGTAACAATGACCTATATGCCTTTGACAAAAATTGTATATCAAAGTAAAATTTAATATATAAAGTTATTCTTGAAAGGAGGAATGTATTTTGCAGGAGAAAAGAAAATCAAGTCGTTTGCAAGAGTCGATTGCTTTACGGCAGAGAGCGCAGGATGCTAAAAATATTGAGGTGACACAGGCTGAAAATATTTCCGCCGGAGGATTGCGGATTACTACTGGTATGCGCCTGGATATTGGATCAAAATTAAATATTGAAGTCAATGTTCCAAGGTCCCCGAATCCCTATTATGCTCAGGGTGAGGTGGTTTGGCTTAAAAAAGCCAAAGATAGCAAAAATAGTAAATTTGATATGGGTGTGAAATTTCTGCGCATTATATCAAAAAATGATCTTGAAGAATTCTAAAGTTTGCTTTAGTTATATCTCAACTTGAGACTATGTATTCAAGGGCAGATAAAGTCTTTGCTTTGTGTGTAAATAAACTTTGTTTTATATTTGAGTGAATTCATGGATGATAATAGAAAGCTTAAAAAAGCGTCAATAATACTTATCAGTGTCTTTTGGATAGTGATGATGGGCTGGCTTATCTTTAGCCAGGTAATAACAAAGAACAGACTCACGGCTTATAGACCATTCTTGTCTAAAAATACGCTCATATCTGATCAATGGCTTGGAATATATTTTAATAACTCACCCATGGGCTTTGTGCATCAGCCTGCTCTTAATAACTCCCTCAAATTTCATGCTCAATGTTTCCGCGACTTTGATGTTTTTGTCTTCGCTGGTGGTGATCTTAATGTGTTTAACGCTTACGAGTCTGTGCATTGGATTGGGAGTGCTTTTCCCTAATTTTAAAGAGGATAATCCAGCTCAGATAGTTTCCGGTTTCGGTGGTACGCTGGCGCTTGTCTTATGCCTTTTTTATATTGCGGTAGATGTTATGGCTCTGGGCCTGCCGTTTCACCTATTAGTTACAGAGCAGATCAGCCAGGAATTTTTCAATATGCTGATAATTGGGGCCTCTGTTTTTGTCTGTGTTTTCAGCACGGCTACTATTTTTATTTCCATGGGTTTTGGATATCGGGCATTGAACAGGCTTGAGATGTAGAGAAACAGGGAGTGTAGATTAGGAAAAAGTTATATAGAAGGATACTGGTTTATGGTTGTGGAAGCTGGAAAAAACAGTGATGCGAGAATGTTTAAAAAAGAAAGGGAGACAGCAGTGTGGGCAATAAGATAGTTTATATTATGTCTATATTTATGTTTGTTGGCGTTTTGGCCTCATGTTATAATGCGCCTACACAGGATAAGGATAGGTACTCTGAAGAGGCAGCGGATAGTTTTGCTCCAGATGAGGGGATTGATTTGAATAATCTCTCAACTGATATCGCTATACCTACTTCGAAAAACAGCATAAAATTATCCCGTGGCGCATATGTTTACACATATGAAAAGAAAACAATGCTCAGAAATGAAAAATATACTGTTTTTCTTACAAATATGCTAAGTTATAACTCTGAGCATAAACCCTCACCTGATGATGCCTACTCAAGGACATTAGAAATTGTTTCGGCAAAAGATCAGAGCGCTATCAGGGCAATAAAAAGTCTGAATGTCGGAGGCGGAAGAATAGAGGTGAAAGGGGACAAGTCAGCGGCACGGCAGATAATCGCTGATGTAAAGCACTTAAATTCAGCTAAATTTCCCATAGGAATACTGCCGGCTAGGAATACGATCAAGGAAATTTCAAAACAGATAAAGGAAGGAGATACGATCATCGTATCTGGTGTGCGTTTTAAGCTGGAGGGTATTACTCATAATGGCAAAAAACAGCCCATAGCGCATTGTGTTTCAATGGATGCCTTTTATTTACAAGGTTTAAAAATTGATAAGTAGTTGTGGGGTTATATGACAAGGAAGAGGAAATTATATGATGAATAGAATTTATGTGGTAATTTTTATCTTGGGATTGTTTTGTTTTGGAACAATGCAGTCTCTTTATGCGCAAGAAGAGAAAGGCGTTGTCGAGCCGTTAACGGGAGTTGTCGAGCTGATTAAAAACGGGGATTGGCAATCCGCGCTAAATAGAGCGAGAGAGCTTGTGGCTCAGGATGCGGGGAATGCATCTGTGCAATATGTTGCTGACATGGCTGCTATTGTTTTGGGTGATCATACGAACCAGATGCTAAGTGAATATGATTTTCCCTACTCTGATAAACAGGCAATGAGGGATGTTGAATTATGGGCTGAAAATCTTTTAGAAAATCAGCCGGACAATATAAATATTCTTATGCTTAATGGCATGCTGCATTCACCAAAAGGGGATAGCAATATTTCGAAGTTTAGAGAATATTTTGAACAAGCTTGATCTGTTGATGGAAACAATAATGTTGTGCTTGAATCTTTAGGCTTTGCTTATGGGGTGCAGGGAAATTATGATCTTGCGATTGAGACATTAAATCAGGCTCTAGAAATAAAGCCGACATCAGCTGCTTACACAAACAAGGGAGTTGCTTTTCTAAAACAAGGGAAAAGTGTTGAAGCTGAGCAAAACTTTAAACGGGCCGTTGAATTGGATGATAAAGATGCTATGGCCTGGTCTAATCTTGGGAGTTACTATGCAGAGCGAAACCAGTCCTCCAAAGCAAAGCCAGCACTTGAAAAGTCTCTTGGATTGTCTCCAAAAAATCTCGATGCCCTTTGGAATCTTGGAGGAATATATTTCAATTCAGGATAGCAGTCAAAAGCAATTGAACAGTTGAGGAAGATGATAAGTGTTGCGCCGGATTCGCCAATGGGGCGGAAAGCACAACAGATGCTTTCTCAGCTTGGCGGTTGATAGCAAAGAGCAATTAGGGTTAGCGATCAGCGTTTAGAAACGCAAGTAAAAAGGAAAAGGGCGATGCTCGCGCCTAAGCGTCTTAGGCTGCCCACCATTTCCGTTAACTCATTTTATAGTAAGGGGGGGGGGGCGATGCCTGCCCCCGATGTTGCGTCCCCCAGCCATACTTTCTTTCGGTGGCTAAAAGAAAGTATGCAAAGAAAACCCACCCCTAAGGAATTTTTGCATATTTCTAATGGTTTAGGTGTCTGGATGAATTTCCGAGTCTGAAGTCTCGAAAATCCATTGCCGAAAAGGCAGTCTTGCCTTACGGCACTCCAACATCCTGTTTTCGTCCATCCCCCTAAAAAAAAGAAATATAGCTAAAATTCCAAAAGGGGAGAAAAAGACAAAAATAATATAAAATTGACAAAATTCATAGAAATGACATATTATGGATAATATGATATTATTGATAAAATAGATAAATATTAAAGTTAAAGTAGGCAATTTTAACCATATTCAGGGCAAGATTAAGAATACCTTCAAGCAAACACATACTATGTATATTAATTGTTAAAAATAAGAAATTAAAATCTTGAAAAAAAATATTCTCCACAAACTATATGTTGTATTTTTTACCCTCATTATTATTCTAAGCGCTGTTGAGTTAATAACTCGGATTACTATAGGGCGGGGGAAAAGATTTTATGTACTAAGAGAAGTATCTTTTAAATTGCCTGAGGTGCATGATTTTGGTAAGAAGATTGATATTCTTTGTCTTGGAGGCTCAGCTTCAAAAGGAGCGGGGTTAGAAAATATTAACGATAGATATTCTGAATTGCTAGCAAGTTATTTCCCCAAAAGTACCATCATTAATGATTCAAACATTGGGATTCCTCTCTCAGAAATAAATTACTATTTATATAACTCCTTAAGAACAAATGATATTGAAAATTGCGTTATTTTTTCTGGTAATAATGAATATTTAGAACTACTAAACCGTAGTGAACATTCTAATTGTGCAGTTTTTCTCATTCGATACTTTTTACCCAAAATCTTTTCTCAAATCAGTTTTTTTTCACACACAACTCATAATACAATAAATACTTTATACGACAAAATATGCCAATCAAAGCATCCTCATCGATTTCCCTTTGCGATAATAAAAGGTGGAGGGAAAGATTCTTGGCCTTATTTAAACAAATTCTATATTTCATTGCAAAATTCATTTTATAAAATGAGACTAAGAGAACTAAGAAGTATAATAAATGATAACCCTCAAACAAATTTTATTTATGTTATTCCCCCAATAAACTATACACACAATTGGAACCATATGAAAAAATACGACCAATTGAATATAGAAATGCCGAAAGATATTAATATCACTAGAGATATAATCGAAAAAAATTGGATAAAAAGAAGATTTCTCATTACTCCGCAACTTCAATCGATGATTAAACAAAACTTAATAGGGTTAGATAACTTAAATATTTTAAATCTGGATGATTATTTCCTAAAACAAGTTAATAACAACCCTGCGAACACACAGAAATTTTTTCTTGATTATTGTCATTTAAATAAATTGGGACAGTCTTTACTTGCTAAAGAATTAAAAAATTTGATAGAAAATAAAAATTAACTATTTTAAAACATTTTTAACAATTCGCTACAGGCAAACATAATGGCTTTCGCTACAAAGCACAGCGGACAGGCATAGCTAATGGCCCAAATACCCTAAAGGGCACACGTGAATTATGAATTACGAGTTAAAAGCAGCGGTTAGGGATGAGGGGATAGTTTTGGATTTGCTAAGCGCTCCCGCCAAAGAACGGCGGGATAAATTAGACGCTATACGCTGTATTTAACACATACTATGTATATTAATTGTTATTTTAAGAAAATAAATCATAAATAAATATTTACTAATCTTAATTTTTATTGCCTTTCCAGCTATAGTTTTAGCTAACAATTAAATCAATAAATTACGCTAACTAATTTGTATAATATCTACGTTATAAGGTATAATTTAATTGATACTTATAATTTAGTTAATAGGAAAACTGATTACTTATGAAACTTAAGATTAGAATAAATAAACTAATGAAACAACTTTGCATTTTATTCTTAATTAATATGTTTCTTCTGGGTGATTTGGCTTATTGTATAGAACTTAATAATCACCTTGCCCCGCATTTACAATTAAACAATATAAACTTAAAAGAATACTTTAAAGATACAATAGAGATAGCTAAAACTCCCCAAAATAAAAAATTTGCTGAATATATAAAATCATTTATCAAAAGATTTATTATTTCTGATGATTCAAAAAATGCAAACTCAGACATCTCTATTGGAAGAAGAAAATTTATCAAAGGTTTGGGAATATTAACTGGAGCCGCCATAACTTATGCCTTAGTTCCTCCAGGCATTGCCAATGCAGGATTATATGTAAAAAAAGCTAATCCTGAATTAATTCTCAAAAAACAAGAAGAAAAAAAATTTATAGATAAGCTTCGATATTCTAAAATGACAGTAGGTAATCATTTAAACTCTTTATTAAAAAATGCGGATATCACCCTTGATACAAATGATCCCATTTGGAAATTATTCCTCAATTCTTTGAATAGTAGTGATTGGTTAATGGCATCAAAAATTTATAATGAACAGCAAATGCATTTTATGAAATTAAAAGAATCTTTAACAATTAAAGGTGAAACAGATTTAATATCATATTTAGACATCATGTTTTCTAGATTAAGCCGTGCAAACAAAATTTTTGAATTATATGCCAATAAAGATAATAAAGAAAAATATGTAACTTGGTTTGATGCAGGCACATACCCATTGATTTTTGATCAAAACACATATTCAGTAATCCAAGATCAGTTTGAGAATGCTGATTTTTTTTATGAGCTAGATCTTTTTAACAATATCTCTAAACCCAGAGCAATTACTTCTACCGATATTCCGGTTTATATAGGCTATGCTCATTATTGGGCATTATATGCTTGGATGAAGGAGTTAGGTCCTAAAACAAAAAAAAGAACCTTATTTCACTTTGATGCCCATCGAGATTTAGCTTCTTACAGATTAAATAATGATTTTTTAGATGCTTTTTTGAACGGAAATTTTAATAATGAAATGTTAGGACGCATTACCCAAAAATCTGACATCGATGGTTTCATTATTCCAGCTGTTTATGCTGGGATAATCGATAAAATAATTTGGGTTGTCCCTGAAGAAGCAAATGAATCCAGCAACGTAGACTACGTTCCAGAATATAACAAAAAATATGAAATTCTTATTGGAAAAGCAATGTTTAGAGGCAAAGATACTTTTGTTTCTGTATCTTTAGATGGAAACAACGTTTTTGGAAGTTATGAAAAAGGGTATATCAAAGAAGAATGGGAAGGCGAAAATGCAAAATTCACTAATGTAAGAAAAGTAGAGGTTCATTTAGTATCTCCCAAGGATGCAATAAAACTTAAAAAACTTGCAGATGAAGATCAAGATATAATTTTAGATGTAGATCAAGATTTCTTAGGAACTAAAGAGCCGTTTCTATCAAGAAAAGCCGAATTGCCTGCATACACAACCAGCAATCAGAGATTTGAACAATTACTACAGGTTATAAATAATTTCTATAATGACTTATCTATCCAAGAAAAAATAAAAGTCATTTCTCTTGCTAAATCTCCTAATTTTACAACCCAAGCCAAAGAACGTTCTATTTCCGCTAGACTTTTACATACTTTTTTAGGATCCTCTGTTAATCAAACAGAATGGGTGCAAGAAGAGCTAAACAGCAAAAACCTAGCAAATCTCGCCTCAATTTCATTTCTTGCCGCTGGGATAAAAATTTTTCAGGTTCAAAACAAAACAAAAATTGACCAAAGCATTTAATTCCTTCGCCTCTACTCCATCCATTCCCCTAAAACAATGAAATATAGCTAAAAATTCCAAAAGGGGATAAAAAGACAAAAATAATATAAAATTGACAAAATTCATGGAAATGGCATATTATGTTTTAAAAGGGTGAGAGAAAAGCAGGGGATAGGTAAACATAGTTATGAGTTATACCCTAAAGGGCACACATGAATTATTAGTTATGAGTGAAGAAGCAGTTTAAAAATAAAATAACTATTAGCCATCGACTATTGGCTATCAGCTAATTTGCCTGAGCTCAAACGTTATATAAAGAAAATGGAGAGTAAGACATGGAAGAAAACAAAACTACAAATGAAAATAGAACTCTCGGACATGTTCTTGAGAAATTCAATCCCAATATTGCTATGTACTACCATTTTCCTTTACTTCTTTTAGGTTTTTTGGGCTTATTATTTGGGATACAAAATATTTTTAAACTTGGCATATCCCAGAAGGAAACGATAACTCTGATTTTTAACGGAGCTATTTATGCAGCATTAGGCGCTTTGCCTTTATACTATAAGAAAGATAATTATAAATTGGTAGATGCGATTGCTAGTTTAGGTGTATCAGCAATATACATCTGGGCATTTGCTTCCGGAATAAGCACTAATGGATACTTTATAGGCCTTTTATTTGCACCGGCTTTTGTAATCCATGGAGTTTGTGTGTTAGTTTTATATTTAAGAGAGAAAAAACAATAAAAGAGATTAGACTGAACTGTTCTTGATTTAGTGAGGGGAAAAGAGACAGCGATTACTATGTCTGAATTTTCTATGCGCTGATTTTTGCCTGAGCTTAAACGTTATATATAAAATCAAACGTGTATTAAAGGGGACAGCGACATTTTAAAATGGTCAATAGCGTATAGCTAATGGCTTCCGCTACAAATCACAGCGGATAGGCATAGCTAATGGTGAATAGTAAAAAACATAGAGCAACATAACTATCAGCCATCGACTATTGGCTATCAGCTAAGTTGCCTGAGCTCAAATGTTATAGGAATCCATGAAACGGAGAGTATATGATAGCTATTATTAGTAAGAGTGTGGGAACTATAGTAGGAGTCGGCCTAGCCTATCTTCTATGGAAACCCTTTTTCGGAGACAAAGAAGAATTTTTGCGTTGTATAAAATTTTGGCTCATCCCAAATATTTTTTCAATGTGTAGAGGGGAATATTGGAAAGATATTCTAGCCGAAACAAAACTAATCTTTTGGGTAGCAATTTCCTGGGGTATTGGTTTTGGTGCTTATGTGGGGATTATGAAGATGGTGGGTTGAGTGCTTTTTAATCGGTAATAAAAGAATTAAAATTATTAATAATAACAATGGAGATAAAATGATAATAAAAAAATTAGATGAAACTCAAATAATGAATAATGCGCACAACGTGGACGTTAGAAATCTATACAATAAAGAAGCAGTCATGATTACAGTAATCACGCTAATTCCAGGTCAATCATTAAAGCGTCACATAACACCTGTTGATGTTGTCTTTTATGTACTGGAAGGAGAAGGAATTGTTGAGATCGGAGAAGAAAAACAAAAAGTTTCAAAAAATACTTTAATAGATAGTCCGAAAGATATTGTGCATTGTTGGTACAATGAAAGTCAAAATCCATTGAAGTTTTTGGTAGTAAAAGCACCTAATCCGATAAAGAAAACAATTTTTGTAGAAGATTAATTTTAAAATATATAAACATCTAACAAATTACTTTAGGTAAATATAATGGCTCATGGTTTATAGCTAATGGTAAATAGTAAAAAAATATAGAGCAAACCACTATTAGCCATCGACTATTGGCAGTTAGCTAAACTGGCAGCTCAAACGTCATATAGTGAAAAAGGGGATAAAAAAAGTCAAACATTACTGAAAAAGCAGAATTTACACCTGACTGAGACAAAAATAGTATTGCATTGACAAAAGATCTGCAAGAGACATGTATATATTGGTTTGAGTAATTGCGGGTTTAATGAATGCAAGAGTGTTGTTTGGAAAAAGGAAGATCAAGGAGAATACATGAAATATGATTTTGATCTAATCTGTATTGGGTTAGGACCTGCCGGGATGGCTGTTTCTATTATGGGCGCGGAAATGGGATTAAAAGTATGCGCTATTGAAAAAAATAAAATTGGCGGAGAGTGTATGAATGTAGGATGCATACCTAGCAAAGCACTGCTCAGAATCGCTAAGCTAAGGCATTCGCTTTCAAAACTCAGCCAAATAGGAGTGATTAAAGAGCCGGATTTGCGAGTAAAATTTCCTTCTAAAGAAATAGCTGAATATCTTGATTTCATATGTAATAAAAAGACAATAAAAATGTTTGATAAGGTTAAGCTTATATTAGAAAAAGGAGATGCCAGTTTTATAGACGCGCATACTGTTAAAGTGGGAGATGATACTTTAACTGCTCAGAGAATCTTTATTGCTGTTGGCACAGAGCCTCAAATTCCGCCAATAAAAGGTATTTCTGATATAGATTTTCTAACCAATCTAAATATTTTTGATTTAAAGGAAGCTCCTAAAAGTATGACTATAATCGGCGGCAGTGTTATGGGCTGTGAGATGGCTCAGGCGTTTACTCGGCTTGGGACTAAGTGTAGTATTGTGCAAATGGATGAACATCTTATACCTTTTGGCGATAAACAAGCTGGGAATGTACTTGAAGAAGTCTTTAAAAAGGAAGGAATTGATGTTTACAACTTAAAAAAGATTATCAGCGTAAACAATCAGGAGGGGCAGATTGTTTTGCGCACTGATGACGGGCTTTGTATAAAATCTGAAAAATTATTGCTCTGTTCGGGGAGAAATATTGATCTTCATGCTTTAAAACTTGAAAATGCCGGGGTTGGATATGATAAGAACGGTATCAAGGTTGATGCAAAATACAGGACAAGCAATAAGAATATTTATGCAGTGGGAGATTGTAATGGCGGTATAATGCTTTCACATGTGGCAATGCATCAGGGAATGTTTTCGATAATGAATGCTGTTAGCCCTTTTTCGCTGTTTCAATACAGAAATTATGTGATACCCTGGACAGCTTTTACTGAACCGCAGGTTTCTTATGTGGGTATGATGGAAAAAGAACTTAAAGCTAAAGGAATAAAGTATGAAACGCTTATTGTTAAATACGAGGATTACGGTGCTGCGATCGCGGAGAATATCGCGGTTGGTTTTATAAAGGTTTTTGCCAGCCCTTTGGGAAAAGTATATGGGGTGAGTATTATCGGTGAGGGCTCAGGTGAAATGATAAATGAATGGGCACTTATAATTCAAAAAAAGATCAACTTGCTTAATATTCTTTTTCTGGCACATTCATTTCCGACTATGGGGTTTTTATCTAAGCGTATCGCGGAAACTTGGATAATGAATAAGATGAATAATGCCCTGCTAAAGAAGATATGCATATTTTTCTACAGAAAATTCTAAGAGATAAAAGGGGAGAGTGACATTTTACAATGGTCAATAGCTTCCGCCACAAAGCACAGCGGACAGGCATAGCTAATGGCTAATAGTGAAAAACAATAAACAAAAAACAAAATTGCAATATCTGTTAGCAATTGACTATCGACCATTAGCCATCAGCTAAATTGCCTGAGATGTCATGGTTTATTTTAATGTTTTAGAAAGGAAACTATTATTATTTTGAGTGGAAATGAAAGAGTAAATATAAAGCAAGGCTTGAAGGTTAAAATAGTATTAAAACAAGATCAAAAAAGCGGTAAGTTAACCGAGGGGATTGTTCAGGATATATTGACAAATTCTTCTGTGCATTCGCATGGGATAAAAGTTAGATTGATTGACGGCGCTGTCGGAAGGGTTAAACAGATATGTTAATGAAGATGACTCTATACCTTGATGGCGATGCTTTTCCTAATCGGATAAAGGAAATTTTATTTAGAGCGATTAAACGATTTTCTCTCCCGAGTGTTGTTGTATCAAACAAACGGATCAATATTGGTAAATCAGAGTTTATAACTTATCTTATAGTTGAGGCAGGACCTGATGAGGCTGATGAGCGAATTGTGGAAATGGTCAAAGAAGGTGATGTGGTTATAACTGCAGATATTCCTTTGGCGGATAGTGTTATTACTAAAAAAGCTTATGCTATGGATCATCGGGGAAATTTATTCAGCGAGGATAATATTAAATCTTATTTATCAATGCGCAATCTAATGCAAGAGATGCGCGATAACGGTATGCCGACTAAAGGCCCATCTCCTTTTAGTCAAAAAGATGCGCATGGATTTGCTAATCTGTTAAATCGATTTTTGGTAGAACAAAAACAGCTTAAAGGAGAGATATAAAAAAGGGGACGGTGACATTTTAAAATGGTCAATAGTAAAAAAACATAGAGCAAAATACTATTAGCCATCGACTGTTGGCTATTAGCTAAACAACGTTATAAGGAAAGATGAAAATGACCCTAAAAATATTCTTAACAATATTTATAACAGTTTTATTTGCTGAAATGGGTGATAAAACTCAATTAGCTACGCTTCTTTTTGCAACCAATAAAGAAAATAATAAAATAATTGTATTTTTGGCAGCAGCATTAGCTCTTGTTGTAGCTTCAGGAATAGCCGTATTGCTAGGAAATGTTATTTTAAAATATGTTAATCCTAAACTGCTATCCTGGATAGCAGGCCTGGGGGTTATTATTATAGGAATATGGACGATAATAAAATCATAATGGCTTATGGCTTATAGCTTATAGCTAATGGTCATTAGTAAAAAACATAGAGCAAAATACTATTAGCCATATACTATTGGCTATCAGCTAAGTTGCCTGAGCTCAAACGTTAGATGATAAAATAAGAAAGAACTAATATGAGCAAATCTAAAAAAATACTATTCGGATATTTAACTATCTTTACCTTTATCCTTATTTTTACATTGGCGAAACCTACAAAAGTACCAAGTATTAAAATTATCGATTATTCCTTTTCGGAGGTTACAGGTTACCTCGCCGAAAAATTTAAGATTGATGTCACCTCCTGTATTAAAGAACATCCGGAAGTATGGGGTCCAGATTTTTTAGACAAAGGAACTCTTTATTGGATTGAAACTGAAGAATATATTCCAAACAAAAAATTGAAGTTTGAAGCACGGTATTATCAAATTGGTGGGGAAGAAAGTATTTTCACAATAAAATCTCTAGGTGAAAATCAAACAGAAATAAGTATAGATCGAACAATACGATTTTTTATTAAAATGCCAAATTTTGGCCGGAGCGAAAAAAGAATTCTAAATATCATTGAGAAAGATTTAAAAAACAGCAAAGAATAGTTAAAATAAAAACATCTAACAAAACGCTCCACCTGACCGAAAAACGTTGCGCGTTTTCGGCAGGTGAGCTTGAAAGTTATAACTAAAAAAGGAGAATAAAATGAATGAAATAAAATTAGAAAAATCTTTATTTATAATCTTGGTTTTGAGCTTTGTTCTTGGATTAGCTTCTGCTGGAGGAAATCTTATTGTTAAAATATTATATGGGCCACAAATTGTACAAACAATAACCATGCAAACTCAAAGCCTTTCGATTATTCTTTTTGTATCCTCAATATTAGCCCATCTTGCAATAGGAATTTGGTTGTCATCATTAGCTAAAAAGGAAGGATTGCGCAAGCGAAGTGCTCTTTGGTTTTTGATGGGGCTTTTCTTTGGCATCATGGCTGCAGTGTTCTTTTTGCTTATTAAAATGAACAAAAAAATAGAAGAATTAGATAAAAAACTTAAAAAAACTATTGAATAAATTAAGATTATAACAAATCGCTTCAGGCAATCAGAATGGCTAATGGCTTTCGCTACAAAGCACAGCGGACAGGCATAGCTAATAGCCCAAAGACCCTAAAGGGCACAAGTGAATTATTAGTTATAAGTGAACAAGCAGATTAAAAATAAAATAACTATTAGCCATCGGCTAAATTACCTGGGGGCAAACCTTGACAATTGACAAAAAATGTCTAAAATCAAGGTCTGACATTCAGGTTGTGAAATTTGAATGCCTAGTCTACCTAAAGGTGCACAATTTATTACAGTAAATCAGGTGTGAATAAAATTGGTAAGGAGTAATTATGAGTAGAGATATTATTAAGGAAGTAGTTGATTCTTTGTTAGACATAATTGAATTAAATGAAGTTATGTTATGGACAACTCGCCTTGATATTAATGAAGACGAAAGTCCAGATGCTGTGTTTTCAATAGTAAAGGTTTACTGGAAAGAATTGACTGATGGTATGGAAATATTTATAAATGAGGGTGAAGAAACCGAACGGCAGGATTTAAATGTTTGGCTGGAAAAATTCATTTTCCTGAGAAATACTTATAAAAACATAGATTTTAGTGAGGTTGATAATAAAAACACTGAACTTAAAGAGAATACATTACGAGAACTTGCAGTTTTAGAAAGAAAACTAACAAATTTACGTAATGATCTATAGATAAAACCCCTAACAAATCGCTTCCCCGCCAAAAAGCGGCGGGACAGGCAGGCAAATGAAATGGCTTATAGCTCATAGCTAATGGTCCAAATAGTTACAAATTATGAATTATTAGTGATGAGTGAAGAAGCAGATTAAAGATAAAATAACTATTAGCCATAGACTATTGGTTATCGACTATATAGAATATATTAAAAGTGGAGAGAAAAAACATAAAAGTTCATTAAAATGGGGCAGTTTTCCCTGTTTGATTTTTCATTGACTTGTGTAAGAGAAAGATGTAACCTAAATTAATATGGTTTTGACAAACTCATAAGGCTACAAAGGAGTAGAATTAATGAGTGCATACAAAAAGTTTAATTTTAAGGCGATTTTCTCAAGAGATTGAGGGGATTGTCTTTTTTTATTTTTAGAAAGCGGCAGGGGATTTATGTGGGATTAAGGGGCGATGCCTGCCCCAGATAAAGCGTCCCCCAGCCTTCATTTCCTTTTGGCGTCTAAAGGAAACGAAGCAAAGGAAAACCGCCCCTGAGAAACAGCATTGTTTTTCTAATAAGTTAGTCTCATGGGTAAACCGCCGAAAAGGCAATCCTGCCTTACGGCGCTTCGACATCCTGTCTTCGCCCAAACGCCTAACTTAAAGAAAAACATAATGCTTGGTTTCAAAGGGGAGACAGAAAAGCAGAGAATAGGGAAACATAGTTATGAGTTAAACCCTAAAGGGCACACGTGAATTATGAATTACTAGTTAAAAGCAGCGGTTAGGGATGAGGGGGTAGTTTTGGATTTGTTATTCGCTAAACGCTCCCGCCAAAGAACGGCGGGATAAATTAAACGCTATACGCTGTATTTAAAATGCGAATTGCGTATATTAAATGTTAGATGAAAAAAATGATGAAAAAATTAGATGAGAGAAATAAAGAATTAGCAAAAATACTTTTTTCACTTAAGCAAAGCATTGATTCAGAAAAGCTACTCGGCTTAAACGCAGACAATATAAACACTATTGGAATAGGAAAAAGATTTTTTGTTCACATTCAGATGGTTCTTTTAGAGTCTTGCGTAATTAATATTTGTAAAATTTTTGAACCAGAAAAAGATTATCAACTGAACTCCATTCCCGCAATTTTAAACTTTATAAAAAGCAATGATGTTCAACCAAAATATTATGAATACGTTAATGAATTTATAGAAAAATATGAGAACAATAGTGAGAAAGATAATTACATTGAAACACTAGAAGTTATCTGCAAAAACTTTTATTCAAAACATAAGATTTGTTTTTCACAATACGATTATGTCCGAAACAAAGTAATTGCTCATGCAGAATACCAAGCTAAACGAAATTCCTTGCCTAGTCATGCAGTTATGAAAGAGCTCTTATTGTTTGGCAGCGATTTTTATTATATGATTAGTAGAGCTTTTCTTGATGTAGGACCTCATTTAATACATAATGATAGACAAGCATTTTCAAGTTTGTGTAATATATTCGAAAAGCTGGGTTATAAAAATATTAAAATAAATTTCGACAAATAATCTCTAACAACTCTTTCACCTAACTGGTGGGAGCGTGCAAAGAAGTTCACCCCAGTAGGTGAGTTTGAATGTTATATGAAAGGAAAATAAATGAAAAAACTAATTTTATTACTTGGTTTTCTTTTTATATGCTCTAACGCCTTAGCTACAGAAACATTAGTTTTAACTGAGCAAAATGTTGGTATATATAAAAATGGGGAAATAATTCCAGAGAAAAATCCAAACTTATTCGTGCATAGAATAAAAATAAATGAAACATTTCAACTAGCACGCATAATCGAACAAACAAATCCTTCCGACCAAACCAAATTAGACAAAATTAATGATAAATATACAATCTCATATATTTACTCTGGCCTTCCAACTGGGACAAAAGATAAGGTTATATGTCTTACCAGGACACTCCCATTGGCAATAGAAACTATATTGATTAATACTAAAACCTTTCAATTTATCAGTGTTACAGGAGAAGAAATAGTAATATCTGAAGGTGTTGTGCAAAAAGTTCTAGAAGAAAAAGAATAAAAACAGATAACAAATTACTTCAGCTAACCCTCGAAAGAGGGCGAGAACCTGAGATTTCTTAGGCTGGAGGGTGTGCGCAAAAGTAGTTCAAGCCAGTAGCTGAGCTCAAATGTTATACAGCAATAAAGGAGGAACTAATGTCTAAGAGATACTTGTCTTGTCCCGAATGCAATAATAGATTTGAATCCCCTATTCAACATGAAGAAGGTTTGCATATTCAGATTAAGGGCATCCCTACTAAATGTCCTAAATGTGGAGCTGTAGTTCCTTGCGATATAAATACAGTAGATAAAGATAAATAATTAAAATTCACCTCGTAGGTGCGTGCGCGGTAGGTGCATGTGCGCGAAAAGGGGATAGAAACGCAGGGAATAGGGTTTAGGGATGAGGGGGTAGTTTGAATTCGCTAAGCGCTCCCGCTAAAGAACGGCGGGATAAATTAGACGCTCTACGCTGTATTTAAAATGCGAAGTTCGTATATTAACCTGTTAGACAAAGGAATAATATTAATATGGTTGGCTATTTAAAAAAACTATGTACAGAGATACAGAGGAAATCTTTAACTTTGCAAAAAAAAAGGAATGATGAAACAACTGCAAACGTACATGAATTACTTACAGCTCTTACTGAAGAAATCAATCGCCTTGATCCTAGAGATTTTCTTCCCAAATGGCAATATGAGTTTGTAAGTATAAGAGTGGTTATAAGAAGATATACTAAAAAAACATCAGACTCTATTCTTACTCTTCCTCTCCTTTACCCTGGCTTAGACCTTTATTCAACAATACAGAAATTAATCGACATCCTTGAAAATTATGGGGGTGAAGGTAGTTTTGCTGAACAGCGTTGTTTTCCTTATATTTCGGACAAAAAATTGCGCAATATAGTTGAAAGAGACTATAAGGAATTATCTGTGATTTTACTGCCTAGCAGAGCATGGAAAAGCTGTGTTATTATTGCAGGAAGTATTTTAGAAGCAATATTATATGATTTATTGTGTTCAAAAAGTAAAATTAGAAAAAAAGCTATGGCTAGCTTAAAAGCACCTAGAGATAAGCATAAAAAAGTAAAAGATATTTTGAAAGATGAATGGGTGTTAAAAGATTTGATTGAAGTTGCAACTGATATTTCAATCCTGCCAGATAAAAAAGCGAATACAATTGATCAGGTTCTTCGTGACTATCGCAATTTCGTTCATCCCAAAAAAGAAATAAAGGAAGAACATTCATGTGATGAACCAGAAGCATTCATGGCTAAAGGGGCTCTGGATAGTATTTGTAATTATTTTGAAAAAAATTTAACAAAAAAAAGTAGACTAACAAATCACTACAGGTAACCCTCTTAAAGAGTGCGAGAACCTGAGGAATTTAAAAAATCTCTCAGGCTGGAGGGTGCGCCCGCCAAAAAGCCTGGCGAGGCAAGCGCAAATCTCGCCACAAAACGGCGGGACAGGTGGAGCTCAACTTAGTAGCTGAGTTCAAACGTTATATGAAAACAAGGAATTAAATGGAATACAAAACTGAAATCACAAAGCAAGAACTTAATTTTATAAATGATGTTGAGTTAAGAGCTGTATTGCGTGGAAGACTTCAAGAATTAGAAAGAGTTTTTATAGTTAATGCTAATTATAGTACTATTTTTTTATCAATTAGCACAATTGAAGGGATTTTTATATATTTAGCTGATATTTATAAAACTGAATTAAAAAATTCTCCTAAATACCCAAAAGAAGGAGTTAATCAAAAATTAAAGAAATTTAACAGTCTTACAATTAGCGAATTATATATTCTTTTAAAGGATGTTGACTTGCTTCCCGAAATAGATGAATTTAAGCTGATTTATAATCTATTTAAAGATTATAGAAATTTTATTCATCCTCAAAAACAGGCAAAAAAGGGGTGGCCCATTGATCTTGGGCATGCTCAGATGGCTCTGGGATTGCTTAATGCTACACTTAGCGCACTATCGAAGAATATAATTATTGAGAAATTTATATTAAATAAATTAGCTGGAAATCCAGACTATGATTCTAATCTTGTTCTGAATCTTAATATTGATAGAACGAGAGTTCATTCTTTTTTAATATTCAAAAACAAGATTAGCACTTTTTTGCATTTAGCTTTTGATTTATCGTTACCTAAAGATTCTTTAGTTAATTTTGTTTTTAACTATGTCGATGATGGCAACTTTAAAATGTTACGACTTGATAATCGTGGTGCTCCGGGAACCCCAAATAGTGTTTTGCATTGCACTCAAAAATTTTATTGGCCAAAAATTTTGAATTGTGTCCCCGAAAAATTAGTAAAAGTTAAAAACTCTTTTGCTATTGAAGTTAAGATTGATGTTGCAAGTAAAATATTTGATTTTTATGTTGATGGTGCAAAGTTAATAATTCAAGATGATAGTGGTAATGGAAAAGATCTTTTTGCAGAATTTGAAAGAGATTTAAGATTTGGATTTTTTAATGAATGTGGACCAGCTAAACTTTCAAATATAAAAATACTAAAGTTGGGATAAAAACATATAATGACTTCATTCCCCGGACCGTTACCCGTGCCGCTTTGCGTCGCGTCTACCGGCGGGTGATGTCGATGTTATACTCTGAATAAATGAAAAAAATTAATAAAAAAGAATTATTAAAAATAGCACAATTATTCAGAAAGTCTATTGAAAATATAAATCTAGATAATGCTCCTGGCTTTCTTCCGCATTTTCCTAGTGGTTGTTGTAGCTGGGCTACATTATTTTTAGGAAATTGCCTAAAAAATGAGTTCGGATTAAAGCCAAAAAGATTTTGTGGCGCTATGTATAATGGTTCTTCGCATGAATGGATTGTTCTGGATAGTGTTATTATTGATATCACATCAGATCAGTATGAAGACTCAAATAAATCTATAATAGTAAGTGAAAAATCAAAATGGCATGAAAAATTTAATGATGGTAAAATTATGGACATAAAAACACCCAAAGATTATGATTCTGCAATTACCAAGGGGATGAAACCCTCTCAAATATATATTTTAGTTATTGAGAAATTTAGATTATATTATAATAAGAAAGTATAACAATTCGCTTCAAGCAAACAGAATGGCCTATGGCTCATAGCTGATGGTCAATAGTAAAAAACATGAAGCAAGATAACTATTAGCCATCGACTATTGGCTATTAGCTAAGTTGCCTGAGCTCAAACGTTATAAGTAAAAAAATGAATGATTTAAAAGAATTGAAATTCATAGAAAAAGAAAAATTTTTCGAATATTTTTGTTCGTTAGCACGCAAAGCTTTTGAAAAAAATGCTTTTGACACAATATGTTCTCTTTTGAGAGTTGGTGGGTGCCAAGACGCTGACTGGGATTCTTTCGAAGAATCGCAAAAATCATTTGAAGATTACAATTGGCTTTTGAAAAAAGCGAAAGATGCTCCTTCGAAAAACGGTCATTGGAGGATCGGTTTATTAATATATTGTCAAGCAATTGAAATGACAGCTCCTCACGAATTACTCACTAATATATTAAGAATTATTGCTGGCGAACATTATCATATTAGACCCTTTGGTCATTTATCACGATCTAATAAAAAACAAATACTTGGCTATATTCCTCCAAGTGCTAAGCGAAAAATAGATTATATAAAAGAACTTGCAACAAAAACAAAAGAAACTTTGTTGATAGAATATTTTGATTCTTTTTTTAATAACAAGGTCAGAAATTCTTTTTTCCATTCAGATTATATATTTTCCTCTGAGTATTATAGATGGACTGAAGGAGGCCCTGCACAACAAATACCACTTGAAGAAATAAGCGTACTAATATCTAATTGCTTTAATTTTTATGGAGCATTAATATCGTGGCATAAAGAATACCTTAATTTTTGTGGCAAAGCTAAAAAATTTCATAAATGGCCTCAATATGAGATACTAGAATTATTAAATAATGAGGAAAAAGGATTATACGGTTTCAGTGTTCATTTTTCAAACGGTTCAAAAGCAACCTATTCAAGAACGGATAAAGGAACTGACTGCATAAATTTGCATTTTGAAAAAAACGGCTCTATAAACTTTAACTGTGGTTTAATTGACGCATTAGAGCCTGTTTGGAAAATAAACGGCGTGCCTATTGAGCAAATAGAAAATTTAAACTTATAACAACTCATTCCACCTAACTGGTGGGAGCGCGCGAAGAAGTTCACCCCAGTAGGTGATCTCGAACTTGAAACTAGGGACAGCGACTAGTTTTTAGTTAATATTATATCAATGAGCTTCTTTATTATTTTTTATTTTTAAAAAAAGAAAAAAAAGGGATGGTTCTATTTTTAAGTTGTGACATGTGACCTTGTGACTTGGTGACTTTTTTCGGTTTTTCAAATCCCCCTTTGAAATGAGCGATAGACTTTTCTTTGGTTTAGGAACGAAGATGCAGCCAGGACGGCGGAACGCCATGAGGCAGGACTGCCGAATTGGCGGCGAATCCCGCCTTTTGCGGGATGAAGTCGCAGTGAGTAAACCATTAGAAAATCATCGCGGTTTCTTTGGGGGCGAGTTTTAAAATGAAACCGTAACTTACAGATTTTTTTTGAGGTAAGTTGCATGGTTGAATTTATCCCGCATGCTTTTAGTCGGGGCCTTTGCTTCGTTTCCTTTAGACGACAAAAGGAAATGAAGGCTGGGGGACGTTTCATCGGGGGCAGGCATCGCCCCATAACTACACTCAAACCTAAACCAAAGAAATTTAGCTAAAAATTCCAAAAGGGGAGAGAATAGATTGTTGGTCAAATTGAAACTTGTGACTTGTGACCTGTGTCTTGTGTCTTTTTCCTGCCCAAACTCTCCACTTTCTCTATTCCTTGAAATTATCCAGTCTTATGATACAATAGGGGTTAATCATTTACTTATATTCATGGACTGATAACCAGGAGACAAAAGATGAGTTCTGCAGAAGATAAAAGAAGATTTATGCGTCTTGGAGCTTTCCTTGAAGGAACCTTTCAGACCGAAGAGGGTAAAAAAGGGCTGATTATGCTCACTAATTTCAGCCGCGAAGGGCTTAAGGCCTGTATTAATCGCAAGGTAGACCTCGGCGCAATAATGAAAATTGAAATCTGGATTCCGGGAAGTATCATACCCGTCTTTGCCAAGGGCGAAGCTGTATGGATTAAAGATGGGGAACAGGGGTGGACTTATAACTATGATGCTGGCATCAGAATCCTTGATATTGATCAAGAAGACAAACAGAGAATTCTTGACTTTGCATATGCGCATTGGCGTAACACAAAAGGAAAAGTATGAAGCAGTACTGGAATAATACAAAGGTTATTTGCACAATAGGCCCTGCCTGTAGTGACCCGAAGATATTAAAAAATATGATACTCTCAGGCATGGATGTAGCCAGGTTTAATTTTTCTCATGGCAGTCCTGAGGTTCATGTAAAGCAGATAAAGATGCTTAGAGGCATAGCGGAGCGATTGAATATGCCTGTGGCGATAATGCAGGATTTACCGGGTCCTAAAATTCGTATTGGTGAATTAAAAGAAGATTATGTCGAGTTGACTGAGGGAAGCTTTTTCTTTTTAACTACCAGGAAAATAATTGGAACAAGTGAAGGCGTATCAGTAAATCATCCTGCCTTTGTCAGAGGGTTGAAGAAAAAAGATACGGTTTATCTCAATGATGGGTTGTTGACGCTCAAGGTTGAGTCTAAGACAAAAGAAGAAGTAATATGTTCGGTTATCTCAGGGGGCAGGATATATCCTAAAAAAGGCGTAAGCTGTCCTGATCGCATGCTTTCCCTAAGCCCTGTTACACCGCGTGATCTGAAATTCCTTGATTACGGATTAGCGGCGGAGGTTGATTTTGTCGCGGTTTCTTTTGTGCAGAGCGTAGCGGATATCCTGAAAGTTAAAAAATATATTAAGAAAAAAGGCAAGGCAGTTTCGGTTATTGCTAAATTTGAACGCAAAGTTGCGATCAAGAATATGGATTCTATTATTGCCTCAAGCGATGCGGTAATGGTCGCCAGGGGAGATCTAGGCATTGAGGCGGATCTTAAGGAAGTGCCTTTTTTGCAGAAAGAAATCATCAAAAAATGCAATGCTTTGGGCCGGCCGGTTATTACTGCGACTCAGATCCTTGAATCAATGGTCACTAATCCTCAGCCGACAAGAGCTGAAGTAAGTGATATCGCTAATGCGGTTATAGACGGAAGCGATGCCTTGATGCTTTCAGAGGAAACAGCAATCGGGAAATTTCCTTTAAAAACAATTAAGATCATGGTAGAAATCGCGAAAAAAAGCGAAGAGCATTTAAAGCGCTTGCCTAGGGATATAAAGTTTATTACAGACAAAAATGAGGATCTTATTGATTCTTTTGCTACGGCGGCAGTTACTTTAGCAGACAGCATATATGCCAAAGCAATAATAGTGAATGCAGACAATGTGCGGGCAATCACAATGCTCAGCCGGCGACGCCCCCAGTGTATGGTGTTGGCGATCACCCGGGATAAAGGCGTATTTAGAAAGCTGATAATGATCTGGGGCATATATCCGATGCTTGTTAAAAGTTTTTCTAATATTGAGCAGACTTTGACTGAAACTATTAAGATTGCCAAAAAGAACGGAATGGTTAAAAAAGATGACAACGTAGTTTTTGTGCTTAGTAAAGATAACCTTCTTTGTTCTTCAAATATAATGCAGGTACGTAAAATAAAATGACAATATGAATATTATGTGCCTGAATCCTCGAAACGTATTTTTTATTAGGAGACTTAATGAAGTTTAGTCATAAAACACTTATATTATTTTTAACTATATCTATTTGTCTGCCCCTAAGCGCATGTTTTGCCCAGCGGGCAATACCAGAGATTGAAAAAATCGAACCTGCTTACGGTGCGGTTGATGTCGATACTCAGACTAAAATATCGATCACCTTTAACTGCGCTATGGATAAAAAGTCTGTGGAAAAGAATTTTCATATTTTCCCGGTTGTCTCGGGAGGTTTTAAGTGGCAGGATAATACACTTGTTTTTTCACCGCATAAATCTTTGCTGCCTTCTACTTCTTATTTCATAAGCTTTAATCCTGAGCTTAAAACAATTAAAGGTATTCCTATTTCTCTGACTTATTTTAATACCCCGGCCGAAGGTGTATTTGTCTCACCTGGAGGCGATATCAATATTGTCAGTATTAATGCTAATGTTCAGGAGCTAGGCGTTAAAGGAGATAATCCGGTCTGGTCTGCGGATAATAAAACTATAATATATGATTTTGAGGGAAGTATCTGGAAAATTGATACAAGCGGCAAGAATAAGGAAAAGCTTTCTTATGATGAGGAAACCTATAAAGCTACGAAGCCTGCTTGCAATACTCTTTCAAAAAAAATTGCTTTTATCGGTTCAAATTCAGCAGGCAGTGATAATGTTTATATCCTAGACTTAGAAACCGAGGTAATTACTCAATTGACGGCTTTTTATGAGCTTACTAAAATTAAGCATTTAAGCTGGTCTCCGGATGGATTGTATTTGGCTTTTTTAAGAGCAGGTCAAATCTGGATTATGAATAATGACGGTAAAGATATGAAAAAATT
This sequence comes from uncultured Planctomycetia bacterium, assembly GCA_964437495.1. GTDB lineage: Bacteria > Omnitrophota > Gorgyraeia > B26-G9 > B26-G9 > JAGLQQ01. Next base: position 44,582 of record CAYTGV010000011.1, on the reverse strand, counting down.
GACTACAGATGAACTCAAATGTAAAGAGAACTTTGCCTGGTCTCCGGGCGGGACGAAAATTGCTTTTACCGGTACTGAAAATGTCTGGATCGGAGATATTTACTCATCAGAATTACGCAAGATGTCTTTTGATGATGCTAAAACAGGATTGCTTGACTGGTCGCAGGATAATAGGATCGCGTTTATTTTAGATGGTATTACAATTATGAATGCTGATGGCAGTGAAGAAATAAAGGTGCTTAGTGCGGCGCAGCATCCGGTATGGATAAATAATGGAGAATTGCTTAGCTTTGTCCTTCCGCTTGAGGAGAAAGATAATAAGTCGCAGCTGTGGGTTATGGATTGCAGCGGTCAGAACAAAAAAAAGATCGCTGACATCAACTCAGATAAAATAAAGGTTTCGTGGTCAAGTAATATTGGTTATTGGAATTTATTTTCTCCGTAAGTGGGCGGGGGGGATTTTTAACGCGTTACGGTATTTTGTTACCGTTCTTCTTGAGATGTTCATTCCTTTGGATTTTAGGATATTTTCGATTTCCTGATCACTGTACGGCTTATTCTCGGGTTCTGTTTTGATTAATTCTTCAAGAGTTGCTTTGACTTTTTGATTTGAAAGCGTTCCGCTCTCAGATACAATTGCCTGAGAAAAGAAATTTTTCAGGGCAAATGTGCCGTAGGGGGTCTGGATATATTTATTAGCCACAGTGCGGCTGATAGTAGAAGGGTGGACTTCTAATTTTTCCGCTATCTCTTTTAGCTTCAGTGGTTTTAAGTTAAATATTCCGTTTTCAATAAATTCTCCCTGATATGAAATAATGCATTTTGTTACTCGCTCTAAAGTCTGATTGCGCTGACTTAATCCGCTGATAAGACTTTCCGCGTTTTTCAGCTTCTCTTTAATGAATTTCATTGCTTCTTCCGGGCAGTTTTTGTCTTTAAGAATTTTCCTATACACCTGAGATATTGACAGCTGAGGCAGGTTTTTAGCGTTGATGATAATTTCATACCCGCCTGGTGCCTTCTCTAAGATGACATCAGGTACAATGCATAGTGCGCCTGCGGCATAATTACGGCATGGCTTAGGATCCAGATTGCTTATATTTTTGGCATATTTTTTAACTTGAGGTAAGGAAATCTTAAGTGCTTTGCTGATTAGTATGTATTTTTTTGCGGCAAGCTCGTTTAGGAAGTTCTTAATTATTATTGCCTCATTTGAATCTTCTTTGTTCTGACGCTTTAGCTGTAAGATAAGGCATTCTTTGAGATCACGCGCAGCAATTCCTGCTGGTTCCAGAGATTGCACCTTTTTCAGCACGTTTTTTATCAATTCCTCGGGAAACCCGGAGGAAGCAGAGATCTCTTCAATGCTGGCAGTAAGATATCCGTTTTCAGCAATATTGCCGATTATTTGTTCAGCGATCTCAATATGCTCTTCATTGAGATTCATCATTCGGTATTGCCGCATCAGCTCCTCAGGTAAAGTCGATGATTTTGTAATTAGAGTTTCCTGAAAATTATGCCTATCAATAGAAGCATTTACCTTGCTTTTATCAAAAAAATCTGAAAACCAGATATTATCATGCTCCAGCCAGTCTGCTTCGAATTTAATATTTTTTTCTTCTCGGATGCGCGGGGTATCATTTAATGAATTATCAATGGCCTTGTTTTCCTTGGCTTGCTGTTCTTCAGGACTTATTTTCTGCGAATCATTAACTTCTTTGTTTGAGGCTACTAAAGAATCCTCAAGCACCGGATTTATTGCCAATTCATTGGCGATCAACTGGTTGATCTCGACAATAGGCAGCTGTAGAATCTGCATCGACTGCTGCATTTTCATCGACATGATCATTTTCTGAACTTGTTTTTGTAATAATCTCTGTTTAAAAGCCATTATTTCCTCCAAAAATGATTATAGCTTAACTTAACTATTAAAGCAAGAAGCTAAACTCTTCAAGTAGATTTATGTGTAATCAATTATGTTTTTAAGGGAAGTTCGGAGTGAAAAAATGCTTTTGAAAACAATCAATGATGCCTATACGAGTGCGTATATAAAATTTTTTTTACTCCCGCCAAAAAGCATGGCGAGGCTCGCCACATTGAGCTTCGAAGATGATCCGGGGGCATTCTTATTTTACATCTCTGTAAAACTCCGAGGTAATCAGTTGATTATAACATCCATGTAACAAGAACTGATTAAATCCGCAATAATAGTTTTCCCATCCGCTGTAGATTGTTTTCTGGACACTAGTTTTTGAAAGTAATGATTATTACTTGTTTAAGCTTTTTCGTCCTTCGTCTCAAGGAGCGAAGCAAGTGACCGTCTATCTGTTCTCCATAGCTTTAGCGAAGGGGAATTGCCTGTCGGATTTTTAGAAGGTGATTTGCTCCCTAAGTCTGCTTATGTTATACTCATACGATAATGAATAAAATATTGCTTTTAAATCCGCCAGGGGAAAATAAGTATCTTAGGGACCAATATTGCAGTTCATCTGCCAAGGCTGATTATTATTGGCCGGCGATTGATCTGCTTGTTTTAAGCGGCATCCTAAGCAGCCATTTCAAAATTGAGGTAATCGATGCTATTGCTGATAATATTTCAGCAGATCAAGTTTTGCAAATTGTAAAAAAATCAGCATTTAGGGCTGTTTGCGCATTAACCTCATCAGCAAGTAAAGATGAGGATTTTCTTTTATTTGAAAAATTAAAAAAAGAATGTAATGTAAAAATCATTCTTAACGGAGGGTTTCTCCGTCATGATACCCCGAAATATCTAAGAGAATTTTGGTTTATAGACGCGATTATTGTAGATTATACTAAAAGCGGGGTAGTCGAGTATATTAAAGGAAAGGGCGGCCCTTTAGAAGGTATATGGCATAAGGCCGGGGAGCTTATTCAAACTCCGTTATCTTCGGAGAGTCAAAGAGATTTTTTTTCCTATCCGATTGCTAGGCATGAATTATTTCCGCTTGATAAATACCGTCTGCCTCAGGCAAGAAAATCACCCCTCACTTGTGTGCTGATCTCAAGCGGATGTCCTTTTAACTGTAAATTCTGCTCAAGTGCCTCAATCCCTTATCAGAAAAGAGATATAGATAATTTAATGATTGAGCTAAAGGCAATAAAGAAATTGGGGATAAAGGAGGTTCACTTTCCTGATTTTACTTTTACTGCTGATAAAGGCCATTGCCTGAATATCTGCAGGGCGATGATCAAAGAGGGACTGGATCTTAGCTGGGATTGCCTGAGCAGGGTTGATTGCTTTGACGCGGAACTGGCCCGGGTTATGAAAAATGCAGGATGCCATACTATTCAATTTGGAGTGGAGTCGCAGAATGAAAAGGTGCTTGCCGCACTTTCTAAGTGTATTGATGCTAAAACCATACGCAATGCATTCGGATTATGTCAAAGAGAGGGCTTAGAAACAATAGGTTTTTTTATTATCGGGTTGCCCCAGGAAGATGAGGCGAGCATTAAAATGACCATTGATTTTGCCTGTGATCTGAATTGCGATTATGCCGCATTTTCTGTTTTTGTTCCTGATTTCGGCAGCCAGATAAGGACGGATCTTGAAAAAAAAGATCCGGAACTTAAAAATATTTATAAATTTGATCGTACGGAGTTTCCTGTTATTGAAAGTGAGTTTATAAGTAAAGCCAGAATATGGCAGCTGCGCAATATTGCAATGCGTGTTTTTTATTTTCGTCCTGGATATATCTGGAAGAGGCTGCTTAGGATAAACTCTCTAAGCAGACTGCGGGTTGCTGTGCGGATATTCTGGTCTATTTGCAGGGATCAATTAAAAGGAAGAGTTAAATCATGAGGATCGCTATAATAGGCGCTGGCATAAGCGGATTGATGTGTGCTTACAGGCTTTCACCCAGGTTTGAAGTCAGTGTTTTTGAAAAGCAGGATTATGCGGGAGGACTGTGTTCTTCTGCCAGTTTAGATAAAGTGCAGATCGAAAGATATAATCACTTTTTTTCAAAAAGGGATTTAGAAATAATCAGGGTTATTAATGAGCTAGGATTGGGAAATAGCCTTAAGTGGAAAAAGGCAAAACAGGCAAGTATTATCAATGGTCAGTTTTTCGATATGAGCCGGCCTCTAAGCCTGTTCTCTCTGCCGGGAGTAAATATTATTGAGAAGATTAAATTGGCTGTTTTTTTGTCCAAGGCAAGTATTGCAAAACAAGGGGTTCAGTTTAATAAACATAGCGCATCTTCCTGGGTCGAGGATAATTGTACAAAGAATGTGTTTGAGCGTTATTTTAAGGGGATGTTGAAATTTAAATTTCAAAACTATGATGATGTTAGCGCCAGTTATCTTTGGGCAAGGATAAATGAAGGAAAACACAATGAAATAGGTGTTTTAAACGGCGGGATAGAGGCGATTGTAAAGGCCTTGATTAATAGAATCCGCAGCACAGGTGCAAAGATAATGTTAGGCAGGACGATTAATAGAATCGTACATAAGTCCGATAATAAATGGTTGTTGTATGATAATACATCTTTTGCGGAATTTGATTGTGTTATTGGCTGTAGCTCATTAAAAGAGATCGGGCAATTATGCGATGATGAGCTAAAGAATGAGCTGAATATACCTCAAACAGATTATTTAAACGTGGGCTGCTATGTTTTAAAACTTAGAAGACCTCTTCGGCCTGGATACTGGTTATTTATTAATCAGCAAGGGGACGCCATGAGCAGAGTAATTATTGATACATCGGCGCTTAGTGGTGAGAATGTTGTATATTATCCTGTCTACCGGCGCGCTAATAGTATAAACGAACAGGACCAGGAGATAATCTTTGATGATTGCCTTAGGGTATTAAATAATATTGACGCGGATTTTGATCCGACTCAGATTGTTGAAAAAAAGTTTTTTCAGGACAAATTTATTGAGCCGGTGCTGAGTAATTTTTTTATTGATAAGGTTGTTTCTTTTAAAGAAAATGCCGAAGGATTTTATATGCCGGAGGCAATGTATGAGCGGCATTTACTTAAAACAATCAATACCCAGGCTTTGAAGGCAGAGCTTGTTTTTAAAAAGATTATAGAAAGGGGCAACCGATGATATCGACTATACAGGTTGATTTGGACAGCTTGTGGACCTATCGGAGATATTTGAATCAGACCCCTGTGGAAAATACCCCTGATCCTGTTTACAGTCAGGGAGTTCAGCGTTTCCTGGATATTTTTGCAAGGAATGACATTAAGGCCACGTTTTTTGTGATCGGCTCTGACGCGCTTGTGCCTGAACATGCAAAGATCATCAAGCAGATTGCGGACCAGGGGCATGAAATCGCCAACCACAGCATGAGTCATCCGCTTAATTTTAAAGATTTGGAAGAGGCAAGCCTTATTGATGAGATCAAAAACAGCCATGATATATTAGAGCGTATTAGCGGCAAAAAAGTAGAGGGGTTTAGAGCTCCGACTTTTAGTATAAATGAGCGGGTCCTGAAAATACTTGAGGATTTGGGATATACCTATGACAGCTCTGTATTGCCTTCTTTTATCAATTCTTTAGCTCTGAACTGTGCGCATTCTGTTTTAGGAGGCAAACCGGTAGATATCGCCGGCAGCAATATTAGATTTGCGAACGCGCCGCTTTGCCCATATAAGCCGAATGTAAAAAATATGGCAAAAGAAGGTGATGGTAAATTGTATGAAATACCAATAAGTGTTCTGCCTGGTCTGCGACTGCCTATGCACAGTACTTATGTTTTTATCTGCGGGAAATGGCTTTTCGATTGGGGGATAAGAGCGTTTAAGAAAAGACAAATGACTTTAAACTATGTATTCCATGGGATGGATCTTGTGGATATAAATAAATATGATTTAAAGCTGCCCTTATTCAAAAGTTTAGAAAAAAGAAAAAATATCTGTGAATATATGATAAAAAAACTGAAATCTGAATTTAAGCTTTTGAATACAATTGAGCTAATTAAAAAAAATGGGGACATGCTTAATTAAGTTAAATGGTTTTCAATCGGTATAATCAGGTTCTTTCATTTTACATAAACAAGAAAAAAGCAAAAAAGGGATGGTGCTGCACATGATTTTTGTTCTACTTCCGGCTTATAATGAAGAGAAAAATGTTAAAGCGATATTGGATGAGATTAGACAGGTTCTTGATAGCCGTAAGGTGTTATACCGCGTCTTGGTTGTCAATGACGGCAGCATTGATAATACCCTAAAGGTGCTTGAATCTGTTCGGGATTTATTTCCTCTTCAAATTTTATCTTTTGATGAAAATAGGGGAGTGGACGCGGTTTTCCGCCAGGGAATAGAATGGATCTGCCGGCATTCTGAAAATGATGATATCATGATATCCATGGACTGTGACCAAACACATAAAGCCCAGACATTTAACCTGCTTATTGATGCTCTGGATGAAGGCAATGATGTAGCGATAGCTTCTCGTTATCATAAGAACAGCAAATGTGTTAACCTGCCTTTTATGCGCGCTTTTTTAAGTGATGGCATTAATGCAATGTTGCGCTTGATTTTTCCCATAAAAGGGGCAAGAGATTATACAACATTTTTTCGGGCTTATAAAATATTTGTTTTAAAAAGAGCACTTGATTTTTACAAGGACAGATTTCTTATGCAGAAGGGTTTTTCCTGTATGGCGGAAATACTTATAAAGTTAAAGCCGTTGGGGATAAAATTAGAAGAGGTTCCTATTGATCTGCGTTTTGATCTGCGTACGGGTAAGAGTAAAATGAATATCAAAGAGACAATTCAAGGTTATTTGCAGCTTATCGGCAAGGAATTACATGCCAAGCTCAGCGGCGTTTTTCGATGATTAGATATTTAAGCATATAAAAACCAAGTTTGATTATATCTTTTGCCTGGGTCGGATTAAGCATTTTTAGTAATAAGGACCATAGAAAAGCCGGACTAAAAATATATCGCAGGTAAATTCTCTTTTGAAATCTAATCAAATCTCTTGAGCTTAAATATTTGGTTCCCCATGGCTGGCTTGCGTGCATGAAGTTGAATTTTTTCCAATCAATATCAGTTATCAAACCCTCTTTTTTCATAATCCGAAAAGTCTCTGTGCCCGGATATGGACATATTATCCCAAGCTGGAAAACATCAGGCATGATAATATGTATGATTTTTTCTGTTAGGGCAATATCATCGGCATTTTCCTCTGGGTGAGATCCGAGAATAAAGAAAGCACAGGCAATTATTTTAGCCTTATGCGTGAGCTTAAATGCTTTTTTGATCTGCTCAATAGTGATATTCTTTTTTATAAGCTTAAGGATCTTAGGGCTTCCTGATTCTACCCCGTAGGCTATTTTCAGACAGCCGCAATGTTTCATTATTCTGATCAAATCTTCATCAACCATGCTGACTTTGGTTTGGCAATCCCAGGTTAGATTCAAGGCCTTAAGCCCCTGGCAGATATCAATGAATCTTTTGCGATTTAATGTCAGGTTTGTGTCTTCAAAAGTAATATGATTATATCCAAATCTATCACGGCAGTCCTTCAGCTCAGCGATTACATTAGCTGTACTCCTAAATCTAACAATATCTCCGGTGGTTTTCTCTACGGCGCAAAAAGAGCATTTCTGTGAGCAGCCGCGTGAGGTAAAGACAACTGTGGCTCTTTTTTTTCCTTTGTTTATTCCAGCTGCGTATGCGTGGGAGTATAGATCACGCTTTAAAAGACTTCGATCAGGCATTGGCAGAGTGTCCAGGTCTTGAATATAATCCAATGGGGTGTTTACGAAAATTTCCTTGTTATTTCTTCCGGCAAGTCCTTTAATATTAATAACCGGAGCCTGATTTGATATTTTATCGCATAAATCAAGTAAAGGATTTTCACCTTCGCCAATAACACAATAATTAAATGCCGGAAATTCACGCATTGAAATCTCAGGTATTGCCGATACATGAGGCCCGCCAACAACTACGGGGATATCTTTGCGGTATTTTTTGACCAAGAGAGCGACTTCGTGGGCATTATTAATAGTCGGAGTCATGGCTGTGATCCCGACAAGTCCAATGGAATGCTTAGCTAAAATAGAGGAGAGATAGTATTCGTTGAATGGCTCGACTTCAAAATCAATGATTATGCCATTATATCCTCGAGCTCTAAGATATGTGGCAAGATAAACTAGATTAATTGGCTCTTGGATAAAAAATTCCTCAAAAGCGCCGCTTATTTTTGGGGGACGAATTAGTGCAATATTCATAATTAATTAATACTTAGTCTAACATTTATGCGCAGGCATGTCAAATCATGTATGTTTGTGTTTGTAAGAAGTGAATTTATGTGTTAAAATTATATAATAATTCAATAAAAATAAAAGGGGTATTTAGTGTCATTATCAAGGAAGATAAAAAAAGTAATGCTTGTTTTTCCACCTGGCAAGGTATTGAAAGGTCATTTTCAAAGATGTGAGCTCCCGATGGGATTGGCTTATCTTGCTGCTGTCCTCAAAGATGATTTTCAGGTTAAGGTAGTTGACGGCCGGGCTGCATTTAAAAATTATGCTCCAAAAAACAGTAAATGGGAATATTTTGGCCTGAAGCCGGATGAAATTTTAGATAAGATCAAAGAATTTTCTCCAGATGTTGTAGGCATTACCTGTATTTCCTCGTTTCACTTTCCGGAAGTTTTGCAGCTGTGTGCGATGATCAAAAAGCTGAATAAAAGTATCATTACGGTAACCGGAGGCACACATCCCACATTTCTAGCTGATCGTATAATGAGAGATCATAAAGAAATCGACTTTATAGTTTTGAGCGAAGGGGAAAGGTCATTCAAAGACCTGCTTGTTAAAATAAATCTTGGGGAAGATCCCAAATCTATAAACGGTCTGGCTTATCGCGAAAACGGTTTTTTTAAAATAAATCCTAAAACTGAATATATTGAAAATCTGGATGAGCTGCCTTTTCCTGCTCTAGAGCTGTTTCCGCTTGATTTTTATGCTAAAAAAAATATACCTTTTTCTATAACCTCGAAAAGCAGAAAGATCGCTCCCGTGCTTACAAGTCGAGGCTGTGTGGCAAACTGTGTTTTTTGCTCTTCTAAAAATTACTGGGGCAGGCAATACCGTATGCGTTCAAGCGGCAATGTGCTTGATGAGATAGAGTTTTTAGTTCGTAAATATAATTTTAAAGAGATACAGTTTATTGATGATAATCTGACACAGGATAAAGCAAGAGCTGAAAGAATATTTAAAGGGCTTATCGAAAGAAATCTAGATATACAATGGAGTACCCCGAATGGCATTGCCATATGGACACTTGATGAACGGATGCTTGTATTAATGAAAAGAAGCGGTTGCTATGAATTAACAGTTGCTTTTGAGAGCGGGGATCAGGAGGTCCTTAATAAAATTATAAAAAAGCCCCTGAACCTGGAAAAGGCAAAAAAGCTGGTAATGAAAATGAAGCAAATTCGCCTACAGGTGAATTCCTTTTTTATTTCAGGTTTCCCCGGAGAAACAAAGGAACAGATCAAAAGAACTTTTGATTTTGCCTGGGAAATGGACTTGGATAGCGCCTGGTTCTTTATGGCTAATCCTACGCCTGGATCTGAATTATATGAAACCTGTATTAAAAAAGGGTACATAAAAGATGATTTCGATTTTGAAAATATTGAATATGGCCTGGCTCATATTGATACTGAAGATTTTAGCTCAAAAGAGATAGAAAAAATGGTGATCTATCAATTTGTTTTTTATAATATCGGACAGATGTTTCGTCATCCTGTGCGTTTTTTTAAGAAATACTTAGGCATTATTCTCAGGCATCCCGTAAGGAGTTTTCAGATGATCTGGGTAGATATAATGAGAATAATAAACAGATGATACAGGCACATAGAAAAATTAAAAAAGTAATGCTTATATTCCCTCCAGTTGCCTTTTCTCTGGAGAGCCCGAAACAGATAATGCCTCCGCTGGGGATAGGTTATCTGGGGGCATATTTGCGCAATGATTATGATATTAAATTGCTGGATGCAGCGCTTGAAGGTTATGAGTTTGAGCGTACTATACATGACGGCTTTAGGTGTTACGGACTCAGTGTTCCCCAGATAATAAACAGAATAAGAGAATTTTCTCCAGATGTTGTTGGTATTTCGTGCCTGTATTCCAGTCAGTTTGAGATCGTGGCTGAAATTTGCAAAAGCATAAAAGTAGTTTCTGAAGATATTATAACTGTTATTGGCGGTACTCATCCAAGCTTTCTGGCGCAGGAGTGTATGGATAGCTGTAAAGGGCTTGATTTTATTGTTTTAAGCGAAGGGGAGAGGACATTAAAGATCTTGTTGGATAGTTTAAAACAAGGGAGTTCCTTTGAAAATATTGAAGGGCTTGCTTTTAAAAGTAATGGCCAGATAAAGGTTAATCCTAAAAAGAGCTTTATTGCCGATATAGATGATATCCCTATTCCAGCGCGTGAAATGTTTAAGCTTGAAAAGTATTTCAAAATAGATCTGCCGATGGGATTGATCAGTAGACAAAGCCCTTCAATGAGCCTAATAACCTCTCGAGGCTGTCCCTATGAATGTACTTTTTGCAGTTCATCAGTTTACTGGGGCAGAAAGTATCGAATGAGAACTGTGGAAAATGTACTTGATGAAATGGAGAAGCTTAAAGCATTGGGTATTAGAGAACTTAAGTTTTTTGATGATAATCTTACCTTGGACAGGGAAAGGACAAAAAAAATATTTCAAGGCATGATTAATAGAAAATTTGACTTCACCTGGAATACGCCAAACGGCATTGCCGCTCAGACATTAGACCAGGAGTTGGTGGAATTAATGAAAGAAAGCGGTTGTTATGAAATCACTCTGGCCATTGAAAGCGGAGATCAAAATACGCTTAGGGATATTATTAAAAAGCCGATAGATCTTAATAAAACCATGCAGACGGCAAGGATGATTTCAAGCCTGGGCATTAATACTTACGGTTTTTTTATTATAGGCTTTCCCCAGGAAACAAAACAAAGTATTTATAATACACTCAGGTTTATGGAAAAGATCCGTCTGGACCGCGTATCACTTTTTCTGGCTAATCCTCTTCCCGGAACAGAGCTCTATAGACAGTGTGTTGAAAAGGGGTATTTGAGTGGCAATCCCACTTTTCTCGATTATTTTAAGTCCAGTTTTAAGACAGAAAACTTCGACCAGAGATTTCTTGAGGATTTACGCAGGAAATGGTATTGGAAATACAATTTGAAATTAATTTTAAGAAATCCATTTAAATTCTTCAAGATTTATAATAGATTTATATTTAAGAAGCCGCTATTTATTATCAGGGTAATTTTAAATAAATTTATTAAGCCGGAATTGAAAATATGAACTTAATAGATAAGACTAAGAACAATGAAAGATTTAAGGATATTCTCTGGATTGGGGCTATTTTTTTACTGGCTTTTTTCCTTAGACTTATATATTTGTATCAGTTTAAGCAGAATCCTTTTTATGATAGCCCGGTAATAGACGCGCTTTCGCACTATTTGTTTGCTAAGCGTATAGCAGCTGGAGACTGGATGATCAAGGGGGTTGTAACCCCGCGTGTGCCTTTATATGTATATTTTTTGGCAATTATTTTTAAATTTTTGGGCAGCGGATTTACAGCTGCCAGAGTTGTTCAAATGTTTCTTGGTGCCTTTAACTGTATTTTAGTCTATTGTCTGGGGAAAAAGGTTTTTAGCCGAAATGTCGGGATAATTTCTGCGTGTATATGCAGTGTATACGGTGTATTTATTTATTTTGACGCACAGTTGCTGAATGTAGGTCTGAGTTTATTTTTTAATATCGGACTGCTTTTAGCACTGCTTTATACCATAGATAAGCCTAAGATGTCTAAATGGCTTGGCTGCGGTGTGATTTTTAGTTTAGCTCTGCAGATAAGTGCCAATGCTATTTTATTCTTTCCTTTAATGCTTATCTGGATATATATTTACAACAAAAAACACTCTATTGGATCTAAGATCTTTAAATATGGAAGATTCTTAACCCTGGTTATTACTACAATCGGCGTAGTGCTGATTCTTACCCCTTTTGCCTTGCGCAATGTTATGCAAGGCGGGGACTTTGTGCTGCTTTCTTCAACCGGGGGAATAAATCTTTATATAGGAAATAATGCACATGCTGACGGTAAGACAGCGATACCTCCATCAAGGGATTATTCCTATCGCGGATGGAAAGATAATGTATGGGTATCTTCGATCAAGGTGGCTGAGAGGATTCAGGGCAGAAAAATGAAGCCGTCTGAGGTCTCTGATTTTTGGACCTCTAGAGCTGTTCAGTTTGTGGTAAGTAATCCCCTCACATGGGTTAAGCTGCTTGTGCGGAAATGCTATTACTTTTTTAATGCTTATGAGATCCCAGAGAATCAGAGTATTTATTTCTTTAAGATATGGTCGCCTTTACTTCAGATGCTTGTTTTTTCCAGAGGATTTATTTCGTTCCCCTTTGGGATCATCTGTCCTTTGGCGCTGCTTGGGATAGCCGTGTCTTTTAAAAAAGATAAATCGGTAATATTGCTTAATCTGTTTATTTTATCGCAGTTTTTACTCATGATCATTTTTTTTGTAGTCAGCCGCTATCGCATAGCGGTTGTCCCGATTTTTATCATATTTGCCTCATATGCTATAGTCTGGTTGTTTGGGAAAATAAAACGCAAAAATTATAAGATATTTTCTTTGTCTTTGATATTTTTATTTATGATGTTTGTTTTTGTTAACTCAAGATTATTTGATGTCGATGAGGATAATAAATCACGCTGGCTGTTTAATCTGGGCAATGCCTTCAGCTATAAGGGGCAGACGCAAAAGGCATTGAAATCATTCATTAGCGCTCAGAAGCTGGATCCTGCCAACCTGGATGCAGTATATAATCAGGGGGTTTTATATTTAGAGGGCAGGCAATATGATAAAGCAATTGCTAAATTCCAGGAAACGATCGAGATAGATCCGGATGATTCGGCGGCATATTCAAATATTGGGATTGCTCTTGCTAGAGGGAATAAAATTGACGCAGCAATGCAATATTATAGCAAAGCCCTGGAGATTGACCCTGAAGACGTGGCGACAATGACAAATATGGGAGCAGCTTATATAGCAAAAAAACAATTTGTCGAGGCTCTTGAAATATTGCAAAAGGCAGTGACTATTGATGATTCCTTTTCTCCGGCCTTTAATCATCTTGGCGTAGTTTATGAAAAACTCGAGAGATTTGATGATGCCAATAAGTGTTATTTAAAAGCCATAGAACTTAATGGCGAGTACCTGGAAGCCTACTATAATCTGGCTGGATTTTATAAACGTAAAGGAATGAAGGATAAAGAAAAAGAGATGCTGAGAGAGGTAATGAGGGTGCTGGTTTTATCAGGCAATGAAAAAAACAGATAAATCTCCATCAATATGAGGAAAAGTTGTTATTAATGATTGCGTGAGAAATAGATTGAAACTATAGATATTCATTGATTCTACTTGACAAAGGATATCTTATGTGATATATTTTTATGAAATAAACCTTTAAATTAGTCCTGAGAGGCTAGTAAGGAGAATAAAATGAAATTCAAAACCTGCTTATTTTGTGTGAGAAATCCATCAAAAGGGTAGGTTTTTTTTATTAATTGATAAGGAGTTTATAAATGACACTAAAAGAAAAATCAAGCTTAATGGATGAACAGATGATCAAGCGCACTTTAATGCGCATAAGTCATGAAATATTGGAAAGAAATAAGGGGCCGGATGAAATAGTCGTTGTGGGTATTCGAAATCGTGGAGCATATTTAGCCAGTCGCATAGTGAATATGATAAAGGAGATTGACGGCAATGAAATACCGCTTGGGATTCTTGATATTACACTTTATCGAGATGACCTGACGATGATTGATACTTGTCCGGTAGTACACAGCACAAAGATAGATTTTGATATTAACGACAAGATAGTTATTTTGGTGGATGATGTATTGTTTACCGGCCGTACGATTAGGTGCGCTCTTGATGAGTTGATAGACTTAGGCCGACCGAAAAATATTCAGCTGGCTGTTTTAGTTGACAGGGGGCACAGGGAATTGCCTATTCGCGCTGATTATGTGGGGAAAAATGTCCCGACAACTTTTAATGAAAGCGTTGAAGTCAGACTCAAGGAAGTTGATGCTACAGAGGGAGTAATACTTTTAATCAAAGAAAAGGACCCCATATGAAGGTTTGGACAAAAAAAGATCTAGTAGGGCTTGAAGTATTAAGCAAGAAAGAAATAGAATTGATTCTTGAAACTGCGGCGTCTTTTAGGGAAATCTCAACTCGTCAGGTTAAGAAGGTGCCTACGCTAAGAGGAAAGACGATAGTGCTTTTTTTCTTTGAGCCGTCTACAAGAACGAGGTCGAGTTTTGAGCTTGCGGCAAAAAGATTAAGTGCTGATACCTTAAGTATATCTACTTCAACAAGCGCGATTAAAAAAGGCGAGACCCTGAAAGACACGATGAAAAATATCGAGGCGATGCAGGTAGATGCAATAATCATAAGGCATTCGGCAAGCGGTATAGCGCAAACCTTAGCCAATTGTATGGGGCCCTCTATTATTAATGCTGGTGATGGCTGCCACGAACATCCGACCCAGGGCCTGCTTGATATATTTACGATAAAAGAGAAAAAAGGAAGAATTAAAGGGCTTAATGTTTCAATAATCGGCGATATAGCTCATTCCAGAGTAGCCCGCAGTAATATTTGGGGATTGAAAAAACTGGGCGCAACTGTAACTGTTTGCGGGCCTAGAACGCTAATCCCTAAGGATATTGAAAAGATGGGAGTTAATGTTACAACCAGTCTGCCTCAGGCTTTAAAAAATGCGGATGTAATTAATATTCTACGTATACAAATTGAACGCCAGAAGGCAGGTTTGTTCCCCTCCTTGCGGGAGTATGCGATACGCTATGGTGTAAATAGGGAAAAGCTGGAACAGTATGCAAAAGATGATGTATTGATCATGCATCCGGGGCCAATGAATAAAGGTATTGAAATAACCCCTGATATTGCGGACGGAAAATTTTCCGTGATTCTTAATCAGGTGACTAATGGAATTGCGGTGAGAATGGCTGTGCTGTATCTGGTTTGCCAATCACATACTGAAGTTGTGGAACAGGAGTTATAATATGAAATTGCTTATAAAAAATGCAAGGGTTATCGATCCGAAATCAAAGACAGATGATATACTCGATATTCTTATCGAAGGTAACAAAATCGCGAAAATAGATAATAATATAAAAGATAATGACGCGGATGTCTTTGATGCTAAGGGATTAGTAGCAACGCCTGGATTTGTTGATGTGCATGCTCATTTACGTGAGCCGGGATTTGAATATAAGGAAACTGTTTTAAGCGGCAGTCGTGCAGCTGCAGCCGGAGGTTTCACAACTGTATGCTGTATGCCAAATACAAAGCCGGTTATAGATAATCAGGGAGTTGTAGAGTTTATACTCGCTCAGAGCAAAAAAGCAGGATTGATAAATGTGCTTGTTATTGGAGCGATAACCAAAGGCTCTAAAGGCGTGGAATTATCTGAAATAAGTGACCTCAAGGATGTGGGAGTTGTGGCTATTTCAGATGATGGAAACCCGGTAAGCAATTCAGAAATAATGCGCCGGGCTTTAGAGTATGCAGGTATGCTTGATCTTCCGGTAATAGCGCATAGTGAGGATACAGAGCTTTCAGCCGGCGGTGTAATGCATGAATGCTATATGTCAACAAAGTTAGGCCTTAAGGGGATTACGCGTGTTGCAGAGATAAGTATGATCGGCCGGGATATTGAGCTTGCGCGTTATACAGGAGCGCATTTGCATATTGCGCATGTCAGTTGCCGGGAATCAGTGAATTTGATCAGAGATGCAAAGAAAAGTAAAGTAAATGTAACCTGTGAATGTACGCCGCATCATTTCAGCCTTACGGTTGAGTCACTTGTTGATTATGATACAAATGCAAAAGTAAATCCGCCTTTGCGTGATATTGATGATCTTAAAGCTATCCATGATGGTTTAAAAGACGGGACTATAGATTGTATCGCTACAGACCATGCTCCTCATGCCCAAGCAGAAAAGGATGTAGAGTTTGATTGCGCTCCTTTTGGTATTATTGGATTTGAGACCGCACTGGCTCTTGGCATAACCAATCTTGTTGAAAAGGGAATACTTTCTTTGAACCAATTGATGGAAAAGATGTCTTATAATCCTTGTAAAATAATAAATATTGATAAAGGGTATATCTCAGTCGGTGGCGAGGCGGATATTACTATATTTGATCCAAACCAAGAGTGGAAAGTATCCTTGCACAATATTCTTTCAAAATCAAAAAATTCCCCCTTTATCGGGAAGACCTTAAAAGGCCGCGTAGTTCTTACAATAGTGGGTGGTAAAAAAGTCTTTGCTGCTTAATTGAACGCAGGTCTTAAAAGAGAAGACTTAGAATAGGTTTTTATGAAATTTATTGCAGATCTCCATATTCATTCCAAGTACAGCAGGGGGACTTCTCCGCATATGGATTTGCCTAATTTAAGTAAATGGGCAAAGATAAAAGGAATTGATCTGCTCGGTACAGGAGATTTTACGCATCCTCTCTGGCTTGAGCATCTGAAATCCATGCTTGAATCTGCAGGTAACGGATTATTTAAATACAATGATGTGCATTTTATGCTTACTGCTGAGGTTAGCAGTATTTATTCTAAAAACAACAGATGTTATAGAATCCACAACCTCATTTTTGCACCAAGCTTTAAAACAGTTGATAAAATAAATAAGGCTCTGTCTAAGATCGGCAATCTTCACTCGGATGGCAGACCAATCCTTGGTCTTGATGCGGCAAAGCTTGCAAGAATTGTTTTTGATATTGATCCCAACTGTATGTTAGTTCCGGCACATATCTGGACTCCCTGGTTTAGCTTATTTGGCTCAAAATCAGGGTTTGATCTATTAGAAGATTGCTTTGAAGAACAGGCAAAGAATATCTATGCCTTAGAAACAGGATTATCCTCTGATCCGGCAATGAATTGGCGGCTTAGCGCATTGGATAAATATACCTTAATCTCTAATTCAGATTGTCATTCTCCGCAAAAAATAGGCAGGGAAGCTAATGTCTTTGATTGTGAATTGTCATATTTCGAGATAATGGATGTATTAAAGAAAAAAGATAATAAAAAGTTTTTGTACACAATTGAATTTTTTCCGGAAGAAGGCAAATACCATTTTGACGGACATCGCAAGTGTAAAGTAAGATTTTCACCTGCCGAGACGAAGAAAAACAATGGCCTGTGTCCGGAATGTATGCGACCGGTGACTGTAGGTGTTATGAACCGGGTCGATGCTCTTGCAGATAGAAAAGAGGGTTTTATCCCTAAGGGGGCTATTCCGTTTAAGAATCTTATACCGCTTGATGAAATCATATCAGATGCTTTAGATGTTGGGAAAACCTCAAAAAGAGTTGCTAAAGCCTATGATGATGCCTTATCAAAGTTAGGAACAGAATTTGATATTTTAATGCATAAAAAAGGAAAAGAGCTTTTTAGTGCCCTGCCTGAGAAAATAGCAGAAGGTATTTTAAAAGTTCGTCGCAATGAATGTGTGATTAATCCAGGCTTTGATGGACAGTATGGGACAGTAAGTATTTTTGGTAAACCAAAAAAGGCAAGAGTTGATCCTGAGAAGTCCAAAAAGGCTAAAAATAAAAAACCAGCAGAATTAGCGGATAATGAAAAGCAATTAAGTTTTTTTTAAAAAACACAAAGAAGAAAAAAATAATTAGGGGATATAAGCTATGAAAAGGGCAGCAGTATTTTTCTATTCATATTCCGGCAATACAAGAAAAGTAGCTGCAGTTTTACAGCAGGAACTTGCAGCCAATTATCAGGTCGATTTGATTGAACTTGTTGCTTTGGATGAGTCTGCTTCTTTTGTTAGACAATGTCTGAGATCTTTGAAGAAAAAACAGGCGCAGATCAAGGAAGATATAACCTTGGATATCAAAGGTTATGACTTGATTGCTTTAGGAACTCCTGTCTGGGCATTAGGAATGGCGCCTGCGTTAAGAACATTTATTAATAAATGCGGTGATTTTAAGTCCAAAGAGATTATTGTTTTTGCAACTTACGGCAGCGGAGTTGGCAAGGAGCATTGTATGAAAGAAATGGCGCAGAGTTCTGTGCTCAAAGGCGCCCAAGAGGTCAAACAATTTCTTATTCAGCAAAATGATGCTGCAGATGAGGGCAAAGTCAAATCGTGTATAAAAGATATAATATCAAAGGCAAGGTAAAGCTGAATGGGAAGTAGAAAAAAGATATTAATATCAGTTATCGGAGGCCACAAGGCTGATAAAAAGACCGCAAAGCTCGCATATGATGCAGGTAAAATGATAGCCGAGCTTAATGCTGTGCTGGTTTGCGGAGGATTGGGTGGGGTCATGGAGGCTGCCGCAAGCGGGGCAAAAGACGCGGGAGGCTTAACTGTAGGTATACTTCCGGGGAAGAGTAAGCAGGATGCGAATCCGTATATTGATATTCCTATTGCAACCGGCCTGGGGTATACGCGCAACACTCTTGTTGCCGGGGCATCTGATCTGGTGATCGCCTTTGCCGGAAAAGAAGGAACGCTGTCCGAGATCGGTTTTGCCTTAAGCGAAAAAAAACCAATTGTCGGCTTAAATACATGGGATATCCCTGGGATAGTAAAAGCAAAATCTGTTAAAGATGTGCAGAAGAAGATAGTTAAAATTTTAGGATTAAAGGTTTGAGTATGGAAACATTTTCAGTAAAGACATCTAAGTTGGCAGAGTTTATAGATATAACAAAGGTCATAAGGGCTATAATTTCTAAAAGTGGAATTATTAGCGGTATCTGCACGGTATTTGTGCCGCATACTACAGCAGGCATAATTATTAATGAAAATGCCGACCCAAACGTTAGAGGGGATATTTTAAAAGAGCTGGATAAGATCGTTCCCCATGTCGATGCATATGCGCATGCTGAGGGAAATTCCGCTGCCCATATCAAGGCGTCTATTATGGGGTTTTCCCAAAGTATAATTATTGAGGCTGGCAATTTGGTGTTCGGCACCTGGCAGGGAATTTATTTTTGCGAATTCGACGGTCCGCGTGCAAGAAAAGTATATGTTAAAATAATTAAAGGTTGAACATAACTTAGTTTTGTCTTAGGATTGCGAAAACTATTTTTATTTTTAACTTGGAGAATGATTTGCCTGAATTACCGGAAGTAGAGACGATAAAAAGTGATTTAGAAAAAGTGATTTTAAATAAAAAGATAATTGATGTCACTATTCATAGAACGAGTGTTGTAAAAGAGCCTTGTTTGAAAAAGTTCAGATCACTTTTAAAAGGCTCCAAAATCAGGAAGATAATCAGAAGAGGCAAGCTGCTTGCTATTGAGATCCTTACAGCTCAAAGAGATGTTTATTATTTAAGTGTACACTTGCGTATGACTGGACAGCTGGTATATGGAGGGAATGATTCGAAAAGCCGGGTAAGTTTTAAATTATCAAACGGATTTTATTTATGTTACAATGATCAAAGAACCTTGGGGGAACTTAGGGTGGTTCGGAATATCCAGGACTTGAATGTGGTTAAAAATATGGGTCCTGAGCCTTTAAGTAAAGATTTTAAGCTGAATAATTTTATCAAGGATATTTGCGGGCGCTCGGCAAAGATTAAGCCTCTTTTACTTGATCAGAGGTTTATTGCGGGTATCGGCAATATTTATGCGGCAGAGGTATTATTTATTTCCAAAATAGATCCGGCAAGAAGCGCCTGCGATTTGAGTGCCGGGCAAGTAAAATTATTATTTAAAAATATTAAAGCGCTGCTTAGAAAAGCAATAAAATGCCGTGGTTCTTCTTTTAATAATTACCGAGACGGACATGGTAATAAGGGAACATTCTCTGATAATTTTTATGTTTACGGACGAAAAGGCGAGCCATGTCTAGTTTGCAAAAAAAGTATTCAGAGAATTAAACTAGGAGGCAGGGGCACTTATTTCTGCCCTAAATGCCAACAATAAGTAAAAAGTAAAAAGAACTGTTAATAAATGCAAATATATCAAATAACGCTTAATTATTGCCCAATACCCGATACTCAATGCGGAGCATTTAATGATATATGATCTAAAAGCAAAGATAGTTAAAAATCAAAAACTTACTCCGTCTGTGTATTATCTGGAGCTAAAAATCCCAAAATTGACAAGATTGATTGTACCTGGACAGTTTCTTCATTTGAGTCTTCTTGGTATTACAGATCCGCTGCTACGCAGGCCTCTGAGCGTAAACCGGATAGTAAATAAAACTAATGTGGGTATTGTATATAAGGTTGTCGGCAAGGGAACTTCTTTACTTAAAGAGATGGCAGTGGGAGAAACAGTGGATGTCTTGGGGCCTTTAGGCAATGGCTTTGAGCTCAAATATTTTAAAAATTCGATAGATCCGCTTATTTTTGTTGCAGGTGGCATGGGCATTGCGCCTTTTGTGTTCTTAGCTAAGTATCTTTTAAATAAAAAAAGAAGGATTACTGTTTTTGTCGGTACTGATAAAAAAACAGAACTTGTTTGTATCGATGAACTGAAAAACCTCGGTTGTGGTATAAAGATATCTACTGATGATGGATCCCTGGGGTTTAAAGGTTATGTATCTGATATGCTTAAACAATATCTATCCAAGTCCCAATCACTAAAACCTAAACCCTATATTTTTGCCTGCGGGCCAAAGCCGATGTTAAAGGCCTTGCGTGATGTGGCTTCAAAGTATGATCTAAAAGGCCAAGTTTCCTTGGATGGGATGATGGGCTGCGGATTAGGCGCGTGTCTTGGATGTGTTGTGAAAACAAGAAGTTCTTCTATTGGAGATGCTAAAGAAATAGTTTATAAACGTATCTGTAAAGACGGTCCGGTTTTTGATATTAATGAAGTAGTTTGGGAGGAATAAGCTATGAACGCAGGTTTTGTGCTGATCGGTCTTGCGTCTGGAATATGCGGCGGTTTTTTCGGAATAGGCGGGGCGGTAATAATGATACCCTGCCTGGTTTTTCTCGCTGGGTTCACACAGCATCAGGCACAGGGAACTACTTTGGCAGCGATGATTCCGCCTATTGGATTGCTGGCTGCCTGGAATTATTATAATCAGGGGCATGTAAAAATCCTGCCGGCTGCTCTTATAGCTGTAGGTTTTTTCTTTGGGGGATATCTCGGCTCACTACTTGTTGGGCGTATCTCGCCGCTTATGCTTAAGAGGATGTTTGGGATTTTTTTGCTTTTAATAAGCCTAAAGTTAATATTTTTTAAATAATGGATGACAATATGGATTTAAGTGTAAAATTAGGAAAATTAAAACTGAAAAATCCGGTGACTGTAGCCTCAGGAACATTTGGTTATGCTGAGGAGTTCAAGGACCTGGTGAAATTAAGTGATTTGGGGGCGATCATCACTAAAACGATCACAAAGGAGCCCAGGCTTGGCAATGCAATGCCGCGCCTGGCAGAAACATCATCAGGAATGTTAAATGCTATAGGATTGCAAAACGAAGGCCTGGATAATTTTTTAAAAGTTAAACTTCCGAAATTGAAAAAAATCGGTACAAAGATAATTGTAAGTGTCAGCGCCAACTCAAGTGATGAGTTTATTTACTGCGTAAATAAATTAGAAGATGCAGGCGTTGAGGCAATCGAGCTGAATCTTTCATGTCCTAATATAAAATACGCGAAATTAAATAAAACGGACAAAACCAAGGCAAGGATTTTTGCACAAGTTGCAGGTGATACGTATACGCTTGTAAATACGGTTGCGAAAAAAACCAATACAGTGCTTATTGCAAAGTTAAGCCCGAATGTCACGGATATCACCGAAATTGCAATTGCAGCTGAATCGGCAGGGGCGGATGTCTTAAGTCTGGTAAACACTTTTTCGGCTATGGCGATTGATATTAATACATGCAGGCCTTGCTTAGCAAATGTGAGCGGGGGGTTGAGTGGCCCGGCAATAAAACCGATAGCTGTCAAGATGACATATGATGTGGCTACTGCTGTAAATATCCCGATTATCGGCATGGGGGGAATAATGAATGCTGATGATGCGATTGAATTTATGATTGCCGGAGCAACAGCGATTAGTGTGGGTACTGCTAACTTTGTGAATCCGGGAGTTTCCATGCAGGTAATAGAGGGGATTAGAAATTACTGCAAAAAAAAGAAAATAAAAAAAATTAATACGCTTATTGGATTGTTTAAAGTCTAAAGGATAAATAATGAAAAAGAAAACAGAATTGATAGTAGCTTTGGATGTGCCGGGGATCAATGATGCTGAAGTTTTAGTAAAAAAATTATCGCCAGCTGTAAAATATTTTAAAATCGGCATGCAGCTATTTACGGCCTGCGGTCCAAGCGTTGTTGAAATGGTACATAGCTATAAAAGAGATGTTTTTCTTGATCTTAAATTTCATGATATTCCCAATACAGTGGCTAAAGCGGCAGTAAGTTCTATGCGGCTTGGTGTGTTTATGTTCAATGTGCATGCTATTGGTGGAAATGTGATGCTTTCTACTTTAATGCAGGAAGTAAATAAAGAAGCTCAGGATTTAAAGAAAAAGCCAATTGTTTTGGGCGTGACTGTGCTGACTAGTATGGACCGTCAGCAGCTCAACAGGGTTGGTGTTATCAGAAGCGTTAAGAATGAGGTTATTCATCTGGCAAAACTTTGTAAATCCGCTAAGCTTGACGGTGTGGTTTGCTCCGGCAAGGAAATTAAATTATTGCGCCGGGTTATCGGCAGGGATTTTATTTTAGTTGTTCCTGGAGTTAGACCCAAAAGCGCCTCAGTTGATGATCAAAAACGTATAGTTACGCCAACAGATGCGGCCCTATGGGGAGCAGATTATATTGTTGTCGGCAGACCCATAATATCCCACAGTGACCCGCTGCAATCAGCAAAGGATATTCTTGCTGAGCTAGATAATCCCACCTAAGCCGATTTTGCAAGTGCTTGTGAGATAAGGTGATATAGGCAAGAAACTTTTCATGGCTATGCTGGCTCTTTACAGAATCAAAAAAATAGGGTATATTTTTATACACATGGTATTTGAATATTTAACTGATTTTAGTGCTTTGAGTAAAGTGAGAGTATTCTATGAGTTATAAAATACAATACTCTATTAAAAAAATATTATAAAAACAGTTTAAGCAGCCCAAAGGCTGTTTTTTTTATTTTTCAGGTAAAATTAAGGAGGGACTGTGAAGAAAATAATGAGTTTATTCCTATTGTTATTTTTGATTCAAGTGCAGGCAGTACAGGCCGCGGATTGGATGGTAAAAGTAACATCAAATAAGGAAACCTATGTGGTCGGAGAAGAGGCTGTATTTAATGTAGAGCTTACAAAGAATGGAAAATGGGTTAAAAATAAGTCACTTATTATTAAGGCTTCTTTTCCGAAGTCTGGCAGGGCAGTATCTTTGATGAAAATAGCAAAAGGAAGATATGCTTTTAATGTGTTTGTGGATGGATTATCAGAAAAGCAAAGGCTTAAGGTAAAGGTGTTCAGAAAAAGTAAAAAAGGGAAGAAAAAGATTTTAGCAACTGGGTATAAAAGGATAACCGTTATATCGAGTTACGAAAACGCTTTCACCATAAAAGAAGGAAAGTATACAAGCAATAATAAAATTACTCTGGAAATTGATTCTAATACGTCTTACGAGATAGCTGTTAGCGAAGATCCCATGTTTACGAATTGCCAGTGGCAGGGATATGCTCCAACAATAATTTTTTATATATCAAATGAAGACGGAGGAAAAACAATATATGTAAAATTCAGGCATAAGGTTACACAGGAAGAGCAGGTTGAAAGCGCGCAGATTATTCTTGATACAGAAGCGCCGGGAATTTTCACTCTTTCTCCATTTGATGGCTCGGTGGTAACAGGAAAAACAAACTGATATGAATATTAAACGTGTATTAAAGACAATTAGGTTTACGGAGAACGGAGATATAGATAAGAATGACTTATTAATTCTGTCTATCTTATTTTGCTGGTTTTTAATTGCCTTATACTTTAATCCTATTCTCTTGGCATTACTTATAGGCGATGAGCCGCTCATTGCTAAAGCTTCAGTTGTGATCTTTGTTTTAGGGATTAATATGATGTGGCTGTACGGGCTTTATCATTCTGTTCATATATTTTTTTCATATTTTTTGCATACGCCAATAGAAAGCAAAAAAACTTTTCGTGCGTCTTTACCAGCGGTTGCGATTCTTTATATGACCAGGAATGATTTTAATGAAAAAGCGTGTTTGACCTGTATTGGACAGAAATACGAGGATTTTCATGTGTTTATTTGCGATGACAGTGATAATAAAGAAATTAAAGAAAAAATCGATTTATTCCAAGCGCATAATCGATCAATTATTAGTGTATTAAGGAGAAATAAGCAGCGTGGTTTTAAAGCAGGGAATATAAACGACGCATTAAATAAAGTTGAAAAACGTTTTGAGTATATCGCGGTTAATGACTCCGATACAGAACTTCCGGTTGATTTTCTCATTAAGCTTATTCCTAAGTTTCAATTAAGCCCGAAAATAGCTTTTGTTCAGGCTGTTCAGGCTGCGATTGAAGATCAAAAAGGATCTTTTGGGCGGACGATGAAGTCAATGGTTGATATCCATTGGCGCCATTATATGTCATTAAAAAATAAATTTGGTTTTGTGATGTGGTACGGGCATGGAGCTGTATTAAAGCGGTCTGTAATTGAGGCGTTAGGTGGTATCCCCGAGGTTGTTACAGAGGACCTTGCTTTTTCATCTGAAGCTCGCAGAATAGGATATTACGGTATTATAGATGAAGATACGGTTTGTGGTGAGGAATTTCCTCAAAACATTGAAAAATTCCGCAAACGTAATAGAAAATGGGTTAGAGGTACTTACCAGTATTTAACTGAGTTCTATCCGCAAATTCTTAGGGCAAAATGTGTGCCCTGGTTTGAAAAAGCGGATATCTTTATTTCCGCGTTTGCCTTGCTGCAGGCAATTCCGTTTTTGATGCTAGTTTGTGTGGCAAGTTTTATTATGCCTTTTTATTATACGGCTTCTCAGGTGCGAGGGCCTTTATTTCTTGTACCGCCGTTATTTTATGATAATTTGGCACAGGTCATTTTGAAAACCAGATATAATGTGTTTTGGGTGTTTGATTTTTATTTAGTAATGTTTTTGGTTATATTTTTTCCTTTAATTCCCGCGATAATTGATATGTGGAATAAACGCGCCCGAATGCTGCGTTATGTAGCTATGTCATCTTTTTTGCATTTATCTATTTTGCTTGATTCTGCTAAGGAAATCATGCTTTATGTGATCACCGGAAAGACCTACTTTCCTGTTACCAATAATATAAATGAGAAAGAGAATAATCTGTATTGGCTTCTAAGTGAAATGTTTGTTGGTATATTTTTGATTATTTTCGCTTTGGCTACATATAATCTTTGGCTTGTTTCATTAGGTACTGCTTTTGTACTTACACTTTTAGTTATATCCTGGGGGGATAAGAAGATAGTTAAAGCTTTAGTACCAGTGCCTTTTGCCTTAACTGTTGCAATCATGTTTTTTATAGGTATTACGATTTTACGAAATCTATGATGATTATTCTGCTAATATTCGAAAAGTTGAAAAGGAGAAAGTTATGAAGGTACGCAAAGAATTTTTATGGAAGTCAACCTTGATGTTAGTACTGGGCACAACAGTATTTTTACTGGCATTTGATCATGGGCATTCAGCCATGGGGTATAGATATTTAAAAATGCGTAATTATGATAAAGCAATAAACGCATTTTCTTTAGCAAATAATAAAAGCGGTTTAGGCCTGCTTTTTCTAAAGCGCCGTATGTATGGTGAAGCTGAAGAAAGATTTAGGCAGATAGGAGACAAAAAAGGCCTAGGGCTTGTCTATCTTCAGAAAAGAGACTTTGCGAAAGCTTTGAAAAATTTCAAAGAGGAAAATGATCACGCTGGAGTGGGATTAGTTTTATGCTCACAGCATCGATTTAAGGAGGCTTTGGAAGAATTTAAAAATGGCAATGAATTCACAGCTTCAGGACATGCTTATATGGGAATGGGCCAGCATCGCAAGGCAATTCAGATATTTGATAGGGCTAATGATTACTCCGGATTAGGGCTGGCTTATTTCAATAAAGGAGATAGGCAGAAAGCCAAGTATTATTTTAATAGAAATAAGGATTACTCCGGTTTAGGACTTGTGGCTTTGAATGAGGGGCAATTTAAGAAAGCACGTAAATATTTTCAAGAAGAAAATGATGTGGACGGTCTGGCTTTATTGGCATTAAACCGCGGACAATATAATTTGGCTTTGAAATATTTCAAGCAAGCTAATAATAAAAGCGGGATAGGAAAGGTTTATTTTAAAAAAGGAAACTATGCATTGGCTGCTAAATATTTCAAAGAAGCAAATGATCATGATTCGCTGGGTGATATGTGTTTTTCTCTAAGGGCCTTTGATAAAGCGCATAATTATTTTCTTAAAGTTGGAAATAAAGTTAAAGCGTTGCAGTGTCTAAGAAAAAAGAAAGATAAAATGCAGGCTATTAATTACGCGAAAAAAGCGATCGCTGAGGGTGAAATGGTGCCTGAGTTAAAGCTTCAGCTTGGTGAGATCTATCGAAACTATGATATGTTTAAAGAAGCGGAAAAGCAGTTTAGAGAAGTGATGCGTATGGAGGAAATGCGGGAAGAGGGATTGTTTTATCTGGGCAGGCTGCAGGTTGATCAAGCGGATTATCAATCAGCAATAAGTACTTATAAGTCTTTGTTATCCAGATATCCGGAGACGAAATTTAAAGTGGATGCGGAAATAGCGTTAAAAAGCATAGAAACATTGACGAGTCTTTTAGATTCAAAAGGAAGGAAAATATAAAATGAGAAAAAGAAGACTTTTTATTGTTTTAATTTTGTTATTTTCTTTTATTTTTTTTGCCGGCGATCTGTTATTGATTGAACCTATTTGTGCCAGTCAGACACCTGCTGATGGTCCTGATGATAATGGGATTTGCCCAAATGGAGATGAAATGCTTAAGCCTCCTCCTGATGAGGATAATGATAAAGAGGAGGATAATTCTGACATACAAGATCCTGTATCTATAACAGGAGGTAAAATATTTATTCCTGAAGTCGATCTTGAATTAAGCGGTAATGGCAAGAAGACCGGCATTACATACTTGAATTTCAAAAGATCTTTTTCTTCTCAATCAAGCCGATCAGGCAGCCTGGGTAGAGGCTGGGTGACAAATGTTGAAATGCGTCTTGAAGAAACAGAAGTTGGAGCAACGCTAACTTCTGAAAACGGGGAGCTGATCAATTTTATCAAGATTGGTGATATTTATATCCGGCCTGAATGTGGCACTACTGGTTTGACCAAAGTAGACAGTACTTTTATTTGGCAGCTAAGATTTGGCTCAAAGTATGTTTTTGAAGCATCGGATTTGCCTGCTGAGACGGGGATATATCATATTCAATATATTGTGGACCGTTATGGCAATAGGATAGATTTTGAATACGGGGAATTTCAAGACAACTTATTAGGCGGATTAGTAAAAAAACCGGTAAAAGTCATAGAGCCGGAAACTGGTAGATATATTCAAATCAACTGGCAGGAATACTACAACGGACATGATAATATTTACTTAATTGGATCAATACAGGATAGCGCGAATAGATTTGTAAGTTATGATTATGACCTTGAGTTTAATCTTTATAAAGGTTATCAGGCGAGTTTAAATAAAGTCACAGATCCAGTGGGCAATAGCCAGTATTATGATTTTATTTTTGAAGAAACACCTGAGAACTTGCTGCTGAAGAGTTTTAATGTTACAGATAAACGCGGCAATACCACTGTTTATAATTTTAATAAGCCATTTGAATCTGCTATTCATTTCCCTGAATGGAATTGGAATCTTAGAGTAGAGTCAGTGGTTGATCCTGAAGGCGGTACTATGCGATTTAGCACAGATGAAACCCTGGGAATGACTACTTATATTGACAAAGTCGGCAATACCACGGTGTATGAGTATTCAAGAATGTTGTTAAATAAAGCGATATACGTTGACGGGAAAAGTAAGCAGTTTTTTTACGATGACAATCGCAATCGGATTAAAGTAATCGATGAAAATAGTAATGAATGGAATTATGTATATGATGAATTTAACCGTTTGCAGAAGGAAATTGACCCATTGGGTAATTCTACAGAATGGATTCTTTCTGCTGAAGGTGAGAATTATACAAAATGGTCAGTTAAGATCGACAAAAATGGCAATACCTGGACAAGGAAAATAGAGGGCGGTTCGATAAAAAGTGAAACCTGTCCTGTTGGCAATAAGGTTAGCTATAGTTATGATCAGTTTGGCAATATGGTCTCAAGAACAGACGCGAATGGAAACAGCAGTTCTTTTAGTTATGATGAAAATGGAACCATGGCTTCCAAAACTGACGCGCAGGGAAATACCTGGCAGTATACTTATGACAGTATTGGCAATCTTATAGGTGAGACTGATTCTCTTGGCAATACTATTTCATATCAATTTAATAAACTGGGGATGATGCTTTCTAAAACATTTTCCTCAGGAGATACTGAAGAGTTTACCTATGACGCAAATGGCAATATGATTTCCTATAAAGACGCGAATAATAATATTACCGCTTATGATTATGACGCTATGAACCGTAGGATTGCAGTACATTTACCTGAGGGTATAGATATCACCTATGATTATAATGCCATGGGCAGGCTTATTGCAGAACATAAACTTAATGGAACATGGAATTACGAATATGACATGAGAAACCGCAGGGTAAAAACTATAGACCCCTTAGGGAATGAAACTATTTATGCCTATGACGCAACTTCCGGTTGTGTCCTATGCGGCTCCGGTGATAATATATCAAGCATTACCGACGCGCTGGGCAATATTACAAGATATGACTATGATCCTCTAGGCAGAAAGATATTAGAGACTGATGCGAATAGTAAATCAATAGAATATGTTTACGATGCAAACGGGAATATAATTACAGAAATCGATAAGCTGAACCATGAAACAAATTACAGCTATGACGCGGCCAATAGATTAACCGCGGTATCTAACCATCTAGCGGAAAAAATAGAGATAAGTTATGACGCAGGCGGTAATAAAATACAGGTAAAAGACCCTAAAGCTAATTCAACTTCTTATCAATATGATAAAAACAATAGGCTTATTAATATTGCCGACGTGTTAGGGGCGCAGACAATATTTAGATATGATGTGCTTGGAAACCGTATTTCAATAACTGACGGCAACGCTAATGTAACCCAGTTTGAATATGACTCCAAAAGCAGATTGATAAAAACTACTGATTCAATGGGTTTGTATGAGCTCTATGAATATGATAATAACGGTAATATAATTAAAAAGACGAATTCTCGTGCTCTGGATACAAATTTCAGTTATGACGGCTTAAATAGGCTTACTCAAAAAACCTTGCCAGGCGAACAAAAGATTTTATACGAATATGATGAACAAGGGAATCTTGCTCAAATAACCGATCTTATGGGCCTAAGGACATATGTATATGATGATTTAGGCAGGGTTATTAATATTGGCTATCCTGGTAATTTGCATGTCTTGTATGAATATGATGCTCTAGGCAATCGCAAAAAGATGACCTATCCATCCGGTACAATGGTTAATTATACTTATAACAATCTTAATCAGGTATCCAACATATCCTTTGAAACAGCTGGAACTCTTAAGGCATTTACTTTCACATACGATAATAAAGGCAGACGGATTGGCTTGAAATACCCGAATGATATAGAGACTGCCTATACTTATGATGAAGCTGACAGGCTGCTAAGCATTGCTGCCGGAGAGCCGGGCTTACCGGGCAGCGTATCAACGATTAACTATGCCTATGACAAAAATAGCAACAGGACGCAGAGAATTGATAGCCAGGGAATACATAGCTATAGCTATGACAATATTAATTAGCTGATAAATGTCAGCTATCCTGAAGGGACAACTCAGGCTTATACCTTTGATCGATTGGGAAATAGAACTAATTTCAGCCTGAATACAGAATTTATCACATCCCAGTTTAACACGTTAAATCAGCTGGATCGCTCAGAGAGCTCGATTTATGGAGGCGGCAATATTATATCTCTTTCAGGGATATTGGATGACGCTAATATTGATACAGTTTTTGTGAATAATCATATAGCGACCATCAGCGGCAATACATTTACTATAGACGACCTGGCGCTTGATTTTGGGGTAAATGAAATAACTTTAGAGGCAGCTGACTATGCCGGCAATATCACGCAGACAAGCCTGAACATCACATTGGATTCGACGGCAAGCGCGGTATATGATTATGATTTAGACGGAAACCTGATTAGCAATTCTGTAAGGGGTACCACCTGGACTTATTCCTGGGACTCTGAAAACAGATTAATAAAAGCGGCGTCTAGTTTGGGGAAAAACATATCATATGCTTATTATGAAGACGGCATGCTGGGCTTTAAAAAGAATCTATCTTCGTCTGATACTAGATACTACATCTACGATGGTATCCATTGCATAGCTGAATATGACGGGTCAAACGGCTTTATAAAGGAAATCATATACGGTCCGCAGATTGATGAGGTATTATGTGCTATTGATGATTATTCATCAGCGTATTACTATCATCAGGACGCCCTGCAAAGCGTGGTTGCGGTAACGGACGGCTTTAGGAATAAAATAGCTACGTATGGATATGATGTCTATGGTAAAATAAAAAGCAACACAGGCTCTTTGGAAAATGAGATACTGTATACGGGAAGATGGTTAGACTCAGATACAGGGCTGTATTACTATAGGGCTAGGTGGTACGAACCCAGTACGGGCAGATTCATCTCAAGGGATCCGATAGGTATCGATGGGGGGATTAATTTGTATGGGTATGTGGGAAACGGGCCGGTTAATAAGAGTGACCCTAAAGGACTAAAGGGGATGTATACAGCGGGATGCTTAAAGCGTTATAAAATTTGCGTAGCGCAAGCAGGGATACAGTTATCTAAGGGCTTAGTTAATGACTGTGGAGTTTGGGGGGCAAAACAATATTTTGTTTGCAGTGTTTCCTGTGGTTTAATTTGTGGTGTTAATAAGATTTCCTGTCAAATTTGCTGGAAAGCTTGCACGAGTTCTTTTGCTATAGCTGAGTTGATTTGCATTAAATCTTATTTGGAGTGGTATCAAAGCCTTTTAGAAGGTTGTCAACCTATTTTGGATAATTGTTGCGATTAATTTTAAGAAATGGAGGAGGTAATGTTCTTAATGATATTTTTGTTATTAATATATTCGTTTTATATCTCTAATAAAACTGTGAAAAGCAAAAATATTACAAAATTTCGGTTACTAATACATTTAATGTGTGTTTGGGGTATGTTCATATTGCTTTTTTATGTTAAAAAAATTGATGGGATTGCTCTTTCTTGGGGGGTATTTTTATGTGGAGTAGAAGTAGCATATTTTAATATAATTAAGCTTCCGTCTGAAAAACTTTTGCGAGAAACAGATGCAAAAGAAAGAATGAGATTGTTTGTTTTTGTTTTAGTTGTTAGTTTACTTGTGCCTGTTTTTCAAATTTATGCTTCGTATAAAGCAAACAAGGTATTGCATGAAAACACAGTTAATACCAGAACTGACTATAAGAACAGAGAGTTCTTGATTATAAGGACGTTAAAAACAGCTAAGAAAAGATTGCTAAACAAAGAGGAGATTGATTTGCTAGAATTTTTTCTTAAAACGGATATTAGTACGAAAATAAAAAAAGAAATAATTTTTGCTTTACAGCAGTCAAAAAACACTGGAATGACTTTAAATAAAGAAAAGTAGGGAAAACTAGGGAGAAATAAGTGGTCAGGCCTAGAAAATCAGAAAACAGTTGACAGAGAGAAAATAAGGCTAGCACATAGTGATTACATAAAACCCAATTCTGACCGCGTGGGTCAGAATTGGGTTATTTAATTTAAAAGGTACCACCTGGAATTATTCCTGGGACTCTGAAAACAGATTAATAAAAGCAGGCTCAAGCCTGGGCAAGAATATAGAATACACTTATTATGAAGACGGCATGCTGGGCTTTAAAAAGAATCTAGCCTCGCAATCCGCAATACCCAATACTCGATACTACATCTACGATGGTATCCATTGCATAGCTGAATATGACGGGTCAAACGGCTTTATAAAGGAAATCATATACGGTCCGCAGATTGATGAGGTATTATGTGCTATTGATGATTATTCATCAGCGTATTACTATCATCAGGACGCCCTGCAAAGCGTGGTTGCGGTAACGGACGGCTTTAGGAATAAAATAGCTACGTATGGATATGATGTCTATGGTAAAATAAAAAGCAGCACAGGCTCTTTGGAAAATGAGATACTGTTCACCGGGCGCTGGTTAGATAGTGATACAAACCTGTATTACTATAGGGCTAGGTGGTATGATGCGGA
Source organism: uncultured Planctomycetia bacterium (assembly GCA_964437495.1). GTDB lineage: Bacteria > Omnitrophota > Gorgyraeia > B26-G9 > B26-G9 > JAGLQQ01. Next base: position 12,039 of record CAYTGV010000011.1, on the reverse strand, counting down.
TGTTGGGAGGTTTATTAGTCGGGATCCGATTGGTGTAGCTGGGGGGATTAATCTTTATGGGTATGTCGAGGGGAATCCGGTTAATAAAAGTGACCCTAAAGGAGAAATTTCAGGGGTTGGCCTAATTGTTTATGCGGGATTAGCAATATCTGGTTTTGCTATTTACAAATGTTTTAAAGCTGTTTCTGCTTGGAATTCATGTTGTCATGAAATACCTGAGCCACGTAAATGTAATAAGAATGGACAGTATAATGAGAATTATTTTACTCAATTTCAAATGTGGAGAGACAGATGTATGAATTATTGTCAACCAAAAGCAAAAGTAGCCAAACATTGCCTAGGTGCAGCAGTGGCATTTTAACCATTAGTAGAACAGGAAATTGAGTAGTAATCGATTTGTAATTGATTTTAAATGAAATAGAGCCAAGGAGAGAACATGATTGTTAAACGTGTAGTGACTATTGTTAAGTTTTTGTTTGTAATAAGGTTGGTGCAGGTTATAATCCCATTATGTATAATGCTTATTTCCATGAAATATATTGTCGGTGAAATATTTTTACCCACAGATGTTAACTTTGAAATTCTGATTTTTAAAAGAGGTGTCGAATTTAGTTTGTATGTATTTTTATTAGTTTTATTGAAAACCAATAAAGTAAATGCAAAGCTAAAAAATGCTTTGGGAACTGTTTTTTTATTATAATTTTTTATTTCATTAACTTGGCAAGTATTTTTGGAGAAAAAGGCATTCCTGTTTTTGCGTGTCTTAACAGTATTTTTTTTGTTGTGGTTTTTAGCTATGTTTTCATTTGTTTGTTGAAGGCCAGAGGGCAAAAGGACTTTTAAAAAGTAAGACTAAAAGGGAGGTTGTTTGATTAATTGAGGAAGTAGTGGTGTGAAATAAGGGGACACAATACCAAAAGGAGCTGAAGGGGACGTTGTTTGATTAAAAAGGAGCTGAAGGGGACGTTGTTTGATTAATTGAAAAGTTGACAAAGGAAGCAATGTGTGATAAAAATAAAACATGCCAAGACAAGCACGATTAGATTATCCGGGATGTTATCATCATGTAATGGGCCGGGGGATAGAAGGCCTGAAAATATTTCATAAAGAAACAGATAAACAGGATTTTTTATCTCGCCTGAAAGATATCCAAAAAGAATCAAGGTTGCAAATCCATGCTTGGTGTATTATGGATAATCATTTTCATTTGCTTTACCAAACTGGCCAGACCAGTCTTTCTGTTTTTATGCGGAAATTACTCACCGGATATGCGATAAATTATAATAAACGAAATAAGCGCAGTGGATACCTGTTTCAAAATAGATATAAATCAATAGTCATAGAAGCTGATGAATATTATTTACCCCTGGTCAGGTATATACATTTAAATCCTGTGAAAGCTAATATTATTACTTTATCAAAACTAAAAGAATATGCGTGGACAGGGCATAGAGAAATTATGGCTAGGCAGGAAGAGAGTGCGATCAATAGCAAAGAGGTATTAGAATATTTCGGCAGAAAAAAATCAACAGCGCTAAAAGCATATGAGGAATATTTACAAGAAGGCTTAGGTAATGAAGATAAACATTTACTTGGCGGTGGATTAATTCGAAGCGTGGGAGGATGGGGAGAAGCATTGAAAATACGCAAGGAAGATCTGCAAGTTAGCGATGAAAGGATTTTAGGCAGTGGGGATTTTGCAGCGGATATATTAGAACGATGTAAGCAAGAAGAACTAGAGCCGAAAGAATTTAAGGATTCGAATGAATTGCTTCGCAAAATCAGCAAGATATATAAAGTTGAGCAAGAAGCTTTGATAGAAATGAAGACCAAGGAGGTTAGAGAGGCTCGCAGTGTTTTTATTTATTTAGCAGTGAAAAAAATAGGAATGAGTGTAAAAGACTCTGGGCGGATATTAAAAATTAAGGAATCAGCGGCAAGTAGTAGTTTTAGAAGGGGAATGATAATTGAAAAAGAAAAAGGGATTATGAAAAGATTGGAAAATTTCAATTAATCAAAGAGCGTTTCCTGTGTCACAGAGTAATTTTTAAAACACAATACTTTAATCCAAGGATTTATTGAAAGTACGGTATTTTTATATTTCAACCCTTGAGGCTTAAAACAATTTCAAAAAGGTTATGAATTTAGATGAGGAATTTGACTGAATTATTTACACCAAAAAAAATAAAGGTCTATTTGCTTTCATTTGGGCATTTGATCCATGATATTTATACTAGTTTTCTTTCCCCGGTTCTGCCTCTTTTAATTGAAAAGTTCGCATTGACTTATACTTTTGCGGCTTTTCTTCGAGTGCTTTTGCGGATACCCAGCATATTTAATCCGTTTATCGGCCATGTTGCCGATGTGTGGGGGCTAAAGTATTTTGTTGCTCTAGCTCCGGCAATTACCGCGATTGCGATGTCACTTATTGGAAAAGCCCCTAATTATTTAAGCCTTGCAATCTTGCTGCTTGTTGCCGGATTGAGTTCTTCTTTTTTTCATGTACCGGCACCGGTTATCCTTAAGAGAATTTCTGATCAAAAACTTGGCTTGAGCATGAGTTGTTTTCAGATTGGCGGGGAGATCTCAAGAACGATAGGGCCGATTATTGTTGTTGGTGCAATAAGTTTTTGGGGTTTTGAGGGGATATACAGATTGATGCCTTTGGGTATAATAGTATCGATAATTTTATTACTAAAGCTAAAAGATGAAAATATCCCCAGTCATAGTTCGAAAAAATATAATTTCAAAAAAACAATCGCAAAAACGCTTAGTCAAGGTAAATTTCTGATTAGTGCTCTTGTGGGAATTATTTTGATTAAATCATTTACCGCATCAGTAATAGCTGCCTTTTTACCTACATATTTGACTTCTAAGGGATATAGTTTGTGGATGGCGGGTGGGGCGCTTTCTATATTACAGGCCGCGGCAATAATAGGTGTGTTGATCACCGGAGTAATATCAGACATAATCGGAAGAAGGCGGCTGCTGCTTATTATCAGTTTCTGCTCTCCCTTGGTCATGATACTTTTTTTGCTGGGAATTAAATCCGCACTTATTCCTGTAGTGATATTATTAGGTTTGGTTTCTTTTTCCAGTACTCCTGTTGTATTGGCATTGATTCAGGAAAATAATTTTAAATATCCCTCGGTTGCTAATGGGATATATATGACCATAAATTTTCTTTTTGGCTCTGTTATTGTGTTGTTTTTTGGGTATATTTCCGATGTATTTGGTTTGGAAAAGGCCTTCTTTATTTCCGGGATGTGTTCTTTTCTGGGATTGCCTCTGGTTTTTTTGATTCCAGCGGAAAAAAAGTAAATCACTTGGAAAAATAAAAAAATTTATTTATTTCAAGGGCAATTATTGCTATGGGTGCGGGGAGTTAGAAAGTGCTCTATTTAAATTTAGTGGTTCTTAAAAGAGTTTTGAATATATTTTAAATATTTATTCAGAGGACTTTTACTGTTTTTGATAAAGCTGATATAAATAAAGCTTTTGCCCAGATATTGACATTTTCAGTTAATTACAGTAAACTTAATGTTTAACTTAAGAGGAGAATGAATGATCAAAAGCATGACTGGTTTTGGTAAAGGCGTGGTCAACTTTAAAGACGCGCGTATAAGTGTTGAGCTGAAAACATTTAATCATAAGTTTTCTGAGCTTAGCTTGAAACTGCCTCAGAATCTGCAGCCTATAGAGGAGCAGATAAAGAAGGAAATAAGGAAGAAAATTAAGCGAGGGAAATTATACCTTTGGGTTAATTTTGAGACGACTTATGACAAGTCGCTGGATATTAAACTCGACGAAAAGAAATTAAAACGCTACTATGCTCTTTTAAAAAGTGCAAAGAAGAAATTCAATCTCAAAGATGATATAACCCTGAATCAGCTTATGTCTTTTCCTGATGTAATTATCAGTGAACCAAAAAAGGAAAACAAAAAGGTCTTATTACGTTCAACGCTAAGTGCTCTTAATAAAGCACTTAGTAACCTTGTTAAAATGAGACAAAATGAGGGGAATGCTCTTTGTCGGGATCTATTGCTTCGCCTTAAGAATATCGGCAAATCTGTAGTTAAAATTAAGGGTTTTCTTCCTAGGGAAATAAACCGATATAAGCAAAAGCTTAAAAGAAAAGTCAGACTGAATAAAGATAAGAACGGAATGCGACGTGAACGGATAGATTCAGAGGTTGCTCTTTTTGCCAGAAACTGTGATATTTCCGAAGAGCTGACTCGAATATCGGCGCATCTTGTTAACTTTAAAGGCACATTAAAAAGTTCAAATGAAGTTGGGAAGATGCTTGATTTTATTGCGCAGGAGCTGCATAGAGAAATAAATACCGTGGGAGCAAAATCATCGGATTTTCAGATTTCTAAAGAAGTGATTTTTGTTAAAGGTGAAGTTGAAAAGATAAGAGAACAGGTGCAAAACATAGAATAATGCTGAGTAATAGATATCTTGTAAATGTAGGTTTTAATAATGTTGTTGTACTTAAACGTATCATCGCCGTAGTTAATGCTGATGTTGCTCCGGTTAAGAGGCTTAAAGAAGAGGCTAGACGTCAAAACAAGCTTATTGATGTTACTAACGGCCGTAGCACGCGTGCGGTAATTATTACTGATAGCAATCATGTTATTCTTTCAAGTATTCAGCCTGAAACTGTAACACAAAGGATAGAAGACAGGAATGAATAAGAAAGGCAGATTATTTGTTGTTTCAGCTCCGTCTGGTGCAGGCAAAACTACTCTTTGTGAAAAGATTATAAAGCGTGTTCGGGGAGTAGTGAGGTCTGTGTCTATGACAACACGCCAAAAGAGGCCAGGTGAAAAGGAAGGTGTTGATTATTTTTTTGTAACAGTAGAAGAATTCAAAGAGAGAATAAAAGCTAATGAGTTTATTGAATATGCAAAAGTTTTTGATGAGTATTATGGAACTCCCAGAAAATTTGTAGAGATTAATTTAAATAAAAATAAGGATGTAGTGCTCACTATTGATGTCCAGGGGGCAATGCAGATTAGAAAGAACATAAAGAGGGCATGTATTTTTATTTTCATCGTGCCTCCGTCAATTAAAGATCTGCGTAAGCGGCTTCAGAAAAGAAAAACGGATAGTGTCAAGGCGATAAATAATAGGTTAAAAATCGCAAAAAAAGAACTGACGTTTCTGAAATATTATGATTATGAAGTGATTAATGATGATATGAAAACAGCATTTGAAGAATTGAAGGCAATATTTATTGCTTCAAGATGCAAACGAGGCAAAACCTAGAAGGAGAATCTGATGACTGAAATACCGATAGAGGATCTTGTAAAACAGACCGGAAGTATCTTTAAACTGGTAATACTGGCTTCACAGAGAACTGCGGAACTGACTGAAGGCTATAAAGCTAAGGTTGATCCAGTAAACAAAAAACTTTCTACAATAGCTCTGGAAGAAATTTCAGAAGGCAAGATAGAATTTAGCATAGAAGAATAAAAGGCATGAAAAAAAACAAAGAGATACTTATAGGAGTTACAGGAGGTATTAGCGCCTATAAGGCTTGTGAGCTTATCAGGGTTTTAAGAAAAAAAGGTTATGGCCTTAGAGCTGCGTTGACGAGCAATGCGGGAAAATTCGTAACGCCGCTTACTTTCCGGACATTGACCGCAAGGCCGGTTTCCATGGAGATGTTCTCAGATGAAATGTCGTGGGAGCCTGAGCATATTGCCCTAGCTGATAGTCTGGATCTGATCGCAGTTGTTCCGGCAACAGCTAATTTTATAGCTAAACTTGCTCATGGTCTTTGCGATGATATAATAAGTTGTGTGATTACCGCCACAAAAGCTAAGGTGGTCATTGCTCCAGCGATGAATGATAATATGTACGCTCATCCGACAGTAAAGGACAATCTGTTAAGGCTTAAGAGTTTTGGCTATAAGATTGTTGAGCCGATTAAAGGGGATCTTGCCTGCGGAAGAGAAGGTGTTGGACATTTAGCTGAAGTAGAGACTATTGCCAAGAAAATCGAAGAATTGCTTAAATGAAAAAAAGGCAGATAAAACACAATATTCTTATTACAGCTGGACCTACCCGAGAATTTATTGATCCGATCCGTTTTATTTCCAATTCTTCAACAGGTACTATTGGCTATCTTCTTGCCCAGAGTGCAAAAAGACGCGGTAATGATGTGGTACTGCTTTCTGGGCCAACTCATTTGAAACCTCCCCCAGGGGTAAAGACAGTTAGTTTTAACAGCGCTCGAGAGCTTAAGAACTGCTCGGATAGATTCTTTGACTGGGCTGACATAATTATATGTACTGCGGCTGTAGCTGATTTTCGTCCTGCCAAGGTAATTAATCGAAAGATTAAAAAGGAAAAAGGAGTGCCGGAAATAAAGCTTGTGAGAAATCCGGATATCTTGAAGGGGTTGGGTAGGAAAAAGAAAAATAAGGTGCTTATTGGCTTTGCACTGGAAACAGAAAATCTGATTGAAAACGGCCTTAAAAAGCTCAAAAGCAAGAATCTTGACCTGATTGTGGCAAATATGCATTCGAAAAAGAGTCTTCCTTTTGGTAAAAGACAAGTTACGGCATTTTTGATTGACAGGGAAGGTGTTCAAAAGCATGCTAAAACCAGTAAGGAAAGGCTGGCTAGAATTATTCTTGACAGGGCGGATAAGTTATGTTATATTTTAAAGCAACCCAAAAAAAGGAGGTAAGTTGTGTTGAGAAAAAGAAAGGGTTTTACCCTTGTTGAATTACTTGTAGTAATTGCAATAATTGTTATCTTAGCGGGATTTCTTCTGCCTGCATTGGGAAAGGCCAGGGAACAGGGCCGTAGAACTAGCTGTATGAACAACTTAAAGCAAATAGGTCTAGCGATCGCATTATACAGGCTTGATTATAATGATGCTTATCCTGTTGATTTGGATATTCTTTATGATGAGGATAATCTGGAAGATAGTTATATTGACAATCTGAAAGTTTTTATCTGTCCAAGTACAGGTACTCAAGTAGGTGATTTAGGCGGACTCCCCTCTGGCGGAGATTTTACATATACTCAGCCGGCAATAACAGCTGTCTCAAGTACTTTTATGGTTGAGGATACAACAGTTGTTCATTCTGGGGGCCGAAACAAGCTTTCTGTAGATGGACATGTCGAATATATTCCGGGAGGTTGATAGTAGCTTTGAATTTTTAAATTGAATTTTACATTAAATTGAGCACTTAGGAATTGTTTCTTCTTAAGTGCTTGATTTTTAATAAAGTTTTGGCGGCGTAGCCAAGTGGGAAGGCAGAGGTCTGCAAAACCTCTATTCAGCGGTTCGAATCCGCTCGCCGCCTCCAAAAAAGTTAAGTAATGATCTGGTGCTTTGTGGTATAATAAAATTTTGATAATTTGGGCGAGTGGTGGAATGGCATACACGATGGACTTAAAATCCATTGGCTTAACGGTCGTAAGGGTTCGAATCCCTTCTCGCCCATTTTAACAAAAAAAGATTCGAACCCAAAAAGGGAATTTTAATGAAAAAAAAGCTTAAAAAGTTATGTAGTCTTGGACAGCTTCAATTGATGAATCTGAGATATAACTGTATTAAAAATATAATAGATGGTAAATTCATTGAAAACAGCTTCCCTCAAATAAAGGATTATCTGATTGAAGGAGATACCGGATTAACGGCTTATAATAACTCAGGGATGGATGACTATTATAACTATTATTATTCTTACGGCAGGTATTTTGCAGCTAAAAACATATTGGAGATAGGGGTAAGGTACGGTTATTCTTTGATAAGTCTTGTCAAAGGAGCTCAGGATGCAAAGACTTTTATTGCTGCCATAGGCATTGATAATCAAAGCTATGAAAATGGCTCTGAGCGCATTGCATTTGGAAATATTAAATCAGTAACAGATAAGTTTAAACTAATTAATGCTGACAGCCAGAAGATTACAGATATTAAGACCTTGGTGGGAGATATGAGGTTTGATCTGATTCATGTTGATGGGGATCATTCTTATAAAGGCTGCCTGCAGGATTTAAATATCACAAAGGAAATACTTGCAGATAATGGAATAATTGTTGTAGATGATATATTTCTGGGAAGCTGTCGTGTTTTTCAGGCAGTAAACAGATTTTTAAAAAATAATGCTGGATTATTTGATGTGCAAATCATTAACTGCTTTCGCGGACACGCGATATTGAAAAAGAAATCAAGCAGGGTATAGGGTGTAGGGTATGATTTTTAAATCCCACATTCCTAACCGCTAATTTTTAGGGGCGGTTAGCTCAGTTGGTTAGAGCGTTGCGTTGACATCGCAAAGGTCACAGATTCGAGTTCTGTACCGCCCACCATTAAAGAACGAAGAATCTGAAAAAGAGGTTTTATAATGAGATAGGATTTATGGAATGGGATGAACATAAATCCGTTATCGAATTAATCCCAAGCACTCAGCATGTTTGGTGTCTTTAGATAGGGAAGGAGAAAGATTGTTTCTCCTATTGGCGCACTTGAACTTCCTTGCAGAAGGAAAA
>CAYTGV010000011.1:0-3425 GCA_964437495.1 uncultured Planctomycetia bacterium | reverse complement strand
AGGAGAAAGATTGTTTCTCCTATTGGCGCACTTGAACTTCCTTGCAGAAGGAAAAGGACAAGCGAAGCGTTAGGGAAAAACCATAAGGGTGTTTCCCTAAAGAGTGAGTGGTAACGAACGATAGATGGGAGTTCTGTACCGCCCACCATTCGACTCGTCGCTGATGCTCCTAGCTCATGGCGAGCCATGAAGAATATAAGAGGCGAATGATCCCGAGCGATGTCGAGGGACCATATATTAATTGGTTTAGTTTTTTAACTTTTAACTTTTTACTTAAAAATATGAATCTAGATACGCTTAGACATAGTTGTTCTCATATAATGGCTCAAGCAGTAAAAGAGCTTTACCCTGATGTTAAGGTAGCCATTGGCCCTTCGATAGAAGATGGTTTTTATTATGATTTTGACAAAAGTGAACCTTTTGTTCCTGAAGACCTAAAGAAGATCGAAGCAAAGATGAAAGAGATAATCAAAAAGAACCTGTCTTTTGAAAAAGAGGAATGGGATAAGGATAAAGCAAAAGCGTATTTTGAAAAGCATCAGGAAACTTATAAACTGGAGCTGATTGATGGTCTTGGCGATGAAAAGGTTTTTATTTACAAGACAGGGGATGAGTTTATAGATCTTTGTAAGGGGCCGCATATTGAGTCTACCGGTAAAATTAAGGCTTTTAAGCTTTTGTCTATTGCAGGTGCTTATTGGCGCGGTGATGAAAATAAGCCTATGCTGCAAAGGATATATGGAACATGTTTTTTTAATAAGGATGAACTTAAAAGCTATTTAACCAGACTTGAAGAGGCTAAAAAAAGGGATCATCGTAAGCTTGGAACGGAATTGGGTTTATTTGAAATGTCTTCGGAAATGGGAGCAGGACTTGTGCTGTATCATCCTAAAGGAGCGATACTCAGGACATTAATTGAGGACTTTGAAAAAATAGAGCACAGAAAACGCGGTTATCATTTGGTGATCAGTCCGCATATTATGAAGTCGGATATTTGGGTGCGTTCAGGCCATTATGATTACTATAAAGAGAACATGTATATTTTTAAGGTTGAAGATCAGGAATATGCAGTTAAACCTATGAATTGCCCCGGGCATATTATGGTCTATAAATCAAAAACAAGAAGTTATCGGGATTTACCATTGCGTTTGTTTGAGTTGGGGACTGTTTATCGTCATGAGAAATCCGGAGTATTGCACGGACTTTTAAGAGTTCGTGGATTTACCCAGGATGATGCGCATGTTTTTTGTGCTGAAGAATCCCTTAAGAGTGAGATAAAAGATATAATTGATTTTGTTATAGAGACAATGCATGTTTTTGGTTTTGATCAATGGCATATTGAACTGAGTACGCGGCCTGAGAAATCCATAGGCACTGATGCTGACTGGGACAGGGCAACTAATGCCCTGCGGGAGTCTTTAAAAGAAAAAGAATTAGACTTTGATATCAATGAGGCAGATGGGGCATTTTACGGTCCTAAAATTGATATAAAATTAAAAGATGCTTTAGGGCGTCAATGGCAATGCGCAACTATACAATGTGATTTTGCTCTGCCAGAGCGGTTTGATTTAAAATTTATAGCATCTGATGGTAAACAAAAAAGGCCGATAATGCTGCATAGGGTGCTTTTAGGGAGTCTTGAACGTTTTATGGGTGCTTTGATTGAACACTATGCCGGAGCACTTCCGGTTTGGCTTTCACCTGTTCAGGTGCAGATAGTGCCTGTAACGGAAAACCATCATGAATATGCAAAGGTTTTGAAAAAGGTATTGGATGCTGAAGAAATAAGAACCAGTATTGATTTAAGAAGTGAAAAAGTCGGATATAAGATTCGGGAAGCAGTGGTGCAGAAGGTACCATATATCCTGGTTATCGGACAAAAAGAAGTAGATGGTTGCTGTATTTCGGTCAGAAGTGAACGGGGAGAGCAAAAAGGAAAAGTAGTCGGGGATATGAAAGTAGCTGATTTTATAAAACAAGTAACTGAAGATATTTTATACAAGAAATAATTTAAAACCTGAGGAGGTGGTATTATTCCTAAGTTTGTAAGAATTAATGCTCAGATTCGTGCTAATGAGGTAAGGCTGGTAGGTTCGGAAGGTCAAAAGTTGGGAGTTATGTCCAGTGTAGAAGCTATGAATCTCGCTAAAGAAGAACAATTAGATCTTGTTGAGGTCTCAGCAGGGGCTGCTCCTCCGGTTTGCCGGATCATGGATTATACTAAATTTAAATATGATCAGCGGAAAAAAGACCGAGAGGTAAAAAAGAAACAAAATATTGTGCATGTCAAGGAATTACGTTTTAAACCGAAAATCGGAGAGCATGATTATCAGGTTAAACTGAGAAATCTGGAAAGATTTCTTAAACATCATGATAAAGTTAAAGTGAGTATGACTTTCAGAGGCCGGGAAAATGCACATAAAGAATTCGGCGAAAAGATACTTAATCGATTAGTGCAGGATGTGGCCCCATTCGGCGAATTAGAAAAGCCGCCAACAAGAGAAGGCCGTAATATAATAATAATATTTAAGCCGAAACAATAAAACAAGAAGGGAATTTTAAATGCCAAAATTAAAGACACGAAAAGGCGTTAAAAAGCGTTTTTCCTTTTCAGGAAAAAATAAAATTAAGCGGGACCAGGCAAATAAGGGCCATCTTAAGAAGGCGAAAAACGCAAAGCGCAAAAGACAGTTGCGAAATACAGCGATAGTGCATAAGTCCGAGGAAAAAATGATTCGGACATTAATGCCGTATGGATAATATGAACTGGTAAGTTGTGCTCCCATAACTGCGGTTTTTAAATCAATCAAGCCGCAATTATACTATGGGATAATTGGGTGCTTATAGTTATAGCTATAGCTAGATAACTAAAGCGAATATTATTGTTAATGGAGGAATTTGAAATGCCACGTGTGAAAAGATCACCAGCAACAAAAGAAAGAAAGAAAAAGATTCTAAAAGCTGCCAAAGGTGCTTTTGGCCTGCGAAAAAATGTGTATCGCCGGGCAAAAGAGACAGTGCAGAGAGCTTTGCAGTTTATGTATCGTGACCGCAAAGACAGAAAAAAGGAATTCAGACAATTGTGGACAGCACGTATTAACGCCGCAGTTAGAGAACAGGAAATGTCTTATAGTAAGTTCATTGGTGCTTTAAAGAAAGCTAATATCCAAATTGATAGAAAAATGCTTGCTGAGCTGGCGGTAAATGACAAAGAGGTGTTTACAGCACTTGTTGTCAAGGCACAAGAAGTTAAATAATTTCTGTGGTTCAAAATCTTTGGAGAAACAATAACTTTAAGGGAAGTCTGTGTTTGATAAATTAAAAGCAATAAATACAGAGTTTGAACAGGCAATTGCGAATGTGTGTTCAAATGAAGAGCTGGAATCCTTACGCATTAGATTCTTAGGGCGTAAAGAGGGTCTGAT
>CAYTGV010000010.1:70298-74921 GCA_964437495.1 uncultured Planctomycetia bacterium | reverse complement strand
CATAGGCCTTTATTAAATTTCTTGCTGTGTTTTCCCAATTATATATTTCTTCCGCTCTCTGACGCGCTTTTACCGACAACCTCTTTCTCAGCGGTTCGTCACCAAGCAGTTTAATTATACCCCTTGCCAGATCCTCAGGATTATCCGGCTCAGTGAGCACCCCTGCACCGCCAAGCATAGTATTTACCTCCCCCACATTACTCGCTACTATAGGCTTCCCACAAGACATATATTCGGCGATTTTCAATGGGCTTTTACAACGCGTAATATCATTATCTTCAAAACAGGCAATCGCGATATCGGCAGCCGCCATATACAAAGGAACCTCTTTATGTACAACAGCATCTGTAAAAATAATCCGCTCATTTATATCTAAGGCCCCGGCCAGTTTTTTTAACTCCTCAAGCCTATATCCTCCTCCCACAACCATAAATGTAATATTTTCATGGCTATTAAGTACTATTTTTGCCGCCTTTATGAATTGCTCCGCGTATTGCCCCCCATGTAATTGCCCGATATAGCTTACCAAAGGAGTGTCAATATTATAACGCTCCCGTATTCTAACAGGAGAAATACGCGGATGGAAAAGATCAAGATCAGCTCCTACCGGAGCCATAAAAATACGATTTTCCTTGATCCCATAATTAAGACATTCCTGCTTTAATCTTAAACTAGACACAGAGATAGTATCACACAGTAGGGGAATGAACCTCTCAAGCATATGAATAAAAATCCCTACAAGCCATGGCTGCCTAGGGGAATAGTAAAAGATCTTCAGCTCCCAGTCATCCCAATCATAATGCAGGGGCTTTTTATTTATAAATCCACCTATCAGCGCCGGCAAAGCAGCATAGTGAAAGCATTTTTGAAAATGGATAATATCTACCGATTTACTTTCTTTAATAAAAAACCGGATATTTTTCAAAAAATTCCCTTTGCCAACTTCTCTGGACAAAGGGATGAATTCAATGCCATCAGAATAGAAACTTTGTCCATTTCCACGATTTAAAAGCGGAAAATAAACCACCTTAACCTCGTGGTTATTTTGTTTAAACTGCTTTGCGATATTACGTATCCTTGTTGTCCAAGGCTCAGCCTGAGAAAACATATCATGCGGATGGACCATAAGTATTTTCATATAACCTCTATTATCAGCTTCCGGGAAAAATTATTGAGCCTCTTAATTTCTTTAAAATAAGTAAATAATAATCCATTATTAAGCTAAAAACAAACAGCAAAACAAGCGCTATTTTTTGTAAAAAAAACTTCCCTTTATTCTTTCCCCTGCATTGGCTTTGCTCATTATTCTCAATCTGATGTTCTAACAGTCTACCTTGTTTACCCTTTGCAATAATATTTTTTTTCAACGAGCTTTGATCTTTACATGAATTTTTTTGGTAATTAACAATCAAGTTCCTGATTTGCAGGCTTTCCAGCAACTCGCAAGTACGTAATACTCTGGCATTACGCGCATCCTGCGTAAGTCTCAAAGCATCCATCCAGCTGCCGGGGTCAGTCTCCTCTTGATAACTTATACCGAAGTGGTGCGGATATACAGCTATATCAGACCCAGGCATTAAAACAAACGAGGAAACATTGGTAACCTGAGTAATATATTTCCTATTCTTCTTGATGAATTCAAGTGTCTGCTGGAAATCATCTTCACTTTCTCCTGGAAATCCTACTATTATATTCATGCGCACTTCAATCCCGGAATCATGGGTTCTTTTGATAAGATCAGCCGCCTCAGCGCTGTTGTAATGCTTATTCATTCTCTTCAAAACCACATCAGAACCGCTCTCTACCCCGAAACAAAGCGAATTACATCCTGATTCTTTAATTTTTTTAAGCAATCCATCACTCATATTTTTTCTGATAGCCGCATAGCTTATCCATCTTATATCAGCCTCAGATGCTACAAGAAGATCGCAGACTCTCTCAAGATGAGCAAGATTACCATTACACAATAAATCATTAAATTCGATATGAGTTATTCCGTAATTCTTAACATGATATTCTATTTCATTGATAACATACTCTGGCTTCCTCACCCGGAAATTTAAACACATATACCAGTCTATACAATAGCTGCAACGGTTGATACATCCCCGGCTCATTAACATCGGCAAAGGCCTGTATTTCTGATCCTTATTATATCGATTTAAATCAAATTCTTTGAAGTCAGGGAAAGGGATCAAATCTAAATCATTTACAGGGACAGCCGGATAAAATTTTCGCCTTTTCCGGGTTTTATTATACAATAAACCAGGGATCTCTAGTTTTTCAAAAGAAAACTTTTTCTCTTGGGAAAAAAAATCAATGAATTTCTCCAGAACTTCCTCGCCCTCACCAATAACAAAAAAATCCACTGTATCTTTGGGCACTGCTTTGCGGTCCCAGCTATGAAAACATCCAGGGCCGCCAAGAATAATGATCTTTTGGGGATATTTTTCTTTAATCAGTCCAGAGATGATGCCGGCAAATGTAGTGCTTATTAAATTATTCGCAGAAAAACCTACAATAGAAAAAGGCTCCAGCTTATTGACAAAAAAGCATATTTCCTTTTTAAAATTACTGTATAGGCTCTTTGCTATTTCAATCGGAGCCACTTTATTAATCGTATCCAACTCCCAAAGAAGCCTCTGATCAGCATTGGCTTTTGAATGCAAATCCAGATTCAGATCTAATAATTCTACCTTTTTCCCTTTCGACTTCAGATAAGCAGAAAGATAAGCAATCCCCAAAGGAGGCATCACAACCCCCCAAGGAGGACAATTGATCAATACTGTTTTACTCATCCATATCACCTGTATTGATTTCTGCTGAAAAATATTCATAACTTCCAGGCAAAAAAACGGTCCCACCGTTTTCCTCTATGCATCTGGCTGAAATCACTCTCGCATTTATAATCTTATCAGAATTTTGAACCTGAGGTTTTAGCTGTTTGGGAGTTGTGCTGAAATCCAAACTAATAGCCGGCATTTTACTGCCATTATTCTTTACCCCTTGAACACCTACGACATTGACCTGTGAATTTTTTATATTAACCTCTTTCCATGACATAGCTAAAGGAAATTTACCTTGTTCCTTATTTGTATTCCATCTGGCATAAGCAGGTGAAAGCATAATACTCGCCTTGCTTTCCTCTATCTCTATTTTTGAATCAACCCGCATGGTTATCTGCCATTTAAGAGAATTTCTGTCATTGATCCTGATCCGCCATTCTTGAGCTATAGGAATATTCCGCCAGCTGTTTTTTAATAACAACTCGCCATCGCCATGTTTAATCACTTCCCACTTTGCTTTTGAAGAATCATGCCAAAGACCAAAAATACAGATGGAAGAGTTTAACCCCACGCCTTGGGTTAATTCCCGCTTATTCCAAAAAAGTTTAATACCTCCATCATGCATCTGGGCATGAAGTTTATCCTGAGATATGCTTCCAAGTACCTGTTTTTTCCTTCTCAGCACATGCGCCTGCAATGTTTGCTTTATTTTCTTTTCTTTAAAACATTTTTTTATTTTTGCTCCAATTAAAAGAACCCTTAACAGATATAGTTCAGGAGCACTCAGAGACTGCATCTTTTTATGCATATGCATATTACGTCCCAAATCATCACAGCCTTTATAACACCCGACTTTAACATCCGGATCATTACCAATAAAAGAGAAAAAAACATCCTCCTTTGACGCGCACAAAGCTCTCTTCCTAAACTCCTGCTGTTTACGATTATTCCAGATATGAGAGAAACTATCTGCATAGATATTTCCGACAGGAATACGATGCGCCTTAAGGCAAAAATTCACATTGCCGTCCGCGAGAATTCTTGCAAACAACCAGCCGATATAACACGGCAAATCATAAAGTATATTTTTATCGTATTCAGCATTCTTAGCATCCTCATTACCTACCCTGCGGATAAACTGCTCAAATCCAAGCACTTTTACCTTATTCTTATCTCTTCCGCTCAAACGCTCTTTTATTTTTTGAGTGCTCTTGACTACCTGATATCTTTGCTGATCAGTTAGAATCAGGAAATCTGTCGCATCGGGTATTGTATCGATCACCGTAAATTCAAGCGAGTTTGAATCAGTCGCTATAGCAAAATCCAGCATCTGCTCAAGCTCAGCAAAATTTAAATTTGATATTACATTATATATATTAGTTTGCGGTAGCTCCTGCTTCATAGAATTAAGAAGTTTAAGCATTCCCTTTATTTGAAAAAACATCTCATGGGACTTATTAGGATGGGTTTTTAAATATGTTTCAGGTTTGCCGGCCCAGACACTAACTACCAGATTATCAACTTTTAATTCAATAAGCCTTTTAACAATATCTTCAGTTACCAGTGTAAAATTGGTATTTATATAGCATCGCAGCCCCAAAGACTTAGCATATTCTAATATCTCCATTATATTTGGATGCATAAAAGGCTCACCGCCTCCGGCAAAGTATATTTCCCTTGTTCCCATATCATTGAGCTGGTTAATAGTATTTTTAACCACCTCCAGAGGCAGCGTCTGCTGTTTCATTATAGCGCTTATTCTCTTATCCTTTAAAAGAGGGGAATTACACCAACAACCGATGCAGTCATTATTACAATTATTAGTTAGATCTATCTG
>CAYTGV010000010.1:39590-70198 GCA_964437495.1 uncultured Planctomycetia bacterium | reverse complement strand
TGTATCTGCGGATATGTGTTCGTTCCCATTTGCCCGCGAAGAGAAAGCTCAAGTGCAGGCAACCTGTTCCCCTGCACATTCTTATCCTGAAAAGCTGTCAATCTTCTGCTTTTTGCATTATAGAGTTCTATCTCTTCCCAGTCCTGCAATTGCGGGAACTTTCCCACACCTAGGTCATCCCTCCACATATTAAAATCAGGCTGCAGCATAATACCAGATTTATATTCCAAAAGCTGCACAGCTCTTTTTACATCCATCTCTGCATTCCACTTGATACAGTCTTCTCCTATTGCGATTTTCCAATATTGCCGTACTGGGACCTCATCCCAATTCAACTTTACTATTATCTCCTCATCGGATATCTTTTCCAGCTTCCAATTTGCCTGAGAAGAATCAAACCATCTTTCCCCATAATAAAAAGATGTTGTCAGTCCAACACCTTTGCTGATCTCCCGATCCTTCCAATAAAGACGCACCTGACCTTCTCCGAACTTTATCTTGATATTATCTCTGCGAATTTCTTCTTCTATAATCCACAAATTTTTACCTAATAGATTCCTTAGACTCCCGGGTATGAAAAATATTTTTTTTAAAATAAATCTAATCCCTTTCAACCCGGTTTTCAAAACACCCTTTTCAATCAAAGAACTCTTTAGCTTCGCCTTCAAGGGTTTTTGTTCAAATGCAAGTTTCTTGCGCTTTAGCTGATAATGCTGCTGCCATCTGGTATAAGCCAGTTTTTTAGCATTTTGAAGCTGCCTTGCCGTAAGATTCTCAGTCCGGATAACACTGCTATGATTACCGTCAAGTTTTTCCGTATCTTTAGTCAGGATATAACCCTTTTTATCCATCTGATCATAAAACCTGGTTCCAGGAAATGGAGTTGCCAGAGAAAACTGCACTGAGGTCGGATTAAGAAATAATGCGTAATCAATCGTATCATCTATAGTTTTCTGCGTTTCTCCAGGCAGGCCAAAAGTAAATGTAAGATGAGTTCTGATCCCAAAATATTTTGTATATTTAACAATCTCCTCGGCTTTTTTAAGATCAAGCCCTTTGTCTATACCGTCTACTATTTTTTGCGAAGATGACTCTATCCCGTACTTAACAGCAAAAAGCCCGGCATCGCGCATTATTTCAAGCAGCTCTTCATCCATTAATTCCGCTCTGGCCATAATCGCCCAGGGTATTTGCAAGTCCCTGTTTTTCAGCTCTTGGCAAAAATCAAGCATTCTCGTTCTGCCAACATTCCAGGTGTCATCATCAAAGTAGACCGACTTAAATCCCAATT
This sequence comes from uncultured Planctomycetia bacterium, assembly GCA_964437495.1. Classification (GTDB taxonomy): domain Bacteria; phylum Omnitrophota; class Gorgyraeia; order B26-G9; family B26-G9; genus JAGLQQ01. Next base: position 68,907 of record CAYTGV010000010.1, on the reverse strand, counting down.
CCTTAATCAAATATTCCATCTCATCAACAACATTCTTAACACTTCTAACCCGATATTTATTACCCCCATACATAACCTGAGGCCACAGGCAAAACGAGCATCTAAAAGGACAGCCTCGGCTTGCCCACATAGAGGCACAAGGCAAAGGAATGTCACCCGGGGCATCATTATATTTCTTTATCGGCAGAAGTTTACGCTCCGGCCATGGCAGCCAATCAAGATCACTGATCAGCTCTCGCGAAGCATTTTTAATGATCTCATCGCCTTGCCTGAATATCAGGCCTTTTACATTCTCAAGTGAATGATTGTCTTTTAATTTCTGGACAAGCTCAAGTAAGCTTGCTTCATATTCACCAAATAAGACAAAATTAATATCATTATTCTTTTTCAAAAAATCAGTTTTTGCTATATGGATATCAGGCCCACATAAGACAATCGGAAATCTAGCATTAAAACGGGACAAAAACCGCATATCATGCTTCAAGGTAACAGTAGAAGTCTCAACAACAAGCAAATCAGGCTTTAGAGATAAAATCTTTTTATAAAAAGATTCATACGGCATCTTCTCGGCAATAGCATCGATAATATGCGCATCAAATCCATATTTATTCAGTAATGCTACCCCATAGGCAAGATAAAAAGGAAAGGATAAATAGTTTTCCTCTGTTTGATCTTTTAAATGCGGCCAGCGCGACCCCGCACGCACCCCCCATTTTCCACCCTTTTCCCAAGGTAAATTAACAAGTAATATTTTCATCTATATTCCAATTAAACCTTTCCATTTCTCATAAAGTTGTTTAACAATTTAATTAACAAGAACACCGTTTCTCTTTTTAATTGTATTACATCTATCAATAAATAAATTTTTCAAGTCCTCCAAAGAAACATGATATATAGAGATTTTATTCCATGACATTATTTCTAAACAAAGATACCTTAATTAATTCCGCAATTAATTTATTACCCTCCGCAGTTGCATGGCAATTATCAATGAAGAATTTATCTATCTCACTGTTAAGATTCAGCACATCTCTCAGTTCAATAGTAATGCAATTATATTTGCTTTTTAATTTTTCTAACACTTTTTTGTATGGCAAATAATATTCTATCCTTTTACCTTCAAGTTCAACCGGCGCCACAAAAGCAATTTCAAAATTATTTTTTTTCGCAAGTAGTAACATTTTTTCACAGTTCTTGTAATAATCATTTGTTGATACCCGCTTCAAGTTAGGCCTGAAAATTATATTTTTAAAAAAAAGATACAGCTTACTTCTTTCCAGCAAGCCATCCGCCTTTTGATCAACTTTGCTTGACAAGCGCTGATCTTTATCCGCAAAAAATAAAGCGTCAGAATCATCATTTACTCCAAACCAACTGATTACCAGATCAGGCTTATACTTGATCAATTTGCTTTCTAAATATCTTACCCCCCTGCAAAGAACTATAACCGCCTACTCCCGCGTTTATAATTTCAAACTTCTTGTCAATATGACTATCTTCTAATGTTTTTTTAAGGTAGAAAACATAAGTCTGCTCTCTTGGCAAAGAACTGCCATGTATACCATGACCTTGCGTCATAGAATCACCCAGACAAATAATTCTAAAAACCCCTCTCTCTTTTTCTCTTGAATGCTTAATTCCTCTAAATTCTACAGATAGCTTCCAAAATAATTCATCATCGATAGAACGCTCTGGAATCGAAAAGCCAGATAAATGCAGAAATTTTCCATACTCTTTATTTAATGGAAAATTAACAAACTTTCTAACCATAACTTCCGCTAAGCAAAAAGCAAAAGCACAGCCAATAAAAATTAGACTTAATATCACAATCGGTTTGACAATAAACTTTTGTTTTTTTTTCACCCAAAATATTTTCAATCTCATGGAATTACCTATACTTATAATTCTAAATTAATCTTTATCCTTTTCTTAATGGACATTTAAGTTTTCCGCACTCTTCCTGAGGTTTCCAAAATATATCCCAATCATAATTTTCGCAGGAATCTTTTTATAATTATTACAAAGAAACCTCAAATATTCCTTTTCAAGCGGCAAACAAAAAAATATCTCATTATCAGCTCAGCACAAAACACCGCAATTAAAACACCAAAGAAACATAATAAAACTACCAAACAGGGTAATTTTGCGCTTTTTAGCATCTCTGTTTTTCAGGTAATTCTAAACTTTATCAGCCACTAAAAAATCCATCCAGTTTATAAAGCTTAAACTGATCCCAGACATCCCTGATAACCTGATGCGTATCACAATTCTTGCAATAATCATCAAACAAAGATGTCCCGTTAAGAAATTTTGCGTTTGCATTTTCACTTAAAAACTTTGCTTGATATCTAAAGCGCTTGTACTCCTCAGATGTCCAGATATCCTTAAAACTTTTTTTGTCCAGATATCCGACAGTCCTGAGATGGCAGCAAAAACTCACCTCTCCGGAAGCAGGGATAAGACAGAAATTCCAACCCAGAGTACAGCCTTTTTCAAGGAAAACATTTCCAGACCAGGAACCGCTTTTTTGCTCAAAGTTATCAAGCTGAAAATCCGTAGTGTCAAGCAACTCGATATCCTTTCCCTTGGCCATTTCTTTTATTTTCTTCATTGATGCCTTGATCTTCACAAGATCATCATTCGTCAGCTTCAGGAATTCAATATTCTCATCAAGGCGTATTAAATAAAAACGCATCACATCAGCGCCTATTTCCATGTCAACTTTCGCCATCTCTTCAAGTTCATGAGCGTTCATGGTATGAACTACATGGGTCATTATCAGACGCGGTTTATTACCGGCCTTTTTTTTCTTCATTTTACACAACTGTTTTAGATTCGACAGTATAAGATCAAATGTCTTTTCCGTCTGCTTTGTATTGATCTTCGCAAATGTCTTTGCAGTGCCAGCAGGCAGGCTACAAAATATCTCGCTTATTTCGTTTTGCAACGCTTTTTCCGTATTGACTTTATCCATTAATATTCCATTAGTGAAAAATGACACTTGTATGCCTTTTTCACGCGCATATTGGACCAAATCAAAAAAACGATTATACATCAGGGGTTCGCCATCGCCCTGAAAGATTATCAGATCAACCATTAGATCTCCCAGATCATCGGCGATTTTCTTAAACTTTTCATATTCAAGTTTCATCTCATAGTATTCTTTAGGATGGCTTACCCCGGGAGTATGCACCCAGCAATGCACACAATTGGCATTACAGCGATGATAGGGGTCCATAACTACAATTTGCGGCCCGATAAAAGCATGCTCACATAAAACACCCAAGAGCCTCAACAGCTGACGCTCATTGCCCGCATCAGACTGAGAACAAACCGCGGTCATCATTTTAAAAAGATCCTCCTCGATCAAAGCAAACTTTATTCCGCCTTCTGTTTCAGCTATTTTCTTTAATTGTTCAAGATATTCAATGAAATTTCTGCGCAACCTCCTAAGCGGAAAAATATTTAATTTAAAAGAACGCAGATCCATTTTCTTACCTCTTAAGCTTAAGGCAAATTTTAAAATTTCCTCAAGCTTAAAAAAGTTATACCTGCAAACACCGATCGTAATATCAAAATCCGCATTTTTTTTGATAAGATCTTCTATTTTTTTGATCTTGCTCTTAAAATCATCTACTTGGGCTATGCGATTATGGAGAAAAAAATCATTTGAGTACAAATAAACCGACTCGCTTTTGTATGATAACGGCTGCACTTTATTTTTATGCTCCGCAATAAGCCTGCGCTCTTTTACAAATTCAAACCCCCCGGAAAAACAATTAAACTCCTGCACCTGATAATGCTTTGTCTCTTCTGTTTCTTTCACCTGTCCCTGAAATACCCTGCCGCTTATTTTTTCATCTGTATTCTGGATCAAGGACAAATGTTTCTCATCAACAGTAAACATCACTCCGGGCTGTCCATCTGCTGGATATACGCCGAAGGTCTCACCGTCACGGTTGCGAATTATGTCATGCCAATAACTAAATTTTTCTGGAAACTTCCCCTCCTCAAAAGAATTAAACCATTCTTTATACTCAGAATTCAAAATAATTCCGGCCTTATGCTCTGTTATCTCCACTGGCTTTGACAATTTCATCGATATATCCCAAGAAAAAGCATCCCCTTCCTGACTAAAATCTAAAATCCACTTCTGAACAGCTGGAAACGGATTAAAATCAACATCGATTTCAAGCCTTTTATCCGAAATTTTATTAATCATCCATTTCATCTTTCCTGAATCATACCAGCGACCCCCAGAGCATACCGCAGAATGCAGACCGATATCAGCGGTGATTTCTTTTTCTCTCCAGAACAAGCGCACCTTTCCATTAGCGCAGACAAGTTTTAAATTATCGGCAGAAATACCGCGACGCATTATTTCATCATCCATTTTCGATTTAATAAGTTCCTCTATTAAGTTCTTATCTTCAACGATTTTTATCTGCTGACTAAATTCAAATCCATCCGCCAGAATCGATTGCAAAAAACGGGCCTTAGCCTGCTTATCTCCGTTTTGCACGAGCAACTTTGCCTGATATCCGTTCTCATTCTTATATAATATCCCTGGTAAATGTTCTGTATTCTTCAAGCCGATAGCTCCATCGGCAAAATCCTCGATCATCTCCTGCCAAGGGCCAAAAGCACTCGGAAAGCTGCCTGATTCATAGCCTCCCAGCCACTGTTTATAATCTGGGTTTAAAACCATGCCCAAAGACATTTTACTGATCATATCCACCCGGTTATCTTTTAACTTTGTTTTTACTTTCCAGGAAAAAGAGTTACCATTATTTATAATCAACTGCCATGACTGTTTTATCGGCAACGGCCTCCAGTCAATATCAATATATATACACTGTTCATTTATCCTTTCAATCTTCCATATGGCCTTACTTGAATCAAACCACTCATCATTAACCATTAAAGCGGCATTAAGACCCTGATTAGTCGTAAGCCTGGCCCCATCCCAATAAACATGGATGTTGGAATGTTCAAGCTCAAGCTTTAACTTCCCTTCCTTAAGCTGCCTTTGCTCAAGTAGCTGACGGGTTTTTTGGTCTAGAAATTCTTTTGTCTTTTCTGGGGCATCAAACAGGTACATATTAATATTAAAAGGCTTATAACGGTTTATCTCCAGCTGCTCATTATGATTATCCATCTCAATCCGCAGCCCCCGGCTTTGAAATATCTCCGGAGAATTTTGAAGCAAAAGCTCCCCATGCTGGAGATTTTCAAATATAACTGCAGGAAGATTTTGTGTATTTTTTACTCCCAGTAGTTTACTTTTCACATCCTGCAAAAATATATTTTCCCATGATTTATTAAAAGCAGGAAAACTTCCCTCTTCCGTAGAACTCATCCAGTTTTCATAATCTTGCCGCAGCATGATCCCACAAAGCATTTTTTCTATCTTTATCGACTCTTTTACATCCATATAGACCAGCCAGTTGAAACCATTGTCGATTTTTCTAAATTGCCAAATTTGCCGGAGTGGAATTTTTTTCCAATCAATAGTAATAAATAAAAATTCATCTTTTTTCGCCACTTGCCAAACCCCTTGGGCAGAACTATACCAGCTGCCATTTACAAGCAACGCACTATGCAGGCGTATATCCCCGGTTAATCTTTGCCCATTGAAAAAAAGCTCTAGGCATTGATTTCTGGCAAGTAATTTCATTGAATTATTGCCAAATTCATATTTTTTCAATTTTGAAATAACTCTTTGTAAATAGCTCATAACATATAACCTCCCAAAAAGATTAAATTTTACTCTTCATGATAATAGCAACTTACAACCAAATGACAGTTCCTACGGCACTTGTTAATTTTATCTATATGCTCATAAAACTCATTTGATGCCCATATCTCTTTAAGCGACTTTCCGCTTTTAATATTATCAATTATACCAACCAGTTGACATATAGCGATATTCCCTGCCGGATCTATGTTTAAAACTTTAGCCTGTCCTAAGTTACAGCGATTTTTTTTAATGAAAGTCAATGGATCAAGAAAATATTTAAGAAACGCCTTAAGTTGCAAAACATCATCTGCAATTTTATAACCATTTCTCTTTAGATCTATAATTCTATTGATAGTCTTTTCTATCTTTTGACTATCTTTAGGCCACAAAAAACTGCTTTCCTTGCGATTAAACCATTCCAAATCAGGAGCATGGTCATATGAAAAAGGCTGTGCGATAGCCTGAAAATTTATATACAAAATATTTTCATTCTTATCGACCCATTCCACAAGCTCGACAATTTCTTCTAAATTAACACCACTAATAATAGTATTAATTCCAATGTGAGTTTTAGGAGAAAAAGCAGCGATATTATCTATAGCGTTCATTACTGCCTTGTGAGCTTGCTCTTTCCCTCGCATAAAATCATGAGTTTTCGGATTCAAGCTATCCAGAGAAAAACAAATATGCTCAAGCCCTGAATTTTGAATATTTTTAGCCATTTCCTCACTAACACACAGGCCATTAGATATTATCTGGATTTTTAAATTTAAACTTCGACCATATTCAATCAACTTAAATATATCCCTGCGCAGTAAAGATTCCCCAGGGCCAGAAAAATTTATCACACACTCTTGGCTTGCCGTAAATTCACTGATTTGCTTTAGAATATCCATCCAATTTTCTATAGAAAGAACATTATCTTTATTTAATGGACTATCCAACCAAAAATTGCACATACGACATTTCATATTGCATTCATAAGCTATGCCTAGATCACAGTAACTCAAAGCATTATCAGATAAATTATTTTCTTTACAAGCTTCTATCATTTTATATCATCCTAAGTTTCCATTGAATCTTCTTCAAAAAAACAGTTGATCAGAAAGTGACAATTTTTTTTGCAATGCTTAATCTCATCTCTTATCTGCTGCGCTTTATCTGAATGCCAAATACTTTTTATGTCATCATTTTTTTTAATATCCCCAATCTCTCCATATTCATAACATAAATACATCTTTCCGATTGAGCTAAGATGTATCGCTTTATACATATTACAAACTGTTTTTTTTACAAATTCCCGTGGGTTTTTAAAATATTTCTTGACAACTTTAAGCTGTCCAACAGGGTTGCATATTTTGTAGCCCTCATTTTTCATAACAATTAGCTGGTCTAAGAGCTTTTCTATTTGTCCTATATCCTTAGGCCAAAGAAATCCATATTCCCCTTTCCACCAATCTTCTTCAGGAGGCGTATTATTCGGCTGCATTGCAGCCATAATTAATACATGGTCTATTTTTTCATTATTGTTGATCCACTCTATCAAAGGGAGAAATTCTCTATAATTTTGTTCGTAAATAACACTAATTATTGATATATTCACATTTGGAGCATAAACATGCAAATTATCAATTGCTTTTAAGAGTTGATCATACACACCATCAACTCCCCTTAAATAATCATGCTTTTCTTTTTGCAGGCTATCCAAGGACAACTTTATATCAACTAGTCCCGCCTCACCGAGTTTTCGCGCTACATTCTCATCAATCAGAAACCCATTGGAATTAAGGTTTGTTCGAAATCCGTTGGAAGAAGCCATTTTTATCAACTCGCAAATATCCTTATGTAAAAGAACCTCACCTCCGCCAAAATTAACGATAAATCCTTCATCAACAAGTTCTCGCAAATCAAGAAAAAACCTTTCATATTGCCCTAATGTAGGCAGCCCATAAAAACGGTCTTTTTTAATAAATATATCATCCTGCCACTTATAGCACATCTTGCAACGCAACATACACTCATCGGTAACCCCTAAACAAGCGAATTCAGGTTTATTTTTTATTTCAGGTTTCATAATTATTCTATATAAGTTTCGGATTCTTCAAAGTTACAGTTAACTAATGATTGACAATTTCGGGTACAAGTTCTGATCATTGATCTTACTACTCTGGCTTTTTCAGAAAACCAGATATCTTTAATATTAGAATCCTTAATATTTCCGATCGCCGGTTTATAAAAACAAAGGTGCACATCTCCAGTAGGGGTTATATTAAGAGCTTCTACACTAATATGACACGGTCCTTTTTTTAGAAAATTTTCAGGATTTTTAAAATAATGTTTATACACGCTAAACTGTTTCACAGGAGTTTTAATCGAATTTTGGTTTTTCAACTCATCTGATGACCTTAATTCAATTAATCTATCCAAAACCGCATCAACCTTTGAAATATCTTTGGGCCACAAAAAGGAATATTTAGGATTTTCATGCCATTTATCCTCTATGGGGGTACTAAAAGGCTGCGTTATAGCTTGAAACCCTACCCCATTGATTCTTTCATCAGAATCAACCCACTTGACTAAATCAACTATCCCATCAAGATTCACTGCTGATATTAGAGTACATAAATCGACCGTAGAATTTGGAGCATATTTATCTAAGAGAGTTATTGCCTCTTGGACTCTTTTAAAACTGCCTTGTTTGCCTCGCAAATCATCATGAATCTGAGGATCCATACTATCTAATGAAATCGAGACACAATGCACTTTAGCCTGTCCTATTTTTTTTGCAATACGTTCATCAATTAAATAAGCATTAGTTGCTAAAAGCGTATTAAACCCTAATCCTGAGGCAAATGCCATTAACTCCAGAGTCTCTTCCCGAGCCAAGGGTTCTCCTCCGGCAAAATTGATCTGCGGTTTTTGCTTGCAATTTTTATCTAAATCACTAATAAACTGCTTCCATTGCCCAACATTCGGCTCCTGCGGATCCCGCAATTTTATATCAGTTTGCCATTTATAACACATCTTGCACTTAAAAAAACAACTTTCCAGCAATGCTATACAGCAATAATTTGGTGTGAACTCCAGCTCACTATCAGATTTTTCCAAAATATTCATCCACCCTCTGTTTGGTCCTGAAAACAATTAATAAGGTTATGACATCCTTTTTTGCATTCAACAATTTGATTTCTGACTTCATCTGCTTTTTGAGAATACCAGATATCCTTTATCCCATTTTCAGTGATATTACCTATCCTATCCATATCTCCGCAAATAACAACATCTCCGTTCCAATCAAGTCTGATTACCCCATCACCCATATGACATCTACTTATTCTTTTCATACCTGCTGGATCCCTGAAATATTCTTGAAACAATCTAAGTTGGACAATAGAATTACTTATTTTGTTTTTACCCTCATCAGAAGCCTTTATCTTGATCAATTCCTCAATAACAGTATTTCCTCTTGAGATATCTTTTATCCACAAACCAGAATAAGCATCAAGTTCATACCAATCATCAGAACAATGAGCACCAAAAGGTTTCTGTATAGCCTGAAACACAATACCTTCAAGGTAAGGATTATTACAAACCCACTTTGCTAAATCAATAATTTCATCTAAATTCAACCCCATAATAATAGTAAGTATATTTACTGATACCTGAGGACAATATTTTTTTAAATAGTCCAGCGCTTTCATTACCTGATCCCAACAGCCATCCTTGCCTCTAATATAATCATGCGTTTGCTTATTCAAACTCTCCAGAGAAATACCTAAAGAAGAAATGCCTGATTGCGCAATTTTATGCGCCATTTCTTCATCAAGTAAAAACGCATTTGTAGGGAAATAACTTTTAAAAGACAATTCTTTGCATATTTCTGCTATATCAAATAAATTCTGGCTATATAAAAGAGGCTCTCCTCCCCCAAAGCTAATCTGGAAATCTTCATCTACAAATGACTTCAATTCACACAAAAACTCCCGATATTTCTCTTTGCTCAGCCCCTCCTGAGGCTTTACTGATTGTGCGTTCTCTCCAAAATGGCACATTCTGCATTTTAGCATGCATCTATTTGGGAAATCTATATCGCAAGTTCTCGGTTTACAAACCATATCAATATTTACAGTCCATTTTAAAGTGATTTAACATCAAGAAAAATCCTCTTCAAATTCATCAAAACAATTTATTAGGTGATGACAGTTTTTAGAACAGAGAGCTATCTGTTCTCTTACTTGCTGAGCTTTTTCAGAATACCAGACATCTATTAATCGATCATTTTTAATATTACCTATTGGATCAAAATCATAACACAAAAATATATCTCCAATAGAACTTACTAAAACACATCTATCCATATTACATTGTTTTTTCTTTAAAAATTTTTTCGGTTCTTCATAATAAGCTTTAAAAGCCTTTAATTGACTAACCGGGTTGCCTATATTAAATCCTCTTTTCTTTAAAAGAATTATTTCATCAATTATTTGACCTGTTTTTTTTGGGTCTTTAGGCCATATATAACCATATTGACCCTCCCACCAATTTTCCTCAAAATGGGTATTATTAGGCTGCATTGCAGCCATAAAATTTATGTATCCTATTCTATGATCCTTATGAACCCAGTGGACTAGATCTATGATTTCTTCCTGATTAATATCATATAAGACACAGCATAGATTAATAAACATCCCCTTGCAATGCCTATGCAAATACTCGATAGCATTCATTACTCTCTGATAAACACCATCAACTCCACGCAAATAATCATGCGTTTTCTCATTAAGGCTATCAAGAGATATACTAATTACTTTTAACCCGGCATTATTTAGTTTTTTTGCCATTTCTTCATCAATAAGATACGCGTTTGTTGCAATAGAGGTATTAAATCCTTTTTTAACACTATAATCTATTACTTCCAGAAGTCCGTCATATAAAAGGGCTTCCCCACCTCCCAGATCAAGCTCAAAGGGAAAGTCAACCATTTCAGACAGATCACTAATGCATTGTTTCCAATGATCAATTGTCGGAAGCACAATATCCTTTTTAGTAAAAAGATCATCTTTCCACTTCTCACACATTTTACAACGCAACATACAGGCATCTGTAATACCAAAACAGCAAAACCCAGGTTTGATCCCACTTTTATTCAAAATAGACTTTTCCATATCTTAATTAAAATTCCTCCGAAATTTAGTTTGAAAAATATTTTTATCCTTTTTCTGGTTAAACGATATTTTTTTATGCTCTTTTTTATATTTGGCAAATTTAATTATATTTTTTTCTCCCTTGATACTTTTACAAACTATATTCACATTCCCCTCATCAGGCAAAGAATCAAAGTCCAATAAAGCAGTCCCTATTGCTCTAGAAACCTTAAATTTATGTTTTGGGGGGACCAATTCAATTGTCTCACCTTTTCCCAGGAAACGTCCATTACAAATCATTTTTCCATCCAAAAGCAATGACACTGCGCCGCCCCCCCCTATAGAACCGATCATTTTTTGAAGTTGCTCTGTTAGTCTTATTATGATTTTATCTCCATCCTCTTCTAATCTAAATTTTTTAGTCTCAAATCCAGCGATAGCTAATTCCGGAACTAATAATTTTATTGTCCCCAGATCATAATGTTGAACACTGAAATTTCTTCTTATTTCCAATTCAATATTATTATTATTCCTAAATTCAAATTCAACCGACAAAAAACACCCATTGAGCATACTTTGGCCATCAAAAGTAAACGAGATTAATGATTTTGCATTATTTGTAAAGAAACTAGACGAGCTTTTCCTGCTGCTTTTTTTCTGAGCCCCTAAGTCAGCAAACACACCAATCCTTTTCCCTTCAATCTCAATACAAATATTTTCCCAGCTATCTGGCTTTATAATTAAAGAAATACCCTTAGAGGGAGAAAGATGATTATTATCAATTATCTTCAATAATCCAATATTACTCACACTATTATTAACTAAAAAATCAAACACCTGTTGCGCTAAAATCATATTTCCTAAAGGGCTATTATGCCCTAAAATAGCTTGATAAGGAAATCGTCTCATCCTGAAAATTTTTGCTCCATGCAAATGTTCCTTATTTAGTTGTTCTGCTAAAGGAGTGATCCCCCAATAATATTCAATCAATACTATTTCTTTTTTGGTTTTCACCAATGCTAAAAGCAACTTTTCATATATTAGCATTATTTCTCTCGACAAACCATCCTTATAATAATAAAAGGGATTCCACAGATTTTTCTCCGGGGAAACCAAACATGAAAGAAACATCGGCGCATAACAATCATATTTTAGATACTGCATGTGAGGAATAAACCGAAAATAATTTTCACTTCTCTGCACGTAATCATCACCTATTACTTTAATGATTTTCAACTCCTCACCATCCAGGATGTATCTTGCATGCAAAACGAATTTATCTTTTTTACTCCTAATCATAAAACTAAATGTATGCTCCCTCTCAAACTGGAATCCAGAAGGACCGAAGACAACATAATCTAAATCATACTTACGTCCGACTTCATCAAACATTATAAAAGACTGGTGAAAACCATATCCGGAAACTCCAAAATTTATAATTTCAACATTCTTATAACCATTTTTTAAAAAATCTGTTGCAGCAACGAAGGATAATCATAATTTTCGGACACTTCCTCTCCTGCGTTAAAAGAATCTCCAAAACACCCTACACGCACAATATTTTCCTTCTTACCAGCGTTAAATCTAGTGAATTTACTTTTCTTTTCCTCAACCCCTGTCCATCCCAGTTTTAACATTGTTTCTTTACTTATATTCTTCACCTCTCTTGTTTGGTTGTTATAAAGCACAAGCGCCTGTATTTTTCCCATGAATATAACAAACGCAACATAGTCTGCTGCGACAACCAATAAGATTCCAAAATTCATTAAAAAAAACGAATAAACTGGTAAATATTTTTTTTTACCCTTAGACCACATCTTCACATTCTACCCTTTTACAAATACAAGTAATGCTTAAATTTCTAGTTTTCCATATTTTCTTTTAAATAAAAAGACATTATAACCTTCAGGTAAAACCTTATATTGATTTTTTAAATAATATTTATCCAGATTACCAATATTATCCGCTAAAAGATCGCTTAGCGGAGCAGCAACAAGTCCCTGAAGATTGTCATTAACAATGCCCCTTTCTTGTAATGCAATCAAATAATCATACTTATTCTTCTTTAAACTGTTATAGGTCTGCCTATCCCTCTCTATTAATAGCGGATAATACTTATTCTTACTTATTTGAAAAATTTTCATCTCTGAATTCATTGTTTTTAAAACATACTTGAGAGAAAAAGCAGCATTCCAGGTATTATATTCAAGAGCTATCCCGACATCAATTGCTTTATTTCTGAAAACAGGGGCTAAATCATTAAAAATATTTACTGCGATTGATTCTATGTTTGACTTATGTGGATTAACACAAGGACTCTCTAAAAAAAAATTTTTATAATCTTCCTTTTCCTTTGCGATCTCAGGTTTATGCATTGGCGTTATAAAATAGAAAATTGAGCTCCTTTGCGCTTGGACAGTTATATCATGGCTCCGGGGAGAGTAAGATAAAAACATAGCTTGAAATATAGCAAATCCTACAGTAGCAGCTAATAATCTCTTCTGAAAAACCTTGTTTTTGATTGAATCAAAGAACACTATTGTGATTAGTGCTATAGCAGGTAAAGCCGGCATAAAATACCTATCTGTTTTCATGGAAAACAAGGATAGGATACAATAAGAAACAGCTATCCATGAGATTATGATCCCTTTAAACTTAAACTGTGCTTTTACAGAGCTAAACAACCCCAATAAGAAAAGACCAAACAATACGGGAGATACATTATTAAGCGCAAAATAAACATAGCTAAGCAGCCAATTCCAAGACAATACATCCAGCTTCATGACAGGAACCTTAGGATCATTAATCACCCCATATAGAAGAAACAAAAATCTATCTAAAAGCACATTAAAACGCGGCCACAACCATAAAAACGAAGATATCCCGGCAATTAGTAATGCCAGCATACAATTTCTAGCGCAGATAAATTTTTCACTATTATTTCTATCCCTCTTAAATAAACTTTTAACAAGAACATATCCTATCGGACCGACAAGAAAGAGTAATATTTGTCCTTTAACCATTATTCCCAGGCCTAAAATAACCCCGAAAATAATAGACCTTCTGAAATCTGAAAAATATTTTGTTTTAATTAAGCAATATATCGCCAAAGCAGTAAAACTTGTCAAAGGCAGATCAAGTGTATACAATCTTGACGCACCTAAAACACCGGGAAAAAAAGAAACCAATAACGCCGCTATTATTCCCCCCTTTTTATCAAAACATGTTTTACCAATACAATATACCGAGCTGATCAAGATTGCAAAATATATCATATGCGTAAGACGTGTCACCATAATATGTGCTGTCCCAAAGACAATATTCACAAATGCAGACACAAAATAAACTAAAGGCGGATACAAAATAGTCCGTGAACTTTTCATTAATGCGGCAATCGTACTAAAAATATGCACCAGCCCCAGATCAGAAATAACTGCTTTTTTAATTTGAGAATAGAAAAACAAATGCGTCTGGAGATGGGTACACATATCATCCTCAATTGTCACCCAGTCAGACGAACACCAAATAAGATTATTCACAAAATGGAAAATTATTATTGCTAATACCCAATAAAAAGACCCATTTCTTTTTAAATGCTGTTCAATAAAACGCATATAACGATTTTTCCCTATTCTTCAAAGTTACAATTCAATAAAAAATGGCAATTTCGCTGGCACTTTTTAATATTATTACGAACTTTACTTGCAAACTCACTCATCCAAAGCTCTTTAAGATCTTCACCATGAAGATTACCCACACACTCCTGCTGATAACACATAAAAAGATCCCCTACAGAACTAATATGCACAGCCCGATCAATATGACATGCATTTTTTTTGACAAATTTGCTAGGATCCCTAAAATATGCCTTAAATGCTTGAAGATGCTCAACCGGATTGCAAATTTTATATCCTTTTTGCTTTAACTGAATAATATTATCCAATACCTTCGCTGCTTTATCGCAGTCATCAGGCCATAACTCATCCCATTCTTCATTTGTCCACCACTGTTCTTGAGGCGCAGTATTATTCGGCTGCATTAAAACCATAAGATAAATCATATCGATTTTATCATTTGACTGCACCCATTCTATTAATTCAACCATCCCAGTAAGCGTAGGTTTCATAATGATAGAACAAATACTAATTTTCGTTTGTGATGCATATTTATCGAGCAACTCTATTGCTTCCATTACTTTAGAATAAACTCCTTTTACCCCACGCAACCTATCATGCGTACTCTCATCAAAGCTATCTAAAGAAATATTAATATAATCAAGTTTGCTTAAGGCTATTTTTTTAGCCATCGCCTTATCAATAAGGAAAGCATTTGTAGCAATATTTGTTTTAAACCCAAGATCTTTACAAAAATGTATAATATCAAACAACCATGGCACAAGGGTTACCTCCCCTCCGCCAAAATTTATAATAAAATCATCAGGAGCAATCTTTCTTAAAGATATCGCGCATTTTTTCCAATCATCAAGTTCCATATTTCTGCAACCTGGTTTTATAGAAATATCTTCCTTCCACTTTTGACACATTTTACAACGCAGCATACATGCATCAGTAAGAGTAAAGCAACAAAAAGTTGGGACAGTATAACTTTCAGGTGCGCAATTTAAATTCATTTCATGAGAACATTCCATTTATTTTACCTCCTATACAACCCGCACAAAACAGTTAAAGCCTAGTCCTTTATTCTGATTTTTACTTTAGAACAAATAGTGTTATTCCCTTCATTTTTACTGAAGACAATCTTAGTCTCACATTTCAACACGCGGCCTGAATGTAATTTATCAGAATTTTCCAAAATATTATTATAATCATGTTCAGTCACTAACCCTTCAAAAATAACCCTGGGAAAATTTTCATTTTCTGCTTTTATATCAATACCACCTTTAGTTAATAAAAGATGCTCCCAGCGGTTCTCCTTGAAATCTGCCGGAAACTCCTTGCTACTAACAGACTCTGTCTGAAAATAATTATAATTATCATTTAGCATTAAGGCTGCTATTACAGAATTAATGCCTTCCTGCTGAATGTCAGTATGCATTTCCCAGCAAAGCTCATCATCATTGAAACCCAGTTCCCATCTTTGAAAAACCAACAATTGATTCCAAGACAAAGAGATAACAATCTTATTCAATGAGACCGTAATCTGCCATTTCGCCAAAGACGAATCCACCCAATCCTTACCGTTGAAAAAAGCACTATACAAGCCTAAAGTCTTTGTTAACTCCTGCCCTTTCCAGTATAATCTAACTTTTGCGTCTTTAACCTTTACAGTTAAATTACCACTAGATATTTCCGGAAAATTTTCCCTTTTCTGAGAAACAATTAATTCACTTAACTTATTTTCATCCTCTAATAGAAAGAGCCTTGCTTTAAAAATTTCATGATTTCCTGATGCAAAAAACTTCCCCTCAGGACCTATAATACAATGCGCCCCCCAGGTCATCTCTGCATCCTTATGATATGCATATAGATGAAGAAACCATTCGTTCATATCAACCAAGGGATTTAATAACAATGCTGGCGTTTCGGTAGATATCACATCGCGATATACACCGATAAAATTACTTCTTTTTTCAAAAAGTGTGATTGATTCTGTTTCAAATTTTCTTAAATTAATGCTGCCTTTATCTTTACCATTTATCCAGTAATTAAATGTGAAATCAGAAAAAATATTGATAAAAAGTTTTGTTAATTTTAAGCGCTGCTTTAACATTAACGTAACAGTCCACTCTATCGCTTCATCATCCTTTCGAAAACACCATTTTTGCAATATTGGAAAATCCTTCCAAGTCAATTCCACTTCAATTTTATCCTGCCCTACTTTTTTTATTTTCCAAAAAGCATCTTTTGAATACAATTTCCTGCCTTCAGCAGTTAAAGAAACTCTTAATCCGCATTTTTCAGTTAATCTTTTTTTATCACACAATAACCTGATTTCCTTAAAAGCAGAAATTAATTGAAATCTTTTGTCTGTAATGAGGGAAAAATGCTGCAGCCTATGTTTAGATATATTATTTTCCCAGCTATTTTGATTACTTAACATTATCTTCCCAGTAAAAACTTTCTGCTCATTGTTCTTGTTAATCGTTTCTTCCGTTTCAAATTTAAACATGAGCAGGCTGCTCTTTTGATCCCCATAGATGATAATCCCCCTGGGGATAGATACGTATTCCCTTTCAAAAAAAAGCACCGGAAAAGTCTCTTCACTTTTATTTGTTCTTAACCCAAGCAATATATTATTGGAATCATCTAAATCAATTACTTGGTTATTCTCCACTTTATCGGAAAATTTACCCTCATGAAAGGAATGCACCCATTGTCTATAATTGGGCCTTATAATTATTCCCGCTTTGCAGCATAGTTCCGGCAAAGAAACTGATGATTTAACTATTACTGACCAGCATATTGCCCCTCCCTCAAGGCTAATTTCCCACAATTCGGTGATTTCCGGCACACGCCTATTAATTATCACCTTTATTTTATTCTCTTCTTTACTAATTTCTTTAATCAATTGCTTTGACTCATACCATCTCCCTTTGAAATGGATTCCACTGCAAAAGCCCTCACCCTCAGTTATTTCGATGCCCTTATAATAAATACTTACTCTATTCTTATTAAAACCAATTTTTAAATCATTCTCAACCAGAACAGTACTCACCCTGCATTCCTTTTGTTTATTTTCGATAAAAACCGTTTTCTCTGCCAAAGAATCAAGAAAAACAATTGTTCCGCTTGCTATTTGAGACACAGGAATTTTGTTAATTAAAACACGACCAGGCACATCGAAACTTGCATTTTGCAATTTCAACTTAGTTCCTTTTACTCCTTCAAAAGCAATCGCGGGAAGATCATAAGCCTGCGTAAATAAACCTAACAATCCGCCTTGTTTGATCTGTTCAGCATGTTCTGAAGCAGAGCTAAATGTCTGTTCAGTTTCAAGGTCAAAATATTTTTCATATTTATCTGTTAAATAAATCTGCATCAATAGATCTATGATTTCAGGAGATTTACATCCCTGAACATCAATTTCCCATTTTATTGAATTCTTGTCCAAACTCAAAAACAGCTTTAATCTTAATTTCAGATCCTTAAATTCAGAATATAAACTCATTAAGTTTGAAGCGTCCTTTTGCAAAACCCAGGCTCCATCAAATAAATCAAAATAATGCCCTGAATAATAAAATCCAAAAGTAAATTCTTTTCCTTTTGTTAGTTCCAAATCATTATAAACAACCTGCATTCTTTTATTTTTCAGCTTTAATCTAAGCCCTTTTGACTCTATCCGCCTTGTTGATTGAAGCTTTTGAAGAAAATCCTCAAATTCACTTTCATCTAAAATCTCAAGTTCAGCCCTGTTTTCAACAACATTGCCCTCTGTGTTCTCAATCTTTGTTCCATTCGCTATCTTCATTTGCATTTGCAAAACTTTAGCATCTAATTCCGGGCCTGTGCTTTGAATAAGTCGGAAGCTAGAGCATTCATCTTTTTCAAAGCTTAATTTAAGCACTGGTATATTTTGATCAGCGACAAGTACCAACGGAGCATTCGCCTCGTCTGTCCTATAGACATCTGTCCAATCCTGTCCTGTGCTCTTAATCATCTCAATATCTTCCAAACACTCCCCTTTGAGAAACTTATCGTATTTCTCACTAAACATAAAACCAAAACTAACTTTCTTTAAGTCTATTGAACGTGAAGATTTAAGTTGAAAATTAAAATTCAACAAACTTTCATTAATTATAGCACATTCTAAAATAAGCTTCATACCATATTTATCGAAAACTCCCTGTACTTTCCAACCCCCATCATTATTTTCAATTACATTCCATCGTGCTCCCCAAAACATGATCCATTTATCCCGAATTTGAAAGCTTACATATCCTCCGAAGTTTTTGGTCAATGGCTTTCCATCCCATAAAAGTATGATCTTCCCGCTGTTAAAGATCACACTCATTCTTTTGCTATCAACAGAGGCAATAGATTCTTTATTACCCACAGCTTCCACATAACGCAAAATAACCTTATGGATAGAATCATCTTTTACGATCCGGCCGGACTGCAACAAAATACCTCTTTCACAAATACGGCTGATAGAATCAAGGTCATGGGAAACAACAATAATGGTTTTTCCCTGTTCCTTTAGCTGGGTAATCTTATTGAGACATTTACGCTGAAATGCCTCATCCCCCACCGCCAAACTATCATCGATAAGAAATATATCAGGATTAACATGTATAGCTATAGCAAAGCCAAGACGCACAAGCATACCCTGAGAGTATGCCTTTACCTGCGCATCAATAAAATCCCCTAAACCCGAGAACTCAACTATTTTTTCATAAACATCATCTATTTCATTTCTGCCCAATCCATACAAAGCCGCATCAAGATATATATTCTCTCTGCCGGTCAGCTCACTGTGAAACCCAGCGCCTAAATCCAAAAGTCCAGCCACCTTTCCCAAAACCCGCAGCTGCCCCCTGCTAGGCATGGTAATTCGGCTTATAATCCGGAGTAACGTTGTCTTACCTGATGCATTTTCTCCGATAATACCAATGGCCTCCCCTTTTTTTATACACAATTCAATATCTTTTAGCGCGCAAATTTCTTTTTTCGCCCCATCTCTACCCTTTTTTCTGAATAATCTGAGCACACTGCCGATCAAAGACTGATTGGCAACTCTAAGCCAATAGTGTTTATCTATATTTTTTAAACTTACTACAGTTTCCGGCATAAAATCACCTTTTGTTTGTTATCCGCGTAGTGCCAATAGCGCTATTCCATTCACCTATGATATCGGGCTGGGGCAAGCTAGAGCCCCTACAGGTTTGGATATTATTTTCCCTAAACGCTAATCCCTATACGCTATACCCTGTTTTTTAAGTTACATCTGCAAAACTCTTTTTCTTCGCATTAAAAACAATCATACCTAAAACAAGAAAAGCCATGCTTAGCAATAAAGCCAATAATAATAATCCTGCCTCCGGCATTTGTCTGTCTAATAGTATTCCCCGGTAAAGATTAATAAAAACAGTTAAAGGATTCAGAAGAAAAAACCTCCTTATATTATCCGGCACAAAAGAAAGCGGATAGAAAATCGGCGTCGCATAAAACCAAATCAGCAATATCAATTCAACTATATATTTAATATCTCTAAACATTGTGTGCATTGCCGAGCTCAGCAGGCAAAGTCCAAGCACAAAGATGCTTTGCAGTAAAACCACCAATGGCAGGTAAAACCATGCAAGGCTTGGATAAATCGAATAAAAAAGAAGAAAAGCAAAAAGCAGGACAAGCGATATTAAAAAGTTGTAGAGATTAGCTAATACAATAGCCAGCGGTATCACTTCATGCGGGAAATAGGCCTTTTTAATCAGGCTCGCATTATCAACTATCGATGTCGTCGCCCCGTTCAGGGAAAAGCTCAAATAAAACCATGGCAACAGGGCACAAAGAAGAAAAGCCGGATAATTATTTATCTGAACCCGCATAATAACACTGAACACAAACGAAAAAACAAGCATCAAGAGCAGAGGATTAAGCAATGCCCATAGATGTCCCAGAACAGCAGATTTATATTTTATCTTCACTTCTTTATCTGCTAAGGCTCTGATCAACTCTTTATAACTATAGATTTGCGCAAAATAATTATTTTTCATTTTTTCTTTATGCAATCACTTACTCGTTTGCCGTCAAGGATAACATCCTCCATGGACATATATTTCCATCTGCCGAATCTTCCAGCAGTATAAATATTAAACTTTCGTAAATAATCATTGATTATTTTTATATTATCCCTATAACTCTTATCATAGATCACATAGCCATACTTAATGTCGTTTATATGTCTGGTAAGAATATCATCATCCGCTTTTAATATACCTGCTTTTATTAAGTCTGCTTCTATAGAGGCAATGATATTTTTCTTATTTATATGTTTAAACTCTGAATATGACACTTCCACATAAAGAGAGCTGGTTTTACTGGGAGCTACATTTTTTGAGAAATTTGTCGGAAAGCCTACCCGGAAAAAGCAAAACTTATTCTCAGGAAAATATATCCAATGCTTGTCACTTATATTCTCCCTTTTCACACCAAGATTAAGGTTAAAAATAGACAAATACTTTAATCTTGAAAAAGCCTGTCTTACCTCTTTAGGCATAGTATCTTTTATCAGCTTTTGCAAAGCTCCAAGAGGGGTTGTTAAGATAAGCTCTGTGAATTTCACACTCTCACTGTTTTCAAAATAAACTTTCTTGTTTTTAATATCCACTGCATTCATTTTATGCCTGGTTTTTATATTACTGACCCTTTTAGCCATGCTTTTGGCTATCTGGTCAATACCGCCTGTTTTTGGATACCAAAACTCGCTGTTATATCCCAGCGGTTTTGTTTTCAGGCTAAACGCTCCGTCCAACACTGTCTTTAAATTAACATGCGGCACATAATTTTGCGTCCAATCAGGGATAAGCTCTTCAGGCGGCAAAGTCCAAAACTTATGATTATAAGGATACATAAAATGCCTAGTAATCCCCTCACCAAAATTATGCTGCATCCATTGCGCTAGATTAGCTTCTTCAGTTGTCTTATTTTTTGATACGACATCAAACATGCCTAAAATACATTTTTTTACTACTTGGGAGGGCAGACCAAAGGTATTTGCCTGAAAGGGATATTTCGTAAACACATTATGTGAAAAAACCCAGGAATTTCTGTTATGGGATATAAATAATCCGGGAAGAAGAGTTTGGATAAGTTTTTTTACATATTCGGTTTTAAAATGCAGCAGGTGTCCGTCATGGTCAAAGATAAAGCCGTCAATTTTATCACTGCGAGCAAGCCCTCCTACCTCATTTCCCTGTTCATAGACACAACAACCGTTTTGCAGATGATAAGCCGTACTTAATCCAGCAAGCCCGGCCCCTAATATTACAATTTTTTTATTCATCAGCTAATTTCCATTCGACTTAACTTAAAACCAAATAAGATTAAAGCAGTTAATAACAATATGAAAACGATCAATCCAATAGCATTGGAAACAAGATATACTGTAAATGCACAGCTGTTTGTAAGCACAGTAAGAATTATCATAAGACGTATTATAGTTTGAGGAGCAATCCCAAATTCTAGCATTTTAAAAACAAAATGATCATTGCTCTTTAAAAAAATAGACTTTCCTTGTTTCATCCGCATTAATATAACAAAAAGAAAGTCAAAAAGCGGTATAGCTAGAATTACCAGCGGGATAAGTAATCCGATCTCCTTGCCGCTTGGAGCTAAACTAAGAGAAATTGCCATAACCGCTTGAGAAAATCCTAAAAACTGACTACCCGCATCTCCCATAAAAATGCGAGCCGGCGGCAGGTTATAACGTAAAAATGCAAAGAGTATACCAAGCAAACAAGAAGAAAATATTAAAACAAAATGATTATTAGTGAGTATTGCAAACAAAAAAAATGTAAAAATATTAATTATTGATATTGCCCCGGCCAGGCCATCAAGGATATCAAGCAAGTTAAAAGCATTTGCCAGTAAAACTATCCAGAATAAGCTTAGGCAAATATTAAAGAAATCATTTAAGTATATAATTTGGGTATGCATGCCAAATATTACAAAAATAAAAGCTGCAATAGTTTGTCCAATAAGCTTTTCACCCGGCTTAAGCTCCCTTAAGTCATCATAAAACCCGAAAGCCACAATCAGGCCGGAGCAAAATAAGTAAAGGAAAACTTGTCCTTTATCTATACTTAAAGGAAAAATCCGCACAGAGATAATACAAACCGTAACAAAGACAAAAAACATGCCGATCCCGCCGATATAGGGCACTCTTCTTTTGTCAATTTTTTCGGGATATTGATGTGTTAACAGGCCATTTTCTTGAGCAAGCTTCTCCAAAACAGGCAATAAACAAAAGCATAGTGTGAAAGCACCAGCTAAAACTGTAAAAATAACTCTATACATTATCTTTAACCCTTATAAAATTGGAATATCCGGTTTAGCTTTCTTGGTTTAAATCTGGGTCACTCATGTATTCAGGAGGGGCCACAATAGATATCAATACCTATGAGCACTGCTAATATGAACTAAAATAGCTCTCTTTTAAGTTGATTTATTCTATATTTAAAGCAATATAGCAAAACATAAATTTTCACGCAATACATTGAAAATATAAATAGTTAGATTTTTGGATTTAGGAATAATATAGCAAAAAAGACCCTTTTTGTCAATCAAATCACTTACAACCTGCAAGATTAAAATTAATTTAAAAGCCTTTCTCTTTGCTCATTCTAATATTAGATCCTAAGATGTTGGGAACAAAGATGTTATAATTTTAGCAAAAAAAAATAAGCCAAACATCATTTTATCCACATTTTTTTAGGAAGTTTTTTAAAAAACAGATGAATACAGCTAATATCCTGGAATAATTTGTCGAAGATTTATACTGCATAAGACTGTGTTTTGCAACAGTCTCCTATTGGGGCAAAGAAACAACTGTAGTGAATTCTTTGCTGATGAAATCCGGATTAATTGATGCTACTCCCTTACCAAAAGCTACTGTAACGTAAATTTTGATTTTTGCCGGTTTAGTACCAGAAGTACTTGAATTCCAAGTGGTAAACAAATTATCATTGGCATCAAAATAATCAAATCTAAGATCAATAACATTTAATATAAACTCTCCGGCTGATGTTTTTCCTGCTGGTGTAGAAAAATCAAAATCAAACTCAGGGGTAGGATCTGTATTGCGATCATCAGTAACATAGAATCTTCTTAAAGCATCATCTGACTTATCTGCTGTACCATTGTCATCAAGCCAATATCCAACTTCACACAAATCAGATCCTCCGTCTGAATTACCGGGTTTTAATGGCGCGATAAAATAAAACTCATCACTAATACAATCAGTTCTCCAACTGCTTCCGACACTTGCATCAAATCCAATACAATAATAGGAATTGCTGCCTGATATTATTCTGGCACTTGCTATCTCTTTAGACATTTGATCAAGCGCTACCCGGGCAGCAGTAGTAACCTGCATCATATTATCAGCTTTTCCCCAGGCGCGCAAAGATACATTAAATACGGAATACAGGATAGCGATAAGAAGCACAAGTATGCTCATCGTAACCAAAAGCTCGATAAGCGTTACACCGGAGTGCCTGCTCACTAAAATTTTCCTTCGTATATCAGACGAATTATATGCTGGGTATCTAAGACTGATGATTGCCAGCCAATACCTTCTACATAAGTCCCCAGGTCACTGAATTGCAGTTTAATACGGGCATCATCAAAGATATCATAGGTACAATCAAAATAAATATTATGATGGCCTGTTTTCTTATAATTTTGAATATAATCAGCAACATTACTATAACGATAGACTATATTCGCAGATAATCTGTGGTTAGGCCAAAGCCTAATTGTTGTTCCTGTATAATTCATAAAATCATCCAGCGTTGTCGCATGCTCAAATTCATTGTATGTATTTTCCAGAGATATTTCCACCCAATCACGCGGAGTAAATATCAGGCGTGATGATACAATATAATAGTGCGGATAAGGCGCTGGGGGATTAATAGTCAGCCAGTCATAGATTCGAGCCGGATAATCCGGGTACTGGTTGGTCCTCTCCCAGATTTCCTCAAGTCGTATCCACTGGCAAAAATCATACTGAAACCCAGCAGACATTGTCGATATATCCTGGCTTTTGTTATCAGTTGTCTCATCTTTCTGGTGATACAAGAACAAAAACTTGTAAAGCAAGTCATCACTAGATTGATAAGAAAACTCATTGCGAAAGATATTTTCCACAAAGCCATTGTCTGTCGCATTTCTAACATTGCGAAGATTAAAATAAGCATCAACTTCATCATAACCTCCGAAAAAGACACCCCAGGCAACTACTTGCCTATCCTTGTCCAGGCCATTGCCGATACGATACATTTCCTCTTCTTTACTTCTCTTATAGAATGATATATGTCTTCCCCAGGCCAGATCATCACGCGTATATGTATAATGGGACAAAGGCGATTGGAATTCTCTGCCCATACGGGAAAGGCTCAGGTCTGATTTCATTTCAAGATCAAACGGATTAACATCACTCTCAACGACTATTTTATAAGCAGCGTCATCCTCAGCAGTTTCTCTTATCTCTTCGTTAAGATTATGCTTAGTCAATGAATAAGCATACTCCATTTTTAGATTATGGTATTCATTTATTGCAATAAGACCGTCAATCGCCATAGCCTGATCAAAAGCATCATAGGTACCCAGGTCATATCCCCACCGCGCGGTATAAATTGAACCGAGCATCAGCCAATCTGTTATTCCTTTTTTAAAACGAACAGCCATGGGAACATTGTCAATATGGTTATAATCATCCCAGGGATCCATAGGCGCTGCAATCATAAAATCAGTATATATTGAGGCAATTTCACCTTCAAACCTAAATGCCCTCAGCAGTGTAAGCCAATTACTTTCACTATCGCGCAGCTGGCTGTCCATGGTCCAGTCTCCGTTCTCCCATCCTGAATTATA
Organism: uncultured Planctomycetia bacterium; assembly: GCA_964437495.1. GTDB lineage: Bacteria > Omnitrophota > Gorgyraeia > B26-G9 > B26-G9 > JAGLQQ01. The sequence continues at coordinate 43,471 of CAYTGV010000010.1, read as the reverse complement.
AAGCCTTCCCGGACTATACATATTCAGCCAGGGGCTTGGCTCCCAGACAATATGATTATTAACCAGAAACAGAGGATCATCGGTCCACATAGAGATATTTTCCTCAGCATAAAGAAAAACAATAGCACGGGATTCATCTTCTTTAAGATCAAGCCACAAAGCTCTTATCGGCTTAAATTCTTGTTCTATTTTCAAGCTTGGCAAATCTATCCTATGTGTTCCTCCACCCCAATCACTTAATACACTAACCGGCTGAGTATAACCATCCTTAACTTTTGTCTCAGGGATAGCAAATGAATCCCCTTCTGAGGAGCGTACAATCTCCGGAAACACTCTCCCTGAATTCGACCAGTATTTTAACTGTATTTCAACAGGATCATCAACAGCTGTTGGTCCATACCAGCTAGGGATTGTAGTTGCCTTTGATTTACCGACAAAAGACCAGGGATCAACCACTATCTTTGCATAAAAAGATAGCTTTTCATTTAAAGGAGCATCTATAGTTAGCTTGAAATTATTATAAATTGCCGGATCATAGGTATTATGTCTCTGTTCACCAAAAAAATATCTCCATGAACCTTCCTGTAAAAGATAATTTGCATCCTTCCACTGGAATTCCCCATCTTTAATACCAAAATTAAGACGATAACTTCCCTTTACAACCGTATCCCTAAGTTCTGGTTGGTCATAGCCATAATCCTCGGCGGTTTCTTCTTCCTCAGCAGTATCTTCCTCATATGATTCCCCAAGATAACGCTGCGCGGAATAATTTTGTGCAAAGAGATTATCGGGCTGCCCTAGCCCCAAGAAGAACAAAACGATTAAAACAATACAAGAAATATTTAGAAGAAATTTTTTATGTTTAGCAAGTAAAAGCAGGTATATTACTTTGGGGGATAATGCTTCCTGCACTTTTTTTTTAAAATAAAATACACAGAAAACAACAAATCTCATGCGTTTAATATTTACGTTTAATATTATCACTTTAATTTTAACCATCCTTGGTAAATAAATCATGCTTAAATATCCTAAAATATATTATACTCCTCTTTGGCAAAAATTGCAAAATTAGTCCCCGCGGCAGATATCGAGCACTCACTTGGAGTATACCAGCCATGTCCGGTATCAATCCCCCCGCTACTGGCATAAGGCAATCCGGCAGAGGCCTTACGCATACCAAAATTTGCCCGCATTATAAGAAGTTTTTCCAGCTCTCCCAGATAATAATCTGCCTTCTGCTTAGACTCATCGGCTTTTTCACCCATTTTCTTGTCTTCATAAAACTCTCCCAGGATCTGAAAAGCAATGATCATTTGCGAAGTCCATTCAACAGAAATCGCCCCGCCTCTCCCTATACTTGAGGGAGAACAAAAATCAAAACCGCTAACTTCCATTTTTTTCCCTAGGGAATTTATATAACGCACTTTTGTTTTACAGTTTTCTTCAATAGTACTGATCAAAAAATCGATATCAATACCCATCTCTTCGAGCTGCCTTGGCCCTAAGGCCATAATGCTTAGCGACATTGCATCTGTAGCTATCATTGAATCATCTGTCCCTCGATTAAACCGCTTTAGCTTTTTGTTATAAGCATACTTCTTGAGCCAATTGAGTATTCTTTTAGCTGCTATGTCATATTTGTTGTCTTTTGTTCTTTTATAAAGCTTACTGAAAAAATTATATGCAGCAAGATTATGCTCAGTACCTGACCATTGTACGCCAGGACCCCCGGGCAGGGACCCATCGCTTTTTTCCTTCTGAAGCGCTAATAGCCAATCTCCGATCTCCTCAACCACGGAAAAATAGCTAAGATCATTTGTCATTTTCTCATACCTGAGCATTGCCAGGGCAAGATAAATTGAAGGGCCGCTGTGAACAATATATTCACTGACATTGCCGGTTATAACATCATAAGCGTTTGCATATCCCCCCTTTATCTTCAGAGCATCGGTTTTATAGAAATCAAAAATCATTTTGGCCTTTTTATACTGCCTAAGATTAATGAAATTAAAGGCACTTAGAGCCTGATCATAAGTAAAACCGACATCCAGAAATCCTTCATCATTATCATAGCTTGTAATAAGTCCGGTTTTTGAACTCTGTGCTGAGATTAACCACTGACGCATCAAATCCAGTGTTTTGTTGTCGAGCATCGTTCTTTTCCTTTTAACGACTTTTAGCCGAGATATCAGTCTTTTTTGACTGCTTACATATTTTTGCAATCGCCTTTCCATGTCTATATTTGATTTCTTCAAGCTGGCAAGCTCAAGATTAAGCTTATTACGCTCTTGGAGAAATTTATCAAGACTAGCTTCATCTTTTTTCTCCCACTGCTTTTGGGCTTGCTTTTCAATCTGAGTAAGCCGATCTTTTAAAAGGATTACCTGAGAAGCGCTCCTTTGCATCATCATAATCAGAGACTGTTTCTCAGTTCGAATTTTATCAAGCTCCTGGTTTATATCTGACTGTTGAGAGCTGAAATTACTAATATTGTCAAAAAGCCTTGTATTATCACGAATAAGCTGGAAGTTTCGCAGCAAGAGCGAAGCGCATATGATTAAAAGCAACAGAATCCCCAGCCCAACTACTCGGGGAAAAGCATTGCTGTATTTTGCAAAACGCATGATATTTTTTTGATCATGTGCATCAATTACTTCGTAGTGAAGTCCAAGTAAACAGCTTTTAGGATAAGGCGAGGCTATTTTCTTAACCCACGCAACATTTGCAACTACTTTAATCGGAACTCGTTTTAAGGGAAAATTCAAAAAAACTACAATATTACCGTTTTTTTTTCTCAGTTCTTCTAAGTGTGCTTTATCAAATTCATTAACCTGAACACACAACCCTCCCAAACTAACATCACGCGTAAATCCCTGGATTAAGCCCTCAAGTATTTTGTTTTCAGAACTGATTACCTGCAATTCGACGGGAAAAATTTTATTTAGACGTACATATTTTCTTTTTTCTTTATACATGCGTTTTCAAATATCTACCGGGTTTTAAATGATTATTTGCGTTTATTCAATAATATCTACTTTAATTTTTTTCAATATTCTCTTGCTATGTATATTAGCCATAAGCTCTACTTCATAACTACCAGGCACATAAATGCAATGCAGCAATTTATTACCCTGGACTTCAAAGTTCTCTGCTGAGATTTTCCAATTCCAAATTATATCTTTATCTTCAATGCTCGGTGGAAAAATTTCTGCAGAAAGCTCAAAGGGAATCCCTGCTTTAAAAACTGTATTATCTTGGGGCATTTTTATTTTTAATTCATGCACCCATATTGATTTACACAACACTCCCTGTGTCTTTGCAATAGTAGCGGAAAAACATGCCACACGAGGACCGGCATCCTTATATAAAGTAGAAATTTTTGCGTCATTACCAGGATCATCATTAGTACCTGTATCGCCAAACCATTCATATGTAAAAATCGGCTGGACTGTACCTGATGAGAAATCCTGCGCCGTTGCCAACCATGTCACCTGTTCCTCAACAAAAGCTCTTTGAGGCCGGCTTCTAAGTGTCATAACTATAGTAGAGCTTTCCTTAGTTCCAGCAATATGCTCTAGCACATATCTCATGTCCTCATCCAGCATCTCTTTGTTTTCTATTTCAGCAAGACGGGCTTTTGCCACCTCAGAATAAGCTCCGCCTGAGGCAAGTAATACGGAATAAAGACGACTTGCCAGTTCGAACTCTTGCTTCCACTGCAAGATCATTGCCGCATTATACGTACAAAACGAAGCATAAAAAGAACTCGAGAATTCATTAGCTACTTTTTGAAAAAATTGCAATGATCTACCAGTCTGTCCAATAAAATACAAATTAATAATAGCCAGGCGCGTGTAGATCTCAGGCAAATATACACTCTT
>CAYTGV010000010.1:0-39490 GCA_964437495.1 uncultured Planctomycetia bacterium | reverse complement strand
AATACAAATTAATAATAGCCAGGCGCGTGTAGATCTCAGGCAAATATACACTCTTTGGGAATTTCTTTACAAAATACTTATACTCCTCCTGAGCCCTGTCATAGGAATTTATTGCCTCTAAATTATATCCGCGGGCAAACAGCTCCTCTTCGCTTAGAGAATCTTCGCCGAATTTTTGGGTTAAAAGCTCGTAAATTTTTTCAGCAAAATCACCATCCCTATCTTTAACAAATCCATGATGTCTAAACCTATTGGCAAGAGCATTGAGAACAAGCTGAACTTTTGCCTGTGAATACTGCATTAAAACCAGGTCAATATAATGCTCATAAATAACTATTGCTGTTTGTATTGTATCTTTTTCCAGATATTCGCCAGCAATAACACCAAGACGCTCTATGAAATCGCTTCCGCCGTTAACAGCCAAAAATTCTTTATATGAATCAAAAAGCTTACTCAACTGGCGCACCTTACCTTCATCACTTAAACGCTGCGCCAATTGCTTAAAAACAGCTATATCGTTGTTTTCTTCTGTATAACGAATAACTAAATCGATAAGTTTATTGAAGGCCTCTTGAGATGAAGCAATTTCCTCATTGCGGATAAAAGCCTTCCAGGCCATATATTGCAGATCAATAGTTTCATGCGAAGCAGGATTCTTTCCGACAAGATCTTCAACACTATTTATTATCTCTGCATTAAAGAAATCCAGATGATTATAATAATTCTCCCAATCTTCTTTATGTTCCAGATAATCAAGATATTTAGACTTGGCAAGAACAGTATAATATTCAATCTGCAACTCGTCTATATCCTGCCCTTTTTCTGTTCGCAGGATATCTAAAAAATCAAATAGATCAGCAAACCTTTCCTGTCTGAGAAAATCCTCAGCCTGAGATTTAAAATCAAAAGCATAAACCTTATCTACTGTTTGTACATTAACAACGCTAATCAAAAAAAATAAAACACTTAGTATTAGTATCCTGTAACAGCCCCCATTATTTTTTTGTAAATTTTTCATATCTCACCATTCTTTTCTCTAAATGTCTTCTCCAGTAATAATTAACACTTTTAAACAGCTACTAACATTTACATAAAAAAAGTTCTTTTCCAATCAATCTAAAATCCCGCAAAGATCATGGAGAAAATTTTAAGCGAATTTACAAATCCGGAAACATATACGTTGTGTTTTGGGTATGTGCTTAGATACAAAGACTCTTCAAATCCGCCTTAAAGCATAACATTACAAGTGATAAATTACTAATTACGAATTATGAGTTATTGAAAAATAGTATTGCGTGTCGCGTATTTAGTATTGCGTTTAAACATCCTAACAAACACTTTTACTATCAACCATCGACTATCAGCCATTAGCTTATTTTCTTTTAATTTTTAATCCTTTTTACTTTTTACTTTTTACTTTTAACTTTAACTTACTGCTTGTCTCTCTTTTATATTTTTCATTCCAAAGCTGACGCAGAACATAGTAGACTTTTCTGGGAGTTCTTTTATTGATGCCATTTTCAAGTTCAGGAGAGAGGCCTACAAGGCCAAACCACTCTTCATTCATATTTTTTCCTGCTTTAGCATCAAAGGCATATGCCCCCATTCCCCAGCCGGCAAAGGTATCATGTACAGACCAACTGTCCCGATCGCTGTCTGATTTTTTCCACCACTCATCAGTCCATTCAAAAATAGCCCCCCCCAGACAATTCCCAACACCATCTCCATTTGCCATATGTTTCTGCATATCCAGCCATTGGCTTTTAAGGAATTTAGCTTGATTCCTCTGGTCTTCAGCCTGCCTCTCCATATTATATGCATCACAACCAAACTCTGTTAAAACAACCGGCTTATCAAATTTTCTTTTAATTTCCTTAAAAAAACTGCCAAACACCTTTCCTCGATAGACAATTGCCCCGATAAGATCTACATCAGGACAATATAAAGCCGCGCTTTTAAGGCCTACAGTCTCACCGTTGCCCAAAGAAACAAGGTGGTTCGAATCTATCTTTTTTATTTTTTTAGCAAGCTCATTAACAAAAGAATAATAAATCTTAGCGCGCGCTTTTCTTTTGTCATTAAAGTTTTGCATTTCGTCTATTTCATCAGAGCTCCATGGATTTAAGCGACCGTCAAAACTATAGTTATTTTCATTTCCCAGATTCCAGATCATTAATCCAGGGGTATCTTTAAAATAATCAACTACCTCTAAAACATTAGCCGTTACTTCCTCTCTAAATTCCAACTCTGCATAATTAGCCGGCGGATATCCCCAAAATCCAAGGTCATGTCCAAGTATAGTTCTAATCCCATACAATGTATAGAGCTCTTCTATCATACTTTTACAAAAAGAAAGCTCATCTCCCGGCATATACAAACGTATGGTATTAATACCCATTTCCTGCATAAGCTTTCCATCAACAATCCATGGTTTAGCTGGATCACACATATAATTAAATAAATGGCTCTTGCCTATAGGTACAGGAGAATAGCAAACGCCTTTTATAATATAAGGGCTTTTATTGACCAGTAATTGATAATGTCCGTTTTTAAGCTTCTTTATGGAAACTTGGTCTTTCTTGTCTTTTGCTCTCCCGCAGCCAGCAGCCAAAAAAATCATTAAAAATACCGCTAATTTACGCGCACTCATATGCAAGCTCCTCATCCATCATTTAAGGTTCCCACCTAACTTGAAATCAGAAAAGGATGATGAAAAGTTTTTAAACACATTTAGAAATTTATCCATCATCTTAAAATAGTTATAAAGGGTAGAAGCATCGTTATATCTAGCCCCTACCCTTTACATTAAAAAACCAAAATCTTATAATTCGTACTGAATATCATCCAGATAAAAAACCATTCCTTCAGGATTTGAATCCGCGTTTGAAGACCAACAAAAACCTCCGTTAACATAAGTCAGATCAACATCACTCAAGTCAATAGAGTACTGTTTCCATTCATTAGTCAGATCAATCGGACCGATACCGATAGAGTCAGAATCAGAATAAGCACCTCCGATACCGCCCATTTTAAATTCCATGATCCGTTCATTACCAGCTTCTCCTTTAGCCCAAAATGTCAATTTCTTAGCCTCACTTAAATCAAATCCGCCTTTTTTCTCACCCCAGTTATTCGCTGGATTCTGCCATATAACCCCTGTCCATCCTGCCCCCTGTTTCATTTGCGCAGTATAAGTAAACTTTATGCATGATTTTCCGTTATGAGGCTGCTCTTTAAAGCTATCATTCATCTTAATATCGCCGTAGTCTCCCATCCATCCAGACGGCACATAATGATTTTGTCTGAAACCGCGGTCTACATAAACAGTAAACACCCCGTCATCATTGAATTTTGCTTCCTTACCAACCAACTCTTCATCTTCAAAATATGTATCATCATCAAGAATTTGCTGTGCCTGTACATTAAAACTCAAAAACAGTCCAAACAAGATTACAACTACAAATAAAGTAATTTTTTTCATAACAATTCCTCCTTCCGTTAATAACACCGTTTCGTCAGCATAAAATACAAACTTCTATTCATATTTTATATTATCTATATAAAAAATACAACCCTTGCGATTATACGCTTTAGAGATCGCAAAACTAAAACCAGCACTTATCCGCCTCATATCTCTACCTTTTAAATCAACTGTGAATTGCTGCCATTTATCAGTAAGCACTATCGGCCCGATACCGTGGTTATCAGAATCAGGATACACTCCCTTAAGCCCTCCAAATTTAAACACAGCAATATGTTCTGAGCCAATTTCACCTCTGACCCAGAAAGTCAATTTCTTAGCAAAACGCAGGTCGTATCCACCCTTTTCATCTCCCCAATTATCCTGGGGATTCACCCAATAAATACCGGCAAATCCAAACCCTCCGGTAGCATTATATTTGATCCTTATGCAAGTTTTGCCTGATTGGGCATTATCCCTCCAATTATCATCAACCTCTAGAGACTCACCATCACCTATTCTTTGAGAAGCAAAATAATGATTATCAATATAGTCCTTATCAAAATAAACCGCCAGCTGCTGCGCCTTTTCTTCTTTTTTCTTATCCTTCTGCTTTTCCAGTTTTGCCTCTTGGGCAAAACAAGAGAGAATAAACAAAAACTGAACTGTTAGACAAACTGATAATATTTTCCACAATATATTTTTCTTCATTGCTTATTCTTTCTCTTTCCAGATTTTCTGAAGTTCGAAATAAGACTTGCGCAGTTGACGCATAAAAGGAGAATCTGTTCCGTCACCCTGGCTGAGGATGCCAAACCACTCTTCATAATACCAGCCATCGACAAAAGGCCCTCCAACATTAGGAACTACATCCTGTATAATATCAGGATATCCAGGAGGAGCCCCTGTCTTCCACCACTCATCAACAAATTCAAATAAAGCCCCGCCGATTGCAACACCCGCACCCTCACCGGCACTATTGATCAATATATCCATCCAGTTACCCACAAGGTATTTAGCCTGAAAATCCTCCGCGTATTGGCGGCTATAGCCATGTCCGTAAGCAGGAGAGCCATATTCTGTTATTAGCGCGGGCCTATCGGCAATTTCCTTTATGGGCAGCCAGAAATTATAATAGCCAAAGCCATGTTTACCTCTATATGAATTAACACCAAATACATCGATATCCGGACATTCTTGGGCAAAGATATCAAGAAACTGGATATCGCCGTTACAGATCATAACCGGATGGTTCGAATCTACTTCTTTGATTTTTTTAGCCACTTCATTTACAAAATGATAATATGCCTGCGGCTGCTCATCAGCGTTATTCGCCGTTCCATAATTAGTCTCATTGCCTAAAACCCACATCAAAACACAAGGCTCATCCTTATATTCATTTATCATCTTCATTACTGATTCAAGCATATTACGCTGCTGCTCAGGATCAGAATAATTAGTACCCGGATCCCAGGAAGCTTTGGAACCTACTGCATACATACCGAGAAAATCACCGATTATGATCCGAATGCCATAATTTTCATACAAATCCTGAAATATTTTTTTATTACCGACAAAGGCATGATGATATACTCTGATAACATTAACACCCATATCCTTCATCAGCTGAAAATCACCCACAGCAGGCTCATCGCCTTCCTGGATATTATTCTTATTTTTATCTACCCAGGAATCATAAGGGCTGTCAATTTTGCCGTTTTTATTTTCATCAGAAAGAGACCAATCCTTGAGTGTTCCGATATCCGGACTCTGCCCTATTTTTGAGGGCTGATAAGCAACTGCTTTTACCATAAAAGGCTCCCCTTTAATACGTAGTTGCCAATGTCCGTTTTTAAATTTAACTAAACTAATATCGCCAAATTCTCTGATTTCTATTACAGCCAGCTTACTTAAGTCTACCCTCTTTTCTACAATATCTCTTGGATCACAAAAAACTAATTTGCCTGGATTCACAGCAAAAATATCATTATTCCGTTTATCATCATAGCGTTTTTCAATCGTAATATTAGCTCCCACAAGTTTTATACCCAGCTCAGGATATTTGCGGGTTAAATAAAGGATACGGTCAAGCGATGCCGGGCCTACATACCAGGGAGTACCCCAATAAGTCGTACCCACTTCTTTGGGAAAATGCACTACCAATGCATAATAGGCCTTTATCGCGTGCCTGATCTGCAGGGCATTTTCCAATGCCTGGGCAGTATAAAACAATTTAACTCCTGGGCTTTCCGCTGCTGTTGCCCAGCGGTAGAAATTAGCCTGATAATCAGCTGTATTTACAAAGGCCCAATGGCTTCCAATAAGCTTCTTTTCTTTCCGGTATTGCTTAAACTGGGGGGATTTCTTTACACTTTTTGTATTCGGATTTATACCCTCTCCTACCGCAAGAGCTAATCCTTTGCGATCTTTTATTTTGTACTTATAACCTGATTTACCGACATTTATAAATTTCCCGTATTTGCTATAGTCGACAATTAGCTCCGTACCTGGGTCATGAAGTTTAAATAAAACCTCTGGCGCAGAATACGAGCAAGGCACAAAAAAAATAATTAAAAAAAGCCCAAAAGCTAAAGTTATTAATACATTTTTCTTATTCATCACAAACTTATCCTTTTGAATACCACACATCTTCTCAAATTCAGATCTCTTTGTCTTGGTTTAAGAGTACAAAAGTAAAATCCATTTTATAATTACACTTTTAATTATGCTGTAAAAAAATTATTTATTTATTTATTGCAACTGAGCTTTTCCGCGGCGTTTTTCTAGCTCATCACGAATTTCATTGGCCCTTTTTTCTGATACACTATAAGACCAGATGACAGCAATTGCTATAAACGCTCCAAAAATGGGGATGACAATATCTGCCATACGCAGTCCGGTTATCGTAGATTGAAGCTGCTCTGCTTGTCCCTGCTGAAAACCTACTACTTTTAAAATAATTCCGCTAAATAAAATCGCAATAGCCTGTCCAAGCTTAACCATCCACCAATAAACAGCTCCAAACACACCTTCTCGACGTTCGCCGTTTTCCAACTCATCCAGATCGCAAACATCAGCCGTCATAGACATCATCAAAGTAAAAAGACCTCCAATACCAAAAGCTAGGAAAGGTAAAGGTAAAAACATTAAATATGGATTAGCAGGATTAAAACACCACCATTTCATAGAATATCCTATAATGGAAATCAAGGTGGAAAAAATAAAAGCACCTTTTTTGCCGATTTTTTCAGATACAAATGTTACTATAGGAATCACTAAAAAAATTGTAAACAAAGCACTGACCGTTCCAAACCAGGCCGGCCAGGTTCCGGCAGCGCCCATATCTCCTTTGAACAGATAAAAAACAATAATATACCAGGCGAATCCGGCAATCGTTTGAAAACCGTTAAATATAAGAAAAGTTACTACACATAGCTTAAGAAACGGCTTGCATTTAAAAGTCGTTGTGATTCCCTTTCCAAAAGAAACCAATTCACCCTTGAGATCAGAAAAATTTATGCGTTTTTGTTCTTCTATTGGAACGACTTTTTGCTTACACATAAAAGCCGGGATCATTGCTATAAACATACAGCCCAGCCCAACCCAGACAGACAGATATCGTGCTCCTTCAGGGGCACTTTTAAATAATGTAGGATTATAGATAATAACCCATGACCAGGGGGCTATGACCCAGGCAAACTGGCCTATCAGTTGAGCCGCTGCCATAAGGCGAGTTCTTTCTTTAAAATCATCGCTCATCTCATATCCTAGTGCGATATAAGGAGTTGCAAAAATAGTGTACCCAAAATAAAAAATCAGTGACCAGAGCAGAAAATACCAGAACGTATAAGTATGACTGTTTTCAGGATTAATCTGCCACATAAAAATAAAAGAAAGGCCTGTTATAATAGCACCTATAAATATATAAGGGCGACGACGTCCCCATTTTGAATAAGTATGATCAGAAATATATCCCATAACAGGATCTGTAAGCGCATCAAATATTCGAGGTAAAGCTCCTAAAAGACCGGCTAATAAAGGGTCCATCCCTAACCCAACGACCAGGACAACCATAAAAACACCAAGTGCCGCTGCAAAAAGCTGGTTAGCCAACATACCAAAACCATAAGCTGTCTTTTGTCCAAGAGGAATTCTATGTTCAGAAGCTACATCACAATTTTTTACTGCACTCATTTAACACTCTCTTTCTTTAATCTTCTACACATATGCTATAATTAAGGTAAATATTCCTTACTATTTAAATTATGTTAAATTAACTCTTTATAAATAAAAATACCCACACTTATACGTATGGGTATTCTTCTACTTTTATCTTCTATAAATATATAAGTACCAAATTAAGGTACACAAATTATCCATTTTTTATCCTTTTCCTTAATTTTAAAAAAATTAGAAAAATCTTGCTGTTTAAAAATTCTTAAGCAGAAGTCAATTTATAACATAAAATCGATTTTTTGTCAAGTGCATCCCTCGAACACCCTAAAACAACAAGCTTTAGCATTTTACCTAAATTCTAATTAAAAAAACACTCTCTTCCTTATTATATAGAACCAAGAGCCTATTCAACATTTTTTAAATTGCTCGCTCCACAAATTGTATCTGTATCCGTTGCTTATCATTATTATTAAGCAAATTTTTAATGATTGGGAATATGCCATTCATTGCTTTTTGCGAAAATAAATCAATTAACCCATTCTTTTTAAGCAATTCAAGACCATTAGATTTTTTGATTATTTGTATTAAATATAAAATTTCCAGCATTTGTTTCTCTACAGTAAGAATTTTCTTTTTCCCCTCTTTACATTTTCCATTCTGATTATGCGGCCCTTCAACGCTTAATTCATAATCTCCAATATTCTTTAATCTCATACCCGTGAGAATGTTTCCCAATGCTTCAGAGATTTTTTCTAACGCTCCAATAATATGCTGATATTCTTGAGCATTTCGTTCATCAATCAGCTGCGTTAACGCTAAAGCTGATTCTAAAGTTATGTCTAGATCTTTATATATAAATTTATTTTCTTTTTCTTTTATAATTGAAATATACTTTTCAATTAATGCTTCACTAGTAATCTGCTCCTCAAGAAAGCATTGATACAAAACAATACGGGCTCTGCGTCTTAAATCCGGCAGTTTACTTTTTAGATTAGGCGTAAATTCTTCGATTAATTGCTCCGCAGTGATCATTCCCGCTAAATAAAATCGATAGAACAAATCATGTGCGCGTTCTCTATTATCTGCTAATGAACTGTACAAATTAGGTTTCACTAATTCATTAATTAATTTTTCTTGTGACCAAACATATTGATTATTTCTTTTATCTTTAACATAACCGGCAAATTGCCGATCAAACCAATTATTTTGTAAATCCAGTATTAATGCTTCTGCATACATCTGCACACGCGCATCATTATAATCCAAAACAACTCTCGCTAATTCAACACGTAAAGGTATAAATATTTCTGTAGAATACTTTGCTAAAGCGGTCATTTCATGAGCTAAAGTTCTATACTTTTTTCTAACTTTTGGAATTTTACCCTGATGGACATTTAAAAAATGCAAGATGTTATCATTAATTATTTTTAATTGATCAAACAATCCCATATTAATCGATATTTTATATGTCTGCATATTAAACAATGCTAACTTTAATTGCAGCTCTTCATACCCCGAATTCAAGATAATTTTATTTAGCATAAACCTTAATGATCCAGAACGAATCACTGGCAAATTCTTGCTTAAAGATCCATCTAAAGAAATTTCCAAACCTTTAATTTGCCTTGCCTCATCAATAAATGCAGAAAATGAATCCGAATAATGAATTCCATTTCTTCTAATTTTTGCCCCGTTAGCTAAAGAGACTTCTTCTACTTTATCCATGCCTCTGCCAGGATCCTGAATAACAATTGCCATTTTGGCATTATTAAATTCAAATCCATGCACGCTATCCGGATAAATAATTAGCAATTCATTCTCTCCAACATCAACTTTATTGGCATCTTTACCATCTTTATTTCCCACATTAGCAGTCAAAGATCCCGATAGACAAAGCGCGATCTCCATCTTACTTTTTCCATCTAATTCATGGCGGTGAGCAGCCTCATTCCCGTTAGCTGTTTTTACGCCAATACCAATAGCCGCGCTTTTTGGAGTAGTCATTACCATCCCTGCTGGCGAATCCATCCCTGCTCTGTGAACAGTAGCAATTAAATCATCCTGTCTATCTCTATATATATCAGCAACTATATTTTCATCTTTTTTCACAACAACACCTTTGTCAATATTTGTCTCACCCTCCAGCTTTTCCTGGCGATCAACTGTAGTCTTGGAAGCATCAGTCTGTCTAAAAATATAAAAATTAGAATCTTCTCTAAAAACAATATCAGCGGTTACAAATAAATTAATAATATCCCCTTTGCCCAATTCTATAGTTTGGACAATTCCCTTATCATCCTTTATCCTTGCCTCTGCGACTCCCTCAAGTAAATATAAAGACCCCTGATAACGTTCAGTAGCAAAACCAGCAAAAGAAGAACCTGCCCTATATTCGCCTGACTCAACTTGAACCGGTCTATTTATATCGGACCTTGCATTGTCTTTCTCTCTAATCAGTCCGGCAACAAGCTCGCCTTCCGACTCAATAAATTGATCTGGATAGAGTAATTTACTAAGATTATAATATGCCTTGTCTACACTCCTAGGAATGGTAATTGAATCTATAAAATTAAAACGCGGGGTAGGATACATCTTCAATCTTTCAACCTCACCCAGGGCATCATTTGTGAATTTTTCTAATTTCTTATTATTCATTGCGCTTACGTTCGGAACATAAGGTGCATAGTTGAAATACTTTATTGAAAATTCTGTGTTAAGCTCTTTTTCAAGAGTAGTGCTTTCTCTTTCTAAATTTGCACCTGATCTTCTTTGTAACAGTGGCTTTTGCATGAGAATAATATTGATATGACTATCCAAAAATCCTTGACTATAAAGCAATTTTAAGCTGTTTTTAGCATTTTCCTGCGAATTACGCGAGGTTTTTTCTAATAAGATATTAATTTTATCTATCTCTTCTAAAGTAAGGCCCTGCTTTTTTAGCTCTTCTTTAAAAATCATAGAAAATACTTCTGCTTCGCTAAGTTCTGTTAATTTTTGCTGTTCTACAGATAAGTATTCACTGCCTAGCTCCCAAAGATTTTGAGTCCCCTGACCAATCCCACCGGCAAAAACCACAACTTCAGGCTGCTTTTCCAAATAAACATGAGCTGCCTGTATTGGAGTTTGTAAATCCTCGTTTCCAAATACTACTAATGCTTTTGCTTTTTTAGGAAGTTCATCCTGAGGAGATAGAAATGAGATGATATTCTGAACTTCATATCGACTCTTCGTTAGCCGACTATTATTAGCCTCCCCAAATACTATATCTTCATCTTCGGGCAGTTGAGCTTTGTTGATCTGTGGCTCTGATAAATTAAGAGTATTCATCTTATAAAGCTTAGAAACACTCTCCATAAACATTTGTTGAGAGATTTCAACCGGAGCTGCAAGGGTATCTGCATTTTTTTGCAGGTTTAATTCTGTACCGCCTGCCCAAGCAACATCAAGCATTAAGAATGCATGAATAAGCACTAGGGAGATAAATCGAAACCAGGATTTTGAAAGTAGATTATTCATGATATATGCCTTTTTTGTTAACGTGTTTGCGCGTTTTCATGTTTGCGCGTTATAGCGTTAAGTAATTTTATTGCTTAATATTAATGTACTTTATAAAGATTGTAAAAAATGCAATAAAGTATACCATAGGATTTTGATATTTGCAAACACGTAACATGCTTTAAATACAGCAGTTAGCGCATAGCGATTAGCGGTTAGCTGTTAGAGTGGACAAATAAAAACAAGCTGAAACTAATAATAAAACAAGACTATGGGGGCACAAGGTTATCCACGCCTTTGGCGGGAAAGGCAAAGTTACGAATAAAAAATTAGAAGCTGGTTTATTGTTATAAAAACAAAAAATAGCAGAAAAACAATTAACTGACATTATTTTTTCTATTAGCCATAAGATATCAGCTCTAAGCCAATTTAGTTTTAACGAAATAGACACATCTTAGTAACCTAACTCTGACACCGGGTGTCAGAGTTAGGTTACTCAAATATAAGATGCTTTATTTTAGATAATTCTTTTTGGTAAGTAATTTGGGAGGCGACAAAATCACAATATTCTTTTTTATTGATATCCAGAATCTCGGAAAAATTGCATATTTTTTCTTTTGTACTATCCAAATACTCATTATATGAAGAATATTTCCAAAATTCAGGGCTTTTTACTATCCCTGCTGTTACTGGATTTAAGTGAACATATCGGGTTAAATGCAGCAGCTGTTCATCCGTAACTATTTCAACATTTTTAAATCTACCTTGCCACAAAGGACCGTTTCTTCTAATTCTAGCATTAAAATATTTAGAATAACTATTTAGAGTTTTTCTCATAAAAACAGAGATACCATTATCAACATATTGATTGAGAATTAGATGTAAATGTGTAGGCATCAAACAATACGCTACAATTCCTACACCCTGTTCTTTTCCCTCCATCAATTTATCTTTATCCGCATACTTTTGAAAATCTGAAAAACAAGGACCAGGATCCAAAATTTTATAATAATTTATCACCTCCAGCATCCTCGTATATTCAGTATCATTATTAAAAATGTTAAATCTGGCGATGCTTTTAGTAAAAATATGATATGTTTTTCCGCTAATCAAACAATCTCTTCTAGGCATAAAATCCCTCCTTAAGTATTACCCAACTCTGACACCGGGTGTCAGAGTTGGGTTAAGCTTATTTTATTATGATTATATGGGGGATGTCAAGAAATTGGAGATATGGGGGCCTTAGGGCTTTTAGTTGATTGAGGCGAGTTTTTCTAGAAAATTGCCGGCTGTCTTTTTGTCCTGATCATCCTTCCACCAGGTAAAGCTTACTCCTGCTCTGAAACCGTCTTGTTCTTTGCTTACCCATTGCACACGACCGAATATACGTATTGTAGCAGCTCTCTCTCCCAGGCGCAGATCAACACTCAAGGGCGTACCTATAGGTATTTTCTCCTGCGAGCAAACGCCTACTCCCACCATACTCACATCATGAATATTACAATCCGTAGCGTTCCAATAACGAAACCAGATCTTCGGGTCAAGCGGTCTCAAGCTCACGAAAATGCCCTTAGCTTCTTTTCTTTGGCTATAACGTCTTTCTTTGTCCATTGTGATTACTCCATTCCTGGCTTATTGCCAATAGCTTATGTCTACTTGTTAATAGTTACAAATTACAAATTATAAATTATGAGTTATTAGTTTATACAAATAGTCGATGGTCAATAGCTAATGATCGATGGATTTTAGCTATGAACTATGAGCTTTTACTTTCTATTTTATAACTTTATACTCTATGAACTTGATGAACTTGTGCCATGTGTCTTGTGTTTTTGTGTCTTTTCGTCCTTCGTCCCAGTCTCGCCGTTCTTTGGCGGACGATCGTCTTTCTTCCATCGGTTTCTTTCGTCCTATTCGCTAAACGCTATATGCTGACTTTAAATTGAATTACCAATAAGAACTCTGGCATCTTCAAGTAACATTTTCTTCTCAATTCCAGGGATAGCCTTATCTAGGACATCTTCTGTTGCCTGTTGCGCTTCGGTCTTAACAATCATCTCTGGAGTCAGATCAATTACCTCTTCTTCGTCTGATGTCTGTGCTTGACCTTCATTAACAATATCAGTAAGCTCAATTATTTCATCATCTTCATCCTCATGCATTATGCCTGTTACTGGTGAAGTATTGTCTCCTGCAGGCCCCATCTCACTGTCTTCACTATTTTCAGGATCAACCGGGCCAACCGGTGGAGTTTCCTCTACTATATCCACAAGATCAATAACCTCATCATCTTTTTCAGGCGCTTTGCCTTCTGCTACAATCTCTTTAAGCACAATAATACTTTCATCCTGGGCTTCAAATAATTCAATTAATGAACGAACCAAATAATCCTCACTGACTACACCCGCTTCTCTTAAGTTCTGTTCAAGCGTACTTATATCTAAAGCAACATTGTTGAAATCAGCAGCATTTTCAGTTATAATTTTTCCTGACATCTCAGCTATAGCATAAAGGTTTTTAGCTCCGGATACTTTTTCAACACTGCGCGGATACAGATATGTTCTGAGTCTTCCCTCATGTGTCATACTAAACAGCAGGTTAAAGGCTTTACCGTTTTCATTCATATGGTTTATTGCAAAGGAAACCATTGAAGCTAACTGCTCCTGCTGGGCAATATCTGCTTCAAATGCAAATACAGCATTCGGATAACCCTTTACTAAGGAAATGTCTACATCATTAAAAAACGAGATATTATCAAGCTCAGCCGATTCAATAGGCATTTCTTCAGCAAAAGCCTGAAAATGCATATGTCTCGGGATACTTGCTCCAGCCCCTTGTGCATTATAAATAGCCCTGAAACCAGTTGCCTGCTGCACAAGATTTTGCATATCATATACCATGGCCTCGGTGATATTCTGATCAGTATGCTCAAGATATGCCACTGTCATGCCTTTTTTAGCGTAGGGGAACGGATTATAATAAAGCACATAATCTCCCCACAAGATACCTTTTTCATCAGGGAACATCTGGCTTATATCATCAGGACATATAAAACAGTCAATCTTTCCCTGTCTTTGCCCCTGGATATTATCTATTCCCTTAGAATAAGGCAGTAAATTAATTTCTTTATCATCTAATGCTTCAATACTATCAAATAATATTTTTACTTTAGCCAAAAGCATCCTGTCTCTTGCGCGGTTAAATGTATCTATTTGTGGATACATATCTTTCAGTTTTCTATAAACAGCTTCGGTTACATCATTATTCGGTTCAGCTGTAGTTTCTAACACCAACTGTTTTAATATAACAACCAATGAAGTCATATCAACAGCATTATCGATTTGAGCTATTACATCATCCTGACGATAACGTTTGTTGCGGTTAGTGTTAAGCTGCACTTTAAACTGACCTACCTGCATTTCAACCACATCATCCATAGTATCCTGTATAAAATGCACTGAACGCTGCTGTTCAAACAAAGCATCCAGATTTTCACGCAAGGTCTTTTCTTTGTCCGTATTAAATAAAATTCCTGCATCTTCTAGTTGTTTCAAGGCATTTTCTTTTCTATCTGATCTTACAGCCGGTTCTGTAGCTTCGGTTGTCTCTGTAACTTCAATCGTTGCCTGCTGATAATCAGCATCCGTTTGTGTTGCCGTCGGATTACCACCGGAATTTGGATTCTGGGGATCGTCAGGATCCGGCCTATCAGGATTATCAGAATCATTATTAGCTGTCATATTATCTGCCGGGTCGCCTGCATCATTGTTTAATTGCATTATCAATGCATCCCATATCTCTTTTAAAAATCCCTTAAATTCAGGATGCGGCCTGCCTAAGATCTCATTTTTAAGGGCAATCGCAATTTCTGTCATCCATATTGGCATTGGCTCAACACCTGTTAGTCCGTAATCAGTAAACAGTTTATTAAGATAAGCTTCTTTTGCTTTATTTGTCAATTCAACATATTTAGATGAATACTGTTCGAATTTCCAATACTCATTAAAAACTTTACTGAATAATATGACCGCTGTATTAATTAATTCCATTTTCAAATTCTTATCTTCATAACTCAATCCTAAGGAGTCAATATTTATCTCTCTATTTAAAAATTCCAGATGATCATTGACTACTATATTAAGTTCTTGTTCAATTTCACTTTGTTTTGCTGTAATCCCAGAACTTGCTAATATTAAATCAATTATGAATTGACTCGTCTCATCACTACCGAATAAATCAAACTGAGCTGCATGTCCATTAAGCAATATCAATACCTGGTCAATAAGCCCTAATGAATTATCATATTCATCAGTTACAAGTTCTTTTGCTGATGACAACCACCGCAGTAAGCGCTCCTTTTTATCATTGTCAATAGATTCAAGCACTGTTAATATTTTATTTATATGCTTCTTAGCTATTTCTAAACCAGTATCATAGACATTAAGTTTACCTTCCACAGCTAACTTTTGCGCTCTTGCTAAATCATTTCCAGCAATATCTAAATAAGCAAATTGAACACTTACAGGCAAAACTTCCCACAGAGAAGTTTTTAAATAATTCTCTACATTTTTATCTTTAGAAAAATATATACTTAAAAAATAGCTCCAATTAGCTAAAACAAAATCATCAAGAATTTGTTTATTGTTCTCATTGTTATCTATATCTTTAAAATTATTTATATCCTTTTCAGCAGCAGCTAGAATGACTTTGTCTAAGCTTTGGAATAAAGCCACTTTTGCTCCTTGCACTCCCAAAATATTTATAAGTCCATTAGACACATGCGGATTAATTACTTCAACCAGATTCAATAAGTTAATACTCAAATCACTGCTTCTAACTTCACTTGGATTTAACCGAATGGTTCTAATCTTATCTATATTGGCGATAACAAAACCAACAATCTCTTCATTCTTAAGCATATCATCCAATCCATCGATTCCAGGCAGCAAAATTTTATTCAAACTAATTTGGATAAGATCAAACAACAGACTAACTGATGATTCTCTATTAAAATCTGAGATCTCATCAAGTATCGCCATTACCGAATCATCTACTAAATCAATTTCTAATACATAGTCTCTATTTAATCTTCCAGCAATAATATCCATCAATTCCTGTTTATGTCGTCCTATAATTTGCGGAATAATAAACTCCTTAATTTCTGCAAGTCTATCCTGAAAATTTTTCTCTGTTGCTTCTTCAAGCCTCTGAATTAAATCATCTATTATTGTCGACTGATCAAAATTATTGGCAAAAAGCAGATATTGCTGTGTTTCAAAAGGCAAAGCCTTCCAGAGTTTTTCTCTTGTTTGCGCTACCTTATCATCTAAAACCTGCTGGGCAAGCACTTCACTTGCTACTCCTGCTCTTATCCTTTTAATAGATCGCATTACCCCTACAAGACTACTACTGTTTAAAACATCAGGCAATACTATCTCCTCAACCTCATATTTCATTGAATTTAGAATATGTTTATCATATGCCTGCATATAATGATAAAGAGCTTCTTTTGCCTGATTTTCATCATTATTATTATCTTCAAGCCAAAGATACTGTTCTTCAACTGTCAAATCTGACCACAGCCGCTCTTTAAGCCCACCATAAGGTGTACCATCTCGTCTTATATTCCTAAGTTCTGCTTTATTATCAGCATATACCGCTCTTATCTGTACAGAGGCAAATATTCTATCAAGAACTTCACCTCTGATAGCATATACGCTGACTGGCTCATTATCCCAGTTAAGACCACGGTGATATTTAATCTTACTGTTAGCATCATCAGCATAAGAATCTTTCTGCGTCTGTCTTGCTCTGGAATCAAAATCTTCACCTTTTTTAAATGTTGCTTGTGTTCCGGTACTCTTTAGTTCTTTACTTCTAAATAAAGAATACATTGGTCTTGGAAATAACTTGGCAATAGCAAGTTCAACAACAATTGCAACCCCAAATGCAGCTGCCATCCAGCTGCTAAATGGAAAATATAAAATAATAGCTAAAGCCTCAACCACATAACGTGCCGGCCTTGCCCCTGCATCCTGCGCTTTTTCCCAATTTGCAGGTTCGAAATTAACACCAGCTCCTTTCCACTGATCTTTAAGAGAAAAGACCGTTTCATCATATTTTGGAGTAAAAAGTAACCGCAAAGGTAAATACAAAATGCTTAAAGTAATTATCGGGGATATTAAAACTGCTGCTACAGGAACATATAATGTTGAGATAATATATCCTGCAATAAACAGGCCAAAGATAGTCAATGGAGCAATATAAAAGTTACGATCAAACCAGCTGCCTTCTGTGAATAAACGCTTATGTATTCCTCTCCAGGCTGGCCTGATATACAAATTACCAATACCTGATAATACACCTCTAATAATGTTATGATCAAACATATCCTGTCTAAAGTTTTCTTTCCAGACCTGTGCAAAACCTTTACGTCTTTGTCCTCCCTCTTTTACCCCGAATTTCTCACGCATATATTTACTAAAAACAGACCCAATATTACTTCTTCTAGTAAAACTTAATATATATGGGCTAAACACCCATGCACCAAGTGCGAAGAAATACAAGAACCAGGTACCTAAAAGCATCATAGTTACCGGAACAACAAGAATTGTGATTGGCAATAATACAGCTGCTATTTTAGCCGGCCATCCGCCAAATTCTTTTCGGAAATATTCATAAGTAGCTTTTAATGGTTTTTCAAGTTTTAGCTCCTTATCTGTAGGTAGAAATACAGGTCTTGCCCTAACACCCTCTCCGATACCTTTAATAACATATAAAGGTATAAGCATATTAAAAAACACAAAATTCTTTGTAATGCCAGACAATGTTTCCCAAGCACCTAACCAGTAACTTCCTTCTTTTTCTGAATGAGACCAAAATGCCGGCAAGTTTATGGCCTCTGCAAAAAATACCCCGATAACAATCCAGAATAATGGGAATGATAAAGACAAGAACGGGTTAACCGGCATTAAAAGCCCAGTCATGATCAGTCCAATAACAGTAAAGGATATAACCCCTAGGATCACAAACGGCTTTTTCCAGTAATGCGCAGCTGAAACCATAGTACCAAATTTCTCATTCCAAGGTATTAACTTGCTTGCAAGAACACGTTTAAACTGCCGTCTTAAGAGAAACTCCACACTTCCAGCCGCCCACTTTGCAAGCGGAACAACAATCGTCTTAAGAGGCGGAGGCATTCTCCATTGCAGTTTAAGGTAGCTGACATGCTTAGTAACCATACCAAAAAGCATGAACATAAAAGCCGTAATAATATCCTCAGAAACATAATCATCCTGCAGTCCTTCATATTTATTCATAAAATCGTTTCGATATATACCTTTCCCATAATATCCAAGCACATCCACGGATTCTTTTACTCTCATAACTGAGCTCTGCCATACCTGCTCAGCAAGCGCCATACCCCGACCGATAGCATTTAGCTTTTCCACAAAAATCGTGATAGTGCTTAAAACAATACCCAGTTTCGGATTTCTATTAAACTCTGTAAGCATACGCAGCATATTAGGTGTTTCCTCAAAGTCTACTTCCAAATGAGTATCCATTCCCCAAACGATCTCACCACGAACATAAGGCGCTGAAAAACTGGCCTGACCGTATTTGGAAAAGCGTATCTGGTCTCCTTGAGCTCCTGCAATATTTGGCCCTATCTGACCTCCATTAGCATTGCTCGGCATGAAATATTTTATATATTCTGCTTTATATTTTTTATAATCAAGCAAAATCTTTTGCTGCTGTTTGCCGCTGACATTCAAGCTCTTTAAGTCTTCTTCGCTCATATTATCAAAATCAACTCGCAGAAAATTAGGTTTATTCTGCGCCTTTACCGCTCCCTCAGAATTAATAAATTGATATTTTAGATCAACTAGGCGTGTATATTCACCTGCTATTTTTTCATAATACTCAACCTTTTGGTCCTGAGTCATACCGGCAATCTTTGCAGCTTCTTCTTCAGTTAACTCTTCACCATTTCTTTGTTTTTTGAGAATCTTAAATACTGCATTCTGATAATAATTCTCAATGTATTCATAATATCTCTGTCTCATATACTTATGAGATTGTATCCAGCGCCAGGTAGTAGGTAACCTGTAATTTGCCCAATCCTCAATCATCTCAACTAAGCTATCAAATTCATCGATTGACTCTTGATTTTCTAATTTTGCTCTGATTTTAGTAATATCAATTTCCTGAGCAAAGCTTAAATCCCGGATACTCTCGATAAATTCGCTGATAACCTGTGAATCATTTTCATTTAATACATTTTTCAATACATTCCATTTCCTATATATTAAATGGATTAAATTATCAAACTCATCATCATAACGATTCTTAAGATACTGCAGATGTGTAGTTTCTTCTTTTACCCCATTTTCTTCGCGTATTTTAAGAATATCATCAGCAAAGAAATAGTATGCCTCTCCTCCCCCATTGAGGATAAAAATGCTGAATGTGGGCAGCCGTTCAAAACCTTCAATGCCCGGTTTATAACGCAAATACCCGGAGATCCACCTGCGCAAACGCTGTCTTGCCTCTTTATTTTTTGGCTTAACAAGCTTCATGCTCTTTAATTTCGCTCTCACGGCAGCAGCATTTACCATATCCTCAGGAGCAAATAAATAATCATTTCGTTCAGATTCAGAAATCTTTGCAGTTTTAAGTAAAAGCTCTACCCCTTCATTCCATACTTGGACTCTGTCCTTACCGGAATAATCTTCTATTTTAATTTCATCATTTGCATCTAAAAATATCTTACTGAGATGTTTTTTGAGCCTTGATTGACTCCAGCCCCAAACCCAATTATTTATAGGAGCAATTTTTTGCTTCTTTTCCGCCCGCCAAGAAACAAATGTCGCACCGATCTCCTTAATTGAAAAATAAGTAAGAGGCATAAAGATTAAGAACGGTAGGACTGATAAGGCAAAAATAAGGCCAAAAGGAAGCCCCAAAGCTATCATCCAGGCAATTGCATAATCAATCACAATATATCCCATGAAAACATTGAAAGCTACCGTTGTAATCAGTGTCTGTGCCCAGAAACGCTTTCCTTTTTTACTCTTTAACCCGGCAAATCCTTTTTCCGTCCCCTCTGACCAGAACCGCTGCTCTCTGCCTGTCCATTTCTTAAATAACGAACTAAAAGGTATCATCAGATCATTCCAGAACGCCATCCATCCAAGCCTATAAGTTCCGATAAATGATTCATGTTTTTTCAATGCTTTATCTACAGCAGGTTTTAATTTAGTATCTACAAGCCTTTGGATATAATCTGAAGCAGATTTTTCATCGGGTTGATTTTTAATATTACCAACTTCCTGGCTAAGATTTATATTAAGCTCATTGATCGGATCCTCATAGTATCGAAATAAATCATCCATGTCTTCCTGACCGAATAAAATTGTCGGATCATCTATTAATCTGCCATTTACCGCTATATTATTTCTGCGATACGGCTCAAGTTTACCCTGGATCTGATCAACTATTATTGCTCTCCACAATTGTACATGCAGTCTCATTAAAGGCAATATCTCATTTGTCCTATCAGACTGATACAATGCATATGATTTACGGAATAAATATCGCACTAAAGGAGCCCTTGTTGTTAGGGCTGATCCCAATTTATATGGATGATACGGCAACATAAATACACTTTGCCAAGCCTGAAAGCGCAAAGTAAAAGGAGTCGACGCTCCATCAAATGCCTCTTTTTGCATTGCCGCATCCTTATCAACTCCAATAAGTTCCGGTTCTTCTATTTCATATTCTGTTTCATATGTATTATCTGCTCTTAAAACATCTTTTTTCCGTATCCCATAAGGATTTTTTATTAAGACAGACAAAACCTCGCTTAAACGCATCCTTATCAAGCGTTCGTATTCATCAGCAAACTCCCTATTAGGATCTATATCCGTTAGATATTTTGCTACTTTATCCCTAAAAGCCTTATTAACACATTCTTCTATAATATAATAATCAATTGCAGAAGGAATTCGCGCATTGTCGTTTATTTTATTTATAAGACCATGAATTATTTCCTTAAATTGTTCTATAGTTAACACATTCAATCCTTCTTCATCAATAAGATTTTTAACTATAGATGCTATCGGCGGGGTAAGATTTGCGTCAAAAGAATCTTTTGGATCCGGGAGTTTTTCGTCTAAAACTGCATTTAATTCATCAACACCTCTATCTGCAGCAGTAAGGATTTCCAGTAGTTCATTAATTACCTGCTGCCTTGATTGTCCTGATCTTGGCGGCGCACGCAGCAAATCACCTGAACCGAAAATCGTATTCAGTATTTTATATGTTATTCCATGGTCTCTTAAAAATGCCTTGGCTTGGTCTAAAGTCTTAAATCCCTTTTGATCAAGAGCTTTTACATAAGGCTTATTTTTTAGTTCTTGAACAAATGCCTGTGCAGCAGATTTTGCGATCTCTTCAACAACACCTGCGCTGATAAACATTTTTACCAACTCTGTTTCTGTTGTTCTGTTTAGCTGCTGCAATCTTAAATTTTCGTCATTATAAAAATCAGGTATAATATTATCAACAACTACATTATCCATAATCTTTTTAATAGCATCATTATCCATTCCCAATTGAGCAAGAAAATAATCTACCTCAGATTCATTCGTAAAGCTCTTTACTCTGCGTCTCTGTCCTATTATTTGATTTGCAATACCATGAGCATAGTCTCTTTCTATAATTCTAACATTTTTCCTATCAACTAAGAGATCAACAATCTCCTCTTCACTCATGAGATTAATATTATTCTTGCCCTTCTTCTTTGCCTTATTTACTTTTTTACCCCACTTCCAAGCACTCAAACGATTTACCCCGAACAAATAAATAAACAAGGCTAACGGAATTGTCCACCAGGGGATATACAACTTTGCAAACGGCACCTGCACTTCATATCCAAAAATACTCGTAATTTTATAACCAAAATTTTTCCAGTAGGAAGAGGTTTTCGGACCAATCTCTACTTCCTGGATTTGACCGTCTTCAAGATATCTTATTTTTACCGCTGCCCCCTGTGAAATATCATCCTTAACCTTCTGCGCATTTGCCTTTTCTAATAAATCAGTGAATAGTTCTTCATCTCTAAACCGCTCGCCGGTCAGTTTAATATTGGCAAGATCTGCCAAACGATTTACAACATTACCCACCTGAGAGATGAAATTATTTTGAAATTTATCAAAATAAAACCACCACAACTGTCGGTTAATATATTTTGTTTCCTCATAAGGAACAGCTTTATCTGAAAAATGCTCTTTTTGTATCAATCCACTATCTTGGTGAATATTTGTTCCTTTAATAAGCGGCTTACCATTGCTTAATAAGAGCGCTTTCTCTCCTGCTAAAAAGGACTTTCCTGTTTCTCCTATTTTATTTGTTAATACAAATGTATGTGCATCTTCAGTATGCACTGAGTGATGCAATTCATAAGGCCTCCATCTATCAACATTACCAATATTCTCAATTACTTCCTCTGGAGTGCGTGAAGTATCATCACGCAATGTCGCTACTAGGTTCTGGCGTTCATCAAAGACATCTATTCTCCAACGCGGGTCTTCTCCCATCATTTTCTTGGAGATCTGGAATTTAATTCTTCCATCCGGATAATAAAGCGTTCTTACAAGAGCCAGCTTATCTTTTCGATTGTCTTCCTGGTCAAAAACCATCGTCGCATCAGGAAGCAATACAAGATTATTTGTTCTAGCTCTCTCTGGAGAATTAGCTTTAAATCTTTTTAGCATTTCTTCCGTTGACAAACCATTTTTCATTAATTCCGGATTAAAATCAAATGTCCTGCTTCCCTGTGATAATCCCATGTTTTTCTTTTCAAGGTATTCAAGAAAAGTCACATAGGTCTTTTCAAGTTCTATCTGCGCAACTTTTTCCTTTTGTTCTTTATCATACATGCGATTAACATATCCGTTAAAGATCAATTCAAGGTAACCTTTATTACTTTTTATCTCCATCCACATCTGGATTACTTTAGGACGATCAGCTATATCACCAACAGGCGCAACAGCAATTGTCGCTGTCCTATGCAGCAAATCCTTGTAAAGCATGGTAATAAATATCTTATCCTTCTCATTGTCCATGTTTAAATTAATATTAAACTTTCCGACTACTTCATCTTTCTTAAAGAAATTAATTACATCCTGTTCATTTCTAAAACCATCCACTTTATATTTTTTATTTATAATCTCATCAACAATTACAGCCGCCGCATTTCCCTGCTCTGTACTTGGTCTTATTTTTATCAGGGCATCTATCAATTCAGCACGCGGCTTTGGCAAACGGAACAATACCCATGAATCCTCAAATTTCTTCTCAAGCGGAGCAGCCCTTGACTCATCCAATTGCAAAGCAGCTTTTTTATCCTCAGGCACCAGTGTCTTAACAACCGCATAATCAACAGATCCGGTCTCAATCTCTAAATTAATCGCTTTTGAATAATTGAATAATGTCCATCCCTCTTCTGTTAAAAATGCTGTAGTAATATCTGCTATACCAAAACGGCCGTATTTAGTCTGGAATCGAGCCATCAACTGCATGACCCCTTGGAAATTTCGCTGTGTATCCCAATATCCCCAGGTATGTTTGATAACCCTGCCTAAATTGTCTTTTGTTTTGCGATAGTGAACATCTGCCTTTGATGTAAAGGACTTGCCGTATTTTTCAATATCAGATTTCCAATGTTCCACAGCCTCATACTGTATATTTCCCTCTGAGCTGATATACTTATCAAGACTGTTAGGTAGATCATTAAAAGCCACCAGCCATGATTGGCTTCCTATATCACCAAAAAGCTGACTAGTAATACCGGCTATATCCTTTTCGCTAAGGTCATTACCTAGTTTATAGATGGCCTTGCTTGCATATATTCTCTTTGAAATATCAGCCGGGCTTACAAACTGCAATTTATCAATATAATATGCCGCCTCTTTCATGACCGCCTGCCTGAGATTTTTTGTAATAATTCCTGCGTCTTGGGCAAGAGCTAATCTTTTATTAAAACGCTTTAACTCATCTACAGATAAACTACCTTTGTATTTATCCAATGCCTTTTGCATATCAACTGCACTGCTTTTTTGAAGTTTAGCGATTATGGTCTCTCTTCTTTCATTGAAAAAAGCCTCTCCACGGTTAGAAATACCCGCACAGTATAGGTCAGGATCTTCAAAGTATGAAAATGACATGATATTGCGCTCAAATGTCTGAAAACGAAACTCTTTATCAGCCAGCTTATCTAAAACTACATCTCCATCAAATACTATCTCTATCATACCTTCATTGTTTTTAACTTCCTCAAAATCAAGGTCACGCCTTGACTGATACATGTGAAAGATAACGCTTCCGTTTTCATCAATAAATTCCCATTTAGCCTTATCATTACCCTCATGATTAAAAGGGACTATTTGTGATTCGTTAACAACACCCATAACATTATCAAGAATCTTTTTAATTTCTACCTCAATTTTTTTACTGTCTTTATTAAAAACCTGAGCAGATCTTAAGTATTCCTGGATTTTCACAGCCAATTTATCCCTGATCAATTCAGTATGCACTGATCCTAAAAGGATATTATTAATACGATCTGTCAAATCATTAGGTCCCGATACTATTTCAACTGTAATCTTACTGGCAAGCTCGGACATTTTAACTTTAGTGTCTAATTCATAATCAATATTATAAGGTGAAAGCTTAATGCCTTCTTCCAAAAGCCTCTTCAACTTTGCGGCCATATTTTTCGCATTGCCATCCATTACAGAAGAACTCATAAGATAACTTCGAACAATATACTTTGCCTGGTTTTGCTGCAATGGGCTGCTAATCTCAACATCAATGATCTCAAACAATTCTTCCATTAATTTCTCTTTATTTGGCGCAGTGACTCTTTTCGCCAATGCCTGTGATAGAGATTCAAAGTTAACTTTTTTCTGGAAAAAATACGTTTTACTGTTATAAGCAGTTCCCAGTGCTCCGTAATTCAAGAATTCATCCGGCCAATTATAATTTATTTTAGAAACCCACATCCAGCGGAATTCCTTGCCTCCGGGCTTCTTGCTATCAAACTCATATCCGGCATATTTGACCCGGATTCTTCCTGTATTATCCTTTATCCCCATCCAAAGCAATTTTGATTTTGCATTATAGATCAAGGCCTTTACATCACCTAGGTCATTAATATAATCTGTTTGATCATGAGAAACCGGAGTTTCATATTCATTGGGGTTGAATTTCTGCAAAATAGAGATAGCCATCAATCTATCATTTGCTTTCTCAAGATCAGGATTGACCCCATACTCGAATTGATCATCATATTGATAAGTACTTCCTAATGTAGCAATATAAAATTTTTCCAAGCGGTCCATGGCCTCTTTTACCTGCCGCTTCATTTGAGCTGGTGTATATCCCAGTTTTGCCCAGTCTTCTTCCATGCGATCTGCAATGACATTAAATATTTTCTCATCATATTCATAATAATAAGGAGTGGATTTTATTCTCTTTAGTACGCCATCAATCATCTTTAAATCTAATGAATAAAGCACCCGGCCATGGGCATCTTTAATTTCCTGCCATATACGTTTATTCTGTTCATCAGTAAGCTGGATAAGCATTTCGCCTTTGTCATTAAAATAACGCTTAAGCACATCCTGTGCATCAGGACTTATCTTTTTAACAATCGAAGAGGCTACTTCACTCTCACCTGTTTTAGTATCAAGCAAATAAGTCTCACCCACAAGAGCAAAACCAAGTTTTCCCATCAGGTTCATTTCTTCCGAAGAAATCCCCAGTTTTTCCAAACGTTCTTTCAGCTTCTTTGAAGCGGCATCGTCTCCGCGTGGATACTCATAATATTGGATACTTTCTTTGATCCTTTGCATAGGGCCGCCGTTTACTTTGCCCCATTCATAAACTTTTACCGGACGGCCAAAGTTATCCTTTATTTCTTCCCAAACAAACTTCTGGTCAAATCTGACCATTTGAACTGAAATTTCACCTTTATCCATAAAGTAATCATCAGTACTTTGTCCATCACCTTTCACATTATTCAAGAAAGAAAATCCCAATGGCTCTGTTTCTGCAACTTTGGATTTACCTAAGAACACAGAAGCTTTTTGTATGTTAGAATTTAAAATTACTGTTAATGCTTCTTCTGATTTTTTAACCCCATACTCTTTCTGTAATAAATCAGAAAGAGTTTTAATGATTTGCATCCTATTTTTCTTATCAGCTTTTCTAAAACTTATTACCACATCTTTAATATCCCATAACATTTCTTCGGCATTTTGCACATCCGACCTAAGGTCATTAACAACCCCTTCTGAAATCCGACCTGCTTCATCGTAGAGATAAGTAAAACCGACCATAGCAATATTACGCCGTCCAAGCTCATTCATTACTTCTTTAATATTAATATTCTTTAGCTTCGGAGTTTTCTCTATCCAAGCATCAAGTTCAGCTTTTAATTCCGGATGCGCCCCTTTAAATGCGATAAAGCTTGCGTAATCATAGAAATAATATGTCTTTTGCGTTCTGATGAAGTTACCATTGACTACTACACCGTCAAATTTTACCCGTATCTTTCCACCGCTGTCTATGAGTTCCTGCCAATGCAGATCATTTGTAAGATTTTTCATCTCAACCAACACATCACCCGTTTTATCAATAAATACCCCGCGGCGCTGCTTTTCACCTCTGGCATTAATATACTCTTCTTTTTCAAGTTCTTTTAAGCGCGATATAGAAACTAATGACGATTCTTTGCCTTTTTTTTCGTCGATCAAATAAGTTGCACCGATAAGCCCTACCCCGATTTTTCCATAACGATTTAAGTTTGCTTTAAATTCATCACTACTGATATCCCATCCCATTTCTTTATATGCATCAATCAGTTGTTTATGAAGGAGAGGATGCTCTACTTTGAAAACATCAAGCTGCTCTGAGCTAAAGAAGAACCTTGAAGCCTGGGCTATTTCAAACTCATTTGTCTGAGTATTAAGCTTCCCTAGATATCTAATGATTGTTTTCCCCAGATTGTTAATAACATCCTGACGAGTCATATGTTGATTTCCATTAGTCATCTGGACAAGGATATTTCCCTGTTCATCAATGTATTCATTATTTTCAAACTTCTTAAGGAAGGAATATCCAACTAGCCCGCCGGTTTGATTTTTTTCCTCATCATAAGTAAATGTTTCCCCGACCATGGCTACCCCAAAAAGGCCAAGGATTCTCATATCCTGAGCAAATTTAGGATCTATTCCATAATCCTCAGCAAACCTGTCCTGATACTCATAGTACATAAAGGTTATTTTTTCTCTTATAAATTTTCCGGCAGCCTTATCAAATTTTCCACTGTACTTTATCTTTATCCGGCCCTCTCCGTCAATTATCTGCTGTGTAACATCCTTTTTCTGCGTATCCTTACTGATAACTAAGACCTCTCCGCCATTTTTTATATATCTGCCTGATTTATCTTTTTGTACAGCGGAAAACGCTGTCAGTTCAACAGGGTTTTTCGTCTTATCATCATAGGAGAATGTCACCCCGAGCAAAGCAAGGTCGATCTTGCCCTGAGCATTTAATTCTCTAAGGAATTCAGGCGATTCTATGTCTACATTCAATGCCTTTAACTCTGTTCTAAGCTCATTGTAAAGCTTTGGGTAATGTGTTTTCAATCCATTCAATTGCTCAACTGTATATATAGAATGAGAGACTTTCTCTCTTACAAACCGTACAGC
The DNA here is from genome assembly GCA_964437495.1 of uncultured Planctomycetia bacterium. Classification (GTDB taxonomy): domain Bacteria; phylum Omnitrophota; class Gorgyraeia; order B26-G9; family B26-G9; genus JAGLQQ01. The sequence continues at coordinate 11,581 of CAYTGV010000010.1, read as the reverse complement.
GTTGGAGCTATCTATTGTTCTTTTCCCATTCTCATCAACCATATACCCGTAATAATCAATGACCTTTCTGCCCTGCTTATCAACCACCTGCTGCCATACAAGTTTTTGTTTTGGCGCAGACATTTGAAGCAAAACACTGCCCTGATTATCAAAGTATTTTTCTATTCCTTGAAGATGCGGTCTCTGCACTTGAGCCACCGACCTGCCCACAGGATCATCACTTACTCTTCTACCCTCACCTGTTTTTGAATTAAACTTATAAAGATAGGTTTCACCGACCATTGCCGTACCCTGTAATCCTAATTGATTCATAACAAAAGCAGTTACTCCTAGCTCAGCAAAATCCTTTTCAAACTTGTAATAAAAAGAAGTTTCCTTTTCAACCACAAAGCGCCTGCCCTGAGGATCTCTGGCATCTATTTCAAACGGCTTATTTTCTCCATAAGGAATCACCTGCAGTTTGTTCTGCTGATCACTTCTGTCTTTTTCCATTACTCCGTCATACTTCTTGATCAATCGGCCATACTGGTCTCTTACCTCAACAAAGGTCTTATTTCTTTCATTATCAACAACAAGCTTGCTAGACCACTTTGAATATTTATCCCAATATTCCGGAGCACCTTCAGAATCAAATCGGTCTACAAGAGGTAAAACTTCAGAACTGAGAACCGGTTTATCTTTATTCCAGCGCGGTTTTTCTAAAGTTCCTGTATTTACATAGGTGGTACTTGTCTTTTCTCTGCCCCATTTGTCGAATTTAACCATAGTCACATACTTTGCGCTGAAAGTCATAACCGGCAATTCATAATCTTTGTACACCTCATACTTGACAGCTTTGGAAGTAATATCTGTAACTTTCTTAATTGCAACAGGGCTTACTGCTTTAGAGACCACGTCAATATCAAAATTAACATCATATGCTACTGTTTGAGTATTTAATAATGGCAGTCCTAATACAGCATCTTTAGTTATGTTTCTGCTTTGATTAATATAAACAGTACTTGATGTCTGTACATCAAGATCATTGTTATTCATTATAGTGATCTTATCTTGAGTAATAACTCTATCAAGCAACCCAAATCTAAATATTCTAAGCTCTGTTTCTTTGGTTCTTAAATTTTCTTCTTCTCTTGCATATTCGCTATGATAAGGAAATACCAATGTTACGGTTACATCCTGTTTTTCATCCTTAACAACAACTGCCTGTGAACTAGTCTTGGGAATTGTAAAAACCCATCTATCGTTCATGATCTTCTGCATAGCAGCAACATCAATTTCTTCTGCAGCGATCATAAGCTTTAATTTATCAAGAAATTCGCCTAATACATCAATTCCATTTTCTCTGTCTCCCGCTCTTACCTCAAGGAGTCTTCCGGTTGCTTTATCCGTAATAATAACGCCGCCTTGCTCAAGCAATGCATACTGTTTAGCAGCTGTTTGCTGCTCTTTTTCTCTTTTAACTCTTTCAACCTCAATCGCCTTAGCTGGAGCAATTAGAGTTACAGTAATAACGCTGTTATCTTTAGCATCAAAATACTGATAAACACCTTTAAAAATATCAACACTAATAAGTTTATTAGGACCAAAGCTAACAAGCTGCTGCCTTAATTGCGTAAGCTGTTGCTGTTCTTTTTGATCAATACCTGCTCTATCAGCTTTTTTCTCTAATACCTGTATCTGATCTTCTATATGATGTTTTTCTGAAAGTGCACTTAGGCGTATCCATCCTTCATAATAAGGATGGTCTGCTTTCTTTGCTTCAAGTTCTCGTTCTTCAGCATCTGTCAATTTTATTCCATTTGCTTTATTGCTTAATAGTTCAAGGATCCTTTCAAGTGTTTTTTTATCCTTGTCATTTGCCGTAAACATCCTGCCCTTTGTATATTCACGTATCATGATATTAATTTTTTCGATTGCCTGATTTAATCTCAGCTCATCTGCCTCTGCCCAGTCCTGTTGTTGCTCCTGCTTCTGCATTAAAAGATCATTGATGACTGTTTTTTGCTCAATGATTCCCGCATCAAATCCCTTTTCACCGCTTATATTTGCAGGAATAACAGGAATTTGTTCATTCTCACGCACATCAAAAGGATTCACATCTTCACTAGCCAAAACTATCCAGAGAGAATTTAAGCTAGACAGAGAAGTAGTATTGAATTTACTGTCACGATACCTTTTTATCTGACCGTTTATCGCATCTTTCGGCAAAGTACTATCAGGAAAAGAAATTCCAAGCAATGAGTTAACTGCTAATTGCTGGATATTGGTAAGCAAAAATTCAGCTTGTTCTGATTCAACTGCAGCAAGGGATGCCTCTCCCAGCTGGGCATAATACCTGGCCATAACTTTATGTGCTTTGGCAACATGAGCTGTCATTTCAGGTGATACAACTGCATCACGCTCACCTCTGCCTTGCTCATCTGTATAGTCATATCCCGAAACATCTATATCCCGCTCTAATGAAGAATCATAATGCTTTACTGTCACGCCCCTAGTTACAAGAGATTTTATGATCTTCTCAGACGCTTTACTATCAAATACAAAACCTTGTTTTGTTCTTAGATTGTCTAATATATCCGGGCCGATAGCAATTATCGCCAATGCATTAACATCAGTCGCATAAACTGTATCCACTTCTCCATCTGTAATACCTCTATAGAAATATCCCTCTTGCTGATTATAAACCTTTGGAAGCCATTTCAATATTTTCTTAGCCGCGTCCTTATACTTATCTTCACCCGTAACATCATAAAGCATTGTAAATAGGCCAAAGGCGTTTAAATTTTCTTCTGTTGATTTTATATTTAGTTCTGTAGGTCCATGGCGAATTCCCCCATCCCTATCCTGCAATTTCAAAAGAAACGCAGCGATCTTTTCTGACTGCTCTAAATATTGTTTTCCCTTTATATCAAGCGACTCCTGAAAAGCTTTCAGCACTGTTGTACGTAATCCTAAAAAACGCCATTGAATTTCACCTCTGCCTTCAAAAATCTCATCAATATCACCTGTTTTTAAGAAATCCCGGATAGCTTCTTGTCTAGATTCTTTTTGTTCTTCAAGCACAGAAGACCAGGCAGCCGGATCACTTAAGTGGCGCATTGCACCTTTAATCAATGCAGCTGCAGTCCAGTTACTGTTACCGGCACTATTTCTAAAATCAGCAATAGGCTTTTGAGTATCAGTAGGAAGTTGAGATATGTTTATAGCATTATATACTCCGCCGTTAAAACTGTCCTTTTCTTCCTGGCGGTACAACCAGCGGTTTTGAATAAAATAATCAAGTAAATCATCTGACTGTGCAGTCAATCCGCCGGCTGAAAGCCCCAGTGACTCTAAAGCAATATCATAGGTAAAAGCCCAGTTGATATTGTTTGCTGTAACATTTGTATCATAAACATGACTCGGAGAAACTCCGGTCAAAGGATGGCGTATATTACGAGCAAAGGAAAGCATCTTGCCTGTTAGGTCAGGTATTGTTCCTTTATCTAGCTGCTGCTGAGAAGGCTTAATTCTCTTTATTTCTACTACAGCTCCTGCATCATAACTCTTCTTCTCTATACGGCCTCCGCCTTCTCCAATCAGGGACATGAACTGGTCAAAAAGTTTTACATCATCTTTAAGTCTCTTTAGCTTACTCTCGTACCCTTTATCACCTAAGAATACAATACCGCCAGTATCAGCATTAATATAATAAACTCTCCATACCGGCTGCCCCTGATCACCCTCGGTTTTTACTTTACCAAGCGGAACCAGTTTCAGGCTTTTAAATTCATCTTCTGTATATTGTGTGACCTTATCTCTCCACCATTTTTTATTAATAGGGTTACTGCTGCTTTCCATTTCAAAGGCAAAAGACTCTGAAGAATTTATAAACCCTTGCGTATTTTTAAGATCAAAATAAGTCATTATCGGAAAGCCAAGGAAATAAAGGCCGAAAGCGCGACGGCGCGGAACCTCAGAAGAATATTCAAAAACCTTATCTCCGTCTTTAGTGAATAAAGTACTCAGTGTATTTACAACTGCTTTAGCATCAACAGTAACGCCAAAGAAATTAACATAATTCTCCCAGAAATTCCCCCATCCCTCACGGAAAGCGCCCATATTCACACCAGCGCCCAAAACATCATTTCCGGTTATGGCACCAATCACTGAAAGAATATTAACTTCTCCGCTTAAGCTGAAATATCTGCTGGCTAAAATATCTTTGAAGGTATTGCCTGGTGTATTAAAGTTTTCTGTATTCAATCGAGCCAAATTATCCAGTATCCCCACACTAAACATGCCTATAGCAAATTCTCTCTGTCCCTGCACATACTCAACAAAGCCCTTGCTAGCTTCATCATCCATAGCCATGGTCAGCCATAAATTAAGATCTGATTTTTTATCTGCCTTCTGCTCTTTAAGATAATTACTGAATTCTTCATCTGTTATAGTCAAGTTGCCGCTTCTATCTTCCTTTGCAACAAATTCAAGACCTTTTTCTTTTCTGTCCTTCCCAGGACCTTGTGAGAAAAACAAATAACTCGAGATAAAAGTTTCCACAGTATCTTTTCTCGGTGGGCCCATCATCTTTGCACCTGTTGGCATTTCCCAAGCAGTAAAAAGCATATCATATATTATGCGTACTCCTGCCTGCGCTGCCGGCTGTGATAATTGACCTATAATCCCGCCCACACCATATCCGCCAAGCACATTGATCGGAAGCAGCACTGTCTCAAATACCATGCGCCCTTTTAATTGTTTAGCTGTTTTGTGCGCATTCTCTACTGCGATCTGATGCATCAGGGTACCGATTGAGACATTTAATATTTCTTTATTATTAGCATTTTTTCCAAACCAAACAACCTCACTTGCTAACCAGTCGCCCTGCGCCTCTGCCAGTAATATTGAACGTTCTATATTATCCTCAGTATCATCTGCCGGTGAAATAACAATAACATCATGACTGGAACGGGCATTGACCTCAACCAATTCTGCCTGGCGATTATAGGCCAAAAAATGCATTCTTCTGTATTTCAGCTCTTCAGTTTCTCCCACTTTAACCTTATAAAAATAATAGACATTATCATAACCAGATCTGTCTTGCGCCTGCTGCCATATTTCAAGAAGCTGTTTTTTCTTTTCAGTAGTCAATGCAGCATCTTTCTTCACAAGCTTCCGAAAATCTTTTTTGAATTCAAGAAGAGGGGCTTCAGGATATTTCTGCTCCTTAAAAAAAGTACGCCAGGAATCATCACCAGCAAACAGCTTTAACACAGCTGCTTTTTGAACATATCCGTCATTTATTTTTTTAAGCGACAAAGCATCCCGCAAACCTTTTTGACCTTTGCCTTTATATTTCTCTGCAATGGTTTCATTATATATCTGGATATAATTCTGGTTAAGATTGTCGCTTTGGAAATAAGTCTGTACCTGTACTGGGCTGCCATCTCTTTGACTGACAATTGCACCTATATATGGGCTCTTTTTCATCATCGGATTTTCCGGTATCTGCCCGGCAATTTCTTTAACAGAAGCATTAGAACCAAACGGCTCAATCCCTTCTGTATTTGCCTTATTTATTAATCCCTGCTGTGCCTCTATATCCAGATTACTTAAGATATTATTAGCCACCTCAAGCTGCAAAGCTCTGGCCAAAGCATAACTTTTTACTCCTTGAAGCGTCTTGGCGGCGGCAACTGATCCAAAATGTAGACGATATGCATAATCACCCGTACGTTCAGAATCTTCCCACAGCTGTATTAAGGCCTTTTTATTTTCAATATTAGACTTATTTACCAGAGCAAGAAAATCAGGCTTAAATTGTATATATGTTTGCTCTTTATCTGTTTTGACAAATTTTACAAATTGATGCCAATCTTTACTCTGCTGCCCAAAAATTCGCACAAGTTTTTCCTGAGTATCTCTTTTTTCAATCCAGATATCAAAAGGAAAGCCCTTTTCCTGATGCTCGCGTATCTCGGTAGGACTTACTAATTCCTGTCCTCTGCCAAAACCGTCTTTTCTTTCAAGCTGTGTTGGGAATGTATAAAAATGCAACAAATGCTGCACATTGCTTATATCAAGTAAGGAATCAAAAACAAGCTGCTTGTCTTTTTTGCTTTGCGCATCCTTTATAACAGGAATGTATAATTTAGCACCCGGAGCTTCTTTGTTGCCTATATATATTTCAACATCTGCTAATACCCCGGCGTCATTTTCCGCTATGGCTTTCTGAACAAGCGCATATAATTTATTCTCACGCCCCTTAAACTCCTCACCTGTCTTGACATCATAAAAATGCAGATTACCTAGATCTTTTAGTTCGCCTTGTAAAGCCGGATTCTCAGCAACCGCAAAATGTCCTCTGTTCTTAGCATTGGTCATGACCTGTATAATCGCTTTGGCAAGGCCGCGCTCATAATTGCGATCAGGAGTCGGATCTTCTCCCCCCGGATAATGAATTCCTTTGCCGGTTACTCCATCCATCATTACTCTGGCATAAGCAGCTAACTTATCAGCTGCTTTTTCTCTATTATCATCTGTATTTAAAGAAGGAGCCACAACAGCCGCAGGAGCTATCAATTCCTTTTTCAAAGGAGTGGGAACTATAGGAGGCGGACCGCCGGCACTAAGCGTTATGCCAAAATTCTCTCTTGCCTGAGGCGTCATCAAAACAGCGATGTCTCTGTCAATATCAAGAGTCATCTTCTGAGCCACATAGATCATTGTTCCTTTGATCTTATCTTGCGGATGCTGAGCATTATAAATTTCACGAAACTTTGTCCATAGGTCTGCTCTGCCCAGCAGTTTCTTAACGATCTGCATTAATGTATCGTCGCTCTTAACTGTATATTCCCATTTCTTATCCTGAGGTTCTACTGCTTGAACTTCCGAAGTTTTTGCTTGAACAGGAACTGCTAATTTTTCCTTAATCTCCGGCTTTAATAATGCTGCAATTTCTTCATCAACATCCAACACAAGTTTCTGTCCGGTAAAGATCATCGATCCTCTTATAGGATTATCGGGATGCTGTTTGTTATAGAATTCCTTGAATTGCGTCCAGGAAGTACCCTGAATAAAAAATTTTGACGCTATGGCTACAAGAGAATCTCCACTGCTAACTTCATGAACTATCTGTCCTTTAAAAATACTTTTCGGTTCTTCCTGTATTTTCTCTCTATCAGGAGCAATAACACTTGTATCTTTCAAAGAAGCAAGCGCATCATCACCGAGTTTTGATTTTTCAATAATATCGCGGATTACCTCATCATAAGCCAGGCTTTGCAATTGTGCTTTTTGACGACCGGCATGTTTTTGCTGAAATTCTAAAGCTTGCAGTTTCTGTCCGACAAGCTGTGTTATCTTTTCAAAAGAAATCTCAGCAAGTATCTGTGTTTTCTTTTTTTCATTCAAGGAAAAACCTTCTACTGTTTCCTCTACTATTACACTTGATCCCTCATCTGATAGCACAGCTGCAGCCTCTGTTTTACCCGGAGCCAACAGACCCCCAAAAATTCCGGCAATTGTAATAAACGCATAAAATCCTTTACCAACAACAGACCAGAGCTGATTTGATGTGCCGCGTTCTTTACCAAATAACCATGTACTGACTCTTTTAGCAAAAGTAGGCTCTTCTTCTTCAACAATTATATTAAGACCTTTTTTAATCCGCTGCGCAATAGCCTCAAGCTCAAGCCCTTCAAAAAGACTCGATTCTTTATCTTCTAAGCCTAAGCGTTCATTGGCCTCCTGCTCTATAGGCTTCATATCATTTTCTGACATAAAAGGCATCAAAATGCCGGCAAAAATATTTTCCTGGAGATCTCCCTTTACTTCCTCAAATATTTTTTTTACTTTGCCGGAGAATACAGCAAAATTACCTTTTTCATCTTTTCCTGAATGTTGATCTGAAATACTGCGATCCTGGCTAGCTGTTTCAAAATCATTTATAAAGTAAGTCCAATGCGTTGAGATCAGATCAGTAATTATCCCGACTATTTGCTCTTGAGCCATTTTTTTAAGGTCTTCAAGCAATGCTTGATCTACTACAAGATCAGGCTCATCTTTTCTCATTTCTTCAAAAATATCATTCTGCAATTTCGCAATAAGCTCTGCCTGAGCATATACAAGTGTTTCTTTGCTTATCTTACCTTCAAACAGATCAAATAATACTGCGGCTATATCTGCAGTATTATCCTCATCAAGCAGCCTGTCAGTCTGGGAATAAATAATTGTCCGGAAAACATCTAGGAGTTTATCTTCTTCCCCAAGATCCTTTCTTTGCTTAAGCACATTACTAAGACGTTTAACTCGCAAGTCATTAATGATAGAATTTATGCCTTCTGTAATCTCAGACCCGTTGTCTGAAATAGAATCAGAAAGTTCTTTTGAAACATCTGAGCCCAACCCGGTAAAAAATTCATCCTCAAGACTCATATAAAAACGTGTTCTACCCGGCTGCCCCTGTCTGGCGCTTCTACCACGCAGCTGATTCTCTTCACGAATACTCTCGGATTTTTTGGTACCAATCACATATAAACCATTAATTAAGCGCGCCAGGTCAACAAGTTTAAAATCAGTACCGCGGCCTGCCATGTCAGTAGAAACAGTTATAGCTTTGTTAATACCAGCTAACAATACCAACTCTTTTTCTAAATGCGCAGTTGTGTCATTTAAAACAAAAATCGGAGTTTCCGCTTTAAAGTCTCCCTTTTCCTTTATCTCTTGAAGTGCTTCGAAAAGATTGTTTTCAGTAACTTCGCGGTTTAAAATTCTGGAGGCTAAGCTTATCAGGGCTTCTTTAGAATCAATGATCTGAGCTTTATCAGCAATAGGAAATCTTTCCAAGATCATTAAAGCCATTTCAGCTGATTCATTAACACCGGCAGTACCGATAAGAACAGGAGTATTTTGGGCATGCTCACTTAAGAGTTCCGTAACCAAAGCCGTAAGCTTCTGTTTTTTTGTCTTATAAATAAGGTCTGGTAAATCTTCTCTTATGCTTGGCTTATGCGTAGGGATTTCCAGAGTATCGAGATCGTACATGTCTTTTACTTCATCTTCGATGCCCTCTGTAGTTCCGGTCAAACCGGAAAGAACAGAATACCCACTAAAAAAACTCTGCAAAGTTATTTTGGCAATAGTCTCCTGATCCAGCCTTACTTCAACATCTGTATTGCCTTCATTATGTTCTTTGGCTTCCAATGCCTGGTGTATTCCATCTTTAAATCGTCTGCCTTCCTGACTTCGTCCTTTTGAAGTAGTCAGGACTTCTCCGTTTTTAACGGTATAGCGCACTTTGCCTTCTTCTATGTCAATAGTATCATCGCTTTTAGTATCTTTTACGTAGATATGGTGAACTTTTAAAGCATTATCAGCTATCTTACGTATATATTGCCAATCCTTATTATTTTCTTCTTCAAAAGTTCTATCCGGAGCGTTTAATTCCTCTTCACTCATGCCGGAAATTATACCCCACACATAATCATGACCCGCTTCAGTGAAAACAACGCTTTGGCTGCTTCCTTCTTTTTTTATCTTGAAATACTTATTATCCTTATTACGAAGCATTAGACTTCGGACAATATTATCAACCAAATAATATACTTCTCTTTCTTTTTTCGGCATTTCTCCAGAACCGCCGGACATAATAAGCGGAGTAGTAGCTTCATCAATCAAAACTTCATCAACTTCATCAACAACAGCGGCAAAAAAACCTTTTTGTACCTTTGAACCGACTTTTGTATCCAAATGATCCTGCAAATAATCGAATCCATAGTCATGGGCAGTACCATAAACAATGTCACTGTTGTAGGCACTCTTGCGGTCGGTTTCCTGCGCCTGCCCATTTATGACCTTCATGCCTTTATGATCTTCACCCAAAACTCCAACGCTTATACCAAGCGCCTTAAAGATCATGCCGACATCTTCTGCATCACGCTTTGCCAAATAGTTATTTACAGTAGCGCAATGTATACCTGTTCTTTCCCCATCACGCAAAGAAAGCAAGTAAGCGCCAAGAGCCGTGGTAAATGTCTTACCTTCACCGGTACCCTGCTGTAGCATCTTGCCTCCGAATGAAACTACAATACCAGCAATCATCTGTACATCATAAAGAAGAATTGGGTTATCAGGATCTCTTCTTCTAAGCGCTTCTCTAAATAATGCTACCGCTTCAGGCAGAACTTCTTCCCAAGCTTCCTGCTTGCCAGCAAACTTTCCCTTTCCATACAATCTATCCCTCAGCTCACCAGTCTTCGCACTCAGCTGCTCCTCATCAAGCGCTCTTATTTGCTCTGCGAAACCGTTAACTTCTTTAATAATCTCGAAAACATCTACAGGCTTAATATTTTTGACTGCCGAAACTGCATCTTCATTGCGAAGTTCAGCCAATGTAAGATGCTCAAGTTTTTTAACTGTTATACGTCCCGTATTAACTTTTAATTTTATTTTTTTTAATTTAACTGTCTTTTGATTAATCCGCCATTTTAGCTCTTCAACCGTTTCTTTCTGCATTAAATCAAAATCGCGCAAGGCATTTATTATAAACAGGCGTTCGCTTATACTAAGGTCTTTTTTAAGTCCATATTTCTTTTTCGCATTTATAAGTAAGGCATTGAGTTTTTTGATATTGGAAGTATTCGCAAGCAAAGCATCAATTAATTTGGGATTAGCTATTGCTTCACCTAAAAGGTTAAGCGCAAGGTTCCGGTGATCTCTCATCTCTAAAAAACGTTTTCTGCCTTGATATTCTTCAGCTTTTATTCTAAGACGGGTAAACATGCCCTGATGGTTAAATTCATCTGCGGTAAGACCCAATCCAAAATCGCGTTCAAATTCTAATTCAGTTAAAGGAACTGCCGCAATTATGGATCCATTAACCCGTATCTTGTTTTTAGCTTCAGCAATATAAGACGGGAGATTTGTATTAGTAGCCTTATAAACATAAAGTGCTTCTTTTTCAAGTTTATATTCATATATATTCTCACCAACCTTATTTATACCGCGATTGCGCAATTGCTCTAAGCTAAGTTGTTCCGGATTATTCAAAACGCCGGCTAGTGATACCAGTACATCAAATCGGGTATGAAAAGCTCCCTTTTCCATATTGGGAGTGGGGGCAAGATAGGACTGCGTTACATAAGTTTTTTTTATCCAGACAAGGTCGCCGCCGGCAGCAAAAGCAATATCCATAACCAAAAATGCTTGAATAATAAGCATCGAGATTATTTTAAAAGTTAGATTATATTTTTTACCGCCATTAAACATTTTTATCACCCGATTTCTGATACTATTTATATTAAGTGTTTTTCCTCAGCCCCTACTTAGGATTAACACTTTTTAGGTATAGTGTAATTTACTTTGATTAAATTGTATTTTTTATTTCTCTAAATTACAGTATTTTCAACAACATATATAAATTACTAATACTTTTTTAAGACATTTATAGTATATCATAGTAAGTCTAGAAATTCAACCTTTTTTTAAAGTTTTTCAATGATATAACATATTGGGATAACACAACTTAAACCAATGGGCTTATTTATTTTAAGAAAGTTTATGGACCATGCCCCAATTCAATGATATTTAGCCGTGTTTG
>CAYTGV010000009.1:0-77973 GCA_964437495.1 uncultured Planctomycetia bacterium | reverse complement strand
GACAACTTACTTTATCATCTCCTTCATCATGTTACCCATGGAAAATCCTTTTTTTTCTACCGGTACTTTTGCCGCGTCGAATTTGTCGTCTGTAATGCCTGTATTAACTTTCAGCGATTTGACGATAATAGTAACCATGAGTTTACCATCCAAATACATGGTTGTTTTATACGGCATTTCCCAATCACCTTTAACTTTTTTATAATCGGAAAATTCCGTAATTATAACTTCTTTTTTTAAGCTTGTTCTCTGCATACGCATGGGCACAAGATTTTTCTCATTCAACCATATAGTATTAAAAGGCGTATTCTTTTGCTCTGGGATCTCCACAACATAGCACTTCCGTCCTCCGACTTTTTCTTTGCCTTTAATCTTCGCCTTGTCTGAAATAAAATCCCACCAGTTTTTATCTTTTTGCTGTTCCAAGCTCTCTTTTGAGGAAAGTTTTTCCTTGCCCATCAATGACGATATTATCCATGTATCTTTTCCGTCAAAAATAATCGTGTTCTTCATCGGCCCCATATTTTCCGGCATGCCGGGTATATTCATTATACTTTCACTACGAAATTTTTTACCCTTTTGGAGAGATGTCATCTTTGCAATCATGGTACCATCCGGCGTAATCGTAGTCATCTTCTGCGTGATATTGATGTCTTTAATATCATTGAAAAACTTAGCTTGATTATCCTTTATCTGCTGTAACACTTCCGGCCATTCTGCCGTGAAGCCCAGTCCCGACACAATCATAATTATCAACATTACCATAATACCTGTTATCAACACATTACTTTTCCACATATTGCCTCCTTATTTTTTCTTCAATTTATTAATATGATCATAATTCCAATTGCGATAATTTTTGATTTGGAATTTCAAAATACTCAATATCGCTTTGCTAACGAAGCGCTCTCCCAACTGCCAGTCCCGCCATGTCCCGCAGATTTTATGCGGTGGCGTTTTGAGGCGGGAAGCTATGACTCAACTACACTCTAAATCATTATAATTAAGTGTGTTACTGATGTCAATATTTTCGTTATTTGTGGTTAATTTTGGCTTGTGCCGATTTTGACGACCATTAACGTAATAGTCTATCCAGTAGTTATTATTTTTCTGGAATACTGCCATCTTGTTTTTTATCCTCTTTAAGTGTCTTGCGTGGGTATGATTTTTCCATTATTGTCCAATAATAAGCTCTATTATGGTCTCTATTCGTTACAAGGCAATGACTATGGAAAAACTCGTGAATAGCCTCATAAAATACCGGTTCATTAATAGTTGGGCAATGGTTACCATAGTATTTTTGAATATATTTTGAATCTTCTAATGTTGTCTCATCCCAATCTTTGTCTTTTAAGAAGTCCCAAACATGTACTTTTTTAATGAATTCTAAATCTTGAGGGGAAACATCGAAACTAAATAAGCGTCCATCGGTTATATGCTCATCTGTAACACGCATAAGTTTTATATTTTTAACACTATTCGGCATCTTATGATTTCTCATAATAACATGGTTCTGAAATTCCATTCTCGCACTACCACTAATAATTGTTACTCCCATAATGAAAGAAAAAAGTAATAAAACTGGGGACAAAGATATGACACTTTTTATTTTTGATGATATATTCTTTTTATTTAAAAAACGAGATAAAAATATTTGGATAATCAAAAGTGGAGCAAATGTATTTAAAGATACTAAAATATTCATCCATACATTTATAATGCTGTTTCTAATAGAGAGGATGCCTCCTGCTATTACTATAAACATAATGCTTGCTAAGCACAGGGGTAATAGTCGCCACTTAAATGATAAATATAAAAACAATGGAACTATTATAACAACGCAAGGGATACCAACTATTGAAAACAACATTACAATAACTTGGTATAAACCAACGCTAAATTCAAAGAAAAAATATGGCATAATAAATAATACGACAGAAAAAATAATAATCATAAAAGCTATTAAAGCGTATGGGTCAATTTTCCCTAATTTTTTTATATTATTTTCCATAATGCCTCCTTTTCCAATTAAAACAAAAAAGACCACCCCTTATAAGAGATTGCCCTTATAAAATTATCTTATCTTTAACCTCATCATCCTCTCCATTGTGGTATTTGAGTTAACTGTAATCACAACATTGTGATATATAGTGTACAATAGTAGACAGGTGTTTAAGCCAAAATCAACAAAAAGCAGTAAGTTTTATTGATTTAAACTCTCAGATTGGCGTTTATTTATATCGCTTACGGTGTTTCTGGCATTATCCAGGACTGATTTAGGATTTGACATGGCATCAAAAGTTTCTGTTGAGTTTCTTTTCCCAGCTGCATTTGTAGCCAGGTAATAAAACAATCCAATGATCATTATTGTGATCAAAAGGCCTATTAATGATGCAAATCCTTGTTTAGTTAAACAAACTTTACTGAATTTCATCCAAACTCCTTTATATAAAAATAATAACTAATATGCCTGGTTTAGTCAATAAAAAAGGGACAATCAAATAATTGTCCCTTTTGAAACTCACTAATTAATCTATTTATTAGCTTCAAGGATAGCATTAGCCCATTGTTCCGAAATTTTGCGCACCATGGCAATGGTTTCATCATCTTTGTGATTAGCAAATACATAAACAAATAGCAGGCGTCCGTTTACGCGTACAAAAGTTGTTCCGATTACCATTGTCCAGGTCATCTTTCCATCAGAATTTGTCACCAGCATTCCAAAGCTATAGGTATTGTCTTTCGAAAAGAAAGTTCCCAGCTGTACTGGTTTGCCAAAGCTTATTTTTTTTAAATCCATGGACTCCATACGGCGGTTGAACTCTGTTTCACTTTCTTCTGTAATTGCGGCCATTTCAGCCCCTAGAGAGTCTCTTACGTATACAACAAGGTCATTATAGTCAGAAATTTTAAAGTTCTGGTATTCACCTTGACGCGCTACTTGAACTGATGCGTATTTGGGTATAATAAAGTTTTCTTCACCTTTAACAAAACGCGGTATATCCTCTGATCTCATAAAGCCGCATAAAAGTCTGTTGGATGAAGGAACAAATATTTCCATTTGCTCCCGGACATCATAACCGACTTCAATCAAATCTGTATCCGGAGCAGGTATTTTTATAGATATTCCGCCTGCTTTAAAAGATTCTATCTCAACTGCAGCAGCTTTTTCTGGAGTAGCTTTTGTGTCTGCGTCTTCAGTTTGGGCAATTGCCATTTCCAAATAACCTGAAATCATAATTAAACACAACAACAAATACAATCCTACCTTTTTCATAGTTAAAGTACCCTTTCTGTTTATTGCTATTTGTTAATAAATAAACGCCTTAATATTGTAATCAGACGAATAATCATGTTTTTTTGCTTTTTTATTTAATTATTTTATTTACTAATTCAAATTAGAATACAGTTAAAATCTAAACCACCTAAAATTCTCTATAGCCATTTTTACAATGCAAACTAAAAGCTACCACCAAATTCGTGATTGCACCTTTAGTCCATTAATCTGCAAAATATGTATTAATGCTACCCTAAATGTCTGACTTTGTCAACTCTCGAAGTTACTCCTTAGTGTCAATAACTCTGCTGTTTTTTAAAGCAGTTGTGATAGGAAAACTGTTTTTGCGGATTTAGGGATTGCTTTTACCATGGATGAGTAAAAGCAATCTCTCCTTCGCAGATAGCCAGGAATGGCTATCGAGCATGCTTGTTCGCCAATCTTTATGGAGGAAGTAAAAATAGCCTTTCTAGTACAATTTATACTTAAAGCCCTTCCAAAGTTTTGTGCTCACCATTTATAAAAGCAACAGACTATCTAAAGATATAAAGTTACTGCCTGAATTCAAAAATCTGGTTAGTAGCCCTGTCCAGAGCATATACATTGCCGATTCCATCAACGGAAATTGAGGCAATTGGTTTGATTTGCCTCTGTTTCAAGTCAGTATTTATGACGGTTGCTACAAAAGTGCCGTTATCCTGTAATTTATAAATATTACTATCTTTTGAGTCAGCTATATATATGAAACCCAGTCCGTCGACGGCAATATCTACAGGCCTTGAAAACTCCTTGCCGTTATTCTTGAAAGTTGAAATTAATTCTCCTTTTTGGGAATCAAATTTAAATACCTCTTTGAGCTTAGTATCAAGGACAAAAACTGTCCCAGTGCTGTTAATGGCAATCTTACTGGGTTTTTTGAACTGTCCCTTGATTTGTTTGCGTTTTTTGATAAGTTTTTCGCCGAAAGATTGCAGGTGATTGCCGTTGGCATCAAATTTTTTCACTGTGTACTCTTTATCATCAAGGACATAGATATTTGACTCTTTATCCACACAAATATCTATAGGCGATTTAAACATGTTTTTGGAGCCAAAAGTTAATAGAGATTCACCATTTTGCGAGAATTTGTGTATCTTAAATGCCTTGGAATCCAGAATATATATATTACCTTCGAAATCCATGACAATTTCATTGGGGTTCTTAAATTCACTTTTTAAAGAAATCTGCATTAACCCTTTGCCGTATTTGTTTAATTCCTGATACTCTCCGTTTTTAGCATCCAGTACGTAGAGGTTATTAGCATTATTTACTGCAAATGAGCCCACTTTTGTAATCAGGGTGTTTCCAAATTTATAGATAAAATTAGCCTCAGGCCCAAATTTTTGAAAACTGAGGTTTGCCCCATCAGCGATATAAATATTAGCCTCATTGTCGATGTCTATACCGCTTGGGTCAGAAAATTTTCCCTGTCCACTGCCCTTTAGTCCGAAATTATTTGTGATTTTTTCCAAAGCCAGATCATATTCAATTGCCGAGCATAATTCAGTGTCTAAAAAATAAGCTTTATGAAAAGCTACGGCCATATCTATGGGCTTGGATATTTTCTGAATAAGCATTTTTCCCTTTATGCGCAGATCACTCTCAAATATATGAAGGTATTTTGTTCCTCGGTCAAGCACATAAATATTATCGTCTTCATCTACATCTATAGCTATCAGATCCGGAGTTTTGGTAAGGCTGATGTCAAAATAACCAAAACTGGCCCAGAATTTATTATCCTTGTTAAAGGCAAGCACCTGGGAACTTCCGGCATCAAGTATGAAAACATCCCCAGTAGAGTTTACTCCTATATCCACAGGCTTTATCAATGGCCTCTGTGAATCCCTCGGCCCATAATCATTTACAAAATTGCCGTCTTTGTCGAATTTAGACACTTTCTTAAGTCCAATATCAAGCACATAAATATTATCATCCTGATCAATGGCAAGATTCGCCGGCGTCCGCATTATCTCTCGGTCATATTTGTTCTTGCGCTCAAGAGTAATCAACAACTCTCCAAGCATATTAAATTTTTGTAGCTGGATTTTTTTTGTATCTAAAAGCCATATATTATTATTTGAATCAACCGCGATATCTTTACTGATAGATGATGCACTGCCTTTCTCAGGAACGGGATTGTGTATGCGCTCAAATTTATAATCTGAATTATCAGCAATCCTTTTATATCTTTCCAATTCTTCTTGCGCAACTTGAGTATAAGTGCTTTGCGGGAATTCAGTCACTAGTTTATTGAAAAGCTCTATTGCTGATTCCTTGCTGGTTCTTCCTGCTTTTTTTGCTTGGATAAAAGCTGTCTTCGCTTTTTTATCTATTTTCCGTTGTTTAATTATCTGTTCATAGCCTGTGCCGGGGACACTGACCACTTTATCTGTGACCATTATATAATCGGTAGGTTCAAAATCAATGATCTTGCATTTTGCTTTATTCTCATCTATTTTAATAACCTTTAATGTCGCAATATATTGTTCGCCGATCAGTATAGATTCGCTTTCTTCAATTAATTCGATGCGTTTTTCCTTTCTGAATACCTTGAATTCCATGCCCAAAGTGACATTAAGATTCCTGCCCAGATTGATTAGAACATCATTTTCAGTAATTGACTCAATAAGCCCGATTTTTTCATCTTCCATCTTACTTTTGTATATAATATGTTTTAACTCAGGAGCAATGAGTGATTCATTGTTCCTTGATTCTTGGGTAAGATTTTTTGGCTCTTGGCAGTATCCGCCTGCAGCAGAAAATATAAACAGCAAATATATTAGGACATAAAGTGTTTTCTTTGACATAATAGCATTTTTCTCCTGTTTAAAATTATCAAATTAATTGTTTGCCTATAATCATACTCCTATTAAAAATCCCAGTCAATAAAAAAGGGCTGCTTAAATTAAAAGGTTAGAATAATTTATTTTGAATTTCGGAATAAATCGGTTGGCTGAAAAACATCGGTTTAATTATCCCAGCTTTTGTCCCTCTTCTGATCTACTCCGATTAAACGTCTGTAACGTCGTACGGAGCTTCCTTTGTATTCCCTTTTCCATTTTTTTAATAGTAGCGGGATTATTGGCCTTATTTTCAATAGAGGGTGTTTTTAGATACACAATGTCACAAAAACCTGATTCAATAAGGCTTAGCATAAAGAAAAGTATAAATAAGGTCAAAAAATACTTCTCTCATAAAAGCATGCTTCTTGGTTTTAAGTTATTTCAATTATTGCCAATCACAAATAAATTTACATTTCTTGCTAATAATATCCACAGCAAGTAAATTCTCTGGGTCAATTTCAAGGGCCTTATTTAGAAATATTCCGGATTTTTTAAAGTCTCCTTTAGAATGATATACTTGCGATAAACGAACATATCCGTCAGCAAATAACGGGTCAATTGTTATCGCACGTTTAAGATGCTTTTCTGCTTTGTTCAGATCCTGTCCGCTTTCTTTTTGTCTCAAAAGGTAATAGCATCCAAAGCCGAAATGCACAGCAACGCATTCTGGGAATAATTTTTGTGCTATCTTAAGATGCCTGAACACGGCAGGCCCGTTTACAATTTTTGAGATTGGACCACCACTATAGGCAATCATACCTTTAGCTCCGGCGTAAAGGCAGTGTGCCCTGACATGGGTTGTCAGATTAGTATTCTTAAGCCCATAATTAATAACAGTAGCCATTAGCTTGACCACTTCTTCAAAGTCAGTTTGTATGTATTTAATATAAGCCAGGCTGATGTAGGCTGGGCAAAAATCAGGCCTGTCGTTTATGATCTTTTTAAGTGACTCCTCAGCAATATCATATTTATAAATTCTTCTTTGAAACTCGGCAATTCCCCATTTTGCACTAATAGAATCAGGATCAAGTTCAAGTATGCGCTCAAAGCAATCCAATGCCTTCTTATCCATATGATTGTTGAAATATGCAATAGCCAGTATATAAAGGCCTTCTTTATTTTTCTGGACATTTGGCTGTGCTGCGGCCTGTTCTATAGATATATTATTGGCTTTTTCATGCAGCGATTTCCAATCCATAGCATAGGATAAGGCGTTGCAATACAAACATAAAAAAGCTATCACTAGAGATATTGTTTTAATTTTCTTCAAATTCCCCTCTTTTTAAGATGAGCTAATAGTATAGATTCTAAGACTTTAAAAGTCAATAAAATGAAAATATTTGACTTCATAACTCATTTAATATAAAATATTTAGCATAGTAATTATAAACTATTAACTGGGGGAAGTATAATGGATTCAGAAAAGCTTTTTCAAGAGATTGTTACCAGAGATATTTCAGATATGCATCTTTGTGTTGGATTACCTCCGATGATAAGACGACCTACAGAGATGCAGCCGCTGACGGACATTGCTTTACAAGATGCTGATATTAGAAAAATTCTTTTGGATATTATGCCGGAAGAAAGATTGAGTTCTATAGATAAGGGCAAAGAAATAGATATGGGGATTAATATAGGAAATTTTGCAAGGTTTAGGATTAATATTTATAAAGACAGAAAAGGAATATGCGCTGCCTTTAGATTGGTGCCGCAAAGAATAAAACCGCTTGATTCCCTGGGGCTTCCTGCGGCAGTAAAAAATGTCTGTAACTTGCAAAGAGGTCTTGTATTAGTTACCGGTCCGACTGGAAGCGGAAAATCCACCACCCTGGCTTCGATCATTAATAAAATAAATTTGGAAAGAAGCGCTCATATTATTACGCTTGAAGATCCAATTGAATATTTGCATGAGCATAAACGCTGTATAATCAATCAGCGTGAAGTAGGTTCAGAGACCAAAAGTTTTTCTAGCGGTCTGCGTGCCGCTTTAAGAGAAGACCCGGATATCATTCTCGTAGGTGAAATGAGAGATCTGGATACTATTTCTAATGCTGTAACTGCGGCTGAGACCGGACACCTTGTATTTGCTACTTTACATACCCGTAATGCTTCTCAATCTGTAAGCCGTATTATTGATGTTTTCCCAGCAGAACAACAGGCACAGATAAGAGTGCAATTTGCCGAGGCAGTTGCAGTAGTGGTTTCTCAAACCCTTATTCCTTCGCGTGATGGTTCGAGCAATCATCTTGCTACAGAGGTCATGGTTAACAATACGGCTATTAGGAATCTTATTCGGGAAAGTAAAACATTTCAGATAAAGAATATAATTGAATCCTGCGGTAAAGAGGGAATGCAGACAATGGACCAATCGCTGAATTTTTTAATGAAAAGTAATAAGATCGATCAGCGCACTGCCAGGAAATATGCCTTTGAAAAGCATGCTTTTGCTTGAAATATAGTTTTGATACTATTCTTACTTTCTGCTGTCTTTGACAAAGTTGCTGCCCTCAGTTGCTTTGGCGAGTTTTTTCAATTCAGCCCCGATCTCACCGATTTCCACAACATGATTTATTTGACGGAATTCGTTGGTTACAATACCTATAGAAACTGACAGCAGTTTAATATGCTGCTCATTACCCTGCCTGTCTTTAGCCACAGTATAACCTCGTTCCCGGTCAACCTGATTGTAAAAAGAAGGAGCAATCTTGTCAAAGTCATTGATTATCTTATTACAGATTGTCTCAGACAGATTGGTAGTTGTAAGAAAAACAAAATCATCTCCACCGATATGTCCGACAAAATCCTCTCTATTGCCAAGCTCATGGACACCATTTAAAATAATACGTGCTGTCTCACGAATAACCTCATCACCGTGTTCGAATCCATAGGTATCGTTAAAGGCCTTAAACTTATCCAGATCTACATAGCAAATGGCAAATGGCGAAGTGCCTTTGATTGCCGCGTCAAGTTCCGTCATTATCGTTACATTGCCTGGTAAGCGGCTGAGTGGATTGGCATCAAGATCACGTGTGCTGCGTCTGACAATCATTTTTATACGTGCTACAAGCTCTTGAGGATCAAATGGCTTTACAAGATAATCATCTGCTCCTGCATTTATACCTTTTATCTTATCCTGTGTCTCTCCTTTGCCAGTAAGCATAATGATCGGCATATGGCGCAATAGAATATCCTTTTTTAGTATTTGACAAACTTCGTGCCCATCCATTTTCGGCATTTTATAATCAAGGATAACAAGATCCGGCGAGGTTTTATGCACCTTTTCAAGTCCTTCTACTCCGTCTTTTGCCTCATGAACCTCAAACCCTTCGCATTCTAAAGTGATCTTTAAGACATCTCTTATATCAGGTTCATCATCAACTATTAATATCTTAGGTTTTGTCATTATGCTCCTTGCCTATGTTCAGTTTATGGCTATTTGCGAATCATCAATTTGTTCAACAGATAAAGTGAAATGGAAAGTAGTTCCCTTGCCGACTTCACTTGTGACCCAGATCTGACCTTTATGCGCCTCAATGATCTTTTTAACAAGCGGCAGTCCCAGTCCGGTACCTTTTTTCTCAGCATTAATGGCATTGTCTACACGATAGAATTCATTAAATAAACGAGGTATATCCTCTTCGCTTATGCCGATACCAGAGTCAATGATTTCGACATTAATAAATTTTTCAGCAGGTTTTAACACTATTGTTATTATGCCTTTTTCAGGGGTGAATTTCATTGCATTACCGATAAGATTTATGAATACACGTGATATCTGGCTGGGGTCCATCCATACAGCAATATCTTGTTCCGGTATATCAAGTTTGAGATCAATATTCTTTTCATCAGTTTGCGGGAAGAATAGATCTGCGATACTCTTGACGATCTCATTAAGAGAAGCATGCTTAATACTCATACTGATCTTGCCAGATTCAATGCGGGCAATATCTAAAAGGTCATTTACAAGTTTTATCAATTCATCACTGTGAATATTTATTTTATTAAGCTTCTCTGCCTGAACCGTACTGACCTCACCTAAACGGCCTGCACTTAGAATTGCCGCATAGCCTTTAATTGATGTCAGCGGTGTTCGCAATTCATGAGAAACTGCAGAAACAAAGTCGGATTTCATTTGATCAAGCTCGATCAGCTTTTTGTTTGCCGCGGCTAATTCTCTTGTGCGTTCTTCTACACGAATCTCTAATTGATCATGCGAACGCTTTAACTGGGCATAAAGTTGGGCATTATCAAGGGCAATGCCCAACTGATTAGAAAGTATAAAAAGAGAATCTATATCTCCTTCAGAGACAGAATTATAATTTGTCTGATTACCAACAAAAATATATCCCTCAACAGACTCCTTGACAACCATAGGCACAATTACAAATGAAGAGACTTCAAATAAATTCAGCCAAGCTTTTTGCTCCTCTGTAGCAGCTTCAGAATTTTTAACCCATACAGAAGAACCATTTTTTAGAACAGTTTGAAGAAAGTCTTGCTCTATATTTGCCTGTTCTATCTTGTCTATTTGCAATGAGGAAAGTCCGATAGCTGCTTTACATTCAAGATTTTGTTTTGATTCATTTTTTAGAAATATTATTGTTTTTTCAAATCCAAGCTTAAGAATAAGCGGTTCCGTGATTTGAGAAAAAAGCTTCTCTGTATCTAGGGTAGCACTTATCAATTTACCTAGTTCGTGTAAAGTGTAAAGCCCATTGATTTTTTTATCAAGCTGTTCTTGCGTCCGATTTAACTCTAAATCAGTACGAATAATAATTTTTGCCTGTTCATCAAGTTCGCCATAAGCATTTCTCAGTTTATCCAAGGCATGCTGCATTTTATCAATTTGTTCCCGCTCCTCACGCGATATTTCAGCAAGATAAGCAAGCAGAACAAGCAGGATAAAACCGCCCATAAGCTTAGCGACCATATTGTCAACAATAACAACAACACTCAATACCGCTGCTCCGATGATGAGTATCAGCCATATATTAATTTTCATACTATACTATTCTCCAATTGCGAAAACTACTATTGTTTCATTATGAAAAAATGTTTGTCCGAGGTTTATCGTTGCACCCAGAGGAGCCTGTTCTCCGTATGTATAAAAACCAATTATCGGAGTGTCTTTGCCGAATATACTTTTGATAACCTCTATTTCTTCTTCACTTTTGCGTCCAAAGAGTCTTTCCCGTGAGACGGAATCAAATACAAATACAATATCAGCTTTTTGTTTTCTGAGACCGCTAAGGGCTATTTCTGCCGCTTTTTTAGCAGCTTTTAATGCGGCTTCCTTAGATCCCATCATTATTCTAATTTCTGAACCGCAGGAAACCTCACCTGCGCAAATCAAAGCTCCGTTTTTGTCAACGCTGAGTGCGTTACGGATAATACACTCTTCTTCTTCTGGTATCGACATGCCAAGCGGATACATTACAGACATTCTGGCCAGAGGCTCATTATTTAGATCAGCGGCTCTTTTGCCGAAATAATCCTCATAAATTCTTGCTGCCGGCTTCCCGTCAAGTTTTTTAATTATGTTGTGATCTGCCTCAGTTACGATTCTCGGTTTGCCAAGGGGGTACCAGCCGTGCCGAGCTCCGATGCCAACACTAATGTCTCCGGAGAAAAGAATCCCTCCGACACAGTCAGTTAATACACTTTCCTCATAATACTGAAAAGTTTTTTTAAACATAAATTCGTCAGCTGAAGATCCGCCGACTATGGGGAAACTTGTACCCAGTACTTCCTGAACTCCCCTGATGATCTCTACTCCGTTTCCATTGAGTCCGTCCGGAAGCATCATAAAGGCATGGCGAATAGCCCCTTTTTTCGTTTTTATTATCGTATCTCGGGCTACCTCTTGGCCGGCTCCGCGGGAGTTCTTACTCACGTTCTTACCAATGCCTATAGCAGCATGCAGGCTGTTTGACTTTATGGCCAATATACTTACAGATTTTTTTTCTGTGCCGGCACTGGTGATTTCGCCAGCTGTTGTGCACCCGATAAGCGGTGCGTTCGGCAGAATACTTTTAATGCCGCGTATTAGCTGTATATGATCAAAACGCGAGGACGCAAAGCAAAATAATATATCAGGATCATTGCTTCCTAATTTATCCAAAGCATTCTTTGCAGCTAATGTACCCGCTGCAAAAGATTCAAATTCTTTACTAGTTCCCACCCCTACTGATATCGCCATAGCTTCTTAGTTTATAGCCACTCAGGTAAAAAGTCAACTAGGTTATCGAAGAATTCTGAATTCATTATCGGTTTAAGTCAATTGTAGTATGAGATAGGCTGGCAGTTGAGGCGGAATTATTTTTGCCCCAGCTAACATTGATGAGGATATGGCTCAATCCATCATCTGTTTTATTTTCTGCAAAGTCCCAAAAAAACTCTTTATTATTTAAAACAACTTTACCTGGAATAATGGCCTCTCCGGAATAGAGCTGATTAAAAACATTATCCAGCAAAGTATAGGCAAGGCGGTTGTTTCGTATCTTATGGTTGCTTTTTGTAATTGTAGACAGAGAATTGATCAAAAAAAGAATTCCGGTAGTCATCAATAACAGTGATACAAGTATTTCGATTAAAATGAATCCTGGGGTATTTTTTGTTTTATTTTTCATATATATTCTAAAATGATCTCTCCGCTTAAAGTTGTTGATAATTTGGCCGGAGTGTCTTTGTTGTTAGTAATAAAAAAAGCAGCTGAAGATATACTCCCGCTTTGTGAGAAAATTATTTCATGGATACCGGTTTGAATCTCAGGGGAAAAAAAGGACAAGCTCTCAGGAAGAGTATGTTTTCTTAGTAAGGAGTCACTTGCAGGCGAAAACTCATCAATAGCATCAATAGAGTTCTGAAGAACTGAATAGGAGTTGTTTGAATAATCAATTAACAACTTATAGGTCTTGTTTTCAGTGATTGCAGTTCTTTTTATTAATTCACACAAAGCCCGGATTTTAGCTGCTTTACTTCTAAGATAAAAATTCCCGGCTGTTTTAGATAATTTGGGGATACTCATTGAAAAAAATACAGCTATTATGACAATTACGCACAGTAGCTCTATAAGGGTAAACCCCCTTAGTGATAGCCTGCCTTTTGGCAGAACTAATCTAAGCTTTTTATCCGCAAAGCGTTTTGTTTTATTTTTCATTGGCAGATTAGTCCTCCCAATTGCCAATATCATCATTACCGCCTTCAGATCCGTCTTTACCAACCGAGAAAAGATCATAATCCGCAGTATTATGAACCCCGGGACATATGTATCGGTATTGATTACCCCAGGGATCAACCGGCTTTTTTTTAAGATAAGGACCGTTCCAGTTTTTTGCT
The DNA here is from genome assembly GCA_964437495.1 of uncultured Planctomycetia bacterium. Classification (GTDB taxonomy): domain Bacteria; phylum Omnitrophota; class Gorgyraeia; order B26-G9; family B26-G9; genus JAGLQQ01. The sequence goes on along the minus strand of CAYTGV010000009.1, from coordinate 64,476 downwards.
AAAGGCTGGGTTGTCGGTTTTTCAATCAATGCCTCTAGTCCCTGCTGACTTGAGGGATAGAAACCGTTATCAAGCTCATAAAGGTCAAGAGCTAGAGGAATGTTTGATAATATATCAGCTTTGACAGCTGTATTACGCGCCTGTTCAGCTCGGCCGGCTAAGCGGGGAATAACTAAAGCAGCAAGAGTGCCGATAATTATTACCACAAGCATTAATTCGATCAAGGTAAACCCCCTTAGAGATAGCCTGATCCTTGGCAGAATTAATCTACGGTTTTTATCCTGAAAGTGTTTTGTCTTTTTTTCCATGCTCGGGGATACACATTCCTTCTCATCTTTGTAAGTACTAAACGGGATAAAGAATTTATTTTTCATTTTTCTCCTTTATGTTTTTACTGAACCAAAAAATTCATCTGAAAAATCGGTAGTAAAATTGCCATTACTATAATCGCAACAACAATACCTAAAATAAGAATCAAAGCCGGTTCGATAAGAAATAACAGGGTTTCAATTAATCCGGAAGATTCGTTTTCGTTCATTTTGGCAATACGGAAAAGCATTTCATCAAGTCTTCCGCTTTCCTCCCCAACACTGATCAAATCAAGCGTATTTTTATCAAATATAGTGCTGTCTTTCAAAGCCGCACTTATATGCTGTCCTTTGGTAACCTGAGTATGCACATGCTTTATTTCAGCAGAAAAAACAAGGTTAGTAGCTATTTCTGCAGTTATTTTCAATGAGTTTATAATAGGTACTCCATTTTCAATCAGGCTTGCCAGGGTTCTGGCAAACCGGGCGATTTGAATTTTTAAAACAATGTCTTTAAGTAAAGGGATTTTTAATTTTAAATCGTCAAAAATAAAACGTCCCTTTTGTGTTCTTAACTGCCTTTGGGCAAAGAAAACAATAAAGCCGATTATTGCACTTAAAATTATCCAGTAATTTTTCAAAAATATACTTGTATTTATGAGCATCTGGGTCAAAATCGGCAATTGCTGGTCTAAGTCATTGAAAAGAGTTATAAATTTCGGCAGAACAAATGTTGTTAATATCAGCAGTGTAATCACTCCTACGCTTAAAAGTAAAACCGGATAAGCAAGTGCCGAGCGTACTCTTTGATTAAAAGCTATATCATGCTCCTTAAGATCAGCAATTTTTTCTATTACCTCAGGAAGTGTTCCTGTGTTTTCCGCGGCCTTTATCATATTGATTTCAAATTGGCCAAATACATGTGGATAAAATGTCAGCGCTTCAGAAAATGTATTTCCCTTCTGAAGCTTTTCTTTTAAATCCAGAACAATCAAGCGCAATCTTGGATTATGTGACTGTGAACTGATATTGGCTAGGGATTTTACTATTGGAAGTCCGGCAATATTTAGATTTGCAAGCTGTCGCAAAAAAATATAAATATCTTTAGATGTAATCTTTTTAGAAAAAGAAAATTTTCTCTCGGTATCCTCTGTTTTTATTTTTAAGGATACCGGATGATAATTAAGCAGTAAAAGCTTATTTATAGCTGCTTTTTCACTTTCTGCCTCTATGGTTCCGTTGCGGAAAGTGTCTGGCTTAACCTTAGCTTTATATTTATATATAGGCATATTTAGTTATGAGTTATGGGTTACGAGTTATGAATTACAAGTTACAAGTTACAAGTTAAAAGATAAAAGAACAAAAACGGTCAATGGTCAATAGTCCATGGTCGATAGTTAAAAATTACGAGTCATGAGTTATTAGTTATGAATCACAAGTTATTGTTTAGAAGGAAAATCCCTGAATTGATATTTATTAATTCTTTCTTTTCTCTTCACTCGTAACCTATAATTCGTCATTCATAATTTTTTTGTTTCTGCGCTATTCTGAATCCTGTTGAGTTACCCGGATTACTTCTTCAGGTGTAGTTATTCCGCTGACAACTTTTTCCCAGCCGCTTAAGCGCAATGTCTGCATACCCTGAGTTATAGCTTTTTGCTTGATCAGGTTAGAAGGGCTGTGATCAAGGATCATTTCCTTAATAATATCATTAATATTCAATATCTCAAATATAGCTGTTCGGCCTAAATATCCAGTGAACTTACAATTTTCACAGCCTGCTCCCTTGTACAGAGTTTTTCCCTGAAATCTGTTTTTATGTATACCGAATTCATCCATTAATTCCTCATGTCCTTCATAAGGTTGTTTGCAGGCCGGGCAAATGACCCGCACTAGGCGCTGCGCAATAACGCAGTTTAGGGAGCTGGCGACTAGATAAGGTTCAATACCCATGTCAAGCAATCTAGCTATAGCCCCAGGCGCGTCATTTGTATGTAAGGTGCTGAAAACAAGATGCCCGGTCAAGGCCGTTCTGATAGAAAGCTCAGCAGTTTCAAGATCCCTGATTTCTCCGACCATCATGATATCAGGGTCATGGCGAAGCATGGAACGCAGGCCGTTTGCGAAAGTTAAATTAATCTTGGGATGAACTTGAACCTGAGTAATACCGTGCAGTTTATATTCGATCGGGTCTTCAATAGTGATAATTTTTCTTTCCATAGCATTAATTCTGTTTAGGCACGAATAAAGTGTGGTTGTTTTTCCGCTTCCGGTCGGCCCGGTGACCAGAATAATGCCATGCGGTTTTTTGAGCATAGAATTCAGAATATCCATACCTTTAGTGTCTAATCCCAAGTCAGAAAGAGTAAAAAATATCTGCTTTCTGGATAATATTCTTATTTCTATGCTTTCTCCGAAAGCAGTCGGCAGAATTGAAATTCTAAAATCAAAATCTTCATTATTAATTCTAATCTGTATTCTGCCATCCTGAGGCAGCCGCTTTTCTGCAATATCAAGCTCAGCCATTATTTTCATGCGCACAATAATTGATGACTGAAAGTGGGCAATAGCGGCCGGTACAGGCACTTCGTAAAGTAGTCCGTCAATACGGTAACGCACTCTGAGATTATCCTCAAATGGCTCAATATGTATATCCGTAGCTCTTTCTCTTACAGCCTGCTGAATTATCTGATCTAGAAATTTAATTACCGAAGGGTCATCAGTTGCTGCTTCCATCTGAATCTCCTCATTATTCTCATTTGCTTTTGAAAGTATTTGTAAATGAGGTGTATCATCAACCATTTGGGCCATGGTTTTAGCGCCGACACCGTAATATCTTTTTATTGCTTCGTTAATTTCAAGGGAAGTCGCCAGAGATATTTTTATAGGCTGCTTAAGCATAAGCTTTATTTCGTCCAGTGAATAAAGATCCAGAGGATCGCTTACGGCAATGCCCAGAATTCCCTCGTCTTCACGCAGGGGGAAAAAATTGTAATGAGTTACAAACCTAGCGGGCACTTTATTGATAACTTGTTGATCGATATTAGCGGTACGAATTCTAATAAAAGGAATATCCATTAATTCCGCAAGAGTAGAAATAATGCTTTCTTCGCTGACAATTCCGCTGCGGATCAGCTCTTCTCCTATCCGCAGATTTGTTTTTTTTTGTCTAATAAGCGCGCTGTTGAGCTGTTCCTGGGTGATTATTTTTTTTTGCACCAGTAATTCGCCCAGTTTTTGATTGCTCGCCATAAGAGTCCTCCAACTTGTATTAGTTGCCTTGCATTGAACGGATAAACTGACTTATTTTTGCCCGGAGCTGTTTTTTGTTAATGCAATTATTTATAATTTTTATAATAGCGCTGCCGACAATCACTCCATCAGCTAGGTTATTGACTTTTTTAACATGCTCAGGCTTTGAAATCCCAAAACCGATAAACACAGGGATTTTAGAGTATTTCTTTATTATCCGTATTTGTTTTGATAAATCTGCATCCATAGTATTTCGTGTTCCGGTAACTCCGGTGAGGCTTACATAGTAAATAAACCCGCTGGACATCCGGCAAATCTTCTTGATTCTTTGGGTAGCGGTTAAAGGAGAAATTAAGAAAATTTGTGAAATAGAGTGATCTATTAGCGTTTTGTTTAACTGAACAGATTCTTCAGGAGGTAAATCAGGAACAATTACTCCATCGAGTCCGGCCAAAGAGGCATCTTTGGCAAATTTTTTAATGCCGTATTTGAAGATTGGATTAAAATAACTCATCATTATTAACGGAATATCGGTCTTTTTCCTCAAAGTTTTAATCAGTTTGAGGTACTCAATCATATCCATGCCTTTTTGCAAAGCTATTGCAGAAGATTGCTGGATTATCGCCCCGTCAGCAACAGGATCAGAAAAAGGCATACCCAACTCTATGTAATCAACATTGTTTTGCTGGAGTATATCTACTAATTCACGGGTTAGACTTATATCAGGAAATCCAGCGCTAAGGTAAGCCACAAAGGCTTTCTTTTTTTCCTTAGACAGTTGCTCGTTTTTGCGGCTAATTCTATTATTAATCATTTTTAAATAAGCTCCGAGATCAAATTCATATCTTTGTCTCCGCGTCCGGAGAGGCATAATACGACAAGCGCATTTGGTTTCATTTTTTTTGCTGCTTTTTTAATATAAGCAATCGCATGCGCTGATTCAAGCGCCGGAATAATACCCTCTGTTTTACTTAAAAGCTTTAAGGCCTCCACTGCCTCGGTATCAGTAACAGAGACATATTGGGCTCTTTTTGTTTTCTTGTAAAACGCATGTTCAGGGCCTACCCCCGGATAATCAAGCCCTGCGGATATGGAATGGGCGATTTTTATTTGACCATCATTATTTTGAAGTAAATAGCTTTTACTGCCATGTAGTATTCCCGGCGTTCCGGTGCAAAGGGCGGCACCGTGTTTATTTGTTTTAATGCCGTATCCGCCCGCCTCTACTCCGATAAACTTTACTTTTTTATCATTGTAAAAACAATGGAAAAGACCAATTGCATTACTTCCTCCGCCAACACAGGCTATAAGATAATCAGGCAGTCGCTTTTCTTTTTTTAATATTTGCCTTTTGGCTTCATTACCGATGACTGTTTGAAAATCACGCACGATCATCGGAAAAGGATGCGGTCCTACTACAGAACCAATAATATAATGCGTGTCTCTAACAGTGCTTACCCAATTGCGCATGGCTTCGTTCGTGGCGTCTTTCAAAGTTCTGCTTCCGGAATTTACAGGAGTTACTTTAGCTCCCAGTAAACGCATTCTGAATACATTCAATCCCTGTCTGTCGATATCCTCCTGCCCCATGAATACTTCACATTTAAGTCCAAACTGGGCTGCGGCAACGGCTGTGGCCACTCCATGTTGTCCAGCTCCGGTCTCGGCAATTACCCTTTTCTTTTTCATCTTAAGGCATAACAGCGCCTGGCCGATCGTATTATTTATTTTGTGAGCACCGGTATGCAGTAGATCTTCTCTTTTAAGATAAATTTTAACACCCAGCATTTTACTCAATCTGGAAGCAAAGTATAAAGGGGTAGCTCTGCCGGCAAATTCCCTTAAATAATAATTTAATTCACGTTTAAACTCGATGCTTTTTTTTGCATTAGTATAAACAGTTTCTAATTCTTTAAGCGCGCCGATAAGGGTTTCCGGTACATATTTACCGCCAAAATCACCGAAATAACCTTTTTTATTTGGTTTTAAATTCATTATTGTTTTAGCTCCTTAATGAAGGAATCATTGATATTGGTTTTTTTTCTGAATATTTTATTAAATTTCTTTGCTTCATTTAAAGTTTCATATGCTCCGACATTGATCTTAAAATATGCCTTAGTTTTATTCTTATCCCGGTAAATAGTATCTATGTTCACAATATAGCCCTGCGTTTTTAAAGTGTCTATAAAACGCTGCGCTGCCTGTTCATCAGCATATTCCGCAGCCTGAATAGTATATCGCTTGTTTACTGTGGTGGCAGGTTGAATGACTGGGATGCTTTTTTTCTCTATCTCAACAGTAGCGTTTTCAACCTCAGGTTCGATAACTTGTTCAACAATACTCACTTGTTTAACCTTTTTACCTGACTCAGGTTTTAAGCCTTTCATTACTATGAATATGCCTAAGATCAGAAAAACGATCAAGAGTATAATGAACTTTTCAGGCATACGGTTTAGGATTAGATCGGCCAGCCTTTCTCTAATATTTATTAACTTTCTTTTTTGCACTAATTTTACTTTCAGGCGTTCTTTTTGATCAATTGAGGCCTTTAGTTTATCTTCCAGGCTCTGGATTGATTTCCTCAGGATTTCTATTTCTTCATGAATTCCCGGCTGCATAGGTTTTATATGTTCGAATAAATCAGCTGTTTTTTCTTTAGGTTCAAGGCTGGCCTTAGATTTAGCGGCTGGTTTTATATCAGAACTTATCTTAGCCGGATAAAGCTTCTTTATTATATCTTTTTCTGTGATCATAGATTCTTGAACGGTCTCTTTTTGTACCGATTCTGGAGACGCACCATAAAGCTTATTCTTGATATCTTTTTCTGAGATACTTATCTGATTCCTTTTTTTGTTTCTTTTTTTCATGATTTCCCTTTTTAGTTATTAAGAATTTTTAATCAATTTTACTTTTTTAATTATATTTTTCATTTTCCCTAAATCTTTCTTGCCTGGATTTGACTCTATAGAGCTTGAAACATCAAACGCAAACGGACGCAGCAAAGCTGCTATTTGACCGCAATTTTTTTCATTGATTCCTCCGGCGATTATTATCGGTCTTTTAAAATTCCTGTTCTTCAATAGACCATGCGCAAAAGCAATCCCTGTCCCGCCGTATATATCCCTTGAATAGGAATCAAATAAATAAGCGTTCACATGGATATATTTTTCAATTGATTCCATGTCAGATGACTCCTTTATTCTAAACGCCTTTATTATTTTACAATATTTTCGAAAAAAAGAACAATACTTATCAGATTCATGCCCGTGAAACTGCAAGGTATCAAGTTTGCATTTTTTTATAGCTTTGATCACAAATGCTTTATCCGCATCGACAAAAACCCCGACTTTGGCTATGAAAGGCGGAATTTGCCTGGTTATTCTGCTCGCATTTTCCGGGTTAATCATGCGCGGACTCTTGGCAAAAACAAATCCTAGGGCATCCGCACCGTATTCACAGGCTCTTTGAGCATCTTCAGCGTTGGTAATGCCGCAGATTTTAATTTTCAGCATATTTTTTTACCTAATAATTCTCTGATTTTTAAAGGAATGTTTTTTGCCCGAACAATTCCTTCCCCAATAAGTACAGAGTTAATTTTTAGCTTTTTTAAATAGAGCATGTCCGCTCTGCAATTGATCCCGCTTTCACTGATCGTTCTTATCCTTGCCGGAATACTTAAACATAGCTGCTTTGTCCTTTTAAGGTCTACAGAAAAATCTTTTAGATTCCTGTTATTTATACCTATGATCCGTGCTGCGGAGAAATCAATTTTCTCAAGATCATCCGGAGTATGAACTTCAATAATTGCATTCATCTTTAATTGATGTGTTAGCCCCAGCAGCTCACCAAGTAGTTTCTTGCTTAAAACAGCGCCAATCAGTAAAATAGCATCAGCTCCATGAAATAAAGACTCATATACCTGATAATCTTCAATTATGAAATCCTTGCGCAAGATAGGAATATTTACTTGGTCCTTTACAAGTCTCAAATCAGATAGCTTGCCCTTAAAATGCATGTCTGTTAATACTGATATTGCGTTGATACCTTCTTTTTCATAAATCTTTGCTGTTTTAGCCAGGTTTAAATTCTTATTTAAAAAACCTTTTGAAGGCGAGGCTATCTTAAGCTCACCAATGCATGTGATCTGTCCCTTTTTTGTTAACGCGCTTTTAAAATCTCTGGTGACGATTTTTTGGTTGTTTACCTTTTGCTTTAGATCTTTAAGAGAAAGAATGCTCTTTGCTTTGCGTATTTCAATTTTTTTTACCTCTATTATTTTTTTAAGTATTGTCTGCATTTGTCATTTTCTTTAAAAGTTCAAGTTTGTCTAATGCTTTCTTTTTTTTAAGCATTTCAATAGCAATTTCAATGCCGGCATTGATCGAAGAAACATATTCTGCGGCATACAAAGCAAAGGCTGAATTAAGTACAACAAAATCATATTTGGGGCTGCTAATACCATTAAGTATTTCAAGGGAAACTTTTTTGCTTTCTTCAAGGCCGCTGATCTGAATGTCTTCAAGCTGTACTCTTTTTAATCCAAATTGCTCAGGTGTTATAGTGTAATTATCTGTTTTCCCATTGTTCATTTCATAAACAATCGTTGAATCTGATAAGGTAACTTCATCAAGTCCGTCGTTTCCATGGACAACAAGTGCCCGCTTTAGACCAAGATTTCCCAGCACCATTGACATGGGTTTACACAGAGCAGGATTAAAAACACCCAATAATTGATGTGTTGTGTGCGCTGGGTTGGTTAAAGGCCCGAGAATGTTAAAAATCGTTCTAAAGCCTAATTCCCTGCGCACTCCGATAGCATATTTCATGGCCTTATGAAAAAGCGGGGCAAACATAAATCCAATGCCGATTTCATTAATGCACTTTTCTGTAATCCGGGGTTCAACATTTATATTAACGCCTAAAGCCTCAAGCAGATCTGCGCTTCCCGATTTACTGGTCATGCTGCGGTTTCCATGTTTAGCCACTGTGACTCCTACGGCGCTAACGACTAATGCGGTTAATGTAGAGACATTAAATCCGTGTTTCTGAGATCCTCCTGTGCCGCAGGTATCCAAAATGACCTTATTCTTTACATGTATCGCAGTAGCCAATTTACGCATAATCGTTGCGGCTCCGGTAATTTCATCAACGGTTTCGCCTTTTATCATCAGGGCTGTTAAAAATGCAGCAATCTGGGCATCAGTAGTATTGCCTTGCATAATCTGGCTAAATGCGTCCTCTGTTTCCTGGCGGCTTAAGTTCTGAGACAGGATTATTTTTTTCATAGATTCAGAAATCATTTTTTTCGCCTTTGTTTTAAAAAATTTTCCAATATATTTTTTCCCTCTTTAGTGAGTATTGATTCCGGATGGAACTGTACACCAAAAACAGGCAGATGTAAATGCTCTATAGCCATTATTTCTCCGTCATCAGCTCTTGCGGTTATCTTAAATGTTTTTGGTAGACTGCGCTCTTCAATGGAAAGAGAGTGATATCGTGTAGCCACAAATGGGTTGGGAATACCTTTAAAAATTTTTTGACGGTCATGGAATATTTTTGATGTTTTGCCGTGCATTAATGTTTTTGCCTGTACAATATTCGCCCCAAATGCATAGCCCAGGCATTGATGTCCTAGACAAACTCCAAGCAGCGGTAGTTTTTTATAAAAATTTAAAATTACTTCTACCGAGATCCCGGCTTTCTTAGGTGTACATGGTCCGGGTGAAATCACGATCTGCCTTGGTCTTAATTTTTTAATTTGAGCAATACTGATTTTATCGTTTCTGATAACCTCAACTTTCTGATTTAATTCCCCAAAATACTGAACCAGATTATAGGTAAAAGAATCGTAATTATCAATAACCAGAATCATAACATCCCCTTTTGTGAGAGCTCTATGGCTTTTAAAAGAGCCATGGCCTTATTTACAGTCTCCTGATACTCTTTTTCCGGTTTTGAGTCAGCGACAATTCCTGCGCCTGCCTGAACATAAGCGGTTTTTCCTTTTACAATAATAGTTCGTATCGTAATACAAGAATCAAGGTTTCCGGAAAAACTAAGGTATCCAACACAACCTGCATAGGGTCCTCTGCGCACAGTTTCTAGTTCATCAATGATTTCCATGGCCCTTATCTTAGGCGCGCCCGAAACCGTGCCCGCAGGAAAAGTGGCTTTGAGCACATCTAGATTTTCTATTCCAAGCTTGATCTTACCCTGAATATCACTGACAATATGCATTACATGGGAGTATTTTTCAATTTTCATCAGTTCACTTACTTTGACACTTCCATAGTCGCATACTCTCCCCAGATCATTACGGCCCAAATCAAGCAGCATTATATGTTCAGCCCGCTCTTTTGGATCAGTAAGCAAATCCTTAGCTAATGCCATATCGGCTTTTTCATCCCTGCCTCTTATACGCGTGCCTGCTATCGGTCTGACTTCAGCAATATTTTTTTCACATCGCAACATTACTTCCGGAGATGATCCTATAAGCTTTGTATCTCCAAATTTTAAATAATACATGTACGGCGATGGGTTTACCATGCGCAGGGCTCGATAAATATCAAATTCCTCGACATGAATATCTGTCTTAAATCGCTGCGAAAGCACGGTTTGGATTATATCCCCTGCTTTTATATATTCCTTTGCACGGGTGACTGACTTTTTAAAAGCTGCTTTACTTATATTTGAGGTGACTTTAAAGGGCTTGGATTTCCCTGCCCTTTTAGCTAACTTAAGCGGTTTTTGCATCATTTCAACAAGAGAATCTATTTTTTTAAGAGCCACGTTATAGATTTTATCAAGGGCAGCGGATGTAAGCCTGCCATGCTTTGAGTCAAGATGGACATTGGAAACAACCTTGATTTTGTGCGCAATATGGTCAAATATCAGTATTGTATCTGTTAGAACGAAAATACAATCATTAAGCTTTAAGTCATCAGGGTTTTTATCGGGGATATCTTCAAAAAATCTTATTGAATCATAACTCATATAACCCACAAGGCCGCCGCAAAAACGCGGCAGGCCATCTACGCTGACAAATTCATACGCGTTTATTATTTTTTTTATTTCTTCCAGGGGATCAGTTTTTATCTCATAAGATTTTTTTTTGAATCTTGAGCCGTTTTTTTGCAAAATTTCAATTCGGTCTGCCTTGCTTTGAAATATTAAAGAGGGATTAGAACCGAGAAAAGAATAGCGCGCTATCTTTTCTCCTCCTTCGACAGATTCAAGCAGATAGGAATATGGGCTGTTATCAATTTTCATAAATGCGGATACAGGTGTTTCCAGATCCGCGAGCAGTTCTCTGTAAACAGGGATTAAATTGCCTTTTTTGCTTAATTTTTTGAACTCTGCTCTACTTGGTTTATACATAGCTGTATACCTTTTTCTTTTAAATCACTGCTAAAAAACGCACATTTTGTTGTTATTCGGTTGCTCACTTGAATTGTACGCCTGCGCGTTTGCCTCGAATGTCTTGTCTGTGCCCCGAGGGGTGGTATTTCTGCATATTTTGCAACAGCGCTTTTATATATGTCTATATCATCCGAGTGTAAAAACAAGATCGTGCCCCGGTATGACAGGCGACTCCGATTTGCCTGACCTCAAGAAGTAGAGTGTCCTTATCGCAATCGAAGTGAATTTTCTTTACTATTTGAAAATGTCCGGAAGTATCACCTTTTAGCCAAAGGCATTTTCTCGAGCGTGACCAATATGTAGCTAGTCCGGTTGAGAGAGTTTTTTTTAATGATACCGCATTCATATAAGCTACCATTAAAATTTCCTTATTCTTCACATCTTGGACAATGGCTGGTATTAGTCCTTTATCATCGAATTTTAAATCATTAATTGATTTTAAATTTTTTAATTTTAAAGATTTTAATTTAGGTCTTTTAACTTGCACAATTAATTGCCTCCTTTAGATCTATTTTTCCCTCATATAGGGCTTTCCCGATAATTACTCCGTTTAAATTAACATATTTATTTCCAATCGCGGTCATCGTTTTAACATCATCTATTGTTGACATTCCCCCCGCAGCTATTATATCCATCTTGGTTGAGCTGAGGATATTTTTAATCAATTCTACATTAGGGCCTTTTAAGGTTCCGTCCTGAGCTACATCTGTTACAACGCATGTCTTGATACCCGAGTCCTCCACTATTTTAATTGCCTGCAGGACGCTTAGGCTTGTTTGCCTACTCCAGCCCTTGTCCATTACTATCCCGTCTTTGCAGTCAATGCTTACAATGATCCGTTTTTTTAATTCATGGCTTAGACTTGCCAGAAAATTGTTATCCTGAAATATCCGCGTGCTCATAATAACTCTGTGAACACCGGCATTAATCGCTTCTTCGATTGCTTCTTTAGAGCGGATACCTCCGCCAAGCTGAATCTTTAAGTCGCAGGCATTTATAATTTTCTTTACTATGTTAAGATTTACTAATTTGCCAGTCCGCGCTCCATCCAAATCAATAATATGAAGGGTTTGCGCCCCGGCATCCATCCATTTTTCAGCAATCTTAAGAGGATCATCAGAATAAATTGTCTCTTGATTATAAAGTCCTTTATATAATCGAACTACATTACCGTTTCTCAGATCTATTGCCGGGTTGACTGTTAACATATTATTAATCAATTATTCCTTTAGTCGATGGTATGCCTTTGCGCCGAATATCTATAGATGTTGCCTGATCAAGGGCCTTGCCCATGGCTTTAAAAAGTGCCTCTAATATATGGTGCAGGTCTCCCTCGCCTGATTTAATTATATATACCAGGCTGATACCGGCATGCTGTAAAAATGATTCCAGAAATTCCTCTGCGTGCTTAAAAGTAAACTTCGTATTGTCAAAGGTATCATTATTTAGCTTATTGGCTATTTTGGAACCTGTAGATTCAATATTTACCCCCTGCAGAGACGGCCTGCCGCTAATATCAATTACAGCTTCAACTGCCACCTTATCCATGGCAACCGTAAAACAACCGTATCGCTTTATGCCTTCTTTTTCTCCTAAAGCCTGTTTAAGGGCCTTGCCAATGGCAATTCCGAGATCCTCAATAATATGATGTGGGAGATCCCCCTGAGCGTTTATTTCAAGATCAAAAAATCCATGGAAAGAAAATAGGGTTAAAAGATGGTTCAGCGGCTCAAAACCGGTTTTTATGTCAGTTTTTCCTATTCCATCAATGTTTAGATTGCCATTGATATCAACTTCATTGGTTTTTCTTTTAATAAGGCTTGATCTTTGATTTGCCATAATAAGCTCTCCTATTCCAATCTTGATTTTAAAGACTGCATATGTTTTTTCATCCCCTCAAGTGAAGCTATTTTCTCAACTGCCGGAGCTACTTTTTCAAGCGCTTTTTTTGTGTAGCTAATCACATGGGTACTTTTCATGAAATCAGATGTTCCAAGCCCAGAGAAAAATCTGGCTGTGCCTGATGTCGGCAATACATGGCTTGGACCTGAAATATAATCTCCTAGGACCACAGGTGAATATGCCCCGACAAATACAGCTCCCGCATTCTTTATTTTTTTAAGTATTTTTTCCGGCTGTTTTACCATTATTTCTAGATGTTCCGGAGCAATTCGGTTAGAAACGCTTATCGCTTCCTCGAGGTTTTTGACCATTATGACAAAACCGTTGGCAACTTCCTTTCTCACTATAAACGCAAGTTTTTTTGATGTAGTTATCAAAATCGCAATTCCGTTTTTATGTTCAGCTTGAGCATGCAAATCAGCTATTACATGTGCGGGATTTGCAAAATTATTAGCAATGATAACTACCTCGCTGGGACCGGCAAGCATATCAATAGCACAATATCCGAATACCTGTCTTTTTGCCTCGGTAACATAATCATTTCCCGGACCTACGATCTTATCTACTTTTGGTACGGTTTTTGTGCCAAAGGCCATAGCCCCTATTGCCTGCGCTCCACCCAGTTTATAAACCGCCTTGACTTTAAGCAAATTAGCCACAGCCAGTATATATGGATTCACTTCACCGTTAGCATTAGGCGGCGTGGCTAAATATATTTCCTCTACTCCAGCGATCTTAGCCGGCAGAACACTCATATAAACAGAGGAAACCAGCGGTGCGGTTCCGCTTGGTACATATACCCCGACTTTTTCTAAAGGACGTATGATTTCCCCTAGGGTAATGCCGTCCTCCCCCTTGATTTTCCAGGATTTTTTTATTTGGTTTTTATAAAAACGGGTAACATTATTGATTGCCAGCTTTAGACTGGAGATAAATGCCGCATCAATATTCTGATAAGCTTCGCTGGTCTCTGATTCACTGACCTTTAACTGTCGAGGTGTTAAGGTTGCCTTATCAAGTTTTTTAGAGTAATAAATCAGCGCCTCATCTCCCTTGGTTCTTACATCTTGAAGAATCTTTTCAACTTTTTTCTTTACCCGTACTTTGCGCTTAGCAAGTCTGCTGTAGACTTTCTCCAATGTTTTGCCTGAAAACTTTATGACTTTCATCATTTACCTCATTGTTCATATTTGAATGTTCTTTAAATGATCGTTTATTATTTTTTCAGCTCCCTTTATTGCCTTTAGCAGGAGAGCATCATCCTTTGCCCCTGCCTGGGCAAGTTCCTTTTTCCCTCCACCACCGCCTCCGCAGATTGCGGTTATTTCCTTAATTATACTAACTGCATCCAATCCTCTTTGTGTAAGAGTTTTACTTATTCCAACAAGCAGTAATGGCTTGTTTCCTCCCACAGCTCCTAATACACAGATGATCGGATCCTTTTTTAATCGTAACAAGTCGCTCATTTTACGCAAGGCTACCATGTCATAATTCCTGAACTCTTTTATTACAATGCAGACATTGTTCACGCTTTGTGCCTGCTTGATCAGTGTATCAGATTCCCCAGCAATATTGCCTGATTTTAATTTTGCGATTTCTTTTTCAAATGACTTTATCTGACTTAGTGTTTTTTGCGCCGTACTCACTATCTTTTCTTTTGAGACTTTAAATGTCTGACATAAATCTGATAAATATCTTTCATTGGCCTTCATAGCTCTTAAAGCCTCAATTCCGGTAATAGCTTCTATTCTTCGGATACCCTGGGCCACAGAGCTCTCAGAGATTATCTTAAAGCACCCTATTTCTCCTGTGGCGCTGACATGCGTACCTCCGCAAAGCTCTTTTGACTTATCACCAATTGAAAGAACGCGCACAGATTGAGAGTATTTCTCACCAAAGAAAGCCAGCGCGCCGCTATTTTTTGCCTCATTAATTCCCATTATCTTAGTCTTGACGGAAATATTGTCCAGGATGCAGGCATTAACAATATCCTCAATCTCATTTAAACTCTGTGAATTTATCTGGTTTAAATGGTTGAAATCAAAGCGAAGTTTAATGCTCGAAACAAAAGACCCGGATTGCTCAACATCAGTTCCCAAAACCTTTCTCAGGGCATATTGCAGCAGATGTGTTGCCGTGTGATTTCTCGCTGTGGATCTTCGCTCTTGTGTTGTAACCTGTGCGATTACTTCATCGCCTTTGTTTATTTCTCCCTTAACTATCCGGCATCTATGTAGGATCGCATTGTCTGTCTTTATTGTTTGCTCTACGCTTATGTATGCACCAGATTCAGTTTTAATAAGACCTGTGTCACCTATTTGACCGCCAGCCTCAGCATAAAAAGGCGTGATATCAAGTGCAATGTCTATCTGATCATCTTTATTGGCGGATTCAACTAATACATCTTTATTTATAATAGCTAATACCTTGGCTTTTGCCTCTAGATTATCATATCCGATAAATTCGCTGCGCATATTCTTTAACAAATGGCCGATACTTTTAGAAAAAATATTAGAGGAAATCTGAGTTGAGCTTCTTGATCGTTCTCTCTGTTTTTCCATTAGCTTTTCAAATTCCTCGTCGTTTATAGCCAATCCGAACTTTTGTGCATTTTCTTTGCTTATCTCAAGCGGTACGCCATAGGTATCGTACTGATTAAAAGCAATTTGCGCTGTTGTAATGTTATCACTTGTATTCATAGATAGCTCCTTGAATTTAGATTCATTCTCCTGAGCTCTTTCTCTAAGAATAGTCCAGAACATTTCTTCCTCTTTTTTTATAATGCCGGCAATTGTTTCATGTCTGCGTATTATTTCCGGGTAGGCATTTTTCATGACCTTACCGATACTGTAAACAAGGCCAAAGCAAAGCGGCCTATTTACACCGATTTGCTTCAGGTACATTATTGAGCGTCTAATAAGCTTTCTGATTACATAACCCCGTGCTTCATTAGACGGTACAATACCATCAGCAATCGCAAATGATGCTGCTCTGATATGATCTGCGATTGCGCGTGCCTTAGTAGTTAACCACATATTATCAGCTGATATATTTTCTTTAGCTAATATTTTTTCAAGAGATTCCAATATAGGCATGAATAGATCTGTCTCGTAATTGCTGCGTTTATTTTGCATTACACTTACAATACGTTCAAGCCCCATGCCCGTATCTATATTCTTACTGGGAAGCGCATTAAGTGTTCCGTCTGACTGGCGGTCATATTGGGTAAAAACCAAATTCCAAATTTCTGTGAATCTTTTGCAATCACAGGCAGGGTTGCAGCCAGGCCTTTTGCATCCGGCATCCTCACCCCAGTCATAAAATATTTCAGAACACGGGCCGCAAGGGCCATTCGGGCCCTGTTTGGGCGCATCAGCCGGCCAGAAATTATCGATGTCGCCAAGCTTAACGATTCGCTTTGGCGCAATTTTTATAATGTCAATCCAGATATTATAAGCCTCTGTATCAGCCTTATGCACAGAAACCCACAGTCTGTCTTTAGGCAGAGATAATATCTCTGTAATAAATTCCCATGCCCACTGGATTGCCTCTTTTTTAAAATAATCTCCAAAAGAAAAATTACCGAGCATTTCAAAAAAAGTATGATGCGTCGGGCTTTTCCCTACATTTATCAGATCAGCAGTTCGCATACACTTTTGTGAACTTGCGGCTCTTCTGAAATCAGTGATATTCCCCATAAATTGTTCTTTAAACTGATTCATACCAGCGGATGTGAACAAAACTGATTTATCATTTGCAGGTGCAATAGAGTCGCTTTCAACTATTTTATGACCATAGTTGGCAAAAAAATCTAAAAAATTTTTTCTGATTGTATCGCTGTTCACAGTTATTCCAATTCCTTTATAATTTTAAACAAAATTCCAGCTGAAAATCCGCGTCTGTTTAAATATCCGCTCAAACGTCTTTGTTTAATTTCTCTGGATAATCCCTTTAATTTTGGCAGTCTTTTTAATACTAGCTCCCTGGCCATTTGCTCTTCGATTTCAGAGCTTAGCCCGGCAATTGATTGTTTAATTATAGTCTCATCTATGCCCTTATTCTTTAGTTCATAAACCAACAGTTTTCTACTGCGGGGGTTAAATTGCAATCTGTCATTAACCCATGTCTTGGCAAAGGTTAAGTCATTAACATACCCTAAATCGCTTAAAAAATCAAGAACTTGTTTTATTATCTTTTCTGAAAACTGTTTTCTTTTTAAGCGGCTTTGGAGTTCATGCTTTGAGCGCATCCGAAACTTTATCAGTCTCAAAGCAAAATTTTTAGCAGACTCTAATTCATTTGGCATATGATGCGATAAACCTTTCCTATTGCTTATGCATCGCAAGATCACGAACTGCTTTGTTAGTCGTGCATCGCAAAATCATGAACTGCTTTGTTAGTCGTGCATCGCAAGATCACGAACTGCTTTGTTAGTCGTGTATCATTAAATATGCTCTATTAGTTTTAATCAGCACTTTGCCCAAAGCCTTTGAAGTGGCAAACAGGTAATCTTCCAGTGTTTGTATATTAAAAGTATTTATTTGGGTAATAATATCCTTTACTTTTATTCCTGCCTGCTCTGCCGGAGTGCCCTCAATCACTTTAGTTACAATAACTCCAATATCTGTATCGATTTCAAAATTATTAGCAAATTCCTTAGTTATTTCAGCGACTTTCATACCCCTCCAGGTTTTAAGCGGAGTCTTGGAAGTTTCTTTGTTGTTTTGATCATTCCTGAGAGTTCTGGATGGCGCTGCTTTTTTCTTTTTGACCCTCAAGAGCTCATGGCTTTGTTCTGAGGCTATTTCTTTAGGTATTTCGCTGAGTTTTATCCTTATTAGACGGGGCAAGGAGTTGCGAAGAATCTTAAGTCTGATCTCATCTCCTTGTTTTGCGCGGCTGATTTTTTTCATAAAATCTATTGTATTCTCAACTTTCTCAGAGTTAAATTTTAGGATTATATCCTGTGAGCGCAATCCAGCGCTATCAGCTAGACTGCCTTTTAATACCTTTAGGACTAAGGCACCTTGTGCTCTTTTCAGGTCAAAGAGCTCTGCCATAATATAGTTAATGTCTCTAATGCCTATGCCAAGTGATCCCCCGAGGATTTTTTCTCCTTGTAAAAGCTTCTCAATAACTGATTTGGCATCATTTATAGGAATGGCAAAACCAATCCCAGAGGAATTACTGTTTGAAATAGCTACATTAATTCCAATGACTTCACCCAGGATGTTTAGCAATGGGCCCCCTGAATTTCCCGGGTTTATAGCTGCGTCAGTTTGGATCAGGTCAAGATATCCCCGGGTTAAATTGTTAGACTTGGGCAAAGTTCTGCCTAAGGCGCTTATAATACCAAAGGTAGCCACAGGCTTATAGCTGGAGACTTCATAACTATAAGGATTGCCGATTGCTATAGCCCATTGACCGCTTCTGAGAGTCTTTGAATCCCCAAGCTCAGCATAAGGCAGATCAGACACATCTATTTTTAATAATGCAATATCCGTTCGGTACTCAGCTCCCTTTAATTTTGCTTGAAACTCACGCCCGTCAGCCAGGATTACAATGATCTTATCAGCTCCGGATATAACATGCTCATTTGTTATTATATATCCATCATGGCTTATGATCACTCCGGATCCAAGGCCGAATTGTTTATACTCAGGACTGGAGGAATCTCCAAAAAAGAAAGTACGGAAAAAATCATTAAGGAATTCATGACCATGATTCCTGAAATATGATATTACATGTCTATTCCTTTGTGTACTGATGCCCACAACTGTGTTGCCTGCGTTTTCAGCCACATTAGAAACCGCATCTTCTAACTGTTGCATAGCAGTAAGAGTTTTTTTGTCTTGCTGCTGGGGGTATGCCGGTGCAACAGCTGTGAAAAAAACATAAATAACAAATATTAGGAATAAACTGATTGATTTATTAGATTTCTTTAACAAGTTTTCTCCTGTTTTTAAGAGGTATTAAAGTTTAACTGCCTGTTTGATTTTTTTCTCGAGATCAGCAGCGAACTTTTTATTTTCCCTTATAAAATCCTTAGCATTCTCCTTGCCTTGTCCGAGTTTTTCTTCGCCGCTTGTAAACCATGCGCCGGATTTAAGAATCATCCCATTACGGATCCCCAAATCAAGCAAATTTGATTCCTTGGATATTCCCTCAGAATACATAATATCAAATTCAGCTTGTTTAAAAGGTGCAGCAACCTTATTTTTGACTACTTTTACCCTCACACGTGAACCGATAACACTGTCTTGTGTCTTTAACGTTTCTATTCTTCTTATGTCCAAACGAACTGATGCGTAAAATTTTAAGGCATTTCCCCCGGTCGTTGTTTCCGGATTTCCAAACATTACACCGATTTTCATTCTAAGTTGATTAATGAAAACTACGCAGGTTTTAGATTTAGAAATAGCCCCGGTTAATTTCCGAAGTGCCTGTGACATTAATCGGGCATGTAATCCCATATGGGAATCTCCCATATCACCTTCGATCTCCGCTCTTGGGGTTAAAGCTGCCACAGAATCAATAATAATTATATCAACGGCATTACTTCTTACCAGGGTTTCAGCTATCTCCAACGCCTGCTCTCCTGTATCAGGTTGTGAAATAAGTAATTCATCAAGATTTAATCCAATTTTTTTAGCATAGGTTGGATCAAAAGCATGTTCGGCATCAATAATCGCGGCAACTCCGCCTGTTTTTTGTGCCTCCGCCGCTGCGCTTAAACAAAGGGTAGTTTTTCCGCTTGCTTCAGGTCCATATATTTCAATTACCCGGCCGCGAGGAAGGCCGCCGACACCTAGTGCAATATCTAGACCTAAGGCTCCTGAGGGAATCACTCCAATATCCAATTTAGTATTTTGGCCAAGCTTCATTATTGAGCCTTTACCAAATTGCTTTTCAATATGACTAAGCGCTAGCTCTAGAGCCTTTGCTTTAGCTGAGTTTTCTGTGCTATTATTCTGAGCCTCTGTTTTTTTATTTTTTTTCTGCATTTTCCCCTCCGTAGTTTTCATTATTATATCTATAACATCCTTATTTTACAATTATTTATTTATCCTTAGAAAGAGAGAGATACTTCATGCGTATCTCATACAACATACTCTCGATCATATTAGCTTCTTGTGGACTAAGATTCCCCTTAGTTTTTACTTGCAGCATTTCCAGTGTATCGACCAGGTATTTTCCCTGCGGTAGCTGAATATCCTTCTTGCCGTCCATAGGATTTTCAATTTCTCCCAGGGCCATTAAGGCCTGCATTCCCAAGCTGCTGATAAATAAATTAAAATCCACCGGAGGCATCTCAAAATTATCATTTTCTTTTTTTGGCTCTTGCGTATTTTTTTCTGTGCTGGTTGGGGCATCTTCCGGATGTGCTGTAGATTGTTCCTGTATCACTTTCTCTTTCCAGCTTTCGTCTACCTTTTTTCCGCTCATGAAATCCTCCTTAGTCGCCTTTAATATCACGCCTAATACGTAAAATTAAAGACATGGTTTAATAGAAATTATTGAATGAAGTTTTCAATGTTTTATGTATTTAACATGAAGCATTTTATTACTGTTTAATAATTAAGCCTGCATATCCAACAACACTTGAAAAATCACCAGTTACATCACCGCTGGTCTTATAATCGATTAAATCTGCCTGTGTTGCTCCGAGTTTTTTAGCCGCATATATACCCACGCATGCCGGAGCGCATCCGCACATAGAGATATTATTTGCATTTACTCTTTTATACAATTTATCTTCATCGAGCTCTTTGATGGCCTCAATAACCTGTGCATCTTTTTCTTTTGCATTCTCCTGTGTTTCATAATGCGTTAGGTCAGAACTGATAACAATCAGAACCGGCTTGCCGAATTTTTTTATTGCATTTGCTATTTCCTGTCCGGCCTTTTTATAGTTACTCAATATAAAGTCGGAAATAATGATCGGTACTATAGAAATATTTTTATTAAAGAACTGCAGAAAAGGAATCTCCACTTCAATTGCATGTTCTTTTATATGCGGAGCTTTTTCATACCTGAAATATGCGGAGTTTTCCAGTATCAAGCCTGCTAATTCTTCTTGTATGCTTAAATCCCCAAATGGAGTCTGCCAGGATCCTTTACTAAGTAGGCTGTAAGGCAATCCCAGCCCCGTATGATTCGGGGCTAAAACGATTATTGTATCCGGAATATTTACAGCCGATATAGTCTTGCCGGCAACATTACCTGAATAAATATAGCCTGCATGCGGCATTAAAACAGCCAGACAATCTTCTTTTTTTTGGTTCGGGTCAATCAACTCTTGAATAGTTTTTTTAAGGAACTCAGGGTTGTCTGGATAAAAATTTCTTGGTCCTGCCCAAACAGTTTTTCTAATCATCTAAAGTCTCATTTTTCAGTAATATCAAGCCCTAAATCGTTTAAAAAACCTAATGATGCCTTGACCTGTGCGGCTGTAGCCGGTTGATGGATCTCGAGCACCTTTATTGTATTATTTTTTATGTAAGGTTTCAAGTGAGTAAAATCAAAAACTCCTGTACCCGGGGGCAGATGATCCTGAGCCCCTTGAATATCGTGCAAATGCATGCCGACCATAAAGGTATGGTATTTATCCAAAAAATCAAAATGTCTTTCAAGGCCGAGATTATCATTTACTTGAGCATGTCCGACATCATGCCAATAGCCAAGATTCGAGCTTGTGGAGAATTCATCCAGTAATTCCCCGATTTCACTTAATAATGGTATTTCCCTCCAATAATAGCGGTTTTCAATACAAAGCATTAGATCCATGATACTAGCTCTTTTTAATAAAGTTTCAAGCGACCGCTTTATTGCACAGATATATACTGACTTCTTTTGCTCCCTTTGAGCTTTAATATCATTAAGCAGTTCATCATAAACCGGTTGGCCCCAAGCCCCTTGTTTATAAAGAGTAATAAGGTCTTTAGTCCGCGAAGGTATTTCTACTCGTCCGGCATGAATGATAAGCGCCTTGGTCTGGAGCTTTTTTGCTGTTTCCATAGAATTAAGAGTTAGATCAACGGCTTTTTTTCTCTGTATATCATCCGGGCTTGACAAAGAAAAAGTATCTGGAAGGAATTTTCCAGGCACATAGCCTTTGGGGACTGGACAAAAATTATGAATACTGGACACTTTCAATGAACTGTCTGACCTGATGCGTATAACTTCATCGATGATATCTTCTGACAATGAATAACCCAGCTCTAAACTTTTAAAACCAAGGCCTTTGATTTCTTCTAAAAGCTGACGGCCGTTTTTATACTGGGCCCAGTTCCATGATGTAGACAGGCTAAACATCAGAATTCATCCTTTGTAATAATCGTCACACTTTTTTTAATATCCAGGTATTTGTTAGCGGTATCAATAAGCATGTTTTTATCAATTTCTTTTATAAATTCTTCGTATCTTTCATGATAATCTATACCTAAACCGTAAAGTTCATTTAAAGAGACAGTGAAACCTAATGCAAAATTTGATTCAGACGCAATTCTTTTTCTAGCTATTAGAAAATCTTTTGTTGAAGCGATATCCGCCTCATCAATGTTTCCGTTTTTGATCTTGTCTATTTCCTCAAGAACAATTTTATTTACTTTCTCAATAAGGTCAGGTTTTGTGGCCACATAGATGTAAAAAAAACCGGTATCTAACCCTGAGATTGTGCTTCCGCCAAGCGTATAGGAAAAACCATATTTTTCTCTAATATTTTCATAAAGGATAGATGCTGGGTCGCTAAGCAGAGAACTGAGGAATTCAAGGCGTACTCGATCAGGACTCTTTAAATCGCAGCCTGGAAATGCGAGCATTAATATGGCCTGTTTTTTAGCCTGCTTATTGTTGACGATTTTACGGCCTGGCATTGTTTTTTCATTGAATACAGGAGTCTCTGGAAGGGAAACTGATTTAAATTTTGAAAACCTATGTCTTATCATTTCTTCAACTATTTTCTCATCAAAATCACCAAAAATACTCAGGATAAGATTTTCGGGATTAACAAATTTTTGATAAGCAAGTTCAAGATCGGTTGTGTTTAGCTCCTCTATTGCCTGTGCATTGCCAAGGGAACTTAATCGATAAGGGTAATTATTAAACAAATTAGCCTTTAGTAAATTGAAAGTGTTTTGGAAAATATCATCAGCTTCAAGTGCAAGGCCTTTGACTGCCAATCGTTTTTGATTTTCAAACTCAGAAACAGGAAAATTTGAATTCAAGATCAGGTCGGAAAAAACATCAAAGGCAATAGTCATATCTTTACTAAGTGCTTTTATGTTTAGGCCAAAACTATTATATCCGCTAAAAGAGGAAATATCTGCACCCATTTGCTCGAATTCCTGCGCAATCTTATCAGCCGTTCGTTTTTTTGTGCCCCTTAAGAGCATTTCACTCAGAAGATTAAATAGTCCGTTTGTTGAATTGTTTTCCCATCTTGTCCCGCCGCCGAAGCTTGCCTGCATAGAAAATGCCGGGATTGAGCTATCCTTTTTCAATAGAACTCTCAGGCCGTTCGCCAATTTTATTTTTCTTACCTTCCCAGTTGCTTTTTCTTTAATCTGTGGGGGTGGATCAATTGCTTTAGTAGAAAGCGGTTTTAAAATAACCGTAATAAAATCGCTCTCGGTTAAATATTTTTTTGCGCACCTCTTTATATCCTCTGGAGTAATGGATGCGAGGTCTTTTAAATAATTCTGCGAAAAATTGGCATTATTACTATAGGCCTTATCGCTGGCTAGAGTTCCGGCTAATGAGGCGACTGTCTCCTGGGAATATACATAGTCGCTAATATAGATATTTTTAGCTTTTTCCAGTTCGTATTTTGTAACTGGTTTACTTTTAAGGTCATTTATGATTTTAAAAATCTCTTTTATGGCTATATCTTTGTTTTTGAAATCTAGTATTGAATTTATGGCGAAAACCCCTCGGAATCCGGGCGTATAATTAAAAGCATTTATGGAATAAGCCAATTGTTTTTGTTTTACAATAGGGGTATAAAGACGCGAACTCTCGCCTGCGCCTAAAAGCGTCGCTATTATATCAAGTGCAGCGGAATCCTTGTGAGTAAGTTCTACACTGGCAAAGCCAAGCATTAAACGTGCGATTGTAACATTATATTCAATCTCAAAATTTTGTCTTAATTTTAAAGGTGGAATCTGCGGTAGCGTTATTTGCGGAAAATTTCCCATGGGGAGATCATTGAAATGCTCTTTTATTTTGATAAAAGCATCATCAGGGTCAATATTTCCAGCAACAGCAATAATCATATTGTTAGGAATATACCATTTATTGTGAAACTCTACTAAATCCTGCCTGGTAAGCGCTGCAAATAATGGTTTAAATCCGATAACCGGCAAATTGTAGGGAGAAATCGGGAATGCGTGTTTCCAGAATTCTCTTTGAAAATACCTTTGTGGATTATCACGGTTCATCTTAATTTCGCTTAAGATCACATCTTTTTCTTTTTTAAGCTCATTTTCATCAAAAACCGGATCCTTTAGCATATCACTTAATATCTCAAGACCAGCCTCAAAGTTTTCAGATGGAAGTATCAGCGTAAAACCCGTGAACTGATATGAAGTGTAGCCATTAATTGAGCCGCCGAGTGCCTTGATATCATTATCTATTTCAAGCGCATCGCGAGTGTGTGTGCCTTTAAAGACCATATGCTCAAGCAAATGGGCTAATCCGGAACCCTGCTTATTTGCTTCAAACAAGCTGCCGGTTTTAACAATAATTTCAAATGCAACTAGATTGTTTTCATCTTTTTCCTGCATTAAAACATTCAAACCATTTTTCAGATTATATTCATGTATTTCAGGAACAGATGCTTCAACATTAAAGAGAGAATTTTGCGCACAATTCCCTGAGGTGGTATAAAGACTTAAAAATATACTCAGGAAAAGTGCGCAGCTGTAGGATTTATTTTTTTTGTACATATTTGCAGTTGAGGTTGTTATCTTCGTCCACTTCTAGCATTTTTTGCTTTTCTTTTTTTCTTTTCGCTGGGTTTTTCATAATGTTTTTTGGCTCTCATCTCTTTGAGTGTGCCTTCCCTATCCAGCTTTTTCTTAAAGATCCTCAGCGCTTTTTCAAGCGGTTCTCCTTTAGAAACTCTTACTTTTGCCAATTTGCTCACCCCTTTTTATTTATTTTAAATATTTATCAGTAAATATTTAATGAAAAAACACAAGTTTCTTGATTATAACAATTAAAAGCCTACTTGTCAAGAACATCAAAGTCCAAATCACCATAAGCTGCCATTTTTGAGTTAGTTATGATAATAATGCCATCAATATCTTTTTCATTACGCGCAGATTTTAAAGCAAAAGCAATATCAGCATCTGTTTTTACCATATTGCCAAAGGCTGTTGCATAGCCATCAGCTAATGCCGATGACTTTGAGACAATTATTGTTGCGCAACTTTGCCCGAGGCTTAATGAGTGCCCGAATTTACCGCTTGATGTGCATATGCCGCATGGACTTTGTTTAGGATTAATGTTTATTACCAATTGGTTATAAACATTACCTATGCCTGCAAAAATACCTATTTTCCTTGCCTTTGCACTAGCAATAAAAAGATCTCCGCCATTTTCAATAATTATTTCGCTGCTGTGTTTCAGGAGTTTTCTACCCAATGCTTCAGCTATTGCACCGGCAACAGTAGCCATAGGTCCGACAGCTGCCAGCTTTGAGGCTTTATGCATTGTCCTAATAATTTCAGGCGCGTCTCTTTTAAGCTTGAGCGGCTGGAGCGATTTTCCAAACTCAGGATAGGCTTGACAATAATTCCTTACCTGTTTATGAAAGCCTCGCAGATATTTAAGAGAAATTTTACTTAGATCAGTTTGTGCGCAGATTTGCAGATTACTTTCAAAATGTTCTATCTTGAAAGTAATCAGGTCAACATTTTGGGTACGGTAAAATCTTTTTTTGTACATGATCTAATTTTTAAAATGCGTGATTTAGATTTTAATTAGCTGTTCTCTTTAAAACAAAAAACAATATTAAACGTCAGCTGTGTTTGTTGCAGATTTTTTGGAAATGGCGGAAAAGGCGATGCTCTTTTGACAATTTGCATTGCGGTTTCTTTAAGAATTTCACTTTCTTTTGAAGTGCTATTGATAACCTGCACATTTTTTAATTTTCCATCAGAGCCAAGCACAAAACTCAAGCCGATTTCTCCTTCAGAAAAATGAGATGGGTAAATCACTGACTGGCGCAGTTGTTCATTAATCAATTTATAATAACTGATATAGCTTTTGTTCTTAAAAAGATCTTTTTTCTCAAGCTCGTCTTTGCTTGCTAATAGCTGATTATTGGACTGAATCTTTACAATATTATCCGGCTTCGTGATGATTTTTTCTACTTTTTTAGAAGTGATTTTATTTAGGGATTTTTTTTTGATAGCTTTATTTTTCGGCAATTTAGCATTAAGTTGTTTTTTAATTAGAGACTGTTTATCTTCAGGCTTGATCTTCTTATACCGGAATTTAGCGGTTCTTTTCTTAAGGGGTGCATCCACTCTTAAATAAGATAATTTGAGCTCTTTTATTTGAGACTGTTTTGGTTTTTTTAGCTCAGGCATTGGTAAGAAAAAAATAGCATGCACTAGCAAAGAAAATAAAAAAGTAATTTTGAATAAGTTACTTGTGGATCCCATCCTTGAGTTTACTCCTTAAATAAAAGTATACCTCTAAGCTCTTACCAAGTCAATAGTTAAATTAGCATATTTGGGCCACTGTCTTGACCTATAAAACCCTTATTATATTTTTGAAATTTCTCAATATATGACGCAATACTTTGAGTCCATATTTTCAGGCTAACCATGGGTATATGCTCTATTTTAAAAGTAATTGCTGTTTTTTATTGACATTCGCCTGCTAATTATTTTATAATATATGTTCACAATTTAAACTTAAAACAAGGAGGACACGTTGGCTATTAATCCATTTATTTCACTTATCATTCCAGTTCGTAACGCTGAACGTACACTTGAAAAGACATTTGAATATATACTTAATGTTGATTATCCTAGAGAGAAAATGGAAATGGTGATTGCCGATGGCGGCAGCACTGATTCTACATTGGAATTGATTAAGAAATGGCAACAAAAACATTCTTTTATAAAACTTGTAGAAGTGCCGGATTGCCCATCGCCGGGATTTGCCAGAAATAAGGCCTTGGATGTCGTTAAAGGCGAATATATTTTCTTTACTGATGGTGACTGTGCTCCCTGTAAAACCTGGATAACAGATATGCTTGCTGTCTTTGACAAATACGCTGATGTTGGCATTGTCGGCGGGGAAATTTATACGCTTATGGTTGAACCGGATAATCTTACTGAGTTATATTGCGAACATTTCCGTTTTAATATGGTTGCTCCGCGTTATGGATTTACAATTAAAGACGGATATTTTCCTGCTTTGAGCGATAAATCCCCAACTCAGATTGCCGGGCATCGAGCATATTTCTTTGTTACAGCTAATGCAGCATACAGGAAAGTAGCTATAGATCAGGCAAATGCTCGCTTTTGGAATGAAAAAACTGGTGAAGATATGGAATTTGGACTTCAAGTACAGCAAAAAGGCTGGAAGCTTTATTTTGAACCCAATGCTAAAGTCGACCATATGCACCGCGCAGACTTCCCTGCACTTAAAAAGGTGTGGGTTACCTACGGCATGGCTCATGGGCCTTTGCTGGTGAAACATGCCAGCCAAAAACTTGATATTGTTTTTCAGATTTTTGGTGCCTGGCCTAAGCTGCCTTTAATAAGTATAAATTCCCCTGTTAAAGGATTTATCTATATCGGCAATTTTCAGATGATGCATTTGAGTGCGCTTATCGCCCTGATTGGTCTAATTCTAATGCTTAGTGGAATAATTGGCGGTTTTGTTATCGGATTAACGGTTATAATGAGCATGTTTACTCTGTATTTTATGAGAAAATACTTTGATGTTTGTTTTTTGATGAAGCCGCATAAACACTTTTTTACCTGGTGTAAGATGAAATATATGACAAATCTAATGTTTATTATCGGCGGTTTAAAGCGTTCAAAGGAGTTTAAGACCTTCTGCATTGAGCCGAGCTTTTAAACACAGCTTAAACAAAAGCAAGTCTCCAGTCCATTATCCTTTAAACAATTTAATTGGTTTAAAGCGGTACCCTTGAGGGGTTTATTTTGTAAATCCTGATTATTTATGGTATAGTAAAGCACATTAGGGATATTTATCTTTTAGTCCGTTTGAGTAAAATATTCAAAGAAGCGAGTAGTATATGCATATATGTTTTTCTAAAATGGTAAATATCTGCTGATAAGAGGTAAAAAAAATGCTTGATTTATTAAAATTAAAGCTGTTTTTCCAATCTCTTGTTGATCTACTTTATCCCCAGCATTGCCTGATATGCTCTGAAGCTATTATTGATAGTTCATATGAGAGCGCCTGCAAAGCCTGTTTGGAAAAGATTTGTATAAATGTATCACCATTGTGTAATAAATGCGGATTTCCCCTAAAAGGCGTTAGTGCAAAAAACGGTTCCTGTAGTAAATGTCGCAATAAGTTATATTATTTTGATAGAGCATTGAGTGTCTCTGAGTATAGTGGGATTACAAAAAAGTGCATCCAATTGTTAAAATATAAAAGAAAATTGAAAATCGGTAAAAATCTTTCGAGAATTATGCTGGAATTTCTAAAGGCACATTTTAACATCGCTAGTATTGATCTGATTACGGCGGTTCCGTTGCATAAAACGAAATTAAAGGAACGCGGATTCAATCAATCCGAATTGTTTGCGGATTTTATCAGATTGAATTTAAATTTACCAGCATCATTCAATAACCTTAGGCGCGTGAGAAATACTCTGTCGCAGTATCAGCTCTCGCTTGAGAAAAGACAGCTAAATATAAAAGACGCCTTTGACTGTAATGATAAGTCCTTTTTTAAAAATAAATCAGTACTGATTGTCGATGATATATTCACTACTGGAGCTACTCTAAACGAATGCTCACGCGTGCTAAAAAATGCAGGAGCAAAAAAAGTCTATACTCTAACAATGGCAAGGTAAAAAAATAATGCGGATTTTGAAAAAATATGTGCTTTCTGAGTGGTTAACTGTTTTTGCGTTGGCGCTTGTTATTATCAGTTTTATACTTGTGGTTGGCAATATGGTTAAGATGGTTGATATGGTCATAGCTAAGGGCGTTAATATACTTGTTGTTTTGCGGCTGTTCATGTATCTTTTACCCAGCCTGTTTGTTTTCTCTATCCCGATATCTATTCTGTGTGCCAGCCTGCTCTGTTTTGGACGCATGGCATATGATAATGAAATCACGGCTATGCGATCAAGCGGTATAAGCTTGTACCCCATAGTTGGGATTATTTTACTTATTGGCATTATGTTCAGCCTGCTTTGTCTTTATTTTAATGACTCTATTATTCCAAAAGCACATTATTTAATGCGCACTACATTGCAGGAAATTGGCATTAAAAAACCAACGGCCTATTTGGAAGAAAAAACATTTATAAAAGCTTTTAAGGATCACATTATGTTCATTTACAAGATTAGGGGTGAATATCTTGAGGATATTCGTATATATCAGCCGCAAACCGATAAACCGACCAGGACTATTATTGCCGAGCGGGGTGAATTTATCTTCATTCCTGAAAAAAGCGCAGTAAAACTTGTGCTTAAAAACGGTTCGGCTGATGAACCAAGTTTTGCAGATTCTGGGGTATTTTATAAACTAAACTTTAAAAATTATCATATAACCCTGGATTTAAAGGAAAAGCAAGCACTTAGCAAACTTGATAAAAAAGTTTCTGACATGACGATTAAGGAAATTGAGTCTGATATAAAGAAAATGAAAGGACTTAAAATCGATTATCGCCCTTTGCAGGTCGGTTTATATAGAAAGTATTCACTCGCATTCAGCAGTCTGATATTTATCTTTATTGGAACTCCCCTTGCGATACGAGTCAAAAGCCGTGAACGATCTCTAGGTTTTGCTTTGAGTATAGGGATTTGCCTGTTATACTATTTACTTATGGCTTTTGGTGAAAGCCTGGCTTTGCGCAATAAGATCTTACCTGTGGTCGGTGTCTGGTTGCCGAATATGATATTTTTAACTATAGGATTGTGTTTGAGTTACAAGGTTCTGGAAGAATAAACCATGAGAATTATAAGAGAATATATATTAGGTGAATTTTTAAAACCTTTTATCGGCTGTTTCATACTTTTTATCAGTCTTTCCTGGATAATTGATCTTTTTGACTCACTCGATGAGATCATGAAAGCTAAGGTGCCGCTTTTTGTACTTTGTGATTATTATTTCTCTCTGACTCCTTTCATCTTTGTAAACATCTCTCCGATCATAATAATCCTGGCAACGATTTTCACTCTTGGAACCCTTAATCGCAACAATGAGATAATGGCGATAAAAGCTATTGGGGTTAATCTCTGGTCTATTATATGGATATTCCTAGGCTTTGGTATTCTTATGAGCATTGCCAGTTTCAGTGTAAATGAGCTGGTAAAGCCTAATTCATATTTGCATTCAATAGAGCTTAAAGAGCAATATTTTAAACCCCATGCCAATAAAGAAGAAAACCATATAATGAACGATATTGCTTTACATGGAACACATAACCGAATATTTATTATTAATAGCTATGATGTAAAACGGCAGCAGATGACAAATATAACAATATCTGAAAGTAATAAGTTAAATGAATTAACCCGATTGATCGTAGCAAAACGTGCGCAATGGATTGAAGGGTTCTGGATATTCTATGATTGCATTATTACCGATTATGCTGATGGCAAGATACAGTTCGCACCGCAGAACTTTGCGGAAAAGGTAATTAAAATCGATGAAAAACCAGAA
This sequence comes from uncultured Planctomycetia bacterium, assembly GCA_964437495.1. Taxonomy (GTDB): domain Bacteria; phylum Omnitrophota; class Gorgyraeia; order B26-G9; family B26-G9; genus JAGLQQ01. The sequence continues at coordinate 33,704 of CAYTGV010000009.1, read as the reverse complement.
GATATCCAGAGGGCAAATCTTCAGCCGGATTTAATGAGTTATTGGCAGCTCAAAAAATATGTAAGGCGTTTAAAGCGCGGAGGCTTTAAGGCGAATAAAGAGCTGGTGATTCTTTATAGTAAAATTGCTTTTCCCCTGGCTAATTTTATTATTATTTTCTTTGCCGTTCCCTTCACCTTAACTCGAAGTAGAAGTGAAAGCCTTTTTCTTGGGGTGGCAACAAGTATTGCTATAAGTTTCAGTTACTGGGGGCTTAATGCGGTGAGTCTATCCTTGGGTAAAATCGGCTTTATCCCCCCCCTCCTGTCTGCCTGGATAACCAATATTGTATTTCTTTTTATAGGTATCTGGCTTATAGAATCAGTTAAAAAATAAGGTTCTTTCTTATTTTAAGTTGATTGAAAGAACCTTATTTCAATAACTTACAAAGCATTAAATTATATAAGCCACTTTAAATTAATCAAGAATGGCCCAAAAAATAACTCCGCTACTGAATATGCAGAGGAGTTATTTTGTTTTTTAATGCCTTAAATATTAAACCCTGTTGTTTGAGCCAAGTACATGTTCATTCTTATGCTTGTACATTTTTATCAAGGCAATTCTCGCAGGCCCTAAATATTGACGCGGATCAAAATCAGCAGGCTTTTCGGCCATATGCTTTCTTATCGCTGCTGTCATCCACAGTCTTCCGTCTGAATCAATATTTACTTTACATACAGCTGATTTAGTTGCTTTTCTTAGCTGCTCTTCAGGAATCCCCACAGTATCCTTTAATGCGCCACCGTTTGCATTAATTATCTTAACTGCTTCTACTGGTACGGAAGAAGAGCCATGGAGAACAATCGGAAATCCAGATATTTTCTTTTCTATCTCCTCCAAAATATCAAATCGGAGTGCAGGCGGAATATAAACGCCCTGTTCATTTTTCGTGCATTGCTCAGGTTTAAATTTATTTGCACCATGTGAAGTTCCAATCGAGATTGCCAGGGAATCGACTCCGGTTTTATTTACGAATTCTATAACATCTTTCGGCTGAGTATATGTTGATTTTTCAGCTACAACATCATCTTCAATCCCGGCAAGTACGCCCAGTTCACCTTCTACAGTCACATCTTTAACATGTGCATATTCAACCACCTGTTTAGTCAAGGCAATATTCTTTTCAAAGGAGTGATGTGAACCGTCGATCATTATCGAGGAAAATCCAGAATCAACACATGACTTGGCAAGCTCAAAAGTATCGCCGTGATCAAGATGCAAAGCTATTGGAATATTTTTCAGGCCCTTTTCTCTGGCCAGATCCTGCATCATCGCTACTGCTCCTTGTCCGAGATATTGCAGCAGGGTCTGGTTGGCGTATTTACGTGCTCCGCTTGAGACCTGTAAAATTACTGGTGATTGCGTTTCCACACAGGCGATTACTATTGCCTGAATCTGCTCCATATTATTAAAATTATAAGCAGGGACGGCATATTTACCTTCCATTGCCTTTTTAAACATTTCCTTTGTATCTACTAATCCCAGATCCTTATACGAAACCATAAGTTTTTCTCCTTTTATTTTTTTAATTGGTTATTGAAAGTTACAATTAGTTACTAGTGGTTACAAACAATCACATAGAATAAATATTTTGTCACTTATAACTTGTAATTTTACTAATTAATATAGGCTGTTTAATATCGATAATGGCCCGGCTTATAAGGACCTTCTATCGGTATTCCAAGATATTCTGATTGCTCCTTAGTCAATTTAGTCAGCTTAACTCCTATACGCTCAAGATGCAATCGGGCAACTTCTTCATCAAGATCCTTAGGCAGGCAATATACCTTTACTTCATAACTGTCTTTATTTTTCCAAAGGTCTAGCTGAGCCAAAACTTGATTTGTAAAAGAATTTGACATCACAAATGAAGGATGCCCGGTAGCACAGCCCAGATTTACTAATCTGCCCTCAGCTAATAAATAAACCTCCTTTCCATCCGGAAAAACAAACTTATCAACCTGAGGCTTTATATTTACCTTTTTAATTCCCTTATAGCTTTCAAGTCCCGCAACCTGAATTTCATTATCAAAATGACCGATATTGCATATTATCGCCTGATTTTTCATTTTTTCTATATGTTCAACCCTTAGTACATCGCGGTTACCAGTAGCCGTTACATAGATATCTCCGATTCCCAGCGTATCCTCAATTGGCTTAACCTCATAGCCTTCCATCGCAGCCTGCAAGGCGCAGATAGGATCGATCTCAGTTACAATAACTCTTGCGCCTAAACCGCGCAGAGATGCTGAAGAGCCCTTGCCAACATCACCATATCCGCAGACAACAGCAACTTTTCCGGCAATCATTACATCTGTAGCGCGTTTTATTCCATCATTAAGGGATTCACGGCACCCATAGAGATTGTCAAATTTTGACTTTGTTACCGAGTCATTGACATTTATCGCAGGAACCAGCAGTTCTCCTTTTTCTACCATTTGGTAAAGTCTATTCACGCCGGTTGTTGTTTCCTCAGAAACACCCTTCCATTGCCTAACCATAGCCGTCCACTTTTGCGGCCTATCACTCTGACGCGCTTTAAGTAAAGCAAGTAGAAATGCCTCATCTTCTCCGCCGGGCTGCTTATTGAGAATTAAGGGATCTTTTTCCGCCTTATATCCCAGCTGCATCATCAATGTAGCATCTCCGCCGTCATCAACAATCAATTGCGGTCCTAAATCACCGGGAAATGTCAATGCCTGCTCAGTGCACCACCAGAACTCCTCGAGTGTCTCACCTTTCCAGGCAAAAACAGGCACACCGCTTTTTGCGATCGCGGCTGCCGCGTGATCCTGGGTGGAGAATATATTGCAGCTGGCCCAGCGTACATCAGCTCCTAAATCAACTAAGGTCTCGATCAATACCGCAGTCTGAATAGTCATATGCAAGGATCCCATAATTCTAACGCCTTTAAGCGGTAGGGACGCGGCATATTTCTTCCGAACCGACATAAGCCCCGGCATCTCGTGCTCGGCGATTTCAATCTCTTTTCTGCCGAAATCAGCAAGGCCTAAATCGTTCACCTTATAATCATTATCCAGTTTTGGCATCACACTCTCCTTATTCATAATGACTTTGCTGCTTTTTTCAATGTTGCGGCCATATCAGTTTTTTCCCAAGTAAATTCATTTCTGCCAAAATGTCCGTGACAGGCAGTTTTTTGATAAATAGGTTTAAGCAGATCAAGCTTCTTAATAATCGCCTGAGGATATAAAGGAAAATATTTCTTTACCAGTTTAGCGATCTTCTCATCTGATATTTTTCCGGTTCCCCGAGTATCGATAACCACAGATACAGGTTCTTTTTTACCGATACAATAGGCTACTTGAAGATGACAAACATCTGCAAGCCCTGCCGCAACGATATTCTTAGCAATATATCTGCCCATATAAGCAGCTGAGCGGTCAACTTTGGTAGGATCTTTACCGGAAAAAGCGCCCCCGCCAACCGGAGCAAATCCGCCGTAAGTATCAACGACAATTTTTCTTCCTGTCATACCAGTATCAGACTGAGGTCCGCCGACTAAAAATTTTCCGGTTTGGTTTACAAAGTATTCCGTATTCTTATCTACCCATTTGCCTAAAATCGGCTTAGCAATTTTATCAATCATTTCTTTACGGGATTTATCGGTTATATGGGTTTTGGCCTTGTTGAGTATTGTCTCAGTATGTTGAACGGCTAGTACAACGGCTGTTACCTTTTTCGGTTTTCCGTTAACATAGGCAACCGTTACCTGGGCCTTACCATCAGGCGCAAGATATTTTAATATTTTTTTTTCTCTAACTTCCTTCATCCTGCGTACCAGCTTTTGAGCGAGCATTAAAGGTAATGGCATAAGTTCAGGAGTTTCGTTTGTGGCAAAACCAGTCATCATCCCCTGGTCTCCTGCTCCGCCAGTATCCACACCCATGGCGATATCAGGTGATTGTGTATTTATCGCATTCAAAATAGCGCATGTATTATAATCAAACCCAAATGCCGGGTTATTATAGCCGATTTCTTTAACGACCCTTCTTACTATATTATGGATATTGACAAAACCTTTTGTTGTGATTTCCCCACCGACAATAATCATGCCCATTGTTACATACGTTTCACATGCAACCCTGCTGTATTTATCCTGGCGCAGCAAATCATCAAGAACACCATCAGAAACCTGATCACATAATTTGTCAGGATGTCCGCAAGCAACAGATTCTGATGTCATTAAATAATTCTTTTCCATTCACCCTACTCCTTTCTAACCGTTAAACGCGACACTGGCATGATAAAAAGTAATTATATCCCCAATGTCATACCATGTTCCATCAAAAGTATATCCGCATACATCAAGCTCTTTTGAGAGCCACTTTATGTAATCGCCTGATGTGTCATGGGAATCCTTACTATTTATATATTTTTTTATTAATTTAATATTTTCTTTAGCAAAATAATAAATACACATTGAGATAAGAGTAGATGTACTCTTATCCGGTTTCTCTTGAAAATCAATGATTTTGTTCTTATTATCAATACTCACAACCCCGTAATGCCTAACCATTGCCGGATCTTTAATATCATAAAGACCCACAGCGGCAGCTAATTTCTCCTGGCGTATAGTTTTTATAAAAGCATTTAGATCAAAAGCAAAAAGGTTGTCTCCGCCGATCACAAGCAAATCATCATCTATTGACTGCTTATTTAAGGCAAAATTTATGTCGCCAATTGCTCCCAGCCTGTCTTCAGCCGAGCTTGTCTTATCACTAATTACGGTTAATTTAGTTTTGATCTGAGTTTTTTCAGCCCAGTATGAAAACTGATCAAAGAACTTTTCATTAGTTATAACAATAATTTCATTGTTTTTATCTAATATATCAACTTTCTCAATTATATAATTAATTATCGGTTTCTCTTTCACAACCAATAAAGGCTTAGGCCAATGCTTTGTCAGCGGATAGAGTCTTGTTGCATATCCTGCAGCTAAAATAAGTGTTTTCATATGTATTACTTCTAATTTTTACTATTATCGATCAGCTTGTGCAATCTGGTACTTGCGAATTTTTGGATTTCTTCAGCAGATTCAAGTGTGAGAATCTTTGTTGCGATTTCCTGAGCTTGTTCAAAATTAACAGACCGGATGATCTTCTTGATTTCCGGCACGGCTACTGCGCTGGCGCTAAATTCATCAAGGCCTAATCCCAATAACACAAGCGTAAAAACAGGCTCTGCTGCCATCTCTCCGCACATACCTACCCAGATACCCTGATTATGTCCGGCATCGATTATATATTTTATAAGTCTAAGGACAGCCGGATGCGCCGGCTCATACAGATAAGCGATTTTTTCATTGATTCTGTCTACTGCCAGTGAGTATTGGATCAGATCATTAGTTCCAATACTAAAAAAAGACACTTCTTTGGCCAGAATATCCGCGATCAATGCCGCTGAGGGCACCTCGATCATAATCCCGACTTCAATATCCCTATCAAAGGGAATGTGTTTTTGGCTAAGTTCATGCATTACTTCTTTTAGGATTTCATTTGCCTGACGTAGCTCCTCTAAACCTGAAATCATAGGATACATGATCTTTAGATTACCATAAATACTTGCTCTTAGGATTCCTCTAAGCTGTGTTTTAAAGATTTCAGGCCTGGCCAGACAAAAACGTATCGCCCTTCTGCCCATAAGCGGATTCATTTCTCTGGGTATCTCTAAATGGGAAACAAATTTATCACCCCCGATATCCATAGTTCTAATAACAGCTGGGTTCTTTTTTAATGTTTGAGCAACCTTCTTGTAAGCCTGGAAATGTTCTTCTTCCGAAGGAATATCCGTACGGTTAAGATACATATATTCTGTCCGGTAAAGCCCTATTCCCTGAGCTCCATGAGCAATAACAGATAGCAGCTCATCAGGAAATTCTATATTAGCTCCGATTACAATACTGCGGCCGTCTTTAGTTACTGCCGGCAGGGATTTATAGCGGGAAAGTCCTTTTTCAAAATCCTTAAATTTCTTTTTTTCTTTTTGGTATTTTTTTATTACCGATCTTTGCGGATTAATTATTACATTGCCATTATTTCCATCGATAATGATAATATCGCCATTTTTTACAAATGGCGTAATGGTTTTGAGCCCGACAACTGCGGGTATTTCGCCGGACCTGGCCAAAATTGCCGTATGAGAGGTCCTGCCTCCCATATCGGTCGCAAAGCCAACAACCTTTTCTTTATGCATCAAAGCCGTATCAGAGGGGGAAAGATTAGTAGCGACAACTATAACTTTCTCTGTAACATCAGCTAATCCCTGCTTTTGTTTGCCTAATAAATTCCGGATTATCCTTTTGCCGACATCCTGTATATCAGCAAGACGCTCTCTTAGATATTCATCGTCCATCTTCGAAAATATATCCGCATATTTTTTTATTACAACGACAAAAGCATGTTCGACATTAACTTTTTCCTTTCTGATCTTATTTATAACTTCCTCGATCAGCATGCGGTCTTCAAGCACAAGCAAATGAGCATTAAAAATTTCCGCGTGTTCTACACCCATTTCTTTGGAAATCTGTTTTTGGATTTCTAGTATCTCTGATCGAGTTTTTATCAGTGCATCTTCAAAGCGGCTGATTTCTACTGCGAGCTTGTTTTCAGAAACAATATGCTTGCTTATGGTATATTCTTCGCTATCCCAGATAAAAACTCTACCTATGGCAATACCAGGTGAAGCAGCTATTCCATTGATCAATTTCTTAGGATTTTTTGTATATTCTTTACTTTTCATTGCTTAATAAAAGTTTCTCCAGTTCGTTAACCGTCTGCTCGGCATCAATACCAACCGCTGAAATTGTAACTTGCTGTCCCTGGCCTGCGGCCAGCATCAAAATTCCCATTATTGATTTTCCGTTAACTTTTTGTTTCCCTTTTTTTACAGAAACCTCAGAATCAAATTTATTCGCTATCTGTACAAAAACAGCCGCGGGTCTTGCATGCAGTCCTGTTTTATTTAATATTGTGACTTTTCTTTCGACTTTTTGGATAGGGTTACTCATTATTATTAAATCAATCCCTTTCTTTTATACAAATACAGAGCCTTTTTCTTTGAGCTCCAATATTAATTTAATTATATTTTTGGCAATTTTTTCCGCGTCATGGCGCACATGATCTTCGGTGTTGATAACATTATCCGCAAGCACCTTAATGCCGGCACTTCTGATCTTTTCAATATCCGGTTTCACAGGAACTGCATTCTCTCTTTTGTATTTTTCGAGAAATCTGTTCGGCACAACTCCCTTATTTACAATACAATAATCTATAATATTCTTTTCCGTGTGCTCTTGAATAGCTTTAACATGGTCATAGGCCGTAAAACTATCTGTTTCACCGGACTGAGTCATTACATTACAAATATAAACCTTTACAGCACTTGATGCCGCTATGGCATCAGGGATGTTTCTAACCAGCAGATTCGGTAAAACACTTGTATATAGGCTACCGGGGCCGAGAATAATTGCCTCAGCATCTGCTATAGCATTCAGAGCATCATCTGTAGGCAGACAATTCTCTGGCATAAGATGTACTCTTTTAATCGGGCTGGTACTTTTTGATATCTTGGTTTCCCCATAGGTCTTGGTACCATCAACATGCTTTGCCATTAAGATTATTCTTTTTAAAGTTGAAGGTATTACCTGTCCCCTGATAGCCAAAACCTTGCTGGATTCTTTTATTGCCTTGTCAAAGTCACCGATAACCTGGGTCATAACAGTAATAAATAGGTTACCAAAATTGTGTCCGGCTAATTCTGTTCCTTCCTGAAACCGGAACTGAAATAAATCTCGCATTAATGGCTCAGCATCAGCAAGCGCTACCAGGCAGTTTCGAATATCCCCAGGCGGTAAAATATTAAATTGCTGCCTTAATCGTCCGGAACTTCCGCCATCATCAGAAACAGTGACAATTGCAGTCAGGTTTGATGTGTACTCCTTTAATCCATGTAAAAGAACAGATAGCCCGGTACCGCCGCCCATAACAACGATTTTTGGGCCTCGGCTTAGCTGTCTTTTTTTATAAATCAGATCAACTAGTTCATTTTCTTTATGAACCGGCATGAAAATTCCTACAAATGATTTAACCATTCTTTTAATGCCGGTAAATATTAGTATTATTCCGAAAATCACCAACAGTATTCCTATAACCGGAATACTTTGATTTTTAAACTCATTAACACTGTCAATTGTGCCTAAAACGACTAACATAATCCCCAAAGTACTCAGGATTATCCAGCGTTTAACCCCCATTCCAGGATATAACCACTTTAGCATTCGCATTTTAGGCCTACTTTTTAGAGTCTTCCTCTTTAAGTATCTTAAGCAAAGTCTTTTCATCTTTTGCTAGTTTTAAAGTATCTCTAAAGTACCTATCTTTCAAAAGACGCGAAATCCTTGCCAAGGCCTTAAGATGAGGTCCGGCTGAATCCTCTGGAGCAACCAGTAAAAAGAAAATATAAACCTTTTCACCGTCAAGAGAATCAAAGTCGACTCCTTTTTCCGAAATCCCAAAGGCAGCGACTAGCTGTTTAACGCTTGAGGATTTACCATGAGGAATAGCTACACCCTGACCGATCCCTGTTGATCCTAATGCTTCGCGGTCAAGAAGTATCTTGATTAATTTTTTCTTGTCTTTTATAACATGCGCTTTTAAAAGCAGCTCAAGTAATTCTTCAATTACTTCGTCCTTTGTTGTTGCTTTAACATTAGCACAAACTGCATTTTCGTTTAAAAAATCCATTATTTTCATGATTCACCCCTTTCTTCGTTTGTCTCATCAGAGACAAAGTCGGAAGATTTGATATTATTTTTTATTCGATGCGTCTTGGTTTTTTCTTTATGCCTGCGCAGAGTTTTTTCAATACGTGTACAAACCTTATCAATTGAAGCAAACATATCTGTATCCATACTTTTTTCCGTGATCTTGAGCTTTTTTCCTAACACAGATATTTCAGCGGTTTTTCTGTATTTTTCCACACTTAAAATAGCATGCACATCAATAATATTATGCAGGTATTTTTCGAAGCCTTCTGTCTTTTTCCGCACATGCTCTTTTAAATTATCTGTTATTTCAAAATGTCTTCCACTGATTCTAAGTTCCACTGCATTCCCTCCTTTTTTACTAAACATTGTTGCAATCATAGCATCTTTCTATTTATTCGTCAAGAAGAGTGCTACATAGCAAATTTTTCACCCAAATAAATTTTCTTAGCTTCAGGATTGTCTATCAATTCCTGTGCAGTCCCGGAAAGAAGTATTTTTCCTTCATGCATAATATAGCTCCGGTCTGTGATACTTAGGGTTTCCCTGACATTATGGTCTGTAAGTAAAATGCCTAATCCTTTTTTCTTTAGATCGGCAATGATTTGTTGCACTTCAAATACAGCGATCGGATCCACTCCGCTGAAAGGCTCATCAAGCAAAATAAAAGAAGGGTTTGTAACCAGGCATCTGGTGATCTCTAGGCGTCTTCTTTCACCGCCGGATAATGTATAGGCCTTGCTTTTTGCTAATTGGCTCATGTGTAATTCTTCTAAAAGCTGTTCAAGGCGTTTTTTTCGTTCTGCTTTTCGAATAGGCAGGGTTTCCAATACAGACATAATATTTTCTTCCACAGAAAGTTTTCTGAAGATTGAAGGCTCTTGAGAAAGGTAGCCGATCCCGTAACGCGCGCGCTTATACATGGCCATATGTGTAATTTCGCGATTATCAAAAAATATTTTACCCTTATCCGGAGTGATTAAGCCTACGATCATATAAAACGTAGTTGTTTTGCCGGCCCCATTTGGGCCTAAAAGCCCCACAACCTCAGCCCTGCCAATGGAGATATCTACTTCTCTAACAATCTGCTTCTTTTTATATGCTTTTGCGATTTGTTCAGTACGAAGCAAGTGATTTTCCATTATATATCCTATTCCTAAAATCTTGATTAACTGCTATAATATTCAACAATCCCTGTCCATTTATTCTGGGATTTTAAGATAATTTCAACAAGCTCTCTGAACGCTCCGCATCCTGCGTTTTTTTCCGTTATATAATCCGCGCATTTTTTAACATCCTTACTTGCATTCGGTAGACTTACTGCAAAACCGGCAGCCTTAAGCGTTGCCAAGTCAAGCAAATCATCTCCTATATAACAGGCATCTTCAGGTTTTAATTTTAATTTTTTCAGAACTTTCTTAAAAAAAGGTAATTTTTTCTTAGCGTTTTGACAAAGCATATTAACCGAGAGCTCTTTTGCCCGCCGGCTTAGTGCATTAGAGGATTTACTTGTTATAATAGCGGTTTTTATCCCTGTTTTTTTTAGCAGTATAAATCCAAATCCATCATGCACATTAAATTCTCTGTATTCGTCCTTATAATTGCCGTAAGCAATTAAGCCGTTGGTAAGCACTCCGTCAACATCACTAATAACAACCTTTATTTTTTTTGCCTTATCCTTGATAGATGCATTCATACAATTCCTGCTTTCAGTAAATCCTGCACATCTAAAAGACCCACCGGACGCATTTTATCATCTACTACAGGTATCTCATCGATCCTTTTGTCTTTTAAAATTTTAAGAGCTTCAATAGCTAGATGTTCCCTATTAATTGAGACAGGGTTTTTCGTCATAACATCATTGACATGACGGCTTAATATATGCTCATCGTTTTCAATATGACGCCGCAGGTCTCCGTCTGTAAAAATGCCGCAGAGCTGTTTTTTATCATTAACAACAGTTGCAGAGCCGGCGCGGGACTTAGTTATTTGGATCAAAACTGTTTTCAATGTAGTCTTTTTATTTACAATCGGGCTCTGTTTGCCTTTGCGCATAAGATCTTTAACTTTAAGCAGCTTTTTACCCAGGCTTCCTCCGGGATGATAAAAGGCATAATCTTCAACCTTAAACCCTCTTTTTATTAAGGCAGCTACGGCAAGAGCATCTCCCATAGCTAAAGTTGCTGTAGTGCTTGCCGTTGGCGCTAGATTAAAAGGACATGCCTCTTTTTTTACGCCGACATTAAGTACAATATCGCTGTATTTTGCCAAAGGAGATTTCAGATTGCCAGTCAAGGCGATTAATTTTGCCCCTATTTTTTTTATTAAAGGCAGTAGCCTTGTTATTTCTTCTGTTTTGCCGCTATTTGAAATTGCGATAACTAGATCATCACTGGTAACACGTCCAAGGTCTCCATGGACTGCCTCGGCAGGATGCAAAAAATGGCTTGGCACCCCGAGGCTTGCCAGGGTAGCAGAGATCTTGCCCCCAATAAGTCCGGGTTTCCCCATTCCGGTAATAACTACCATGCCCCTACATTTGGCAATTGCCTCAACTGCTTTTTCAAAATCCTTATTTATACTAGGCAGTAGATCTATTATTGCTTTTGCTTCCGTGCGCAGGACATTTTTAGCAATTTTTAAAGAATTTTTCTCAATCATTGACAATCTCCCGTATTTTAATTGCTTTTACCAGCAGCCTCTCAAGTTCATGTGGAGTTAGCATATTTGGACCGTCACATAGGGCTTTTTCAGGTGATTTGTGTACTTCAAGAAATAATCCCTGTGCGCCTGCGGCAACAGCACTCAGGCTCAAAACCGGCGCAAATTCTCTCTGACCGCTGGAAATACCATTACCTGCACTTGGCAGCTGTACACTATGAGTTGCGTCAAATACAACCGGATACCCGAAATTGTTCATAATCGCTATTGAACGCATGTCGCTAACCAGATTATGATAGCCGAAGCTTGTGCCCCGCTCAGTAATAATGATTTTTTTATTTCCCGATGATTCAATCTTTTTTATTACATTTTTCATATCATCCGGAGCCATGAACTGCCCCTTTTTTACATTTACAATTTTTTTGCTTTTAGCCGCAGCTACTAATAAATCGGTTTGCCTTGAGAGTAATGCCGGAATTTGTATAATATCCAGAACAGATTTAGCCGCCGCTACTTCGCTTACCTGATGGACATCGCTGGTAACAGGCACACGGATTTGAGTTCTGATTTTCTTGAGAATACTCAACCCCTTTTTTATCCCGGGCCCCCGGAAGGAATTAATTGAGGTTCGATTAGCCTTGTCAAAGCTGGATTTAAAAATAAAAAGAATATTAAGCTTAGTGCAAATATCCTTTAAAATTGCCGCGTGTTCTAAAGCAATTTTTTCGGATTCAATCACACAAGGCCCACAGATCAAAAACAATTTACTGCGGCTTTTTTTTTCTAAAAAAATATCCCTAAAATTAAAATTCATAACTACCTGTAAAATTAGCATGTTAGTTTTCCTTAAATCAAGGAAGGCAATAAAAATAATTCAACATATAAAATTTTCTATCAGACTCATTATTTTACAACAAGAATGGGTTTTATTCAAGTAAAAAAGAGGGACATCCTTAATTAGGTTAAATAGGGCTCTATGGCTTAATGATTTATGAATTATTTTAACCAATTAAGAATTCCCATCAGACAATCTTCCTTTAGCTTACTTAACCAAAAGATATATAAAATACAACCCCCTGCCCTAAGGGCAGGGGGTTGTGAGAATTGATATTGGACATTCAATCTGCTTTTAATTAACCATGCGAAGCGCTTTTGTTCAAGAAGCCGTTTAAATCATATAAGTAAGTGGTGGTCAATGTACCTGATTGGTTAAATGATTCATCTTGTCTTCCGCTTAGATCGAATGTTGTATAACCAATATACTGTTTGTCCTGATAGTTCTTGGTCTGGGACAAGAAGCCGTTATTATCATATTTATACTCGCTCTGCTTTGCGCCCAATTCCAGGCCTGTTTGATTGTCAATATTCTGGACATAGTTAACCAGGTCCCAACCTTCTTGGCCGCTGCTGCTGTCATTGCTAAGAACATAGCCATTTGTCTGCTGACCATACGTGTTAAAGAACGTTATTGAGGTTTCTGTTGTTGTATCCCAGTCACCATCATCAACCGGGTTTCCTCTATCATTATAGCTCTTCATCGTAGCATAGCTGATAGAGTAATCCAGGAATCCCTGTGCGGAATAATGGTAAACCTGAACAAGCGAACCTTTATCATTCCAGATAGATGTCGGCTTAGAAAAAGAGTCATACATAGTTGAACTGACAGTGCTTCCCTGTCGGCCTTTATTATCAGTCTGTAATAGCGATCCAAAAGCGTTGTAGTGACTGATATCAGCATTCTGATTCACTGAGGTCAATCCGCCATCGCTGATAGATCCATCACCGTTTATAGTATAGTTAGCCGTACCATTTTCATCAAATTGATAGTATTCCGAGTTAACAGATGATTCACTCATTGTCCACAATTGAAAGGTTTCCTGAGCTTTAGAATAGACATCAAATGTTGTATATGAGCTCATAACTCCTTCGATATCTCCGGTTTCTTCATTGATCGATCCGCCGATATATCCGATTGTCTGATTCAAGAATCCAGCGTTATTGTAAACATATTCTGTTGTAACACCACCAGAATGATTGGTTGCATAAAGAGGCCTGCCAACATCGCTAAAATACAGAGACCCGACTTTTTTTCCATCCTCACCATAGTTATCAGTCTTGGTAATAAAACCATTGGAACTATAAATATTCTTTGAGACTATTGCGCCTTCTTTATTGTATGTCTGTTCTGGTCTGCCATAGTGGTTATATTCGACAGTTCCTGATAGCAATACCTCTCCAGTATCAATATCATTGGCAATATTATCGGTTCCAAAATTATGGTCATTATTGACAACATATGTCTGAGCGCCGGTTACAAACCCTGTTTGTTCTCCATCGTTGTCATATGAAAACACCTGAGAAAGCGATTCATTGTAGCCAAGCCAACTTTCATATACAGCATAACTGTTTTCAGGTCTGACCTTGTTATCGTAATTTGTAAAGCCAGTAATCGTAGAGCCAGTTTCTCCGGTAGTATTATCCAATCCATAACCCCAGGTATTGGATTTGGTCATAAAACCGTTTACTGAGTATTCAAATGTACCTACAAGGGTGCCCTCCGCATTGAGCGATTGGTCTTGTTTGCCGTATATATCATAAGAAGTAGTTCCTGTTATTCCGCCTACTTCTAAATCTCCAGGATCACCATAGCTTGTACTGGCTGTAAGAAATCCGCCAACATATTCGAAAGTCTGCAGTAAAGCGCCTTTCTCATTATATGAGGCTTCCGGTCTTCCCGTAGCATTGAAAACAGTTTTTCCTGTCAATGTTTTGTCTATACCATAGTTATAGGTTTCACTTAAAAACCCTGAGCTTGAATAATTAAATTTGGTTGTCTGTTCATTTAGTTCATTATAGGAATAATCCTGTTGTCCGTATCTATTGAATGTCGTATATCCCATAAAAGATTCAGATGGGTTATCCGCATTGTAATTATCACCATAACTGACTGTCATTGTCAAAAATCCGGTATCAGAAGTTCCGATATACCCCAAGATATCTCCGCCAACTTCAGCCTCTGTGTTATAGATGAAATCTTGTACCTTTGTAACTCCAATGGTATTCTCATCAACCCCGAGATAGAAATAATCATCGTACCAACTACCCATTAAGTCGCCGCTCGCAGTTGTCGGATTAAATACCGAATATGCCCCTTCCGGTCTTCCGGCTGCGTTATAATTTGTAAATCCTGTACATACTCCTACATCAGTAGCAGTACCGCCGCTGAACGAAAACGCGCGGGTCATAAATCCATGCACATCATAGTCATATTTAGCAACAATGCTGCCTTCGGAATTAAACTGAGTCTGTGCTTTTCCCCAGGTGTCATATTCAGTTGTTCCGGTTAAGGTTGGAGTAGATACACCGTCAACCTCTGTCGGTTCACCCCAGGAATAACTTTCATCCAATGCTCCAGTAAATTCATTGTAATGGAAGGTTTGAGTAACCGCTTTTCTTTGGTTAATGCTTTGTTCCGGTCTACCCAAGCTATTGAAAGTTGTAGTTCCAACAAGAGAACCTTTTGCGCCATAATTGTAGGATGTATTCATAAAACCCTGTTTTGAATATTTGAATTTTGTCGTAAGCTCACCTAAGCCGTCTCCATCAACATCAACTTCATTATATGATGCCTCCTGGCGTCCGTATTTATCAAATACAGTTGTACCTATAAATGTTTCATCCTTACCGTAATTTGAAGTGCTTGTAAGAAAACCATCTGTATAGTTGTATTCCTGTACTTTAGCACCATCGCCGTATGCCGGCAGATTATCGCCTGTCCATCCCCAGCATTGATAAGCAGCCTCAGGCTTGGATGTATCACCGAAGACTGTATAGCCAGTGATTACATAATAACCGCTCTCAGGCACCTGAGTGTTTAATGTATCTTCTGAATCATTTAAGTTATTATGCGTTGCCTCATCAGGCCCTGCGCCTACTTCAAAAGACAGAGCCAGAGTGTGATCAAGAAATCCAGCTGAATCATATACATAGGCTGAATTGGTAATTCCCACATCATTAGAGCTATACATTGCTTTTCCATAACCGTTATAAAATGTCTGTCCGGTTAAAATCTGGTCTTCTCCATAACTTATGCTGTTTGTCAAAAACCCATAATCATTATATACAAATTTCTGGGTCAGCCCCTTTTCCGTATTTTTTGATCCCGTCATGTTGTAGGATTCAATTGGTCTGCTTTTTTTGTTAAATAATGTTTTTCCAAGATAGGCGCCATTTAAACCATAGCTGTTTGTCTGTGTAAGAAATCCCTGTTTAGAATACTGATATGTTGATGTTTTCTGGGGCTCTTCATTTTCATTATATGATGCCTCTTGGCGTCCGTATTTATCAAATGTTGTATAACCTGCATCTGCGCCGTTTCTGGCATAATTGTTTGTTTGGATCAGAAAACCGTCTTCATATGTATAATCCTGTACTTTAGACATTACATCAATAGAAGGATTACCTTGATCGTCAAGTTCCTGACTATTATAAACTGAATAGGTTTCCGTAGGCTTTGAACCGGCATCAAACAAGGTATAACCAGTCAGTAAGGCCTCAGGGATATCTTCCTGCATTTGCACATTTCCGTATTCATCCATATTGATCCCATATGACTCGGATCTGGTCATGAAGCCTCTTTCATTGTAAACATATTTCTGATTTAAAACACCGTCTGCTACTGTAACTCCATCAACAATAATAGGCTCAGAATTATAAACCTCTGATGCTTTTCCGTATTTGTCATATACAGTATATCCGGTTTGTGTTGCCTTATATAGTACCTTTGATTCAAAAGTATTAGCGAAATCTTTTAAATCAGATTTTTCTGCAGTAAGGTTAATGAACTGATTTACCATATTTTCAGAACCAGTAAAATCTTCCTCTAAAATATCCATATCAGCCTGATTAATTTCGCCATCTTCGTTGAAATCAAACTCAACTTCATAGTTCTCATCACCTTTAACACTGCCCAGGGCCTCAGCAAAACCGCTTAAATCACTGACATCGACCACTACTGCTTCTCCCCAGGACTTACTGGTTGCCAGTAGGCCGTCTGTTCCGTATTCAAAGGTCTGAGTCAGTCCTTTTAAAAATGGCTGCCATTCCGGATTTTCAATATCTGCTATGCTAAGACCGTCAGCTAATGCAGCGATAAGGTCAGCCGGTATCCTGGTTGCTTTTCCGTATGCATTAAAACTGGCAATTGGTCTAGAGTAATTGTCAAAAACAGTTGTTCCGGTAAGAGCCTTGTCTTTACCGTAAGAGTAAGTAAAATTCAAAAATCCTGACTTTGAATAAGAATATTTTTGAACAACATTGCCATCTTCATTATAGGTTTCAAGCTGTCTGCCGTAGTTATCAAATACTGTAAATCCTGTTGTTACCTGAACATCACCGGCATCGCCTACAGTACCATTTGCATTTGTATCTTCATAATCACCGTAATTAATAGTTTTTCTAACAAAGTTAGAAAATTGTGTAAAGGTTATTTTTTCATATATTGGTTTATTATCTGTATCATAACCTACGATAATTTTCTTTGTTGCTTCATAGGAGTAATCATAATCCTGTACCTTGGTAACCTGCAGACCATTTACCCCATCATCATAGCATTGATAAGAGGATATTGGTTTTGAGTCTCCGCCAAAAATGGTATATCCGGTTACAACAGCAGTATTTACTGCTACTGGATCCCCATTGGCATCTGTCATATTTACAAGTCTGTCTGTTGACCAGGCTGTAACAGAAACGCTAACACCATCAGCTATAGCCATCGCGCCTGTAAATTCAGATGCCTGAATCTTATAAGCCGCAACTGCTCCTTCATTATTGCCTTCTTCTTCAAGAAACTGGCCAAGCATATGATAAGCACTGCCGACATCATTAATTAAATACTGATTGCCGCCCTTTGCGCCATCACTAAAAGTCTTTATAAGCATCATTGCGCATTTCTTTTTGAAATCTGTAGTATGTTCATTATTTTCATCCCAAATAGCAGTCATTAATGCCTCATTTAATGCCGGGATACCATCGCCCTCTATCTCATTATAAGCACCGATACCCGCTAATACTTCAGCGCTAAAACTATCATCCCACATAGCTGCGATTAATTCTACATCAGACATTGTTGATATTATTTCAGAATTAACACCATCAGTACCGTTAAGATTTAAACTCATAACCATTAAGCCGTTTTCATCGTAAACGTATTTTTGGGTAAGAGTGTCTAGATGATTATATACGTCTGTTGGTTTTCCCTTGGCATCGTAATTAGTATATCCAGTTTGCACACCATTTTCGCCGAAATTTTTTGTCTGGACAAGAAAACCATCAAGATTATATACATATTCCTGCGTTTGCTCACCTTGAGCATTAAAAGACTTCTCAGGTCTGCCATAGCGGTCAAATTGTGTTGTTGAAGTCGCGCGGTTGTTAAAGCCATAGCTGGTTGTTTTAGAAAGAAATCCTCTTTTGTCATAGCTGTAAGACTGCTGTTTTTCAAGCAATGCCTGAGTAGAATCAGCTGTTGTAATCACATCGCCGTTATCATCATAGCCGGAGATATAATCCCCATTGTCATTTCGCACTATTGAATATACTGTCGATGGCCTACCTTTTTTATCATACTCAGTCGTTGATGTTGTAAAGTAAGTAAATCTGCCGTCTGTGACAAGGTTTCCATTTGTGTCTATAGGCTTATTAAAAGTTGTCTCATTTGTTTCATCCGTACCTCTAAGAATTCCTAATGAGAAAGTAGTATCAAGGAGTCCATTTTCCTTATAGACATATTCCTGAATTTTTACTTTATTCCCCCCGTTGCCGATCTGCCAAACTTCCATAGGACGGCCTTTAAGGTCAAACTTCGTAACCGACACCACAGTCTGAGCATCGCCTAAGCTCATAGTTTGCTGTAAAAAACCATGATCATTATACATATAAGATTGTACCAATGCACCTTCATGGTTATATGTTCCGGATATTCGGCCGAACTCATCATAATCTGTCCATCCGGTAACACAGCCCTCTTCACCAATATTGGTAATAGCAGACACATTCCCGGCTACATCATAATTATAAGTTCCCTTTAAAACCAATTCTGTCACAGGTTCATTGCCTGCATCAAGCACTGGATTATTGTTATCATCTAAAACCGGAACAATATCATAAGTCTGGGTATACTGACCGCCATCAACTATCGTAATTGAATCAGACACATGATCTGTAACGCTTATAAGATTACCTGAGACGTCATCATATTGATAAGAACTAGTAAGTGTACCGGCAAAGTTTCTTATCTCATCAACTCTTATTCCGTCAGCCAGAAAAGTAATGCTATTACCGTTTTCATCTACGATGCTTTCAAGTATTCCAATGTTGTCAAAGGTATAATTTCTAAAAACAACTACTGTACCGTCAACCTCTATATATTGCGCAAAATCAGGACGGCTCTCGTCATCATAGATTGTTTCATTGCCCCACTGGTCAATAGATTTAACAAGTGTATTTAATCCATCGGAAGAATACACATTTGTATTTGTGCCCTGCGCTTTAGTTGTCAAAAGCTGACCAAAATTATTATAGGTTTCCTGACGCACAACCGCTCCGCTTGAGTTAACCAGTTTAACTACAGAACCCTCAAGCTCATACTGAAACTCAAATTCCTCATTAGTTTCCAGATCCTTTACTTTTACTCTAGCGCCACTCATTGAATATGTTACTTTTGTAAGGCCTTCTGTGGTTGTGGAAACACTAGCTTGTGCGGAATCACTAAACCTTATGGCTATATCGCCATTTGACTGCTCGATCACGCGAGGTGCCGGAGCAACTGCTGTGTCCATTTCTCCAGACTCACTCTGAGAGCTGATTACGCCTCCGAATACACCCTGGATGACCTCATCAGACATGAGCATGTCTTGCCATGCCTCCAGATCCAATGCAAATGCATTGCCCAAAGTCAACGCGTTTACTAAAAAACTTACTAATACAATATATGTATAACTGCGGATACTATTAAACATAACTGCCTCCTCTCAAACATTTAAATAAAATAGTTATAAAACAATGATATCTAACGCATACACTGAACTTTTAAGAATGTATAAAATATAAATAAGTGCAATGTTTTTTTAGGTTTTCTCATGTTCCTCCTTTCCTCCTTATAATATAAAAGCCGAACTGCTTATATCTCGGTAGCCCGGCTATCAATAGCGTGTAAAGTCGTTGTCGGTACGCCCGGCGATCTTTGCACATGCTTTAGACCCGTAGCTTTGCGTCCCCAAGATTTCCCTTAGAGTTGCCCCTGCTAAATTTAGCAGTTCCGTTATTCACGGATTTTCGGATATAACTATAAACTAATTAAATGCTTTTAAAAATGCTACATTAAGTATATCACAATACATCAATTAAGTCAAATCTCTAATATACTGTAACGTAATGAGTTAGAAAGTGAATAATTAGGCTTGCTACTTTTTATGCGGATTGGACGGGACTAATGAATGCGTATTTTGAAAATAATATGTATAATATTTTTTATAATTTTTTAAAAGCTATCCCTTCCCATAAACCAATCCATAAGCTCAAAGCCATTTTTAAACCTAAAATCGCTTTTCCCAGCCTCTAATTCATTATACCATAAAAATTCATCTTTCGCAACTCCGTGTCCATACATTAAAAAGCATACAGGATCACTTGTATGTGTTTTTAATGCTACCGGTGTAGGATGATCAGGCAATACCAGGATCCGAAAATCGTCTCTATCCTTATATTCTTCAAGGATTTTTCCAATGATCAATCTGTCTATGTTCTCAATCGCAATTATTTTAGCTCTAGCATCACCATTATGCCCAGCCTCGTCAGTTGCTTCAACATGAATAAAAACAAAATTTTCCCGCTCCAGGCTCATTAAGGCATATTTTGCCTTAGCAGCATAATCTGTATCATAATATCCGGTTGCACCCGGAACATCAATCGGCATTAACCCTATAGATTTTCCTATTCCCTTGATCAAATCAACCGCAGAAATTACACTGCCGCCTGCCCCATATTTTTTTTTAAAAAAGGGAAGGTCATGTTTTTTTCCCTGTCCCCATAGCCAGATCATATTTGCCGGATTTTCACTTAAATCTCTGCGTACCATATTAACTTCATGTTCATCCAGGACCTCCTTTGCCTGCTTAAGCAGAATGAGCAATTTATCATCAGCTTTTAAATGCGGCAAGTGCTCAGCTACGCTTTTACCCATAATATCATGCGGTGGAAAACATTTCAGCGCCTCATAAGCGTGGTTTGGATCCTTTATTACCAATATATGCCTATAGCTTGTTCCCGGATAGAATCTAAAAATATCATTTCCCAACCTATTATTTAAAACTTTGATCAAGACATGCGCCTCTTTTGTTTTAATATGCCCAGCACTATAATCTATAAGAATATCGTTTTCTTCTGTAATGAAATTACAGCGAAAAGCGATTTCACCCTCCTTGATTTTTATGCCTAAATTTGTGGCCTCAAAAGACGCTCTTCCAGAAAAGTACTTTTTTGGATCATAACCGAAAATAGCCAGATTAGCCACATCACTTCCCGGCGTCATTCCCTGCGGAATAAAAGAAGATAACCCGATTTTACCGTTCACAGCCATAAAATCCATGTTCGGAGTTCTGGCTACTGCTAAAGGAGTTTTGCCGCCGAATTCTGCCAAGGAATTGTCAGCCATACCATCCGGCACAATTACAATATATTTTATTTCTTTTTTCATTTATTTATTCCTGCTTTCTCCAGTACAGACTCTATTGTTGGGGCAATGACCTGCGGCTCTTGGACACATTTTATCGCCCGATCAGGATCCTTTAACCCATGTCCTGTTACAACACAAACCAGAGTAACCTGACCTGTATTCTTGAAATAACCTGAATCCGCCAGTTTTAAAACCCCAGCTACTGATGCCGCGGAAGCTGGCTCCACAAAAATACCTTCGGTTTGAGCTAAAAGTAAATAAGCCTTTAAAATCTCATCATCACTAACCATATCAATTAAACCGCCAGAATCATCACGAGCCTGTTCCGCTTTTTTCCAGCTTGCCGGATTACCGATCTTAATTGCCGTAGCAATTGTCTTTGGATCCTTAATTATTTTTCCATATACTATCGGAGCTGATCCTGCGGCCTGAAAGCCAAGTATTTTAGGCAGAGAAGATATCTTGGTCTTTTGAAAATACTCATTAAAACCCTTCCAGTAAGCAGTAATATTTCCCGCATTGCCAACCGGGATAGCCAAAAAATCCGGAGCCTTGCCTAGTGTGTCACAGACCTCAAAAGCTGCAGTTTTTTGCCCTTCGATTCTAAAAGGATTCAGCGAATTGACCAGTGTAATAGGATAGCTATCTGTGATTTCCCTGACCAGTTCAAGTGCCTGATCAAAATTTCCATCAACTGCCAGGACATGAGCACCATGAATAAGTGACTGAGCCAGCTTGCCTAAAGCAATGGATCCTTTAGGTATCAAAACAATACACTTTAAATCAGCCTTGGCACTATATGCTGCCGCAGATGCAGATGTGTTTCCAGTAGATGCACACATTACTGCTTGAGCACCTACTTCTTTAGCCTTTGTTATCGCCATAGTCATACCGCGGTCTTTAAACGAACCGGTCGGATTCAGGCCTTCATATTTAATATATATGGAAATATCAGTTCCGACAATTGCACTAAGTTTTTTAGCATATATTAAAGGCGTATTTCCTTCAAGCAAGGTAATTACAGGAGTAATTTCTGTTACCGGTAGAAACTCTCTATATTTTTCTATCAATCCCTGCCAATTAGAGTTCATTATATCTATATCCTTTCAACCCGTATAGCTACTGTCTTTTTCTTTATAAAAGGTAATCTATTTATCTGTGCCAGGGCACTTTGAATATCCTTTTCCCTGGCCTCATGTGTCATCATTACAATTGGAACAGCCTGTGATTGTTGCCTGCCTTTTTGAATAACACTATAGATACTTATTTTAAATTTACCTAGAATGCTTGAAATTTTAGACAGAACCTCCGGTTTATCCAAAGCAGTAAAACGAAAATAATATCTGGTTAACAGCTCATCGACAGAAATTATTTTTTCACTTATCTTCCTGTCTTTAATATTAAGGAAATCAATCTGGTTTTTCTGCGGAATCTTCTGTGCTATTGAAATTATATCTCCTACCACCGCGCTGGCCGTAGGTAATGCTCCGGCTCCCTCGCCCTGAAGCAGGGCCCTGCCGATTAAATCCGCTTTGATAAACACGGCATTATAGACACCTTTTACATTAGCAAGCAAATGACCTTTAGGCACTAAACACGGATGCACTCTGATTTGTAATCCGTGGGGTACCCTTTTAGCTATTGCCAGTAATTTCACGCAAAAACCAAGGTCTTCGGCATAATTAAGATCACTTAATTCAATATTATTTATGCCCTCGATATAAATATCCTTAAAATTAACGCTCTGATTGAAACAAATTCTAGCAAGTATCGCAATTTTGTGAGCACAATCAATACCGCTTATATCAAAATGGGGATTTTTTTCAGCATAGCCTTTTTTTTGCGCCTCAATAAGCGCGCTTTTAAATTCAACTGCGCATTCTGACATTCGGCTTAGAATATAATTACTAGTTCCGTTAATAATACCATAAATGCTTTCAATCTTATTGGCAATCAGTCCCTCTCTCAGGCTTCTAATTATGGGGATGCCTCCGCCAACACTTGCCTCAAAATAAACATCAACTCCATTGGCTTTAGCAGTTTTGAATATCTCCTCACCTTCTTCTGCAAGCAGTGCTTTATTAGCGGTTATTACATATTTCTTATTACGCAGGGCTTTGAGTATATATTCCTTTGCTGGATGAATTCCTCCCATAAGCTCTATGACTATGTCAATATCCGGATCTTCAATGATTTTATCCGCATTTTTGCATATATCGACTTTTTTTGATTTCAGTTTTCTTACAAGCACGGGATTAACTTCGCAAACCCTTTTTAATCTGATTTTTACTCCCAGCTTATTTTCAAGTAAAGCAGATTTTTTCTGCAATACGCTTATGACACCTGAACCAATAGTCCCAAAACCAATAAGTCCTAAATTAATTTTTTTTATCTTCATTTTTTTTAATTTTGTAAATCATATCCAGTTTAGTCTCTGAACTTGCGCAGACACTTATTATCTTATCAATTATATGCAGGTCATCATCCTTACACTGCACAAATTTAACACCAATATCGAAAAGAAGTTTTTTATTTGTCTCTTGCTTAACATACATAACTTCTCCCAGGATTTCAACCAAATTTTTTACTTTCGGCAGTCTTAAGGTAATATGTAGAATTGTACCCGGTGGAAAATGCTTATCAGTTGTAAAACAAATTCCTCCCACACTGACATTTCTCGTAAGCGTCATATCAGTTCGGTTAACATGCCCAGGATACACATAATAACTTACAACAAAGTTAGCATTAATGCGTACGAAATTTCTTCTTTCAGAATCGCTCATATTGTTTTTTAAATTTTCTTTCCGGTTTGCAACCGCCTTAAATTCTTGCAATAATGGTCGGGGCGAGTGGACTCGAACCACCGACCTCTTGAACCCCATTCAAGCGCGCTAGCCAAACTGCGCCACGCCCCGCAGTACAATACAAAGGATTACTTTTTATTGATTTTATTACAGCCAGAATAAAAGTTTAATGGCTTTTATTCTCACTTACAAATATATAAATCATAGATTACTACAAAACACCCTGAAATTCAAGACAATATTCGCATTTATCCACTTAACTTACATTATCTACAACAGTTATCAAACAGGCTGTGATTATAAATAAGCTATAGTTCGTTTTTTTTTCCTCTTTGCATTAAAGACTGCATTGCCGCCTTTGGCTTTTTATGCTTATACAATACGCTACAAACCTCATAAGTAATTGGCATATAAACCTTATATTTCTTAGCTAGCTTTAAGGCGATTTTAGCAGCCATGATTCCCTCAACAACCATTTCGGTTTTTTTTAAAACCTGGTCAAGCTGTTTTCCACTTCCGAGTTGTTCTCCTAAATTTCTATTTCGGCTTCTTGAGCTCATACATGTGGTTACCAGGTCTCCCATGCCGGAAAGCCCACTGAATGTTTTATGCTTTGCGCCCATTGCTATGCCAAGACGTGTGATTTCAGCTAGCCCTCTTGTCAGCAAAGCTGACTTGGTATTAGTTCCAAAACCTAATCCGTCAGATATGCCGCAGGCTATAGCAATTATATTTTTAAATGCACCGGCAAGCTCCACCCCCAGCACATCACTAGCTGTATAAACACGAAAACTATTGCTCATTAAAATATTCTGAACTATGCTTGCGGTATTTTTTCTAGAACTGGCACATACAGCCGCTGAAGGAATACCCCTGGCAACTTCATAAGCTATATTCGGACCGGAAAGTACAGCCACCTCCTGTGTTTGGATTTCATGCTTAATAACCTCGGACATAATAATATTACTTTTATATTCCAACCCCTTAGCTACACTTAAAAATATCGAAGACCTAGTATTATACTTTTTGATTTTTTTTAACACCCCGCGCATATATTGTGAAGGAACCGCAAGTATAATCAGTCTTGCGTCTTTCAATGCATCCTCCAAGGCATCTGTAATCACAATAGATTCTGGGATCAGTATCCCCGGGAGAAATTTATTATTTTTTCTAGTTTTTTTCACTTTCTGGACATAATCCGGGAAAGCGCCCCAAAGATTTACAGAATATTTATTATTATTCAAAAGAACAGCAAGCGCAGTTCCCCATCCACCGTCACCGATTATCGCAATCTTCATTTTTCTTCAAAGGCCTTTCTTTCTCTGCCGCACAACAGGCGCTTGATATTAGCTTTATGTTTGGCAACTATTATTATGCACAACAGGGCACTAAGCACTACATAGCTTGCATGCGCCTTAGTCCATAAAAGAAAAAACGGGATAAGAATAGAACTGATTATTGAACCTAAAGACACATACTTTGTAGCCGCGACAATAATAACAAAGCATATAGCTGCCCCCAGTAAACTCATGGGGGCAATTCCAAGTATTACACCCACGCTTGTAGCCACGCCCTTACCTCCCTTGAATTTCAGAAATACATTGGATATATGCCCGGTTACAGCTATTAATCCAAATAAGGCCCTGAGCAGTTCAACAGAGATATTAACTTTCATGGCAATAAAAGCCACCAGAATCGTTACCGCAGCCAGCCCCTTGAGAATATCAACACATAAGACGATGAATCCTGGCAGCTTTCCTAATATGCGAAGCGCATTAGTCGCTCCGACATTGCCGCTTCCAATATTTCTAATATCCTTGCCCGAGAGAAGTTTGGTAATAAGATAGGCACTGGGTATGGCGCCTAGCAGATAACTTAAAATCGATCCCACGATTATCCAAAAAATATTCATGAATCACTACCTTTTCTTTTTTCTAAACAAAATTTTTATTGGAGTACCCTTAAAATCATATTCATTCCTTAACTTATTTTCAAGAAAGCGTATAAAAGAGTCCTTTATCAATTCCGGGCGATTAACCACAAAAGCAAAAACCGGAGGCATTGTTTTAAGCTGGGTCAAAAATTGAAGTTTAAGTGATGCAAAAGAGCTCTGTTTTTTACAATGCTCAACTATTCTATCAAGTGTTTTTGCCAATTTATTTACTTTGATCTTTTTCTGTCCATTAGCATATGCATGCTGAACCATCTTAAGTGTATTATGAACATTTTTGCCGTTTTTAGCAGACACTATCTCACAAAGAGCAAAATTCATAAAAGCTGCCTTTCTGTCTATCGCCATAATACATTCTGTAAGGTCCAATTTAATCAGATCACATTTATTTATTGCGATAACACAGCACTTTTCTTCTTCTTTGATCACGCTGAAAATATGCAGATCATCCCTCCTAATACCTTCAATGGCGTCAACCAGCATTATACATACATCACTGCGTTTTATCGCCGAAATTGTCCTTGAACGCGAATAAACATCAATCGTCTCCTGCTGTTTTTTCTTTCTGCGAATTCCTGCAGTATCGATCATAATATACTTTTGCCCCTCAAATTCCAAGGCAGTATCAACACTGTCGCGGGTAGTTCCAGGCTGACTATTTACAATAACCCGCTCTTCTCTTAAAAGCTTATTCAAAAATGATGATTTTCCTACATTCGGCCTGCCGATCAAAGCAACATTAAGCGGTTTTAGCTCATCAACCGCCTCATCATGCTTGATCAGCGCAATATCTTTAACAATCCTATCAAGCAGCTCATCAATATTCAGACCATGCAGGGCTGAGATACAGCTTATTTCTTCGATACCCAATTCATAGAATTCGCTATAAGTATCTATTTTGGCCATATTATCTACTTTGTTAACGGCCAGGATGATCTTTTTATCAAAAGTCCGCACATAATCAAGTATTTCTCTGTCATATGCATGCAGGCCTTGCATAGCGTCAACAACAAATATTATCAGCTCTGCCTCTTTAATTGCGGTCTGAGCCTGTTTTATGATCATATCACTCATATGTTCTTTTGTTTCAAAAACCAGCCCACCGGTATCAACAAGTTCGAAATGTCTATTAGCCCATAATACATTAGCATATGTACGATCCCTTGTAACACCGCTAGTTGGTTCAACAATAGCCTTGCGCGTACCGATAAGGCGATTAAAAAGGCATGATTTACCAACATTCGGCCTGCCGACAATGACAACTTTACTTTTTGTTTTCATTTGAAACCTTCATTTATTAGTGGTTAATACCTGCATTGCTAAGCAGTTTACTGCCCTTATATAGATAGTCAAACCCGGAGGCAATGGTAAAAAAAGCAGCAATATCCCAAATTAAGAAAGAAAATGGCATCTGTAAAAGTATAGCAATTATCGTAAACATCTGAAAAACAGTTGTTAGCTTTCCTAAGTAACTCGGAGCTATCAAAAGATTACCGGTAAGCATATGAATCAGCAAAGAACCCAGAGCCAGAAAGATATCTCTAGAGATAACTAATACGGCGATCCACAACGGTAATCTTATTGCTGAAGGTATTTCAGGGGTTACGGCCATGGTTAAAAAACTCGCGCTAAGTAAAAGCTTATCTGCTATCGGATCAAGAAATGAACCAAGCCTTGTTTGTAATTTACGGACTCTGGCGATATACCCATCAAGACCGTCACTAATTACTGCCAGTGAAAAGATTATAAGCGACAAATATCGCAGATAATCTTTTTCCGGAGAATAATATACAATAGTACAGACGAAAAATGGTATAAGTATTATTCTAAAAATTGATATCCAATTCGCTATATTCATAAATAGATTTCCTTGAATTTAACTAATCTATTAAACGCATTCTGTACGGAGGCCAATAAATCAGGATGGCCTTGCCTATCAAATTCTTAGCAGGCACAAACCCCCAATAGCGTGAATCTTTGCTATTGGCGCTATTATCGCCAAGGGCAAAGAGCGCGTCTTCTGGAACCATCACATCCTGGTCAATACCGCCGTATTTACCGCGATTGTAGTAAAAGTTTGCGTTTATCTGCTTAATATAAACTTCTTGTCCGTCAATTAGTATTCGACCGTTTTTTATTCTTATCTTGTCTCCGGCTTTTCCGATCAGGCGTTTAATAAAAGCCAACTTTGGATTTTCCGGATATTTAAATACGATCACATCCCCCCGTTCGGGATCCTTAAATTTATAAATAAATTTACTTACCAGTATTCTGTCCCCTTCTACGAAAGTCGGCTTCATCGATCCCGTGGGGATCTTAAATGCCTGGACAACAAATGTCCTGATAATCATTGCCAGAACAAATGCAATAAGAAGTGATTCACCATATTCTTTTATTACTGGTTTAGCTTTTTGCCAAAAAGATTTTTTATTCGGTTGCGGATTATTTAACATTATATTCCTTTTGTTAATATTAAATTTAAATTTTCAGGACAGCCATAAAAGCTTCCTGGGGTATCTGAACTTTTCCAAACTGCTTCATTCTTTTACGTCCGGCCTTTTGTTTTTCAAGCAATTTTCTTTTTCTGGAAATATCTCCGCCATAACATTTAGCCGTAACATTCTTGCCCATTGCTTTTACTGTTTCACGCGATATTACTCTTGAACCTATGGCTGCCTGTATCGCGACTTCATAAAGCTGTCGGGGAATAAGCTGCCTAAGTTTAGTAACAACCTGTCGTCCTTTATATTGAGCATTATCTTTATGCACGAGAAAAGACAATGCGTCACAAGGCTCACTGTTTATAAGGATATCCAGTTTGACCAATTTAGTATATCTATACCCGATAACCTCATAATCAAGCGAGCCGTATCCCCGGGTAATCGATTTCAATTTATCATAAAAATCAACAATTATCTCAGCCAGAGGGAATTCGTAGGTAACCATCATTCTTTGCTCATCCAGAAATTCTTTACTTTTATGGATCCCGCGTTTTGACTGAGCCAGGCTCATGACCATGCCAAGACAGTCATGCGGAACAATCATAAAAGCCCTTATATAAGGCTCTTCAATAAAATCGATTGTCTGCAGCTCAGGAAACTTTGCCGGATTGTCCACTACTAATATATTGCCGTTTATAAGTTTTATATGATAGACAACACTGGGAGTTGTCGCGATTAGATTAAGCTCAAACTCCCGTTCTAAACGCTCCTGCACAATATCCATATGTAAAAGGCCAAGAAAACCGCAGCGAAATCCGAAACCAAGAGAAGGGCTGCTTTCAGGTTCAAAGACAAAACCAAAATCCGTTAATTTAAGCTTATGCAGGCAATCCCGAAAATGGTTGAAATCCTTACTGTTGATCGGATAAAGCCCGGCATATACCAAAGGCAGATTTTTCTTAAAGCCATGTAATGGCTTTGGAGCCTGATTTCTAAAATCAGTTACAGTATCTCCGATCAATACATCTGCCGGGTCTTTTATATTACAGCATATATACCCTACCTCACCGCAGGAAAGACTGGAAACTTTTAAAGGCGTGGGGGTAAATACTCCGATTTCCAGGACTTCATATTTTTTTCCGGAATGCATAAGCATTATATCCATATTTGGTGTAATTTTTCCATTAACAACACGGATATAGACAATCACACCTTTATACGAATCAAATACACTATCAAATATCAGAGCCTGCAATAAATTATCAGAGCTGCCGGAAGGGGCGGGCACTTTCATGATAATGGCTTCCAATATTTCGGTTATTCCCTGCCCCTGCTTAGCGCTGGATAGCAAAGGCGGCTCATCAATGCAAAGCACATCCTGAATTTGATGTGTGATAACTTCCGGCCGCGCATGCGGAAGATCGATCTTATTTATAACCGGCAAGATCTTAAGTTTCTGATCAACCGCAAGATAAAAATTAGCTACAGTCTGCGCTTCAATTCCCTGGACCGCATCTACCAGCAAAAGCGCTCCTTCACAAGCTGAGAGTGATTTCGCCACCTCATAACTGAAATCAACATGACCGGGAGTATCAATAAGATTAAGCTGGTATTTTTTTCCATCCCTTGAATTGAAAAATATACGAACCGCAGAGGCCTTGATCGTAATACCGCGCTCTCTTTCCAAATCCATATTATCAAGCATCTGCTTCTGCAATTCTCTTTTTTGCACAGAATGGGTTACTTCAAGCATTCGATCAGCCAGCGTAGATTTACCGTGATCGATATGGGCGATGATCGAGAAATTTCTAATCAGGTTCTGTTTCATAATAAAGTGCATCCGAATTCAATAAGTTTACTTACATTCTTTTTAGTTGATGCTTCAGCGTAAATCCTAACAATAGGCTCAGTACCAGAGGCTCTGATAATCAGCCAGCTGGCATCTTGCAAAGTATATTTAGTCCCGTCATAAGTCTCGATAAGGACAACTTTTTTACCCAGAATTTGTTTTAATACCGGCAGGGGCTTACTTAAGCTCACTTTTAGATCTCTGCGCATATAAACAAATTTTCCAAATTTCTTTTCCATTGAATTTATGATCTCGAGGATAGACTTTTTCTTATATGCCATCAACTCAAGCAGCAGCAATCCGGAAAGAGCTCCGTCGCGTTCAGGCATATATCCCTTAAATCCAATACCGCCTGATTCCTCCCCTCCGAGCAAAATGTCCTCATTAAGCATTTTTTTTGCAATATTCTTAAATCCAACCGGCACAATATCAAGAGAAAGGCCGTAATGATGCGCAATTCTATCTATCATAGTTGTAGTATTCAAGCTTTTAACTATTTTTCCTTTAAATTTCTTGTTTTCAATCAGATGTAAAAGTAAAAGGCATATAACCTGATGTGAGCTTATAAAATTTCCATTTGGGTCCATTGCTCCGATACGATCTCCATCGCCGTCAAGAGCAATGCCGATATCAGCCTTTTTCCTTAAAACCGCTTCTTTTAAAGGTTTTAAATTATAGGCGATTGGTTCAGGGTTAACCCCGCCGAAAAGGATATCACGCTTACTGCGGATGCCTTGCACTTTACATTCTGTTTTTTTAAGAATTTTTTCCACAATCCCTGCGCCGGATCCGTGCATTGCATCTACAATAACCTTGAATTTTGCTGTACGCAACAGTTTAAAATTCAAATATTTTTTCAAAAACTTTAAATAGGGGCGGATTATCTCAACTGTTTCAATCCCCGCTTTTTTCCCAGAAATAACTGTATAACGCTCTTTTTTAATCAGCCGTTCAATTTCTTTTGTTAATTTTTTTTCAACCGAAGCCCCGAACTCATTTTTTATTTTTATGCCGTTAAATTCAGGCGGATTATGACTGGCTGTAATTATGACCCCGCAAGATAGCGAATTCTTTATTATATATGCGCTGATTGCCGGTGTAGGCACAACGCTTTTAGTAAGCAGCGCAGGGATACCACGACTAGAGAGTATCTCAGCGAATCTCTGAGCAAAGGCATCTGAGAGAAATCTGCAGTCATAACCGACAATAACGCCTTTTTTAAGCTGCTGCTTTTTATTCTCTTTCAAATAAGCGGCAAATGCTCGCGCTATTCTTGATACATTTTCAAAAGTAAAATTATCGGCAATTACCCCTCTGAACCCATCCGTACCAAATTTAATATCATCCATTTTTTAATTTACCTATCGCTGTTTTTTTATTTTTCGCCTTAAACAAATACGATCCTGAGACAAGTATATTTGCCCCGCTTTTTATAACCAGCGGTGCTGTTTCATCGGTAATTCCCCCGTCAACCTGGATATCCCTTGAAAATATTTTGCGCAGCTCTTTAATTTTAGGAATAACCATTGGCATAAACGATTGCCCGCCGAATCCAGGATTAACGCTCATTAGCAGGATCATATCCGCCATATCAAGCATCTTATACAATTTCTTCACCGGTGTTCCCGGATTTATACTAATACCCATACTCACTTTATTTGCTTTTAATTTAGACTTTATTTTCCTCATCAAATCCAGGCTGCACACCTCACAGTGGACAGTAATTATTGAACTGCCGGCCTTAATAAACTCATCAAGAAAAAACATTGGGTCATTGATCATTAAATGCACATCCAGCGGCAAAGAAGTTCGTTTTCTTAAACTCTTGACTACCACAGGCCCGATGGTTATATTTGGCACAAAATGTCCATCCATAACATCAACATGAATCCAGTCCGCCCCTGCTTTTTCTACAGATTTAACTTCCCTTTCCAGGCGGCTGAAATCAGCCGATAGAATTGAAGGAGCAATTATAATCTTTTTTCTTTTCATGGCTTAAACCCTTTCAACAATTCAGACAATTCTTTGTTTTTCCCTTCAACCGGCCCGACAACCGAAAGATTAAAAATGCCTTTACCGAATATCAAATTCGCGGTTTTTAAAATTTGATCAGGATTAACCGCCTCAATAGATCTAATGATCTTAGCCGGAGCAGTCACTTTTCTGTTATTAACAAGCTTTTCTCCCACCCAGACCATGCGCTCTAGGTTATCATCCAGTGACATGAGCATCTGTCCGGAAAAATACTCCTTTGCTCTGGTTAGTTCCTGGGATCGAACCGGCTGGGTGCATATTTTTTCCAATTCCTTGAGAATTAGGCTGCAGGCATTGATAAGCTTGTTCTTAACTACGCCGGCATGTACAATAAACGCACCGGTATCATCAAACTTTTTTGTCGCGGTTGCGATCTCATAGGCATAGCCTCTTTTTTCGCGCAGCTCATTAAACAGTCGGCTGGACATATTAGCGCCAAGCATTATATGCAGCAAAACTAAAGCATAGCGCAATGGATGTTCGCGCTTAATTGAATGCGCTCCTAAGGCAATATGAACCTGCTGCGTTTCCTTGTTTATAAGGTGAACAGCTGAGACCTTTTGTTTTAATTTCACAGCTTCAAAACCGGCATTTTTGTAACTAGATTTGTTATCGCTGTTTTTTTGTTCAAATCTTCTCTCAAGTATTTTCATTAATTCGGAATGCTCGATATCTCCGGAGACACATATAAGCATATTACTTAAATCATAATACTTTTTTTTATATTGCTCTAATTTCAGTTTATTGATTCCATTTAGTGTTTTTTCAACACCAGCCAGATTTCTCCCCAAGGCATGATCAGGCCAAAGCATTTTTTGCAAATTATCATAGGCAAGATGATTCGGCAGATCAAAATACATTTTCATCTCTTCGAATATTACAAGCCTTTCTTTATCAATATCGCTTTGCCGGATTAGGGGATTGAGCAGCATATCCAGCAATACATCCATAGCTAAAGGAATATGTTTCTTTAGGACTTTTGCTAAAAAACAGGTTACTTCTTCGGAGGTAAATCCATTGAGCATACCCCCTACGCCCTCAATAGACTCTTTTATTTGCCGGTATGATCTCTTTTTAGAGCCTTTAAAAACAATATGCTCAAAAAAATGTGAAATACCACTTAAATTTTCCGGCTCATATCTACCCCCTGTTTTTACCCACAGTCCCACAGCAGCAGATCTGGTATTCGACATTTTACAGGTAGCTACCTTAAGTCCGTTTTTAAGTATACTTTGCTCGTACATTATATATAACTCCTTGAATTTTAAAATTGATTAAGTAGCTTAACCCATAGATTCTACTAGATTTAGACCAATTTGTCAAATAAAAAGCCCATTCCAATATAACTTAAATAAATTTCAGTCGGAAAGTTATTAAAAAAAACAAGAATGCCCCAGATAATCAGGC
>CAYTGV010000008.1:59485-78655 GCA_964437495.1 uncultured Planctomycetia bacterium | reverse complement strand
TTATTTTTATTTTTTAACACTTTTTAATGAAATAATATTCGACAATGTCGAATAAGCATATAATCATAAGAAACTAAGCTGATTTAAAACTTACTACATATAATTAATTATAGTGCCTACTGTCCTCCATAGCCTTAGCGAAGGAGGATTCTCCGTGTACTCTGTGGTTAATTTATTTCCTGTCAACCTTTTTCAGGACAGCACAAATTTTCTATACCCCATCGCCTGTACCCTCGACCATATTTTCATCTATATTCCCCGGACAAGGCAGGTTTTTACAAATTCACTGCCCAGCTGTGCAAACTGCTTTAATTCATCAGCTTTATAAGGCTTAACAGCAGCCATATTTTTATCCAAGGTATCTTTAGGAGAAAATTGCTGCAGCACATACTTTTTAGCCCCTTCAATCGTCTGAGCAATAGCTATGATATCTTTTCCCTCTATAAAACCAGGAGCTACTGTGGTCCTAAACTCGTAATCTATCCCAGAGCCCATAAGCAAGTCTATGCTTTGTTTAATATCGATTACTTCAGCATCACTGGCAGTGGCCTTAGAATACTTCTGGGTATCCAAAGGTGCTTTTATATCCATTGCCACATAATCCAGCAATTTTTCATCTAAGAGTTTTTTCAATACCTGAGGAGTAGTACCATTAGTATCCAACTTGACTAATAGGCCCTCTTGTTTGATATCGCTTAAAAGCACGGAAAGATTTTTATATAAAGTCGGCTCTCCCCCTCCGATTACCACTCCATCCATCCATCCGCGTTTTTCATGGAAAAACGTTTTAATATCTCCATAATCAACCGTATCCAGCGATTCAGGGGCAAGCACAAGAGAACTGGAATGACAAAAGGGACACCTAAAATTACAGCCCGGAAGATAGATCACACTGGCAATCTTTCCCTCCCAGTCGATGAATGTATGAGGATTAAAACCTTTGATGGGATGCATTATTTCTTTAAACATGAAAAATCCTGTTTTTAACATCAAGAAGACAGACAAAGAATCTTTGACCTGTCTTCTTGGCGAATTGCTCCAAATCTTATATTACAAGATGCGCTTTGATTTCTTCAGATGCCACCTCGCCTTCCCAGCGAGCGACCACTTCTCCATCCTTTTCAATTATTGTAGTCGGAAGAACTACATCACTAACATCATTATAAGCACCTTCGGCTCTGCCGTCTATCGATCCCAGGTCATGATAATCAATTTCAACTTTTTCATTAACTTCCAATTTAGTAATGAAATGCTTGAATTTATTTTTTGTCGTCTGGCATTTGGCACAGCCTTCTTTCCCAAAAATTGAAACTTTCATTATTCCTTCCCTTCCTTCACTGTATAATTCCCTGCTTGTCTGTCTGCTAACTCTGCTAGTTTCGATTTATTCCAGTTATTCACACGGCTAAAGTATCCAACAATTCTTGTCACGCTGTAGACATCCAAAGATGAACAAGATCCGCATTTCTCCTTAATTCCCCGATCTGTTTGACGACAAGTATTACAAAAAGTAAACTCTGGCGATATCGTAAGCTGCGCTGTCTGAGTTTGAGAAAATGTTTTTTTCACCAGATTGAGGATTGATTCCATCGACGGTTTCTGTTCACCCACAAAAGCATGGGTAATCGCTCCTGATTCGATCATTGTATGGAATTTACTCTGCTTCTGTATTCGTGATATTAAATCAATCTGAGCATCCGCTCTAAAGTGAATACTGTTTGTATAGTAATACTGGTCTGCATCAAGATCACCTTTAATTACATCCGCTGCTTCTGGAAACTGTCTAAGGTCAACTTTCGGCAGGCGTCTGCAGGCAGATTCTGCCGGTGATTCTTCAAGTGAAAATTTCAAGTTATACTTCTTGGCATATTCTTTAGTCTTATAATTCATAAATGATATGACTTTCAGGCCTAACTTGAATATTTCTTCTGATTCATGTAATTCTTTTCCGGTAACAAACTGCAGGCACTCGTTAAGTCCGATCAACCCGATAATATAAGTCGATGTTTCAAGATCTATATAAGGCCGACCGTCCTTGGCCGGCTTGCTCATTTCCCACATTGGCTTACCAGGCTCACTCATGAGCTTAGCAATAAATTCTTTTTTCTGAAGATGGGCTTTTATCGCACAATCCATTGCCACTTCAATTTCTTTTAATACCCCATCCATATTATTTTTCCCTGCTCTGTATGCGGCCTGCGGCAGGTTGATAGTGACATTCTGAAAACCGCAGAACCTCATACTCTCAGGATGCTCGATCATATATTTGTCATCTATTTTCTGACGTAATCGGCAACATTGTGATAATATCGCCTCATTACCACGATCAAAAACAAAATAAGGCGTTCCGTTTTCACTGGCAATAAGACATGCGTACTTAAGTAATTCCAGCTGTCTTGGGTCATTGAATGTATCTTCATTTATATGTAAATCACATTTTGGAAAAGCAAAAACGCGCCCGTCTCTATCTCCGTCACGCCACACATCAAGCATAGCCTTGGCAAATTTTATAGCTGTTTCTTCGTAATCTCCATATGTCTTGCCTGTATACTTTCCTTTTGGCCCTATTGCCGGGATATTTTTCAGATATCCAGGGACGCCTGTATGGACATTAAAATCAATAAACAAACTCTGAGAACCGCGGGAAAAAGCATTTTGTGAAGCTGAGAAAATCAAATACTGGGCTTCCTGCTTCATCTCTTTTTCGCTCATCTCTTCGACATAAGGAGCATACATAATATTAAGAAAACCAATGCCTAAAGCTCCAGCATAGTAAGCCTGAAGAGATGCCAGAAATGTATTGAGATGCCCAGTAAGTGTTCTTGCATATTTTGCCGGACCGCTGGAAGTAAAAAGATTCCCCAGCTCAAGACCATACTTTTTGATATATTCCAAAGAATGTGATCCGCAATATGCTCTAGGATAGCCTAAGTCATGTATATGAATCCTTCCATGCAGATGGGCATTAGAAACATCATCACTAAAAACATTCTGCAAGATATACTGTTTTAATACAGTTTCTGCAATTGAAAGATTGACTGCTTCGGGATTATTAGCCGCAATATTAGAATTTTCGCAGCTTTTTGAAAAAAACAGCTGGTCCAGGTCATATACAGGCATACCGATCAATGTCTGCTTGGAGAGAGTTTTATCAAGTCCACGTTCAAAGAGCTCATTATCAACCAGCTCACGAATCAAAGATGTTGAGATCTGAGTCATTCCGGAATTAAAAACCTTTTTCTCTACAGACGATGCTACATCCATAGCAATGTCTTCACTAATGCCGGCTTCTTTCTGCAGTGCAAGAGCGATCCTGCCTTTATCCCAAGTCAAAACATCATCTTTAGCAGAAGGAGTAACCATCAATGCAAGATCTGTGGAAGTTGAGGGACCTTTAACTCTTTTTCTAACTTTGAGACTAGTGCGAATCTTAGATCGCTTTTCACGATAAAGTATATAAGCCTTTGCTGTTTTGGCATGTCCTGTTTCGATCAGCACTTTTTCTACAATATCCTGTATTTGTTCTATCTCAGGAGAGCTATCCTTATATTCCTTTTCCAAAAATAAAACAACAGCATTAGCCAACTCATCAGCCAAAAGCTTATCTTCTCCGCCTACGACCTGAGCCGCTTTAAAAATTGCATTGCTTATTTTCATTTTATCGAAAACCGCAACCCGCCCATCTCTTTTCTTAATACTTTTCAATCCCTGTCCTTCCATGGAATCAAGCTTTTCTTTTGCCAACATCTTCTATGCCCTCCTTTTATTCAACAAATCCTTCAACTCTCCTAGAAACTGATTTATATCTTTGAACTGCCGGTATACAGAAGCAAACCGTACATAAGCGACTTCATCAATACCATGCAGCTTTTCCATAACAAGCTCACCAATATCTGAACTTATTACTTCTTTGTCATAATTTTTCTGTAAAGATCTTTCAATAGAATCAACAACCTCTTCTATTGTTTCCATACTTACCGGGCGTTTTTCACATGCACGAATAAATCCTGAAAGTATTTTATTTCGGTCAAACGGCTCACGGCGCCCATCTTTTTTTATAATCATCAATCTCGTTTTTTCAATATATTCATAAGTTGTAAATCTGCGTTGACATTTTAGACACTCGCGGCGTCTTCGGATGGTTTCACCTTCAGAAGAAACCCTGGAATCAACTACTTTATCTTCGATATTACCACAGAAAGGACATTTCATATTTGTTTTCCATTCTTTTTGTGAGGAGTCACTTAAAACACTCTATATTGTGCGAATAGACTAATAATACACAATATATAGTGTTAAGTCAACAATTATTTTTCAGCAAAAATTAGGGAATTCTTGGATTTTATTGCCATTTGGTCGTTTATTCACCTTTAAACCTACTTATTCATTTCTTTTCAGCCAAAACAACCTCTATCCCTGCATCATTTAAAAATTGTTTAGCTAATTCATCAGGATAATCCTCAATAATTACAACCCTTTTTATCCCGGCATTAATTATCATTTTTGCGCAAATAATACAGGGATGATTTGTGCAATAAATCACACTTCCATTCAGAGTTATCCCATACTGAGCAGCCTGCAAAATCGCATTCATTTCCGCATGTAGGGCACGGCAAAGTTCATGTCTTTCACCAGAAGGAACATTCATTTGCGTTCGCAAGCATCCGGTTGTTTCACAATGTTCCAACCCAGATGGTGCCCCGTTATAACCTGTCGTCAAAATACGCTTATCTTTAACTATTACCGCTCCCACATGTCTGCGCAGGCATGTTGAACGTTTTGCCACTAATTCAGTTATACTAAGAAAATATTCATCCCAGCTTGGCCGTTTATTTTTCTCATTCAGTATCTTTTTTTCCATGATATTTTATTTTTACTCCCTGTTTCAAACAGTTACTATTTCTTAATACAGCGGAAATTTTTTAGTTAAAAGCTGCACTTTGGCTTTAATTTTACGCTGTTTTTCTTTTGTGATTGTCTGGCCCTTTTGCAAGATTTCATCAATTACCTCAGCAATGATCTCCATTTGTTTTTCTTTCATTCCTCTTGTGGTCACAGCCGGAGTCCCGAGTCTTATACCACTGGTCACAAAAGGTGATTTTTTATCAAAAGGAATGAGATTCTTATTGATTGTAACATTTACATTACCTAGGTTTATTGAAGCCTCTTTGCCTGTTATTTCTCTATTAGTTAGATCAACCAGCATTAAATGTGTATCTGTGCCTCCAGCTACAATGCGAAATCCCCTTTTCTTTAATTCCGCAGCCAGGACTTTTGCATTCTTGGCTACCTGAATCTGATACTTTTTAAACCCTGGCTTTAACGCTTCTTTTAAAGCCACTGCTTTAGCCGCAATTGTATGCATAAGCGGCCCGCCTTGAGTCCCGGGAAAAACATTCAAATCAATACTTTTGGCAAATTCTTTTTTACAAAGAATCAAGCCTCCGCGTGGTCCCCGCAATGTTTTGTGTGTTGTAGTTGTTACAAACTCAGCATAAGGCACTGGAGACTGATGAATCCCTGCGACAATCAGCCCGGCTATATGCGCCATATCAACCATCAGATATGCTCCTACGCTATCACAAATTTTACGAAACTTTTTAAAATCAATAGCTCTGGGATAAGCAGAAGCACCGGCAACTATAAGTTTCGGCCTATGTTTCTTAGCCAAAACTGCTATTTCATCATAATCCAGTCGTTCTGTTTTTGGATTAACGCCGTATGCCTTTACATCATAAAAGCGACCGGAAAAATTTAGGGGATGTCCATGCGAAAGATGCCCTCCGCAGGCAAGATCCAGCGCCAGCACTTTATCACCAGCTTTAAGCGCGCACATAAATACCGCCATATTAGCCTGAGCTCCTGAATGCGGCTGAACATTTGCATGCTCTGCACGAAAGATCTTCTTGGCTCTATCTATTGCCAATTGTTCAGCAACATCAACATGCTCGCATCCGCCATACCAGCGAGCTCCCGGATACCCCTCGGCATATTTATTAGTAAGCACAGAACTCTGCGCATCCATAACCGCGCGTGAAGTAAAATTTTCACTGGCAATTAATTCTATATGCTCTTTCTGCCTTTTTAGCTCCTTTGCTATAGCATTATATATCGCAATGTCTGTTTTTTTCAGCTCACTCATTTTTCTCTGCTCCTTTTAAAAGTTATGAAAACATTTTAACTCTGCGTGCATGCCTACCGCCTTCAAATTTGGTTTTAAGCCAAACATTAACCATCCTCTTAGCTTTTTGTTCTTCTATGAATTCAGCACCTAAAGTAAGTATATTGGCGTTATTATGTTCACGCGAAAAACGCGCGTTTGAAAGATTAAAACAATTCGCAGCTCTTATGCCTTTTACGCTTCCAGCGGCCATGGACATCCCTATGCCACTATTACAAATCAGGATCCCTTTATCTGCTTTTTTCCCCATCACCTTATGGGCTACTTTTAAAGCAAATTCCGGATAATCACAGGATTCCCTGCTCTGCGTTCCAACATCTTCAACTTCATGGCCCTTTTTCTTAAGATAAGCTACTAAAGCCTGTTTTAAATCCACTCCCCTGTGATCACTGCCAATCGCTATTTTCATTTTATCTTTTCCACCAACCCCTCTATTGATTTTTGCAATTCATTGGCCACTCTCTCATAAAAACTTATATGTCGGCCTATCGGATCTTGAATTGCCATCTGTCCTGATTTTTCATCGGAAAACTCTTTTAACAAAAATACCTTTTTTCCTATTCCATTGACGCTATTTAAAATATGCTGTTTATGCCCCTGATCCATAACCAAAATAAAATCAGCCACCTTAAGCATTCTATCAGTTACCCTTCTTGCTCTATGCCCGGATATATCCACGCCTGCATTTTCCATAACAAGAATAGCCTCTTTTGATGCCGGCATTCCATCATAGGTTGCTACCCCTGCTGAACTAATATGGATATTTTTAATGTCTTTGACTGCTTTTCTCATTATTCCCTCAGCCATCGCGCTTCGACAGCTATTCCCAGTACAGACAAAAAGAATCTCTTTAGTTTTTAAGGCTTCAGAGATCATCTCATGGGTTATAGCGCCTTCTCTTAATATCTCAAATCCCTCAGCTGTCATCTTGCAAACCGTAGAAGACAACTTTAATTCTGACTCTCCGGCATCGATTAGACCCTCAATTTTATTATTCAAGGCATTTAACACATCTTGAGCATTAACCGGTGCTTTTTCTCCGGGGAAGTTGGCAGATGGAGCAAAAATAGGCTCATCAACTTCTTCTAAAAATAACTGCGCAATAGGATGATCCGGCATGCGCAATCCCACCGTCTCTCCACCCCGGGCATCTAAGACCAATGTGAGCGGGCCTGGCCAAAACTTATTCATAAGCTTATAAGCATTAGGGATAATATCTCCGGTGAGTTGCTCTGCCTGTTCAATACTGTGGATACAAAAAGAAAATTGCTTTACTTCATATCTATTTTTCACATAACGCAATTTCTCAACAGCTATCTCTTTATTTGGTAATGCCGCTAATCCATAAACCGTCTCGGTTGGAAAAGCAATCAGCCCGCCGGATCTCAATATCGCAACTGCCTCTTTTATCATGCTTTTATCAGGAGATTGAGAGTTGACCTTAAATATCTTTGTATCTTTCATCTTTAGCTGATCTTTATTTTCCTTATTGCCTTAGCAATATTTTCTTTAAACTTAACAATTTTTTTAAGCAATTTATCATCATCTAATGCCAGAATCTGACAGGCAAAGATCGCCGCATTCTGCGCTCCATGCTTTCCGATAGTCATACAGGCAACCGGGGTCCCTTTGGGCATCTGGACTGTTGAAAGAAGGCTGTCAAGACCTTTGAGATTTTTAGTCTCTATCGGGATACCAATTACCGGAAAATTTGTATGCGCAGCAACAGTTCCGGCCAAAGCAGCGGACATGCCGGCTGCAGCAATTATAACCTTAATACCTCTAACAGATAGCCCTTCCACATACTTTACGACATCCTTTGGCGTACGATGCGCAGAAAGAACTTTGACTTCATAAGCAACCTTCATTTCTTTTAATACATTTACTGTTTCCTGAACTGTTTCCAGATCAGACTTGCTTCCCATCATTACGGCAACTTTTATTTTCTTATTCATAGTTTTTAATATCCTCCCTAGTATAATCCTCAGGCATAGGCTGGATTATCCTTGATTAAATCAAAAGTTATATTCACGATATATTTTATAAAGACATCTTGCTTTTTTTTCATTACAGTATATCTTTTAATTAGAAAAAACTTTTAATGCTTTTTTCCCAATATCCCTGCGAAAGAACATACTTTCAAAACTTATCTTTTCAAGCACTTTATAGGTATTATCAATCGCAGATTTTATATTATTTCCAAGAGAAGTAACCCCAAGAACCCTTCCTCCGCTGGTTAAAATTTCACCATTAGTTTTTTTAGTGCCGGCATGAAAGACAAGCTCATCTTTAGTCTGATCAAGATTATTAAGACCTTTAATAATTTTTCCCTTTTTATACACACCAGGATATCCTCCTGCAGCAACAACCACGCACACACAAGCCCTTGCATCCCATTCAGGGGCATAGCCTTCTAATTTTTTATCAACTGCCCTTAAGATCAATTCCAGTAAATCACTTTTAAGCCTAGGCAGAATTGCCTGTGTTTCCGGATCGCCAAAACGCAC
Source organism: uncultured Planctomycetia bacterium (assembly GCA_964437495.1). Taxonomy (GTDB): domain Bacteria; phylum Omnitrophota; class Gorgyraeia; order B26-G9; family B26-G9; genus JAGLQQ01. The sequence goes on along the minus strand of CAYTGV010000008.1, from coordinate 69,967 downwards.
ATTGAATTCCAGTACCTTCGGCCCACTCTCGGTAATCATAACTCCAGCATATAAAACACCTTTAAAAGGAGTCCCCTCAGATTTCATCCCTCTTATTGTCGGGAGTATTATGCTTTGCTGAATATGTTCTAAAACCTCATCTGTAACAACCGGCGCAGGAGAATAGGCTCCCATACCTCCTGTATTAGGTCCCAGATCATCATCAAATATACGTTTATGGTCTTGAGAACAAGCCAGGGTTATTACATTGTCTCCATCACTGATAACAATGATCGAGGCCTCTGGACCGATAAGACAATCTTCTATAATAATCCTGCCTCCGGAATCGCCAAATTTATTATCCCTTAATATGGAATTTATTGCCTCCTCTTGTGCTTCTAGCGCCTCACTTACAAAAACACCCTTGCCGGCGCATAAGCCGTCTGCTTTTATAACTAAAGGCCGCTTTACTTCACGCACAAAATTAAGGGCACTATTTAAATCTGTAAATTCCTCAAAAGCAGCAGTAGGGATATTGTATTTTTTCATTATATTCTTTGCAAATACCTTACTTGACTCCAGCCGGCTGGCCAGAAGACTTGGACCGAATATTTTAAGCCCTCTACTTTCAAAAAGGTCAACAATCCCTAATGCAAGCGGTGCTTCCGGTCCGACTACTGTAATATCGATCTTCTCTTGTATTACAAAATCAAGCAAAGCATTAATATTATCCGCAGCTATATCAACACACTGGGCAATCTCTTCAATCCCTCCATTACCCGGGGCGCAATATATTTTTTTTGCCAGAGTAGACTGAGCAATCTTCCAAACAAGTGCATGTTCGCGTCCGCCTGAGCCTATAACCAGGATCTTCATGTTAATCTTCTCCTGTAAATTTAATTTTTGCGCCAACGGAAGATCCAGAAACTTCGCCAATAATCCAGGATTTGAGTTTAAAGCTACGCAAATGATTTTGAATTTTTTTAGCCTCAGCAGAACTAACAACAAGCACCATCCCGATCCCCATATTGAAGGTTCTATACATTTCTGCTTCTTTTATGCTAGCTTTTTTCTGCATTTCTTTAAATATTTTCGGTACTGGCCAGCTGCCTTTTTCAACAATAACCGAAGTTCCCTTAGGAAATATCTTCGTCAGTTTTTCATAAAAAGCCCCTCCGGTAATATGCGCAATACCATGCACATCAAAGCGCCTGATCACAGACAGTACTTCTTTTACATAGATCTTTGTAGGCTTGAGAAGCTCTTTTGCCTTGCTTTTTATCTGGGCTTTGTTAAAGACTTTATGCACCAGTGAATACCCGTTTGAATGCAATCCGCTTGAAGCCAGGCCCAGCAAGACATCTTTTGACTTAATCCTGGCCCCTGTAATAATCTTATTCTTATCCGCAATGCCCACACAAAATCCGGCCAGATCATACTCATCTTTTTTATAAATCGCCGGCATCTCCGCGGTTTCTCCTCCGATAAGAGCACAGCCGGCATCAAGACATCCCCTGGAAACACCGCGAACAATATCCACCATCTTTTTTCTGCTCAATTTTCCTGTAGCTATATAATCCAGAAAAAACAGGGGCTCTGCTCCCATAGCCAGGATATCGTTAACATTCATGGCCACAAGGTCAATACCCACAGTATCATGAATCCCGGCGATCATTGCTACCTTGATCTTTGTCCCCACTCCGTCAGCACTAGAGACAAGCACAGGATTCTTATACTGAGCTTTATTCAGCTCAAAACAGCCGCCGAATCCACCGATATTATTCAATACTCCCGGCCTTTTTGTCTTCTTTACAAGACTTTGGATATCCTGGACAAACTTATTTGCCCCTACAATATCCACTCCGGCCTTTTTATATGTCAATCCTTTTGCCATCTGTCCCTCCGCAATAGTTATAAGTACTAAGTATTAAGTGATAAGTATTAAGACTAAAAGATATAAAAAACTCAATCCTTATAGCTTACCCCTTACTACTAAGTTACGCTTTTTTCAAAAACTCTATCGCATTTTTAAATATCTTTAATCCATCCGGAATCCCACTGAACTTTTCTCTTGTCCAACGCGGATGCTGTGTTTTAAAAACACAACGTTCCGGATGAGGCATTAGTCCGAACACCCTGCCTGTCGGATCACAGATACCTGCAATATGCTCAAGCGATCCGTTAGGATTATCCGGATATGATGATACTTCTCCGGCTTCATTGCAATATTTTAAAACCACTTGGCCATTATTTTTAAGCTTTTCTAAAACTTCTTTTGACTGGGGGATAAATTTACCTTCTCCATGCGCCACCGGCAGATATATAACCTCATCGATCCCTTTCGTCCATACGCACTTGCTTACTGGTGTCTGGGAACTGGTACCAGGTGACTTTAGATACACCCACCTGTCTTCAAACTTTCCAGAGTCATTACAGCTAAGCGTAACTTTTTGCTGCCAGTTTTTGCCCCCTGGCAGGATCCCGGTTTTAACCAGTACCTGAAAACCATTGCAAATACCAATCATCAGTCCGTTATTTTTAAGAAAACGCTCAAGCTGTACTTTTAGCTTCATTTTAAGTTCATTGGCAAGGATCCTTCCGGCAGCAATATCATCTCCGTAAGTAAAACCCCCGGGGATTGCAACAATCTGATAATCATAGATCCTATCCTTGCCTTTTATAAGATCGTTGACATGAATCATTTTTACTTTTGCATTAAGCAGTTCAAAAGCAACTTTTGTTTCCTGATCACAATTAGTTCCTGCCGTCCTTAGTATTAAAACTTTAATATTACTCATTTCACCTCACTAAAACAAACTATTTTATTAGTTCCCTTTTCCCTTGCCTGTGCCAGCGCCCTTTGAGTACAGTCTATAAACGTTTCTTCCGTAAGCATCTTGTCAACTCCGTCAAAACAGGCAATACCCATATTGCAATCTACTGTTATTGTCTTGCCTTTATATTCATTTTTAAAATCCCTAATACTCTTACATAATCTCTCGGCCACAAGCATTGTATCCAGATAATGCTGACTTTCCTTGCCATGCTCATTGGCCTCCTTATTGCGGGCGGTTTCCAGAAGGATAATCGCGAATTGGCGTTTTTTATAAAGCGCAAGGATATCAACATTTCTCACTTGATTCTTTAAAAGTAATCCCAATCCTTTAAGCAGCAGCTCCTGCATATAGGAATCCAATTCGTTCACCTGTGTACCTATTGTATCAACATCGAGAAACATTAAAGATATCGGGTGTCCGTATCGCTTTGAGCGGGCTATTTCCTCTCGCAGTCGCATAAGAAAATAATTCTGATTAAACACCTTGGTAGTATTATCAACAATCGCCTCGCTGTACAATCGGACATGTTCGATCGCCTTGGCTGCTTCAATTCTAAAGGTGTTCAGCACATCAATATCACCCTGATTATAGATATTTCCTGTTTTCTTCCTATTCAGAACAATAAACCCAAGCAGATGATCTCTAAAAAACAAAGGCGCAATCAATTCAGCACCCAGAATTGAGATTTGCTTAAATTCCTTTTCTACGTTTTTTATATCCTCAAACTGACGCAGCTCTTCTTTGAGCAATATCTTTGCTTCTTTTTTCATGCGCTGAACAATAGGCTCATCCAAGCTCAAGGTAAAATCTCTATGTCTATCGTAATCTATGCCGTAACTTGCCTTTAGACATAACACATTCCGCTCATCGTCCTTTAAAAAAATCGCCATTTCTTCGACATCAAGTGTCTGAACGATAATATGTATAATACGGTCAAACAATTGATCAAAATCAAGTATTGCATTAAGCCCCTGACATAGCTCGCTTAATACCTTCTGATAGTCATACTTTCCCCGGTAAATCAACTTTTCAACAGCTCTCTGCACTAATTTCTTATAAGGTGTGAACAGCACCATCGAAACAATCAAAAGCAGTGAAAATGTTGTAGCGAATAAATAGCCGAGCATCTTCAGGAAAAAAGCACTTAGCAAAATATGAGAAATCAGTAAAGGCCCGACAAACATTAATGACAATATTGTATTATTTACGATCAAATCCAGTTCTAAGGCCCTGTAACGTGTAATAGAATAGGACATACAGATAAAAGCAATACATAACAAGGGAGAGCCCAAAAGATAAACATTAAATCCAAATCCCGCAAAAAAGTTCAAACATAAAGCAAAGCAGATAACGCAAACACTCAACACTATAAATTTTATCTGCCTTTTAGCAAGGATCGATGTATCCATGGATGACTTTCCTATTAAAAAGACGATCGCCGCAAGAGGCAGGAACAAAACTATATTTATAAAAAACAGCCAATAGGCGAAATTGTTTACACTCAGCGTACTGCCCCAGGAAAAACTATGAATATTTATTTCATAACCCTGCATCAAAGAATAGAACACCGATACCGAAAGCATTGAAGAAATAAATAGGATTACCTTAATCAGCCCTGTTTTCACCCTGCGCATAGACAAAAGTAGATTTATCAAAGCTGGCCCGATAAAACTCATCACTGCCAAACATACCTGCAGCCATGGCAGAAAGATTCCTTCATTTCCTTTAAACTGCACGAGCCCAAAGTGCATAAAAAAATAAAAAGATATAACCACAGAAGATATAAAATAAGGACGGCTGAGATAGGACCTTTTGACTTTAATCAATATATAGGTCCCTGCACTCAGGGTAAACAAGCCTAACATAAATGGGATGAAAGCGTTAATATTCACTTGTCTTCTTTAAGGTTTTTAATTCTTAGGGTTATAGTTATGTTCCTTTACCACTTCAAGGGACTTTGCCATGCTTGTTTTAAACCTGCCAAATCGCAGTTTAATACTGTCGAATCATCAATGCCTCTTGCTATTAGCCTTAATGTCTTTACTGTCTGACCAATGCAGGAAAACGCAATTCCATTTAACATCTTTTCGAATTCCCTTTTTTTATCTTTTTCTATCTCAACAACAAAACGGCCGTTGGATTCTGAAAACAACAGGATATCATCTCTAAGCTCATCTTTACTTATTCGATGTTTAACCTTACCCAGAGAGATATCCATTCCCACATTTCCGGAAAAAGCCATTTCTGAGAGCGTTACCCCTAATCCTCCGTCAGAGATGTCATGACATGAGCGGATAAGTCTTTTCTGGATACATTTGCTCAAAAGCTCAAAAGTCCTGCGGTTTCTTTTAAAATCAACTTTCGGAACATTGAGGCTCGTATAATTATTCATTGCATAATAACTGCCCCCGCCCATTTCATTAGCAGTCATACCTATACAGTAGATCAGATTACCGGCAGCCTTTAAATCACTTGATACTACTTTTTCCACGTCCTCGACAACACCCATCGCAGAGATCAAAAGTGTTGATGGTATAGCAATTGTTTTCTTTCCAATATTGTATTCATTATTCAAGCTGTCTTTACCAGAAATAAACGGCACCTCATAAGCTAAAGACGCATCCTGTGCCCCCAGGCATGCGCGCACCAGCTCACCCAGTACCTTAGGTTTAGAGGTATTTGCCCAGCTAAAATTGTCCAGCACGGCTATTTGCTTTAAACTTCCTCCAACGCTGATTATCTGTCGCAGGGCCTCATCAACAACTGATGCAGCCATCCAATAAGGATCAATATCAGAAAACCTAGAATTAATCCCACAGGAGATTGCAATTCCTCTGTTAGAATCCGCCCGAGGTCTTATAACCGCCGCATCCTGCGGCCCGTCATTGTCAGCACCGGACAATGGTTTTAAAACACTCATGCCCTGAACTTCATGATCATACTGACGGATAATCCACTCTTTTGAACATATATTCAAATCCCCCAGGACTTTCAGCAATTGCTTATTAAGATTTTTTGTTTGTTTAACTTTACTTTCTTTTATTACCGGAGGCTGCCAAAATGCCTTTCTGGCTGAATCAGGAACTCCTTCATGCAAAAATTCCATATCAAGATCGCAAACACAAACTCCGTTTGAGAAAATCTCCAGCTTCTTTGTATCTGTAAATTCTCCTATTACAGCCGCTTCTACATTTTCTTTCTCAAAAAGTTCAAGCAGGCGTTTAAGTTTATCTCTGGGGACAGACACAACCATGCGCTCCTGCGCCTCAGATATCCAGATTTCCGTATAGCTTAACCCCTGGTATTTTAATAATGCTTTATCAATATCAACGCGTGCGCCTGTTTGGGCTCCCATTTCACCGACTGCACTAGAAAAACCACCTGCACCGCAGTCTGTCACTGCAGTATAAAGCCCCTCATCACGCGCCTGCAATAGCGTATCCAATACTTTTTTTTCTGTTATCGGATTGCCTATCTGAACTGCGCCGCTGGATACTTCTTCAGATTCATGGTTAAGTTCAATTGAAGAAAATGTCGCCCCATGTATCCCGTCACGGCCTGTTCTGCCACCAAAAGCAACTATATATTCCCCTGGATTTGTCTTTTTGAAAGCAAATTTCCTCGGCATAATACCTACTGTGCCGCAATATACAAGCGGATTACCTAAATATCTCTCATCAAAGATCACTGCTCCATTTGATGTCGGGATACCCATCCTGTTTCCATAGTCTCTGACCCCGGAGACAACACCTTTCATTATTCTTTTTGGATGCAGCACTCCCTGTGGCACAGATTCTATTTTCATATCAGGCATGCCAAAACAAAAAACATCTGTATTTAATATTGGCTTTGCACCCAGCCCCACGCCGAGAATATCGCGGATTACACCGCCTATTCCCGTACCGGATCCGCCGTAAGGATCAAGAGCTGAGGGATGATTATGCGTTTCGACTTTAAAGCAAATATCATAATCCTTATCAAACTTTATAATACCAGCATTATCCTTAAAAACCGAAACACACCAGGATTTATTCAATTTTTTGGTTGCATTCATAATTGTGGTCTTAAGAAGATTTTTTATTTTTCGGGATTTTGCTTTGCCCTTTTGAGATTTATCGGTATAATCAATAACTCCGCGCATAGTTTTATGCACACAATGTTCTGACCATGTTTGGGCAAGTGTTTCCAGTTCGCAATCAGTGGGATTACGTTGAAGATTTGCAAAATATTTTTTAATAGCCTGCATTTCTTCTAAGGTCAAGGAAAGGCACCATTGCTTACTTATTTCCAGAAGCTGTTTATCAGAACTTCCCAATAAGTCGACTTCAACTTTCTCAAACTCATAATTTATCTCCTTATGAGCCTGGAGAGTTTTCTTTAAATTTCGGATCTCAACTACATGCTGGATGATCTTATTGTAAAGCAGCTTTTCACTGATCAGGCTTAGTTGTTGTTTTGTAAGTTTACCTGAGATTATATACTGACGCCCGGTATTAACTTCTGTTATATCCTTAAACCCCAGATCCCTGATACCCTTGCGTGTACTCTCCTGCCAGGGGTCCATAACTCCTGGGTTATAGGCTATTTCAATCACATGCCTATCCCTTTCAGGAGAATTCATGAATTTCTTGTCTTCAAGCAGACCATAGCGGATTTTTTGTATAATTAGATCGCAAAGCAACTCATCAGCTATTTTCTTAACATCTCGCTTGGAAAGTTTTGCCTGGATGATATAAACCTGCACCATTTTAACGTCTTTGACACTATTGATACCTAAATCGATAATATCACGTTTTATTGCCTCCCCCACAGGATCTTTAATGGAAGATTTATTTTTTACTTCTATTCTCCAAAGCATATTTTATTCCCGAATTTCACAGATAAACACAGATAATACACAACAAAGAACACAGATGATAGATATCTGTGGTAATCTCGCTTATTTTAATCCGTGCCAATTTGTGGAGTTAGATATTTACTCGCTTAAAAATAACCTCAATATTTCTCAATACATATTTCAGATCAAAACATTTTTCAATATCTTGTGTAGAAAGAATCCCTTCAAGACCTTTGTCATTAAGAAGTAATGTCTTAAAATCACTACCTTCTTTCCAAACTTTCAGTGCATTCTTTTGCACAATATGGTAGGACTGTTCTCTGGTAATTCCTTTTTCCACAAGAGAGATTAAAACCCTCTGCGAAAACATAAGACCCCTTGTTTTACTCATATTATTTAACATATTCTCAGGGTATACAATCAGCTTATCTATAAGCTCCACACAAAGACTAAGCATATAATCAAGCAGGATTGTTGAATCAGGAATAATTATCCTCTCTACTGAAGAATGAGAAATATCTCTTTCATGCCAAAGCGATATATTCTCCATTGCTGCCAAGGAATTGCCTCGCAAAACACGCGCTAATCCTGATATACGCTCACAGGTTATGGGATTGCGCTTATGGGGCATTGCCGATGATCCTTTTTGACCCTTAGCAAAAAATTCCTCAACTTCAAGTATCTCTGTATGCTGCAGATTGCGAATCTCGGTAGTAAATTTCTCCAGGCTTGATCCGATTATAGCTAAAGTAGTCAGGAATTGCGCATGACGATCACGCTGCACAACTTGAGATGCTACCGGTTCGATGCCCAGCTTTAATTTCTTAAGCACTATTTTTTCCACTCTGGGATCAATATTAGAATAGGTACCTACTGCGCCAGAAAGCTTGCCGACACAAACGCTTGCCTTTGCCTGCAAGAGTCTTTCCAGATTACGTTTAGTCTCTTCGTACCAGAGTGCCATTTTCAGACCAAAGGTGGTTGGTTCAGCATGCACATTATGAGAACGCCCGGCTATCGGTGTATATTTGTATTTTTTTGCCTTTTTCTTCAATACTTTTAAAAGAGACTTTAAATCTTCAATTAGAATATCCGAGGCATCTTTAAGCTGTAATCCTGCTCCGGTATCAATAGCATCATTAGAGGTCAGCCCCATATGGATAAAGCGGGAATCATTCCCTACATTTTCCGCTACACTTGTAAGAAAGGAAATAATATCATGTTTTGTTTTTTTCTCGATTTCTTTTATGCGCGCAAGATCAAACCGAGCCAGCTTTTTTATGCGTGCAAGTGACGGTTTTGGTATCTTTCCTAATTGTGTCCAAGCCTCACAAACCGCGATCTCAACATCAAGCATTTTCTGCCATCTGTTTTGCTCTTGCCAGATTTGCCCCATTTGTTGGCGGGTATATCGCTTAATCATCATTCTGCCTTTCTATATATATTGGCTATTTCAAAAGCGTGCTTATATTACAATATTGGAATTGAATTGGTATTCAGCAGCAATCCCCGATAGTTAAGGAATATTTAATAATAGCAAATTATCCCGGTTACGTCAAACCTTTTATCCATAGATTAACACAGAGGAAAAACAACAGATGAACACAGATTTAATGAGCCTTTTAAATTTAAATATGTCCTCGGCTATTTTGAAGAATAATCTCCAAGAAGCGCGTCAATCTGGGGATATTTTTCAACCCAAAATTGATAAAAGATCTTAAGTGTTTGCGGCAAAACAGCATCAGATGAGGATATCGCTTCTTTTATAATAATTACTGCTTTATCCATCTTATTTTGCGCGAAAAAAATCCGCGCTTTTGTATCCAAATAATAAAATTTTTTATTCGAATACAAACCTAGCGCTCTATCCACATATTTATGCGCTTTTTCATACTCCTTTGTACTTAAATAAACACAGGCAAGATTATTATAGGCATCGGGAAAAGAAGGATTAAGCGCAATGGCCTGTTTATACGCTGCTTCTGCCTTTTGCCAATCCTGCATCTGCATATACACATTGCCTATATTAAACATGGCAATATAACTCTGCTGATCAATTTTCAGGGCTGTATTATACCTTTTTAAAGCCTCTTTGAAAAGGCCATGTAATTCAAGCACGGTCCCCAATTCAATATTATCTTCGCTGTTATTAATATCTCCCACTTTATCAAAAGGCATTACTTTAAGCATCCATCCGCCAGCTGCATACCAGTTACTCTTAAACCCGCGATAAGACCTGATAACCGAGCCACTTGATCCGGTATGCTCAATAATGGCCTGATGTTTATCCGAAAAACCGGTAACTACCGTATAGTGATTGCGGTTTAGGATAAACGGATGAAGCTTCTGCATAACAATAACCGGAATCCCCTCAAGCACGCAACTCTTTAAATCTTCAAAATCCGAGTCATCGCCTTTGGCCCAAAAACCAGAATCCCTGGCATATCTTTCAAGATCAATATTCAACACCCCGCAAAGCTCAGGCCGGAAAATATCTTTAGCAATTCTATCTTGAGTTACAGGCCTTTGCCAAAAGGCAAAGACACTGGAAAGCGCTGCCGGTCCGCAGAATTCCTTTTTCTGTTTAACAAAAGGAACATCAAGGATAACCCCGGAACCGGGATTATCTTTTATATGCAGCTCAAGAGAAGAAACGCTGGTTGATAAACAACCAGCGTTTAAAGAAACAATTATTGCCAGGAAAAAGCAATTTATTATATTTTTTTTTATACTCACTTTGATTTAAAATCTATCGTTATTTACTCTTCTTGCTACCGCGGCGCGGTTCCAGTTTAAGCTTAGAATCAGTCATGTAAAGAAAAATAAAAG
>CAYTGV010000008.1:40528-59385 GCA_964437495.1 uncultured Planctomycetia bacterium | reverse complement strand
CCGCGGCGCGGTTCCAGTTTAAGCTTAGAATCAGTCATGTAAAGAAAAATAAAAGCAATAAGCAGAATTACCAACAGCACAACAAGACCATTACCGGAAGCTTTATCAATACTATCAATTTTTCCTGATAATTTCATCAGCTGAGCCTCATCCATTTGAGAGACATACTGCATTGCGGATTCATTGCTTAATCCTAGTTTGGACAAGCGACTGCGAACCATCGACTTATTCAGAAAGTTTTGGATTTTATCTATTTGCAAAGCCTGCTGTGATGAGCTTATCCCCATCTGAGAATTGACCGGCATAGCAATCGAATTAGCAGGAGAAATCCCGCAAAGCATTGCCATTGCAAGCATAAGCATTAAAATCCCTTTTCTTTTAAGCAATCTCTCTAAAAACATATACTCCTCCTTTGTTATTTTCCTATATAGATAATATCATAGATTCAAAATGATAGTCAACCTGCAATTTTGCAATATAGCCACATACTCATTCAGCTAGCTTGGCTTATATTAAAACATTTTTATAATGCTCCACCCGCTATTGATTTAAGCTTTATAGCCTTTTCACTGTGGAAATCTGCTTTTTTCTTATTATTTTCTTGATTATAAATTTCCCCCAGACGTTCATGCCCTACATAATTGCCTGGAAAAACAAGCACAGCTGCCTTATAACAACGTTTAGCATCTATTATACTCTGTTCTTTAACAAAAGAATTCCCCAATTGAGTTAAAGTAACACTCATATCCATGTATTTACTCATACTCTGTTTATCAGTTGCTCTAACATTGTTCTTTCGTTTTAAATATTCGTACGTTAACCGCTCATATAACGCTTTCTTCTTCTCCCCTTCCCTTAAATATATGCTAAACAACATCTTGTGTGTTCCAACAGATTGGAAATCTCCCGCAAGAGACTTCTCATAAAAATATTTTGCTTTTGGAATATCATTTTTTATTAAATATATATTCCCGAGATTGCAATAGGCTACCGGATCATCAGACTTATAAGCAATCACCTTTTTGAAATATTCTTCTGCCTCTTTATATCTTTTTTCTTCAAACAACAAAGCCCCTAAGTTATTGTAAATTGACAGAAGATTTTCATCAAATTTAGCACGCCCATCATATCCATATTTGCAATCCTTAATCGCTTTATTATAATACATAATAGCCTTATCAACATCACCCTCACCATAATAAAACTCTGCCATTGCCCATGACGCAATGGAATTTTTTGGTACGATATTAAACCAAAAATTGCAATAAGTCTCTGTATTCTTCCAGAGTCCGTTTGTTGAAAAAGTCATGAAAGCATAAAAGATAATCAGCATACTACTTAAAAAAATCACTAGCTGCTTGCTTACCCACCTACGCAACCACAAAAGAAACATTCCCAACATAAGAAATAGCCCCAGAGAAGAAAAGTAGATCCAATTATCCTGCATCACAAACCCAATATTTTTACGAAAACTAATCATAAGGACATACAAGGGAATAATACCTATCAGAAACCAAGATAAAGCAAACCATCGTTTCTTCTTTAGCTCTTTATTCCTAATTATAAAGATATTGAAGGAAAGAAACAATCCTAATGAAATTAAGACAGGTGCTTCAAACGATAATGGTGTAATTGGGCGAAAGAAACAAATATCAACCGGTTTGATAGTTAACATGAAGTATCGAACAATCATATGGATGAATGAACTCAAACTATTTAGATCACTTATTCTAGAAACTTCCGCCCAACCCGCTATCGGCATTGGCATAAATTGAGAACGACAAAAAAGATACATGCTGCTCATTAACAATGCCGTACCAACTATTACTGCATTTTTTTTCCAGAACACAGGTTCATCTATTGTCGTGAGCATACACAATAAATATAAAGGAAATAGTATTGCACTCTCACGGCATAGAAGCGCAATAAGAAACATTACAAATCCACACAAATAAAATACTACTCTCTTTTTTATAGATCCACGATAGAACAATAATAACGCACAAAGCATAAATAATCCTGCCAAGGAATTTCCCCGGTCAGAAACATAGTTAACGGTAACACTGTTAATGGGGTGTATAGCAAAAAACATACTGCTCAAAAAGGAGAGCATGGAATCTTTAAAAATAAAAAAAAGAAGGATAAAAAAAAGAACAGAATTAAGCGTATGCAACAAAACATTACTCAGGTGATATCCTAATGGATTGAATCCCCATAAGGAATAGTCTAAGACAAGAGAAAACAGTACTATCGGACGATAGTACTGCCCCATCATTGGTCTAGAAAAAACTTTCAAAAATGCGTCCGGCTGTTTCAAGAAATCATCTTGAACAATTATACTTATATCATCTATAATAAATCCATTAAACAAACTATTGGAATAGGTAATAGCACAAATAAGAACTATGCAAAAAATCATACCTATTTGTTTTCTCTCTATATTCATATTATCCAAGCTGTTTAAATTTTATTAAATTATTTCTATGTAAAATATATTTGAACAATGTCTTTAAAATCCCCATTCCATAAAAAATGCTGGGGAGAAATCTTATACTTGAAGCCTCATCAAAATAACGCGTTCGCACAGGAATTTCCTCAATTTTAGCATAGTTTGTAATTGCCTGCGTAATAACCTCAAAATCAAAGACAAAATTATCAGAATTATTTTTAAATTCTATGCTTTTAAGAAACTGCGCGCTATACGCCCTGAATCCAGAATGATATTCACTTAAATATGTTCTAAGGACAACATTAGCAAGCGCGCTAAGCAGTATATTCACATTATGCTTCCATAAAGGCATCCCGCCTATCAAAGCCCCGCCTTTAAGCATTCGTGATCCAAATACCACATCAGCCTGTCCACTCTTAATCGGAGCAATCATGTCTCCCACCACGCAGGGGTCATATTGATAATCCGGATGAACCATAACCACAATATCCGCTCCATGTTCCAGCGCTTTCTCATAACATGTTTTCTGATTAGCTCCATAGCCTTTATTGGTTTTATGCTCAAAAACAGTTATACCTAATCCCTTGGCTATTTCTACGGTATTATCTTTGCTATTATCATCAACAAGAATTATCTCATCCACTAAATCTTTTGGTATATCATCATATGTTGCTTTAAGTGTTTTTGCAGCGTTATAAGCAGGCAGCACAATTATTGTTTTCATCTGCTTATGAGTAACGCTAACGGCTGAAACTTCCAGTTCGCTTAGGTATTCAAGAGCACGACGTTTAACTGCAAATACCTCTATCTGGTCCCGAAAGTTTATTGTAATAAATTTTTTCTCCAAACCGCTGATATGGCAAAGAAATTTCAGAAGATTGTATATGTTTCTGTTATAAGGCTTCGCCCTTTCCAGCCAATATTTTAAGGTGAAACTTCTCGCATACAAACCCCAGCGGATACTTCTAAATCCCGCAGCTTCAAGCAAACGATTTAATGTTTTTTTTGAAAAATAGAATAAATGATGTCTGTTAATACCCCACCATTTAGCTTTCAAAAACCGGCTTGCCAGGCTATGGATATCCGGTGTATTTATATAAACCACACCGCTTGGTTTTAATATCCTTCGTATTTCTACAAGCAAATCTCTCGGATCAAACACATGCTCGATAGTATCATGCAAAACAATAATATCATAAGAATTATCTGGAAGATTTGCCTGCTTTAAAGTAGAATTAATCACCTCAATACCAAATTTTTCTCTGGCAATTCCAGCAGCCCAAAGAGACAGCTCTACCCCCTGTACTTGCCAGCCCCTTTTCTTAGCTTCATCAAGAAAGAATCCCGTACTGCATCCGACATCAAGCATGGATCGGCCTTTTTTCTGATATTTTTGCAGTTTTTTCAAAACCATGCCTGCTGTTTTCCTTCTGCCCTGCTCTTCTTCTACATACCTCTCGTCAACCATTTCTTTATACTGCTTGATTACACTCTGGGAATTTTCTCCTGGAGGCACAAAAACAAGCCCGCAGGTCACGCATTTAAGGATTCTCTCTGGAGGGACCAAAGCATTATCGCTTATCAAATACGCATCGCTGCCGGATACTGCGGCTTTCTGCCCAGACCTGTAAACAACTACATTATGTTTTGAACCGCATAGATTGCATCGGATTTCTCTCATAATCAATCTTCCCTTTTATTTCTTTAAAATAGTCAGCCTTTGCAAGCTAACCTTCTCTCCCTTTTGATCATTCAGCAATAACCCCACAGTATTATCTGTGTCGGCATCTATCATTTTTATATTAACCGTGAATCTTTCTTTTTCCATATCAGAGGGGATAAATAATTGGTAATTCTCCTGGATTATTGAATTTTGCGCCCACATATAAGAAGGCAGAATACGATAACACAGCGGCCTTATTGTCTGGTAACGCATATTACCATGAGCATCATCTATTTCTATAATCATTCTATAATCTTTTTCTACTTTTTTCAATGCCTTCCAAAAAAACCTTAACTCAACGCTATTGCCGCCTTTAATGCTTAATGTTTTATCTATATTATATCCAAGCAGGGATATCTCATTGTCAATCAATGCATTTAATCTAAACCGTATATCCGGCTCTTCCTTCATAATTTTAAAAAACTGCGTATCGCTATTATGATTATTCTTTAACAGAACGATATTATCCAATATATCTACTATCCCCCAATGCTTTGAATTTAAAAAAGCCGCAATATTAGCTTCGGACCTTCCCCTTTTATAAAAAACATTAACTCCAATAGGGTCATTAACATCCAGCAATGCATACTCAACATTCTCAGGCAATCGATAAGGAACCCTTGAAAGAGTGTAAAATCCGTGGACAACATGATGAAATGAATAAAGCTCTTTTCTGTTGGATAACATCGGCAAGAACTCAAATGTCGCCACAATGCTTGCATCATCCGGAACCATCTCAAGAAAACGCTCTTTTTGCAAATCCCAAACATCTTTAGTTGTCTTATATTTATTCACAGCAATTTCGACAAAAGGCCCGAAACTTACTGCACAGGTAATACTGATGGCAATAATTAAAGCACCTATTAGTGAAGAACGAAAATTAATTTTTACAATCGGCCAGTTCATGAATCTCTTGATCCCGTAGATAGCAGAAATAAAAACAAACGGCATTATTTCCGCATCATAATGATACTCAATCATATATTCAGGAGAGCGTGATGAAAGCAGATGCTGAACAAAAAGCAATCCGCTGATCAGGATATGCCAATCCAACAAAGGAAAAAAACAAAGCGGTGCAAACAGCTGAAAAAGAAACTTTAATTTCTGCGCGCTCAACATCATCTTAAGAACATCTAAAGGCCGGCTGATTATAAAGCCTATTATCTCAGGCAGTGAATTCCCCATATGCCCATAGATCGTCACAAACTGTACGGTGTTTTTATTAAAATGCGGCATTATCCATCCGACAACCGCCGCAAACCAGACACAACCACCAAGCAGCGGTAAAAGCCACCATTTCAGACTTCTTTTCTTAAAAAAAGCATATATGCCAAACGGAATGATCACAAGAGGAATATTTTCCTGAACAAGCAGACTGAGAATCATAAACAAGGCAAAAAAGGCAAAATCCCGCTTGATAAAATAGTAAAGCATAAAGGTAAGAAAGGCAGTTGCAAAAACAGGCACATGAAATTCATAAAGAGCGGTATAGCCCATAGCCGGATAAAGCAGATAGGCAATTACCAGCGACAGGGCCAATCCCTGATCAAGTTCCTTTGAGGCGATCATAAAGATCGGATATGCGCATATACCGAGAGATACTATCTGAAGAAAAAGTAAACAAAGCGGAGTTTGAAAAATAAAATAAAACGGTGCAAACAAAAAAAGAATAAAATGCGCATGATGGCCCAAAAAATTAACCCCAAGCATAGAGCTATAACATGAACCGTGAACAATATTCCAGATAATTTGATTATAGGCAGCCAAGTCCATGTCTATATAATCAAAACAATAATAGCGGCGTAAACAAATATTGCTCAAAATCAGAATAAAAAGAGATATCAAGCCCCAGACATAATAGGTATATTTTTTTTTCTTTGCTGTTTTTTCCATAATTTAAAGATATTATACCATTTAAGAGGGAAAGTAAAAAGTAAAAAGGGAATAAGCTAATAGCTAATAGTCAATGGCTGATAGTAAAAGTGTGCTATCCTGAAAAAGGTTGACAGGAAATAAATTAACCGCAGATGAACACAGAGAGCACGGAGAAAAGAAAAAATAAAAAGGAATAATTTATTGGATGTTCATTAAGTTGATCATAGGGTTAAAAGTAGTTAGGTCTTAAAAAATGAAAATTTATACTCAAGCCTGCTGCTTATGCTGGCGAGTGTACTAAATTATACTAAACGTAATGGTTGGGTGAAAAATACAAAACTTTTACCACAGAGAACACAGAGGACACGGAGAATCCTCCTTCGCCAAGGCTATGGAGGACAGTAGGCACTATAATTAATTATATGTAGTAAGTTTTAAATGATTATATGCTTATTCGACATTGTCGAATATTATTTTATTAAAAAATGCTAAAAAATAAAAATAAATTTTTATTTTTCTATCTTTTTTACTAAAAATAAGCGCTAATAATAGCGCTTAGAGCATATAATCATTTCTCTGTGGAGCTCTGTGTGCTCGGTGGTGAAGTAAGCATGATGTATTATCTGTGTTAATCAGCGTTTATCGAGCTTATTTATCCCCTTAAGCAGGCGGTTAATTAATTCTTGCAAATTGATTGATTGAATTTTTTGTGCTTAAAAGTGTCCCCGCCACAAAGAGGCTGGATAGGCAACTATTTTATGACAAGACATTTTGCTATAGTTATTCAAACTCAGACAATAATCTCCTTAAACTCAATTATACCCTAATTACGGTCTTAGACAGAGAACCATTGACTTTCCGACAAGTTATGATATAATTTTGCAATATGGCGCTTTTGAAAAATGTGCAGATATGCTTTCGCAACAACGCTAATGCCCCCATCGTCTAGCCTGGTTAGGACATGTGGTTCTCAGCCATAAAACAGGGGTCCGAATCCCCTTGGGGGTACCAAATATAAAAGGTTCTCAGTTTTCTGAGAACCTTTTTCCATAGGGGGAAACGAAGTTTCCCCCTCTTGGCGCTTCGCTATCACCCCTTTCCCCATGGAATTATCTCTTAGTCAAAGAAGAAGGGGAATTTATCCCCCTCTTCTTTAAAAATCTGTACCCCCTAAAAAGGTGTCACTTTGTGACTTGAGATGGGAAACCATCAGGGTTTCCCTTTGGGGAGAGAGCTCCTGAGGACAGGTCGGCTCAAGTGCGGCTTGCCCACCATAGCTGTTTTTTAGCGAAGGTGGGAAGATGCGAACGACGTTCGATTCCCCTCTCCACTCCTTAAAACTGAATTAATTCGAAACCTGAAAGCTTTAACCCAAAAAGGAGATTTTAGTTAAGATAGCTTATTCTCGCTTTCTTTTGAATAAATAATATACATTATAACCTGTATTCTGATCTCTGGTTTTTGAAAGCAAATCAAACTCAGATTCCATGGCCTTTAAATCAGAAACTAAGTCCCTCCAAATAAGTAAATTATTTTTGTCCTGAACAGATGTTCTGTAAGGAAAGCGGCGAAGTAATAACTCCCAAAGCAGTCCCCCTTGAGGCCATGTATAAGAATATCCGTAACGTGCATGCGTTACAAAAAGAAGATAATCCAGATACTCAAGCTCAGCTGCAAATCTTTTAACATCCTGAACTATGTCAATAATTATGATTTTTTCACTATTAATCCCCAGCCAATACATTGTTTCAAAAGAATCCAAAGTTCCGGTACAAACAGTTCCTACTTTTATTTTCCTGTTTGATTCTTTATCCTTTTCCAAGACCGCTGCAACTTGTTCTATATTATGTTTAAGCTTAAGGGGAGTAGCTTCATATCCTGTTAGCGGAAAAAAAACATGTGTTTTTTTAATTAACGAGTTTTTCTCTAGGCTACCCAATGAAAAGGCAGCAAATTGAAAAAGGCAGATAAAAAGCATCAAAAAAATCATTGTATATCTATATTTTTTCATATTGCTTAAAGAATTAGCAGTGATTACTGCAATTGCAGGCAAAATCGGCATTAAATAGCGTGAACTCTTTACATTAAAGAAAACACTGAACAAAACAAACGGAATCAATAACCAAAAAAGCAAAATCTTATTTTCTAGTATTCTCTTGCTATCAGCTAAACCCACAAATATAAAAAAGCATAATCCTAGAGGGCCAAGCATCCAAACCATCGCCCTTAGATAAAATGTTAATATTTTAAAAGAAAATTTATCATCAAAATTATATACAAAATTCTCATATGAAGATTTATTTGAATTAAAAATATGCTCCTGTAGACTCTTAAAGATAACCTGCCCTTTTCCTCCCCACCACAAGTAAGCAAAGGTTAAAGCAAAAAATAAAAAAAGTAAAAAATGAAATAGAACAATCTTTTTCGACTGTTTTTTTGTATACAAACTGCGCCATACTTCATATATTATAAACATTAGGGGCCCAATCAGAAAAATCATTGCCTGTCCTTTAATAAGCATCGTTATCCCGAGCGCACAGCCGGCATAAATACTATATTTTCTTTCACTGAAAAGCTCCGATTTTATAAGAAAAAGCATTGTTAAAGCAACAAGAGAAGTCAGAGGAAAATCAAGCTGAAACTGTCGTGAGCTCTGGAAAATAATCGGATACAAAAATAAAATCACTGCAGCAAAAAATCCAATTGATTTACCATACAAGTATTCACCGATATAATATGTTGCCAAAAGCAGAATAATAAGATACGGCAATAAAGCAAGCTTTGCCGAAAAAAGAGTTTTCCCAAAAAAAGCATAAAAAACAGATGTCATTGCATTAAGTCCATTAGGCCAATAAATCCCACTATACTCAACAGGAGAACAGAATTGCTTTTTTATTTCTTGTATTTTTGCAAACGCAGATAATGATTTATTGGTTATCGTATCATTAAGCTGCTGGTAGAACTCAAGCGAATAAAATAGATGGTTGGGAGAATCAATGCCATTAATAGAATTATCAACAGCAAAAAATATTATATTTGACAAAACCGCTACAGCAATAAAAAGAATAAGCCCTAATCCGACAATTTTGATCTTTTCTTCACGCTTAATATTCATATCATCTCACCGCAAAATGCTGCTCCAACCATATACCAAAAAGAGTTGATTTAAATTGAATTATTCTTTAATAGCAAAATATGGTCTACATACAAATATTTTCCAAAACAGGAATTTGCTTTAAAGTTTATATTTTATCGTCCGCAGTAGATCTCTGCGCCATTTTATATCTTTTTTCTTTTCTATGCCTTTGGGTTTATAGCCGTCAATCACTCCGATGATTCCTCTGCCCTGTACTGTCTGGGCTGTGAGCACTTCTAATGGATTAGCCGTAGCACAGAATATGCGGCATATTTCCGGAACATTTTTCAGAGCGATCATGACATTTATCGGAAAGGCCTTTTTAATAAAAAGCACAAAGCAGTGTCCGGCAGCGATTTCAAGCGCTACCTTTTGCGCGCAGGCCTTTAATTGGCGGTCATTGCCCTCAGATCGAACCAGACAAGCTCCTGATGCCTCGCAAAAGCCAACTCCGAATTTTATCCCAGGAACCGTCCCTACCAATGCCTCATATATATCTTCTACTGTTTTAATGAAATGGCTTTGCCCGATGATTACATTTGCCTCTTTTGGGATTTCTACTCTTACGCTATCAATTTCCATTTTTAAACTCCCCTATTTTAAGTTGATCCCGAGATTTCCGGTTTTCTTAAATTATAACATAAAAAAAGCGAATGGGTTCTTTTCCATCCGCTTTTTAGTCATATTGCTATATCTCGAGATTATGCAATAATTCCCTTGATCAGAAAACATGCTGCAAATGCCACAATCGCATATAATTCCGGGAATACAGCCAGAACCATTGTTTTACCAAAAACATCACTTCCGCTGGCAATTGCCGCGATTCCATTAGCACAAACCTTACCTTGATAAATAGCAGACAGCAATCCAGCTATTCCCATTATAATCCCGGCGCCAAATAAAGCCGCTCCCTGAAGCATTGTGATTTGAGCTGTTAAAACATCTTTTAAAACAAAAAAAGCGGCAAATCCATAAAGCCCCTGAGTACCAGGCAAAGCACTAAGCACCAGGCAAGTAGCGAATGCCTCTTCTTTTTTCTTTATAGCCCCGACTGTCGCTGAACCGCCGATAGAAGTCCCTATCGCACTTCCGCACCCCGGCAATCCGACCATAAGCCCCACTCCGATAAATCCTAAAATTAATGCTAAGCTCATAAAACTCCCCTTTCTCTTTTAAGTTATAAGTGATAAGTATTAAGAATTAAGAAAAATAATTTTATTGTTAAAACTACTGCTTAATTCTTAGAGCTTACTCCTTAAAACTATTAATTTTTTTTAAAAGGAATATACGCTCTTCCCCCGCCTTCAAACCCGGCATTCTTGTAAAACTCAACAAATGTAAGACGTAATGGATGCACAAAACTTGATAATCCGCTTAATAGAAAATTAGCGCTATGTCCGACGATTAAAAAAGCAAAGGTTAAAAAATAGCCAATATACGGTATTGTCCGAAATTCCATACCGATTTCATTGACAACAAGCCCTAAGATTGCACCTGAAATACCCAAGGCAAATAAGCGAACATAGCTTAACACATCTCCCAGAAATCCAGTAAGGCCTCCATACAGTTCCCAAATCCCTTTTCCGATTCTAATGAATATATTAGCCTTAAGATCATTGAAAAGTAAAATCAAAACAAGGCCTGTCAAGGCACAATAATTAGCCCAGTCCGGAGCTGTTTTATTAGCCAATAATGCCATGACCAAAGGCAGCACACCGCTTAGCAATGCCAGCCATCCCCAAGTAGAAACACTGGCCATAAAACCAAATTGACGTATCTTGTTGATTGCTTTAAGAAACAAGCCGAAAAATATTTGAACAACCCCTATCTTAAGCGATAGGTAAAAAAGCTGATCCTGATTAAATAAAACCATTTTTCTAATAGACTCTATTTTTACAAGCTCCACGCCAAACAAGTTTCCTGAAATAAGTCCGAATAAAAATGTCGATAATCCAAAAATAGCACCCAAGCTCAGAAACGGACGCTGCACCTTGTTTGCCCTTTTCCAAAACAAAGCACAGCCTAAAAGGATAATCAATCCATAACCGGCATCCCCCAGGCAAAATCCGAAAAATAAAGTAAAAAATGGAGCAAAAAAAGCAGTTAAATCCATTTCCGTATATTGCGGCAGGGCAAACATCTTAGTTATCGGCTCAAACAAACGGCTAAACCAGTTATTTTTCAGCATTACCGGCACATCCTCACCAGGCTCAGGCCGGCTAAAATAAAAATATGCATCCCTTGCTTCTAAAAAAGACTCTACTTCAGCTTTTTTTTGCCTTGGCAGCCATCCATTAATAATAAAAACTTTATCCTCTGCTGCCTGCGGCAAGCTATTACTGATTATCAAATAATTCAGTTTTGTTTTCTTAGCATTGCAGTAATCCTGTACCTGTTGCTTTGCTGAAAATGTCATTAAAAGTGAGTTATGCTTATCTTGGATTTCCTTTGCCAGTGCTGTAGATTTCACCTCAAGCGTTTTAATATCAACTGATGGATAAAAAAACTCATCACAGTCAAGCTTGACGATTTGATCCTTTTCAAAAACAACAAAGTATACATACATTTTATCCCTGGAAATCTCATAGGCCCAGACACTATCATCAATGTCACTTAAACTGAATTTTTTAATCGGACTGATAAAAAAACGCACCTTGACCCCGGTTTCGTTGAGCCTTTCAATAGTCTTGCGGTTAAATTCTCCCCAGGGAATTAGATTGCGTATTTCCCTTTCTGTTTTTTCCAGACTATCCGTTAATCCGCCCAGATCAGATTTTAATTGCTCAAAAATCTCAACATAATTAAAACCGGTTTTTTCTTTGAACTCCTCTGACTTTTCATCAAGAGCCACACTATCTTTTGACTTTTTAACAATCTTCAAAAAAACTTCACAGCGCCTTATCTGCGACTGTATTGTCTTTAGCTGTTCATTAGCGTCCTTTTTTTTCTGAGAAATATGCAAAAGCCCAAGCGCCTGCAAGGCGTTCAGAAACTCTTCCTTGATCTTATGAAAAATAAGAATTGTGACTTTTTCCATTGGAGCAATCATACCAGCGCTGCCTCCATTCTGGTTTTAATAACTTTCTGGGATGATTTAGACAGGTTGTCCTGATCCTCTAAAAACCGCTTGATCTTTCTTATTGATTCTTCAAAAAACGGGATTTGCACTTTTTCATAAAGATTGACTTTCTGGGTGGTTTTCCGCCGCGCATACTCAACATCATCAAGAATCTTTTTCTCATTGATTAATTCTATTTTTAAAGCCAGCAGCGCCTTAATGATTTCCATTCCCTGTATTATCCAGGAAGGATAAGAAAAAAAGCTTATATTTTCGTTATTGAAATCAATGCTTTCAATGGTAAAAACCGCAAGACTAGCTATTTTTTTCTTCTTGAAATTAATTTTCTCGATTCTTACAATATCAGGGAATTCTACCCACAAGCGCTTAATGGACTCAAGTGCCTGCATCATCTGCTTATATTTTTCATCGAGCTCTTTGATCTTCATCCTGATTTTTCTTGTTTCTGCCCTCAAAGCCGACTCCTTGCTTCTTAGAACAGGCAAGGCATTCTCTCTCATAGACAAGTCTTTATTGATCTTAATCAGCGCTGTTTTATTATATTGTATCTGTGCCACGATCTATCCTTTTTCAGGTTACTAAGAGTTACAAACAGTTACTATTGATTACCAGGTGTTCCATAGAAAAACAATAACCATTGATCCCCCACAATACCTTTCATTGTTTCTTTAATATTCCTATTTTTTAGGCTTTTCCTATTCCCTTTTCCTTTTAACTTAACACCGCATTCTTCGTTTTTCGCTTTTTCGTCTCTCGTCCTAGTGAACAACGCAAACAATAGTCTCTCATCTTTCAGCTTATTTCATCATCATCGCGAAGCGATCATCCTTAGGACTTCGGTTTCTGCTTTTTTTTGCTACTTTCTTCTTGCTTCTCGCTACTGACCTGTTGTTCAGCGTCTTTTGGCCAATATTTCTTCATCATTTCTTCTTTTATCGCAATCTCATCTTTTTTGAAATATTTAGCAAATAATCTCCAGGCTGCATCCAACATCTTTTCAACATCAATATTTATATCTATGGCCAATAATTCCATTGCATAATCATAAGCAAATTTCAATGTTCTCTCATCATAATCCGTAAGGTCAAAGCCATTTTCCTTTTTTGTCTTAGCCTGGGCAGCGTCAGAATAAAGCCTAACACCCGCATTCATAACCTGAGGATGATCTTCTCTTGTTCTTTTACCAATAACCAACTGCTTAAGCCTTGACAGGCTTCTAAACGGATCAATAATAACTTTCGATATATCAGTATTACGCCGCAAAAATAACTGCCCCTCTGTAATATAACCGGTATTATCCGGGATAGCGTGAGTAATATCTCCGCCGCTAAGTGTAGTTACAGCAATAATAGTAATTGAGCCTTCTTTGAATTGGGCGGCTTTTTCATATATTTTTGCCAAATCACTATACAGAGATCCCGGCATACTGTCTTTACTTGGGATCTGGTCCATACGGTTTGATACAATACTCAAGGCATCACAAAATAATGTCATATCGCTAAGCAAAACCAATACTTTTTCTTTTTTCTCCACCGCAAAATATTCCGCCGCAGCTAAAACCATTTCCGGAATCAATAATCTCTCAACCGGAGGATCATCGTTTGTATTAATAAAACAGGTGATCTTCTCTAAAACACCGGCATCTTCAAAAACTCTACGATAATACAAATAATCATCATTGGAAAGCCCCATGCCTCCGAGGACAATTCTATCGGCCTCGGTCCGCAAAGCCACATTTGCCATTACCTGATTAAAAGGCTGATCAGGGTCAGCAAAAAAAGGTATTTTTTGTCCTGTAACAAGCGTATTATTAAGGTCAATTCCCGCAATACCAGTACTGATCAATTCTGATGGCTGTTCTCGGCGCACAGGATTAACACTCGGGCCTCCAATAGGCGTTTTTACTCCTTCTAAATCCGGGCCTCCATCAATAGGCTGTCCATAGGCATTGAGAAATCTGCCGGAGAGATCATCGCCTACTTTTAGTGTTGGGGGCTCCCCCAGAAAAATAACATCAACATCTGTTCCGATTCCCTGGGTTCCGGAAAAGACCTGTAAGGTAACCAGATCCCCCTGGATTTTAACTACCTGAGCCGGGCGGCCATCAATTGTTGCCATTTCCTCATTAGCTATGCCTTGAGCTTTTAAGGAGCAGGTAGCTTTGGTAATCTGCTCGATCTTAGTGTAGACCGTTGTAAATGCAGGTGGTTGGCGGCTCATGATACTTTCCTTTCCATTAAAGTACTTTGCAATTCATCTTCAAACTTTTTAAACTCTTCCTTTTGAAACTCTGAAAAATTTATCTGTTTGATAATATTAATAACTTTCTTAAAATATGCTGAGACTTCTGTAAAGGCGCTAAATTCAAATTCCGCTTTGCAGATATTATAAATAATATCCATCATATAACGCTGTCTTTCTAGCGATGTGGCTTTATCTACAGGGTCAAAAGCATCCTGCTGAAGAAAACCAAAATCAACCAGCTCTGATTTCCAGTAACGCTGATGATATTCAACCGGCACACTATCATCCCCCAGAATATTTATCTGGTCATATGCCTCTTTGCCTCGAAGCAAAATATCTTTTATATAAGCAATTTTCTCAATCCAATGGGGTTCAAAGTTTTTGATTAAATATTCTTGAACTTCCTTATACTCAAGATACTTAGAATAACTCTCTATAGTATCTATGGATGGATAACGCTTACTATCAGCTCTTTGCTGAGAAAGAGCATAAAAACATCTTGCAACTTTTTTAGTTGATTCGGTCACAGGCTCCTTCATATTACCGCCGGCAGGGCTAACCGTACCAAGAAACGTTACAGAACCATTCTGACCATTATTTAATACAACCAGACCGGCCCTAGAATAAAAATTGGCAACTATAGCCGTAAGATCCATAGGAAATGCATCAGGACCAGGAAGTTCTTCCATCCTATTTGACATCTCACGCAATGCCTGGGCCCAGCGTGATGTAGAGTCAGCCAATAATAATATTTTCATTCCCATCTGCCTATAATATTCGGCAATTGTCATGGCTGTATAAACAGAGGCCTCTCTAGCGGCTACCGGCATATTGGAAGTATTACAGATAATAATAGTACGCTCAATAAGCTTACGTCCTGTATAGGGATCTTCCAGCTCCGGGAATTCTTTAAATATTTCAACTACTTCATTTGCCCTTTCACCACAGGCAGCGACAATTACCATGTCCACCTGGGCATTAGCCGCGATAATATGCTGCAAAACAGTTTTTCCGCAGCCAAATGGTCCGGGGATAAAACCCGTCCCGCCTTCAACAATCGGATTAATTGTGTCAATAAGACGCACTCCTGTTTGCAGGGGTTTGAAGGCAATCGGTTTATGGGCATAAGCGCGCATCGGCACTTTTACCGGCCAATACTGCGTCATTGTCACATCAGCAGTTTCACCGCTTGCGTTTTTTAAAACAGCAATGGTCTCTTTAACTGTGTATTTACCTTTAACGACAATTGAATCTACCTGCCAAAAACCAACAAGTTTCATAGGCACCATTATCTTATGCTTAATGAAATTTTCCTTAACTTCTCCTAGCCAATCACCCGCCTGCACCTTGTCAGCTTTTTTTGATAAAGGCATGAATTCCCATTTTTTATCATAGGAAAAAGGCGTAGTCATTTCTCCACGTTTTAAAAATACTCCGGTCATTGCTTCCAGGTCATTCTGCAAGCCATCATATTTTTGTGACAAAAGTCCGGGGCCGAGCTCAACTTCCAGTAAATGATCTGTAAACTCTACGGGAGATCCTACTTTTAACCCGCGGGTACTTTCAAATACCTGAGCAGAGGCATTTTTACCGTTTATTTTAATGACCTCTGCTTTTAATTTAACATCGTCGAGGGCAACATAGCAGATTTCATTCTGGCTAACCGGTCCGTCTACCTCAATAGTAATCAGATTAGATATTATCCCGATAACGCGTCCTTTTGTTGGCATTTTTCCTCCGAATTTATATATTTTTAAATATTAGAAAACGCTACTTTACATTTTTACAGTATTAAAATTATTGATTCATAAGTTCAGTATCTAATTTTGATATTTTAGCCAAAGCCTGTTCTCCGCGATTAGCACTCATAGCAATCCAACGCTCAACGATCATCAACTTAAGCAAATATCCAAGCAAAACATCCACCTTGAAATACGAAAAAGTATTTATCTGATCGATCATATCCCAGCGCAGCTGATCAATAAATTTTTCTCTGTAAACAATATCATCTTTAGCAAAAGCATCAACTAAAGACTGGATATAATCAGCATCCATCCCCAGTCCAAAATCATTAGCCGTAGATATTTTTAATTTATTGATAACCTCATCTTCGCCTACCTCTAACAAGTGAATTTTATCCAGCTTGAATTTTCTTTTACTTATTGCAAGCAGGATATTTCTTAACCTGAAATCAAAAGTAAAATAATCCCGGATAAATGAATTTTCATGCTGGATCATTTTTTCATAAAAACCGCCTAAAAGTAATTCTTCTACCCGCAAGCGATTTATTTCACCTGATCCATCTTTGGAGTGATTGATAGAGTTTAGAGAATCAAGAATATATGCATGTTCTTTTTCATCCAAAGCCTGCGGATTTTCAATCAAAGCTTTCATTTGCTCAAATGTCCAGTTTCCCCTTGCATCAATCCAGGTATTAGGGCTGCCGGATATAATATCAACGATATTAGGATTATCGTTCATTATTAGAATATCGCGAACATATGCTGCATGAATTGGTTCCAGGTTGCAATACAGCTCTTCAATAAATTCATTAACCCGATATGGTTCTTTATAATCATCTAGGCGCAATTCAGGCAATGAAGAAATTAAATAATAATAATTACCGCTCATTTAGACCTTATCTCCAAAAAGAAATTGCCTCATTATCGGACGAAGGAAATATTGAATAAGCGCCTTAAAGTCATCTTCTGTGAAGCCAATTCTATAACTTCCGTCTTCCGGGCTGATAACAAACCCACTCTTTACTTTTTCATCAAACTCTATTCTTAATCCTTTATCCAGCTCTTGTTTGCCTGCTACAAAAAAATGCTCCTGTATATCTTTCTGAACTTTCTTAGGCAATTTCAGGTAAAAATCCTGCCCTCGTTTACAGCCTGAGCCAATCCATTCCTTCATTACAATCTCAAGTATATTCTTCAAAAAATCCGGATCATCGAATAAACCATTGGCAGAAGACTCAGAAACACTAACGCAGACAAGCTCGGTTATTTTCTGCCTAAGTAAGGCTAGTGACTGCTGGCTAGCCATACGCATCTCAGAATCCACCCTATTTTTCAGCTCATCAGCATCCTTCCTGGCAAGATCAGTTATATCCTGTGCCTCAACTCTGGCAGCACGCAGGATCTTTCTCTTTTCCTCCTGAGCCGCCTTAATAATATTTTCAGCCTCAGCACTTGCTTTTTGGATACCTTCATCATATATCTGCTTAGTAAGTTTTTCTAGTTTATCCGTCATTTTCCACCTCTTTTTTAAATCAGGGTTTAATAAAGTCAGCAAATAAAATATGCTGTTTTCTTTGGATTTTTGGTTCTTTCCTGTTTAAGTTAAACACAAGAACCTGATCAAGGGCTATTCTAATTTTCATCTAACTATTTCACTCTTATTGTTTCCCGGAATTACTCCGCCATAAATAAGAATGATCCAAATCTTTAAGCAAAGGTAGTAGAAACTATTATACCATGCACAGCTGAGTTTTCAACTGTTTTTGAATAAGGAGTTGTTTTGATTTAAAGCAAAGTATTTATTAAGCAGCGACATCACTCTAAGTGATTACTTCCTTAACTCTTTTGATCAACTTTGCTTTTCCGCTGGCCGGGTCTACTTCTATAATAACTCCTTGCAACTGCACATTTTTTTCAGCTACATCAAATCTCATGGGAGTATGATTTAGAAATCTCGGAAGCACCTGCTCGACTTTTCTGCCTATTACCGAGTCAATAGGACCGCTCATGCCTACATCCGTAATATAAGCGGTATGATCTGTTTCAGGGAGAATGCGCTCATCAGCAGTCTGGACATGGGTATGCGTTCCTAATACCGCGCTTACCTGTCCATTAAGATACCAACCCATGGCAACTTTTTCACTGGTTGCTTCTGCATGGATATCAACAATAATTATATTAGTTTCCTGTTTAATTTTTTTTACAAGTTCCTGTGCCTTGCGGAAAGGGCAATCCAGCGGTTCCATAAACACTCTGCCATTGACATTAATAACTCCTACTTTTTCGCCGCTTAAAGCCTTAACTACAACATATCCGCTGCCCACAACCTCATCCGGATAATTAGCCGGTCTGATCAATCTTTCATGAAATTTCAAGATCTCTACAACTTCCTTTTTCTTAAAGATATGATCCCCAGAAGTAAGCACATCAACACCGTAGTTGATAAGTTCTTTATATATTTTCGCTGTTATGCCTGATCCCCCGGCTGAATTCTCGGCATTAGCGATCACAAAATCTATTTGTTCACGCCCCTTTAAAGCAGCTATACCTTTACTCACAGCTTGCCTTCCCGGCTCTCCGACTATGTCACCGATCATTAATATCTTCAT
>CAYTGV010000008.1:31170-40428 GCA_964437495.1 uncultured Planctomycetia bacterium | reverse complement strand
TCACAGCTTGCCTTCCCGGCTCTCCGACTATGTCACCGATCATTAATATCTTCATTTTTTTAACCAGTAACCAGTAACCAGTAACCAGTAACCAGGATTAATTTTGTTTTTCCGGCTACTGGATTCATGATCCTGGTTTCTCACATTTTTGTGTGTTATTTTGCGTATTCCACAACCCGCTTTTCCCGGATAACTGTTACTTTTACCTGCCCTGGATACTCGAGTTCGTTTTCAATCTTCTTGGTAATATCTCGCGCTAGAATTGTTGCTTCCTGATCACCGACCTTATCTGGGTGAACAATAACCCTGATCTCACGGCCGGCCTGTATTGCAAAGGCCTTATCAACACCTTTAAAAGAATCGGCAATTGCTTCCAGTTTTTCAAGGCGTTTAATATATATTTCCAGGGTTTCACGGCGCGCGCCCGGCCTTGTTGCACTGATGGCATCTGCTGCCTGCACAAGCACTCCATAGATGGAATTAGACTCAGCTTCATCATGATGCGCAGCAATTGCATCCACTACCATCTGATTCTCGCCGTATTTTCTGGCAAGATCAGCCCCTATTGCCGCATGTGTTCCCTCCATCTCATGGTCAACAGCCTTTCCCAAATCATGAAAAAGACCTATTCTTTTTGCTAAAGTTATATCCAGGTTAAGCTGTCCGGCAAGCAATCCCATAATAAACGCTGCTTCTTTTGAATGCTGCAGCACATTCTGTCCATAGCTTGTTCTATATCTCAATCTGCCTAAAAGTTTTATTATCTCCGGGTGTATTCTTTGAACACCAACATCAAAGGAAACTTTCTCTCCTTCTTCTTTTATGGTCTGATCCATTTCCTTTCTTATTTTAACTACAACTTCTTCTATCCTAGCAGGATGAATTCGGCCATTAGCTATCAGTCGTTCTAATGATAGCCTAGCGATCTCTCTCTTAATCGGGTCAAATCCCGAAAGAGTCACAGCCTCCGGAGTATCATCAATAATAATATCCACACCTGTTGCTGTTTCAAGCGAGCGTATATTACGTCCTTCGCGGCCGATAATTCGTCCCTTCATATCATCACTGGGCAAGCTTACTACACTAACGGTAGTTTCCACAGTGTGCTCAGCTGCGCAGCGCTGAATCGCCAGGCTGATTACCTGCTTTGCCTTTTTGTCCGCAACTTCCTTTGCTTCCTGCTCAATACGCTTTATCATCAGGTTAGCATCAAATCTGATCTCGCCTTCCATATGCTTTAAAAGTATTTTTTTCGCCTCATCACTGCTTAAGCCCGAGACTTGCTGTAGACGGGCCCTTTCTTCCAAAATCAACCTGGAAAGATCATTTTCCTTGTCCTGATTAGCCTTTTCCTTGTCACCTAAAGATTTAGCCTTATTGCTAACTTCTCTTTCTTTTTTTTCTAAAAGGTCAACCTTTCTTTCCAGGTTTTCCTCTCTGCTTATCAACCTGCGCTCAATATTCAGCAACTCCTGGCGCCTGCCCTTAGACTCTTTTTCAAATTCAATTCTTGTTTTATAAAGAAGATCTTTTGCTTCCAGGCTAGCTTCTTTTCTTTTAGCCTGGACCTGGCGTTCTGCTTCTTCAAGGATTATTTTCACCTTTTGTTCTGCACTCTGCACTTTTTTTTCAGCACCGAAAAGCCTAAAAATATATCCTAAAATAAAAAATATGACCGCACTTGATACTCCGATTATTAAATTTAAAGTATTCATAGTCTTTACTCCACCTCCTTAAGTTGCACTTCTTCTGTATGATTGATTAAAGGATCGGAAGCAGACAGCAGTTTTCACCTTAAATTCAGGCAAAGATAAGCTTATTGACCGGGATATCGTGTGATATTATAGGGAGTTTGTTCAAGATTTGGAATTTAAACGCAAGGCCATATACAGACACATTACATTTTTTAAATTTTGAAAGAAATCTATCAAAGTATCCTCCACCGCGTCCCAGCCGGTTTCCTTTTAAGTCAAAGGCCACACCCGGAACAATAACTAAATCAATAGTATCAAGTGATACTTTTTTCATAAACTGATTCTTAGGTTGATAGATCCCATAAGGACCCTTTTCCAGCTCTTTTTTCGGATTTGTTAGCTGTGCAGGGATTATCTCTTTTTCTTTTTCCAAAATCATTGGAACAACCACCTTTTTCCCTAATTTAAGCGCATCTTTTATCATAACTGATGTATCTACTTCTTCTCTTTTTGCTATATAAAACATTACTGTATTTGCTTGTAAAAACACAGGTTGTGAAAATAACTTTTCTTTAATTTGAAAGCTCTTTTTCCGTCTTGACTCCTCTCCTTGCTCTTTTAGTAACTTTAAAATCTTTTCTCTTATTTTTTCCTTGTTCATTTAAAATTGTACCTTAAGCGTATATATTTGTCAAGAAAAGCATTTATCGACATTAATACTATTTTTTCTTGAATAATTGGCCTGTTTTTGCCTCTGGTAACACATAACTCAGGTATATCAATAGAATTATTGCCTGCCAACTTTCTGCATAATCAAAATAACATAATATAAATCTTACAGCAATAACAGCAAAAACAGCGTATTTTACCCATATTTTTTTCTCTCTCCAGCAAATCCCAAGGTAGATCTGAAATATTGACACCCCGATAGCCGCGATATTATAGAAATAAGGCAATATAAAGGTACTAATACGTGTCCCTAAAGTTACAAAATCCTCAACGGCCATGATCAATCCGGCAATCCCGCCGGCAATAATCAAGAATGCACTGATTTTAAGATGTTTTACTGCCTTTTCCTCAGGCCACTGTTTATGCATATTTTTCATTAGAATTATTATAACACATAAAATTTTAAAAGTGAACTTTATTGAAAAATTGCCGAAATTCAATTAAATGGAAGAATTAATAACTAAAGGAAGGGATTTATGAAATAAATCCAAAATTTCTGCCTGATTATAAATAGTATCTGAACTGGTTGTTGTAAGTGCCTGGTTGTTTTTCAGATTAGTTATCTTTAAAGCAATATTGCTGTGATTAATATCTGTAGCAACAATCGCCCTGACTTCAATTATCTTGCGCCCATCTTCCGTAATATCATCTTCAACCTTAAATTTAATAATACTGCTTAAGGGGCTCCAGCCTTTTATTTCATCCATAAGATATTGCGTCAGTTCAGAGACTTCCTGTCCACTATTAGCAAACTGAAGCACTATTTCCCACTGGGTTGCCTTTTTCTTTCCGTTATAAAATTCTTTAAACTCTACTTTTTTCCCCTTACTCCGCAGCGACATTAATAGCCTCTGCAGCTCAACCGCCTTAACTTTACTGCTAGCCCTTGCCGCAAATACTATTTCTATATCATCGTTCTTGCCTTTGAACTTCGGCAGCATTATTCTTTCCTCTGGGTCCTTAAGTTCATTGTCATCTAGAATGCTTTCGATTCTATCAACTAGTTTTTTTGCCTTTTGTGAAGACATGCCTTCACGCGGGACAGTAACCGTAAACTGAAATAATTTATTCAAACGAACACTTAATATCCCCTCCGGTTTGCTATTAATTTTATGCCTTTTTAATTCAATCTGGCTCTCAGTTATCTGCCCTGTACCTAAATACAGATAAAAAATATCCTGTGAACTGATCCCGAATGACCGGGCCAATTGCCCCAGAGCAAAATCATCAAGACTAGTTTCTTCTTCAATAAATTTTTTCTCAAGAATTTTTTTGCCATTAAGCTTAGCCTCTTCAATAACTTTACTGATACTTATTTTCCAGGAACAATATGTAAGCGCAGCATATAACTCTTCCCTGTCAATAAGCCCCTGTGAATGCGCAAAAGAATCCAGAAATCTTTTTAGAGTCACATTATCTTCAAAAATTATACCCGCTTCTTTGAATTTATTTTTAAGACTTATCTCTCCTGATAAAGGAAATTTTTTATTGTTTATTGAAGGCGGTTCTTTTTCAAGCTCCATCAAGCTGATTATCATCTGCGCTCTTAAAGTCTTTGCTTTTTCCCTAAGCCGCAACAACTGTGTACCTTCTATCCGTCCGTTGTTCTCGATAACCAGAATATCTCCCGGCAGCAAAGTATAATCTATGGTTGCTGAGGGTCCTCTGGCGTCAGAAGCAAGGCGCACATAAAATACGCCTTTATGCCAGTCATAAATTTTAGCTCCGCTGAAACTATCATTAAGCCTGTTTACATTACGCAAAGAGGCAATGTCAGCAACTATAGAGTCTTTAGGAAGTCTTTTTGAAGTCAAAAACTGTCTGCCACCTTTGCCTTCTTTTTGGACAAAAACAAATACCCAATCTTTAAGCTCATTAAAAACCCGGTTAAAATCTGTCTCAAGATCTCCTGTAGGCGCATACATTTCAGTCTGATCAAATTTCTGACCTGTTTTTTGTTTCAACTTATAAGCCCAATGTGCTCTTTCCATATCAGTTTCTCTCAGCCTATTGAATTCTTTTGTTAATATCTGTACTTCATAAGCAAATCCATCTATAGTATCTTCTTCTTTTAAATCAATATAGATCGCACCCTGCGGACGCTTGGTGGGTACTTCCTTCTTACGCTGATCATATTTTCTTTTAACCCATGATCCTAGATTTTCTTTGACTAAATCCGAATATTGATAAAGCATTTCAGGGGTACAATCGCATAGAATACGTATTCCCAGAATATCCTGCATCTGATCTATGGATTTTAAATTTTTTAATTTTTCCGCTATCTCATACAACCCTTTCAGACGAGCACTAACTTGCAAAGTCAGGCCTCTGTCCCGGCCATACTGTTGAAGTATCTTCTTCCTGATCATGGCTTCAATCTCACCTAAATATTCCTTCATGTCTTCATGTTCTCTGCCAAAACGTTCTTTAAATATTTTGCGAATATGATTATATTCTGCATTACGCGAAAGCCTGAAAGATTCATCAAGTAGCTGTTTTTTTATCTCTTTATATCCCAATCGATCAGCCAAAGGAGCATACATCTCCTCGATCTCTTTTATCAAATTATTACGATCCATCTCTGAAGCAAAACTTATTGAAGCAAGTTTATCGGCAAAAACAAGCAGCATTATCCGGTAATCAGGCTCCAAATTATCATTGCCAGTCCCTCTGTCTTTTGCAGAAAGTTGGATTATTGCATTCATGAAATTCTGAATATCATGAACTCCCCCATCCAGTGGCAGGCTTGAATAATAAAAATCAGTTATAAAAAGAAAATTATGAATAAGCGTGGAAACCTCATCAAATTCATCTTTGTTCAGTCTAGATTTCAATACGCTTACTATATTATGTTCATCAAGCCGATGGAGTAAAGCCGCGGCAATCGCCTCCACCGGCGCTCCCCAATTACTTAAATTATAAGCAACCTCCAGAGTATGATGCAGAAAAAATTCATTTGAGGGGCTGGGAAATTTTTTATCCTGGTATTCACTTTTAGCCGCTTCCAATACTGTTGCAAACAAAGTCTTATCTTTAAGCGAATATACTTGTTTTTCTTTCAGATTATTTTCAATTTCTTTTATCAGAAATTCCTGACGGCCCCTTTGAACTTCATCAACACTTGCCGCTTCATACTGCTGATCAATATCAGTATTGCCATATGTTTGAGCATATACATCCAGAAAAGACTGCGCATCAAAGTGTACAGCAGGTGAAAGAGTTTGGCTATCGATCACTCCTTCCCGTGCAAAACAGACCGGCACAGAAAAAACTCCCCAAATCATAATCAGGGCAATAGTTTTTAATAAAATTAGGTTTTTAAGTTTTATCATCATTTTAGTTTTAATTTACTCCGGCTCTCCGTTACAAAATATGGCCTTTTATTCCTGTTTTAAAAGGTGTAAAAGTATACCACACCTAAAATTCCATTGCAAGCTCATAACTTCTTTGTTTTTAATAGGTTAATGCATCAGGGCTGGGGATTTTTCATTTTTGGAAAGAAATAGCCGATAAACTCCAACTATTTTTTAGATGCAAGCAGGCCTTTAATAGGCTGAAAACTTCTTCTGTGGATAAGACAAGGGCCGAATTTCATGATCGCCTGGCGATGAATCTTTGTTCCATAGCCCTTATGGCTGGCAAAACCGTACTCAGGATATTGTTTATCATACTCAAGCATTAAATTATCTCTGCTAACTTTAGCCAGGATTGATGCACTGGCAATGGAAATGCTTTTGGCATCACCACCAATGACAGGAGTGCAATTATTTTTAATTTGAGGTTTATAGGGTCCATCAACTAAAACCCATTGCGGATTTTGTTTTAGCCGACCAATGGCAATAGCCATGGCGTTAAGGCTGGCCTTTAGAATATTAACTCTATCAATAACTTTTTCACTGACAACCGCAATGGCATAATCACAGTTTTCAGTTATTTCCCTAAACGCTTTTTCTCTTTTTAAAAGTGATAATTTCTTAGAATCACCGATTTGCTCTTTGAAGATATATCCAGCGGGGATAATCACTGCCGCCGCTACAACAGGCCCAGCCCAAGGTCCGCGGCCGGCCTCATCAACTCCGGCAATAATAGAATATCCATTATTTTGAATTCCCTGTTCGATCTCCCACACAGGATTTATACCTTGGCTTCTTCCTTCTTTACAACCTTTTTCTCGAGAACTTTGGCCTTCTTGCCTTTTCTGTCTCTTAAATAATATAATTTTGCCCGGCGCACTTTACCTTTACGCATAACCTGCACACGGTCAATTATCGGTGAATTCAAAGGAAATATTCTTTCAACTCCCTCTCCGTAAGACAACCTGCGCACAGTAAATGTCTCACTTACTCCGCCGCCTTTTTTTCTTATAACTACGCCTTCAAATATCTGAATACGTACTTTACCTTCTTCTTCCTGGATCTTTACATGTACTTTAACTGTATCGCCAGGCTCAAACTTAGATATTTTCGGTTCATCACTTTTTTTCTTTGCCATTATTTCCATCCTCTCTTAAATGATCCCGCCGCTTTGTGGCGGGATAATTTCACACCTTTATTTAAGCAAATCTTTTCTTCTTTCTTTGGTTCTTTTTAATGATTGCTGCTTGCGCCACTTCTCTATTTTCTCATGATCTCCTGACAATAATATATCCGGTACGATCATGTCTCTATACTGCTGAGGTCTGGTATACTGCGGATACTCAAGGCTATCATCATTAAAAGATTCATTATCCAATGAACTTTCTTCACCTAGTACTCCGGGTATAAGCCGGACAATAGTATCAATAAGAACCATTGCCGGTATTTCTCCACAAGTTAAGACATAATCGCCGATTGATATTTCAATATCCGCAAGTGTCCTAACGCGCTCATCAAAACCTTCATAATGACCACAAATAAGAATTACATGTTCATACTTGCTCAAATTTAGAGCTAATTTTTGATTATATTTTTTCCCCTGTGGAGTAAGCAAAATAACTTTTGTATTTTCTTTACAAAGAACATCGCACGCCTCAAAAACAGGTTCCGGCTTAATAACCATTCCCGGACCGCCACCGTAGGGTTTGTCATCCACGGTACGCCTTGTATCATGTGTCCAGTCTCGCAAATTATATATATTAATCTGTGCCTTCTGATTTTCCTGAGCTCTTTTTAAAATTGATTCGGCTAAAATCCCTTTAAACATCTCAGGAAATAAAGTTAAAACATCTATTATCATAAGCACATTTCTTTTTATTATTTTAAAGCCTTATAAAGATCATTCTTTGGACGTATCAGTATTGCCGCTTATTTCATTAAGCCGCTTTTGAGCTTTTACGCCCTCTTTAGTATCCGGGAAGTAATCTACTATTTTTGTATAATAAAGGATTGAAGTTGTGCAATCACCAACATCATCTGCAATCGCTGCCGCTTGAGACCAGGTTTTTAATGAATTATTTTCAGTTGAATCTAAATCCGGCTTTGGCTCATAACGCAAAGGTTCCTCTTTCTTGATACCCATAATCTCATCCATCGTACAACCTGACACAGAAAAAAGCACTCCGACAACTAATAAAAATACAAAACCCCTTATCATTACTTTCCCCCTTTTTTGATCTTCAATGGAATCTTTTTATTCTTAAAGATACTTTTGACTGTAGGACTTGGGGTTGCCCCAACACTAATCCAATACATTGCCCTGTCTTCTTTAACTTCCACTAAAGCTGGTTCCTTTGAAGGATCATAATACCCAATCTCTTCAATAAACCGTCCATCTCTGGGTCTATGCTGTTCAATTACTACAATTTTATGATGCGGTTTCCTTTTTCCACCAAGTCTTGCTAAACGGATAATAACTGCCACGTACTCACCTCCTCTTATTTCGCTTTGCGAAATACACAAATTACCACTGATAAAACTATGGGTTTCACAGATAAACACAGATATCTGCGATCATCTGCGTGTTCACTCTTTGACTCTTTTAATTTTTGCTCCTACTTTCATTAACTTTTCTTCTATTTTCTCATAACCTCTATCCAGATGATATATCCTCGATATTTCTGTTTTACCTTTTGCCACAAGCCCGGCTAAAATAAGTGCGGCTGATGCCCTTAAGTCTGATGCCATAACCGGTGCCCCGCTAAGACGTTTACTACCTTTAACTATTGCGCTTGCGCCCTCTAAAAATATATTTGCTCCCATACGATTTAATTCACTGACATGCATAAACCTATCCGGAAATATCTTTTCCGTTAGCACGCTTATGCCATCGCTTACTGTCGAAAGAGCCATCATTTGCGCCTGCATATCAGTCGGAAAACCAGGATAAGGCAAAGTAGTAATATCCATTGACTTCAGAGCTGATGCCTTCCCTTTAACATATATAGTATTATTGCTATACTTTATTTTAACACCAATCTGAGTAAGTTTATCAATAAGCGCAGATAAATGATCTATTCTGGCTTTTTTTATGCTCAGCTCTCCGCCGGTAATTGCCGCCGCTAAAATATGAGTTCCTGTTTCGATCCTATCAGGAATCACGCTATAAGTCGCACCATTGAGACGTTTAACTCCTTCAATTTCAACTATAGGCGTTCCCTGCCCTTTGATCTTTGCTCCCATTTTAATTAAAAAATTAGCAAGATCAATAATCTCAGGTTCACAAGCCGCATTCTCAATTAATGTTCTGCCTTGTGCTAAAACCGCGCTCATCAAAACATTTGATGTCGCCAGGACAGATGAGCCATAAGCTCCACCTAGAAATATATTCTTGCCGCGCAGTTTCTTTGCGCTGGCAACAATATAACCATGCTCTATTTTTATATTAGCACCTAAAGCACGTAATCCTTTTAAATGCAAAT
>CAYTGV010000008.1:24297-31070 GCA_964437495.1 uncultured Planctomycetia bacterium | reverse complement strand
CCATGCTCTATTTTTATATTAGCACCTAAAGCACGTAATCCTTTTAAATGCAAATCGACCGGCCTCTGTCCGATCACACATCCTCCCGGCATAGAAACCTTGGCCTGTTTCATTTTAGCTAAAAGCGGCCCCAATACACAAATTGATGCGCGCATAGTACTTACAAATTTATAATCAGCAATGTAGCGTTTATACTTTTTCGGTTCAACCGTAACCCTGTCGCCATCCATTTGCGCCTTAACACCAAGTGAACGCAGAATTTTAAGCATTGTGAAAACATCCCGCAATGCCGGAACATTTTTAATCACACACTTTTCTTCTGTAAGCAAAGTCGCTGCAATAATCGGCAATGCGGCATTTTTTGCCCCGCTGATTTCAATAGTTCCTTTTAAGGGAACCCCACCTTCGATAATGATCTTATCCATAAAAACGCCTCGCAATTACAAATCTGACAATTCCGTTCAAGTCAGAGAAAAAAAACGGTTTTTCAAAAAACTTACTATTAATAATTATTTTCTCAATACTTTGAGCTTGCTCATCTCCAAATTCAAAAGCAATATATCCATTATTTTTTAAAAAAGGCACAATGCTTGAGACAATCCTTTTATAAAATATAAGCCCATCCGGTCCTCCATCAAGTGCTTGTTGCGGATCATATCTTACTTCCGGGGGTAAGCTCTTAAGCTCCCCGGTCTCAATATAAGGCGGATTAGCAATAATTACATCAAACCTGTTATTCAAGTCTTTAATCTCGGGTATTGCCGAGAACAAATCTCCTTGACGAAATTCTATCCTTGCCTGCAACCCATATAATTGCACATTACCACGAGCCACAACCAGCGCCTGCGAACTAATATCTGAACTCATAATTTTACAATATTGCAGGTTTTTTGTCAATGCAACAGAAATATTTCCTGAGCCTGTACATAACTCTAAGATACGCACTGGTTTTTTGATCTTTTTTCGGACCAGCTCAATGATCTTTTCCACTAAGATCTCAGTCTCAGGTCTGGGGATAAAAATTCCCTTTTCAACCTTAATTCTAAGCCCATAAAAACAGGTCTCATGCATCAAATATTGCAACGGAAACCCTTTGCATCTCTGAAGAATAATATCTTTAAACCTTTTCAGGATATGACGTTCCAGTATTATATCTGCATCCAAATAAAGATCTGCAAATTCACAATCCAGCATATTTGACAATAACAACTCTACTTCTTTGCCGGCAGATGGGATATGGGCTTTTTCCAATTTATTAAGCGCCCATTTCATGGCATAACGAATATCGATTTGTTTATTAGATTTTATATCCAACCCGCAATTTTCCTATTATTGAATTAAACCAAATCATCTTTGAGCCTATTGCGCACTATTTCCAGGTTCTTCTCGACTTAATCCCTTCCATTGATGCTTATCTGAAAATTTCCTAAATAAGCCTTTTTCTGTTTGGCCACCTAATACGGCATCATTCTTCTCAGCTGGCCCCTTTTTATAAGCATTCAGCAAGGCTGCCCCATCAGCTCCTAAAAATTTTTCCATCAGCGGAAGAATCTTTTCCATCCAGGCTTCGGTTATTTTACTCTGGTTCAAAGGTTTTTCAGTCTGATTCTGGGAATTTTCAGGCTGAGAATTTTGCCTCTCTATATTCTCGAGAACTTTAACCCGATGCTTTGCATCTTTAAAGCTAGTGTTTTCCTCATAAATAACCCGGCTGCCGCTTTTTTGCTCAGCTTGAACAACTCCTAAAAATACAAAAGAGGTCATACTATAAACTAAAATTATGCTTAAAAATCTAAACACTGAAATCTCCTATTTTTTCTGACTTCAATAATTTTTAAACTATGTCTATTATAACTCTTTCCATGCTTCATTCAAATAACTTACATGTCTATCAAAAAAAATGCACCTACTGCCACAGCAAGGTGCTTTACGATCAAATATCCTTTGGCTTACTCAGCCTTATCAAGCTTGATTTTTTTTTCCGCCTCAGCAAGATGAACTATCAATTCACCTAAACCACCTTCTAATATTTGCTCAATTCTATAAAGCGTAATGCCCACACGATGGTCTGTCACCCGTCTATCAGGAAAATTATATGTGCGTATCTTTTCACTTCTGTCACCTGTCCCTATCTGCATGCGACGCTCTTTTTTGATCTTTGATTCATGATCCCTTTGCGCCTTATCAAGCAGCCTTGCCCGCAACACTTTAAGTGCCTTGGCCTTATTTTTTATCTGAGACCTTTCGTCCTGGCAAGTAACCACTACACCTGTTGGGAGATGCGTTATTCTTACCGCTGAATCCGTAGTATTTACGCTTTGTCCACCCGCTCCTGTAGATCGATAAACATCCACTTTTAAATCAGCCGGATTGATACCAAGCTCCACTTCTTCTGCTTCGGGAAGTACTGCCACGCTTACTGCCGATGTATGAACCCTGCCCGATGTCTCTGTACTAGGCACTCTCTGCACCCGGTGAACACCGCTTTCAAACTTAAATTGTCTATAAACGCCAATGCCTTCAACAGAAAAAATAATTTCTTTAAAACCCCCGATTGGAGTGGGATTTGAATTTATTATCTCAACCTTAAATCCAAATTTATCAGCATAATAGGTATACATGCGGTACAGATCAGCGACAAAAAGAGCCGCCTCTTCTCCACCTGTTCCGGCGCGGATCTCAACAATTACATTCTTATTATCTCGCGGATCAGCCTCGATGATGAATTCTTCAAGCTGGACATAAAGATCTTCATAATTTTGTCTCAAGCTTTCAAGTTCTATATCAACAAGCTCAAGAAAATCTTTTTCTTCTTTTGCCTCTTTAACAATAATTTCAAGGCGAGCAATTTCTTTTCCAACTCTTTCCAACTCTTGAAATTTTTCAATACGCCCGCAAAGACTGGCTCTTTCCTTTGCCAGTTTCCGATAAAGAGAAATATCTTTTATAACCTGGGGATCGCCCATCTGATTTTCTAAATCGCGAAAGCGTTCTTGAAATCCCCTGAATTTATTAAAGAGTATCTGCTTATCTTGCATATCTCTTTTTGAAACGTTCTACACGCCCTGCCGTATCAATAAGCTTTTGTTTTCCTGTATAAAACGGATGGCAATGGCTGCAAATTTCA
Organism: uncultured Planctomycetia bacterium; assembly: GCA_964437495.1. Taxonomy (GTDB): domain Bacteria; phylum Omnitrophota; class Gorgyraeia; order B26-G9; family B26-G9; genus JAGLQQ01. The sequence continues at coordinate 27,943 of CAYTGV010000008.1, read as the reverse complement.
ACTCGGATATTTTCCTTTGTGCTGGATATCTCAATCGCTTCTCCACAAGCACAGGTTATTGTAGTTTTTTTGTACTCCGGATGAATTTTCTTTTTCATATTATTTCCTCCTTTAATAATCCCGCCGCACTTAGACGGAATAGCTTCCATTTAATTATAAGGGTTAGAGTTTACCAGAAAACAAGCTACTAGTCAACCACCCAACTGTTTTTAGTTTATTATCTTTATTTATCCGGTTTACCCATTTTTAGCAAGACTGAGTAGAAATTCCGCGTTAGTACTCACTTTCTTGAGTTTGCCGGTAAGCAGCTCCATCGCCTCTACAGAACTCAGCTCATTGAGAGCCTTGCGAAGTATCCAGATAAGCCTCAGCTCATCCGGATTGACCAGAAGTTCTTCTTTTCGGGTATTGGAACGCTTTATATCTATTGCCGGATAAATGCGGCGCTGGAACAAATTACGATCAAGCTGCAGTTCCATATTACCTGTTCCTTTGAACTCCTCAAAGATAACCTCATCCATTCGAGAACCAGTATCAACTAAGGCTGTGGCTAATATTGTCAGCGAGCCTCCTTCTTCAATATTCCTTGCCGCACCGAAAAATCTCTTTGGTTTCTGCAAAGCTGTTGAGTCCACTCCCCCTGAGAGTATTTTTCCTGAATGAGGCACAACCGTATTATGCGCTCTTGCTAATCGAGTAATACTATCAAGTAAAACTACAACATCTCGGCCGCATTCCACAAGCCTCTTTGCTTTTTCAATAACCATCTCTGCTACCTGCACATGACGCTCAGGCGGCTCATCAAAAGTACTGCTGATAACTTCTCCCTTTACTGAGCGCTGCATATCGGTAACTTCCTCAGGACGCTCATCTATTAACAAGACAATGAGAATTACATCATCATTATTAGCAGTTATGCTGTTAGCGATCTTTTGAAGCAACACTGTTTTACCGCTATAAGGAGGAGCGACAATAAGTCCACGCTGCCCCTTGCCTATGGGTGTCAGCAAATCCATAATCCTCGTAGAGACCTCTTCAGAAGTTGTTTCTAAAATAAACCGGTCATCCGGATAAAGAGGTGTAAGGTTATCAAAAAAGATCTTTTCTTTTGCCTTTTCCGGTGATTCAAAATCAACTGCCTCTACTTTCAATAAAGCAAAGTAGCGCTCTCCTTCTTTCGGAGGCCTAATCTGTCCGCTAACGGTATCTCCAGTTCTTAGGGCAAACTTCCTTATTTGAGACGGAGAAATATAAATATCATCCGGACAGGGCAGATAATTATAGTTTGGCGAACGCAGGAATCCGAAGCCGTCAGGAAGCACCTCCAATATTCCTTCTCCAAACATATTACCCGCTTTTTCCGCCTGAGCCTGTAATACCTTAAATATCAAATCCTGTTTTCTTGAACCGCTTATTCCGCTGATCTGCAGATCCTTGGCAATTTTGATAAGATTAGCGCCGCTGGTTCTCTTTAATTCTCCGATATCCATATACCCTTCCGGCTTTTGCGGCCGCCGATCATTAAACTGCGGCGGCTTACTGCGTACATTACTGCCTGCGGCAAACTTATTGTTATTGTTTACAACCCTTACTTGTTTTGTTTTATCCTGCTTTGGTTTCATATTCATTCCCTTCTTTTAAAAATCATTTTTTAAAAAATTGTTTTCCAAATTTTTTCCACTTTTTTCTTTACATCTTTTAAAGCACCGCGATTATCAATAATATAATCCGCATACTTACTCTTTTGCGTAAACTCAAGCTGAAAATTCATTCTCTGTCTTACCTGCGCCTGAGTCATCTTGCGCTTTAAAATCGCCCTTGAAATCTGCTGTCCAACTGCAGCCTTTACCAATAGAATTTTATCCATACTCTTATAAAGCCCTGATTCAATCAACAATACCGCCTCAACAATAATCACTCTTACTGTTTTGTTCTTTTCTGCTTTTTTAATTTTTTTTCTTATATATTCAAAAACCCATGGATGAATAATGCGGCATAACTGCTGTTGTTTTTTATCACTTACAAAAGCCATCCGTGCAAGCCTTTTTCGATTAATGGAACCATCAGTATTTAGAATACCTTCACCAAATTCCACAATTACCTGTTTATAAGGTATTGTGTTTTTATAAAGAGCTCTATGCGCAATTTTATCTGCATCCAAAACTTTGGCGCCAAGCGCAGCAAATATCCGAGCAATACTCGTCTTGCCGCTGGCAATTCCTCCTGTAAGGCCGATTACGATCATAGCTGTCTCTTAAGATTTAAGACTTTTATATAAATTAACATAATCTTCAGCAGATTTCCCCCAGGAAAAATCACATTTCATTGCCCTGATTACAAGTTTATTCCAGGTCTTATCGTCATTGTAGACACACAGTGAACGCTTTATCGTCTCAAGCAAAGCTCCGGATTGATATTGAGAAAACATGAATCCATTACCTTTTTTAGTGAACGGATCAAAATCTTCCACTGTATCCGCCAGCCCGCCGGTTTTACGCACCAGAGGAATTGTGCCGAAATTAAGGCTTATAAGCTGACCCAGACCGCATGGTTCATAATATGAGGGCATGAGAAAAATATCTGAACCCGCATAAATTTTATAAGCAAGTGTAGCATCAAATTTTAAATGAATCGACGTATTTTTATAACTTTTACTCAAAGACTCAAATAACTTATGATAACGCGCATCGCCTGTCCCAAGCAAAATAAACTGCACCGGCATTTTCACAATCTCTTTAATAACTTCCGCAAGGATATCCAAGCCCTTCTGATCCGCAAGCCGGGTAATTATTCCCAAAAGAGGGATCTTCCTGTCTACTTTAAGATTGCCGAGTTTTTGTAAAGCCTCTTTATTTTCATATTTACCATCAATTGAATCAGGGCCATAATTTTTTACCAAAGCTTTATTTTTCTTAGGGTCCCACTCATTATAATTAATTCCGTTTAATATCCCGGTAATATCCTTTTTTCTTTTTTGTAAAATTCCTTCAAGCCCACAACCAAATTCAGCACTTTGTATCTCCTGTGCATAAGCAGAGCTGACCGTACTGATGGAATCCGCAAATAATAGGCCTCCTTTGAGCAAATTGATCTTACCGTAAAATTCAACCCCGTTAACAGAAAACATATCTTTGTCTAATCCGGTGAGGCTAAACTCCTTTTCAGGGAAAAGCCCTTGATATCCGAGATTATGTATTGTAAATATTGTTTTTATGTTTTTATAAAAAGGATCCTTTTTAAATATTGTTTTAAGATAAATCGGGATCAGCCCGGTCTGCCAGTCATTACAGTGAATGATATCCGGCTTAAAATTAAGTTTCTTTATCAATCTAAGCGTCTGCATACAATAATAGGAAAACCGCTCCAGATTGTCCGAATAATCCTCGCCCTTTTGCTGGTATAATCCATCTCGGTCAAAGAAACTCTTTTTTTCAAGCAATATTATCTCTACATTTTTCCCAATAGTAGTCGTATATGTTTCATTATCAAGCTTTTTCAATTTGAATTTTTTAATATCAACGCATTTATATCTGGGCATAATGATTTTGACCTGTACCCCGGCAGCTTCTAAAGCCGGCGGCAAAGTACCCGCCACATCCGCAAGGCCGCCTGTCTTAGCAAATGGCACAACCTCACTGCTACAAAA
>CAYTGV010000008.1:12733-24197 GCA_964437495.1 uncultured Planctomycetia bacterium | reverse complement strand
CCACATCCGCAAGGCCGCCTGTCTTAGCAAATGGCACAACCTCACTGCTACAAAACAATACTTTCATTATTTTTCCCCCGGGATAATCCTGATACATAAGCTGGATTATCCCTCTGTTTTCTCTTTATAGGATGTCTTTATTTTGCATCTCTCCAGTTTTTCCCCATTTTAAAACTCACATTAATAGGCACATCAAGTTTTAATACATTTTCCATGTTATCTTTAACAATTTTCTTAACATCAATAAGCTCTTTATCCGGCACATCAAAAACAAGTTCATCATGCACCTGTAAAAGCATTTTTGTTTCTAAGCTTTCCTTTTTTAACTTCTGGTAAATAGCGATCATCGCCACCTTAATTAAATCCGCAGCTGAGCCCTGAATCGGCGTATTCATAGCTGTGCGCTCGGCAAAACTTCTCTGCATTGCGTCTTTAGCATTAATTTGAGGGATATAACGCCTCCGGTTCAACAGCGTAGTCACATATCCCTGCTCACGTGCTTTTTTAATCTCCCCATCCAGATACTCTCTGACTTTCGGATAACGCTCAAAATACTCTTCAATAAATTCTTTCGCTTCTTTATGACTAACCTCAATATCTTTTGCTAAAGCATAAGGCCCCATACCGTATATAATGCCGAAGTTTACTCTTTTAGCCATATTACGCATTTGTTTAGTTACCCTTTCCTGCTCTACTTTGAATACCAGCGAAGCAGTAAAGGTATGGATATCAAGATCTTCCTTAAACGCCTTTATCAGGATTGGATCCCCGGATAGATGCGCCAGCATCCGCAGCTCAATCTGTGAATAATCAGCGCAAAGAAACTGCCAATCACCAGCCGTACTTATAAAAGCCGCTCTTATCTGCCGTCCGGAATCAGTTTTCACCGGTATATTCTGTAGATTAGGATTACTGGAGCTTAATCGTCCTGTTGCAGTAACCGTTTGATTAAAAGTAGTATGAATTTTATGCGTCTGGGGATTAACCAGATCAAGCAAACCGATAATATAAGTTGATTTTAATTTTGCCTGCTCTCGGTACTGCAGTATCATTGCCGGCAAAGCATGCGAATTTGCAAGCTGAGTCAAAACATCAACATTTGTCGATGGCCCGTTTTTACCTTTTTTTATTATTGGCAATTTTAACCGTTCAAAAAGTATCTCACTTAACTGTTTAGGCGAATTTATATTAAATTCACAGCCGCTTATTTTGAAGATATTTTTAGTAAGCTCGCTTAACTTTTTATCAACCTCAACCCCAAGGTCGGATAGATACTTTTCGTCAATGATAATACCATTTTTATACATTGAAGCCAAAGTCCGCAAAAGAGGCATCTCTACTTCAGAAAACAGCTCATACATTTTTTTTGATTTAAGCTCTTTGATTAAAATATCCCGCAAGGATATCTGCTCGCAAACTTGATTCTGTAGATTAATATTCGCTTTTAAATAAACTCCGGCTATTTCAGAGATCGTACTTCTGCCCACACCGGGCTCAAGCAAATAAGCCCCAACCATTATATCAAAGAACGGTTCTTCTAAATAAATACCGCAACCATCCAGCATTTTACATGTTAATTTTAGATCATATCCTATTTTTAAAATATCTTTTCTATTAAAAACAGGCCCGAGAAATTGCCTTAAGTCATCTATGGTTAATTTTGGGTTAAGGACTATCCTTTTGAAATCTTTTTCATGAAAACTTATCTCTAAGCTTTTTATTGTACCGGAGGTTTGAGTATCGGATTGTTGTATAACAAGAGAAAATTCTTCTTTATTGCTGAGTTTTTTTGAAAATGCTTCAAGTTCTTTTACGGTCTGAATTATCTCCGCTTTTAAATCTTTATTTTCAATTGGTGCATCTTGTATTAGATTTCTGTAGAGGCTTTTAAATCCAAGCTCAAAAAATAGGCCTTTTAAACGCTCCCTATCCTCTCCCGCTCCCTTGAGCCTCTTCAAATCAACTTTTATGGGGACATCTCTTACAATAGTTGCCAGTTCTTTGCTCATTCGAGCCTGCTCGGCAAACTCTTCGAGCAATTGTCTCCTTTTTTGCTGTTTGACCTTATGTGTATTACTTAAAATATCTTCTAAGCTTCCGAAAGCACTTATTAACTCTGCAGCTGTTTTTGGGCCAATACCTGGAACTCCTGGTATATTATCTGAGCTGTCACCGGCTAAAGCTAAAAGGTCAGTGATTTGATTGGGAGTAACGCCATAGCGTTCAAAAACTCTTTTTCCATCAGTGATTACGTATTCTTTATTAGGCGTATAAATCTTAACATATTCATCAACAAGTTGCAACATATCTTTATCAGCACTAAGTATAAAAACATCAACTTCAGCTTTAAAACGCATGGCCAGTGTAGCTATTATATCATCTGCCTCATATCCTTGCATTTGAAATATCGGAATGCCATAAGCACCCACAACTTCTTTTATTATAGGCATTTGAGTCTGTAAGTCATCAGGCATAGGCTTGCGATGCGCCTTATAATCATGAAATTTCTCATGGCGCAGAGTTGGCCCCTTTAGATCAAAGCAAATTGCCAGATAATCAGGCCTGCCTTCATTGCGCACTTTATTAATCATATTTACAAATCCCAAAACAGCTCCGGTAGGCTGGCCTCTTGAATTAACCAAACCGGCTATGGCATAAAAAGCCCGATAGCTATAGGAATTACCGTCAATAAGGTATAGTTTTTTTCTTTGCATAATATTATAAAGGAATTTTCAGTGTAGGTATGAAACTCTCCCTGAAGTGTTTGGATTTAGGCTGTTTTCAAAATAACCCTTTTTTTGTGATTGACTGTGTTTGATATCCCCCTGCATCACAAAGCATCCATTGTTTTATCTACAGTCTCACCCGTTGGCGCAATAATAGAAGCCGTTACAAAAATCAAAAGATTTCTTTTTTGTTTATTATCAACTTTCCGGCTAAAAAAACTACCCAGGATAGGAAGATGTCCTAAAAGAGGCACCTTTTCAATCCCTTTGGTTACCTCCTCACGCATCAATCCACCCATAACCACAGTGTCATTATTATTAACTATAATACTAGCCGTCGCATTGCGCGTATTGAAAAATGGCTGCAAAAAAGGTCTTTCATCTGTTCCGTAATTATACATATCCTCATCTATATCAAATTCACTGACTTCAGGAACAAGGGTTAAATTTATTGTCTTTTCATTAGATCCCACATTAGGTGTAACCCGCAGGATTATACCGATATCTCTTGTTTTAAATTCAACCGGAACTGGAAAAGACTGGGTCACTGTTTCCCCTCCGGCATTCTCAACCCGGATTACTTCGACCTCATATTTAGTCGGATAACGATATTCTTTGACTATTTTAATAACCGCCTCCTGTCCACTAATTGTTGTTATTTTAGGAGACGAGAGTGTATTTGTATTTGTATTCTGCTCTATTGCCGAAAGAACTGCCTGAAATTGAGAAAAATTAAGCGTGCCAAAAGCAAACTGGTCAGTAGTAGGCATTGGAAAAGCAGACGCATATTTTGTATTCTGGTTTTTGTTAAAAGGGTACGTTGTCGGTGAGGTTGCTCCATCAGCAGAGATCTCCCCCGACATCTTTACCCCCAATGAAAAAAGGTCTGCTTCACCTATTTCTACAAATCTGGCTTCGATCATTACCTGCGGCGGATTTACATCCAAGGCCTTAATAACATCTTCAAGTATAGCCATATTACTCGGAGTATTGCGTACAATCAATGTGCTTGTACGCTTGTCTAAAAATATTCTGCTGCCTTCCGGCCAGTTGACAAACTGCTTCAAAACATTTTCAATCGTAACTGTCACATTTCCGGCAACGCCGCTGGGCCCTCCAACCTTGACTCCCTCATAAGTGGATACACCCGGATTATTATATTCATTCTCATCCTTATTCACAACAACAGTATTATCACCTCTTACTGCATCTACTGTCACTGTATCAAAAGTTGTAAAAGCAGTAAATGTAGCCAGGCCTTGAGAAAGATGGTAAACCCGCGTAGTCAAAGCCTCATTAGCAATATTTTCTTTTGAACTAACCCAGATAAAATCATTCTCAAACCGATAACTAAGACCCTTGGTTCTCAGAACTGATTCCAAGGCCTGGATCAAGCTTACATTATTAAGTGAAATAGTTATCTGCGGTGAATTAGCTAGAGCAGCCTCGTCCATAATAATATTAATCTTACTTATTTTTGAGAGATATTCCAATATTTTACTCAGCTGGGCATTATTAAAATCAATACTTACTATTTTGCTGGCAGCTTGCATTTTTAAAGTTACTGGCTGCAATGCCTTCACCTTTGAGCTGCTCTGGATAGTCTCGGGTTGACTGATAAGCCAAGCCTTATCATTTTCAAGCATTCTTTTTTGCTTTATGATCTCTTTTGCGATGGCAACCTTTTGCGCCACATATCTTATCTTATCCTTCTCTACATCATAAATAAGATCGCTTATCTCCTGATTGCCAGGCTCTATAACCTGTGCCTTTTTAAAATATTTTATTGCCTTATCAAAATTATTATCATCCCATGCATCATAAGCAGCGTTTAAAAAACCAGCGGCATCAGCCCTTGTCTGATCAGGACTCTGATAATCTGAGGAATCTCTTAGTTTTTCTAAACCACCCGCAGGTTCTTGGGCTTGATCTTGATCAGGCACATATCTATTTTCCTGAGAGATCACTGATTTGGGGAAACACAACAGAATTAATATGAGGGAAAAACACAGGACAATTCGTTTCATTTATGGACCATTCCTTTCTCTAATCTAAGATGCTGTCCCAAGAGTGATACTAACACAGACTCTTCGTCGATGTCAAGCACCTTATACTCTAAAAAAGTATCGTTTTTACTGACAGTTTTTGAATACCCGGACACAAGCTCTTTTATCTGAGCCACAAGCTCATTTGTATACGTTTTTTCTCTATATTTAATTTCTATATTTTTTCCTTTTTTATCCGTCAATTTGATCAAATCTCCATTTAATTCATATACCTTATATGCGGCAAAACTGGTTCCCTTTTTTACTAGATAGCTTTTTTTATGCACATTAACCTGTGCAACCATATCACCCTTATCTTTAAAAAAAACCCTACCTCTGTATTCAATCTCAAGAGGCTTAAGGCCTATTTCGCTTACAAGCAATTTAACACTATCTCCTATTGAGGCCACTATCCCCTTAGAAGTAAGCCGCGGAGTAAAAATATTTCTTTTCGCAGTCAATGTTGATGGATCTCTTACGGTTTTATCATCAGCCATCAGATATTTCTGATCCAGATCCGTCATTTTTGATAAATTTTCAGACTTTTTCCCTACAAGCATTTGCATCTTTTTATCAATCATTTTATTGTTTGCGATTGTTTTAGCAAGCACAACAGGTATAGTAAGTACTACTATGGCCAGCAAAACAAAAAATATTATTCTTTCCAGGTTTTCGTATTTCGCTTTCATTATTATCCTATAATTCTATATTTTTGATATTAATATCCACTACTAAATGGTCGTTTGCCTCATCCAGCCTCTTTATATTTACCTGCCCAACAACATAAGTCTTATCACTTGCAGCTAAATCCATCAAAAAACTCTTTAGCTGTTTAAAATCAGTTTCCATAGACAGCTGCATCGATAAAGACCTAAAAGACATCCCTGCGCTTTGTATCTTTTTATCTATAGATGCCGCTTTATGCGGCAGGTTTATACTTTTTAAGACATATATCTTATTTTTTATCAACAGACTACCGATATCGTCTAAAAAAATCAACTCTTTCATTAAAACCGGGACTTGGGATATATCCGGAAGTTTAAGACTGTAGTCAATAAAGCCTAAGTCCTCAGGCAAAGATACATTACAACTCTTCGCCTTAGCAGCTAAACGCCCATGAACATCAAGAAGCAATTTTTTAAAAGATAATGTATCTGCAGTTAAATTAGCTTCCACACTTGAATTACCGAGGGTTTTTTTTAATTCAGCATAAACTTGATCAAGCTTGTATTTACCTGCTTTCTGTGACTGAATTAAATACTTTGCATCAGGGCCAATGGTAGTTCTGTACTTTGCGACCTGGATCTCAGCCAAAACAGACTTTTCATTTAAAGTGGAATTTATGCGTAAAATGAAAATAACAGCAATGAACAGAATTAGAGAAAGCGCTACAAGTACTGTCCCTATTCTAATTTCCGTTTTCATTTTTTTAGCAACCATTGTATCCATTATAAAAAAATCCGCCTTAATTAAGTAAAATACTCATGGAAAAACTCATCACATCATTATTGACCTTACCTACTGTTTCGATCTTAACGCTTTGAACCGTTATGTTATTTTGCAATTTTCTCTGAAAATCACCAATGCATTCCAAATCATCTATGCTGATTCCTGTAAGAGTTACGGATTTCATCGGCTGATCAAAATTCATGCTATTTATCCATATTTTACCAGGGATAGCCAAAGCAATATCCTCAAGCATAAAAATCAATGCATTTTTCTCCGACAAAACCTGCCGCAAAACCGCTATTTTTTCCCGAACCTTTCGAATATCATCATCTGTCGCTTTGATAGTTTTTTCACTTTTCTTAAAAGCAAGTACTTTTTCCTCAGCTAGTTTTAAATGATCTTTATGGGAATAATAGCTGTTTAGAGTTGCCGCTAAAAAAACGACAAATAACAGAAAGATTATAAGCAATGATCCCAAAATATAAGGAATTTTCTTTTTCATTCGCTTATATTGCTGGTGCTCTGGAGGCAAAAGGTTCACGTTTAAAGGCGACATGCCGTTCCCGCGCAAAGCAAGGCCAATAGCCGGCCCGATAAATTCATTTACCTGCATGTCTATCTTAGGGTCAAACTTCAAAAAACTAAAAAAGTCTATCTTTTCCACACTACCAGAAAGGCTGTTTTCGAAAAATTTCTCTATATTTTTAATCTTGCTCGAGCCACCGCATAAAATAATCTGGTGAAACTTCATGTCTATTGCATGCTGTGATTTGTAAAAATTAAGTGTCTTTACGATTTCATTTGTCAAATCTGTAAGGACCCCTGTGATCACCTCGGCAATCTTATAATCTTGATCTGATGCGAAACTCCCTTTTTCATGGTAAAGCATCAAAACCTGGCCTTTTTCCTTTTTCATCTTTTCAGCCGCGCTGCGTTTTATTTTTAAAACACGCATAAGCGCATCATTTATATCTTCTCCTCCTAAAGGCAGGCTTCTTGTCCAAATCTTTCCGGAATTAGCAACAATAACATTTGTTGTTTTCCCCCCGCAGTCAATTATCAAGATTTCTTTTAAATCCCGGTAAAAATACTGCATAGTGTTATAAAGAGCCAAATTACTCACGTCTATAAATTCCACATTAAGCAAGCAATCGCTGGCAATATTGAGAATTGCATTTATCAATTCCTTTTTTACTGCAGCAAGCAGAACACTTAATTGCTTTTTATCACGTCCGTAAATCTGGAAGTCCCAGACAACATCTTTTATGGGAAAAGGAATCTGCTGCTGAGTTTCATATAAAACGATTTGACGTAATTTTTGTGGAGCTGTAACGGGAATTTTTACTAAACGCACAAATGCCGATTGTCCGGCTATTGATATGCCCACTTTAATATTGCGTGATATCTTTTCCCCGCGCAGGAATTTTTTAAGAAAATAGGCAGCTTTGGCAAGCTGGTCCTCAGGTCTAAGCTCTGAGGCACTTTCCTCATACTCATAATAAGCCGCCTTCTTCAAGCACATAGCCTCATTCTTTTCTTTAGCCAAAAGAACGATTTTAAGCGCACCTGCTCCTATATCAATTCCTAGAAATAAGTCTTTTTTTTCTACAGACATAATTTACCGCAATTATTCCATTCCCTGTTGAGTTTTTTGGTAAGCCACTAAATATGAATTTTGAACACATATTAGTCCCACCCTTTCCTCCTTGAAAAGGTGACATTTAAGGTAAGTTCCCTGTATCCTTAACGGAATTACTGGAAGTTGTAACTTATTTATATATTTGAGTATAACATATTTATAAATCTTTGTCAATAATTCAGATTGAATATGTAAAATTCCGGGCAAAACAGTTTTTAGACTAAATCACGTAATATTATTATTTTCAGACATTTAAAGAGTTTATAAGCGTTATCAGCGGCAGAAACATGGAAAGTACTATTACCCCAACGACAAGGCCCATAAAAATAACAAGTAAAGGCTCAAGTAATGATGTAAGCATTCCGGCTGTGATCTCTACCTCTTCTTCATATGTATCGGCTACTTTTTTAAGCATTTTATCCAGAGATCCGCTTTCTTCTCCCACTGCAATCATATTGACCATCAATTGGGGGAAAACTTTACTGCTCTCAAGTACTTTTGAGATATAACCTCCCTCTCTGACGCTATCGTATACAGAATTGATTGCCTTAGCTACCACCTCATTACCGCTAACCTGCTTTGTAAGTTCAAGTGCACGCAAAATAGGCACACCGCCTTCTAAGAGAGTAGCCAGAGTTCTGGAGAAACGGGAGGCTGTGATTTTCTGGATCAAAGGTCCGAAAACAGGAATATTCAGTATTAGTTTATCACTGAAATAACGCATAGCATAATTGCGTAAAAGCAATTTATAACTCCCGATTATCAAAGCAATTGCACCCAAGAACAAATACCAGCGCTCCAGTAAAAAATTACTGAAAGCCAGAAGCCCCCTTGTTAAAAGCGGCAAAGCAATACCAGTATTCTGAAATAATTCCATAAAACGAGGGATTACAAAAGCAATTATGAATCCTAGGATTATTATTGAAACAACTAAAACAAGGGACGGATAGATCAGGGCTGCTTTTATTCGCTGAGTGAGCCTTAGATTTCTTTCAAGATAATCCGCTAATCTTTTAAGCACATCATCTAAGGCCCCGCCGGTCTCCCCTGATTTGACCACATTTATATATACCTTGGAAAAAGAATCCGGATAATGCGCCAGTGCACCGCTAAAAGTCTTGCCGGATTGAATCATATTGATAATATCATCAAGTATTACTCTCATTTTTCCAAATCGCGTTTGTTTATTAATAGTCTGTAGGCCTCTTACAATCGATAACCCGGCATTAAGAAGCACCGCAAGCTGCCGGGTAAAAACAACCAGATCCTCTTGATTAAATTTAGCCGCATGTTGCTTTGTGAAATTTAACTTTGCCATTAAAGCAGTTAAAATATTGCGGGTGGCGACTTGTTCATCAGCTCCCACAACTTTAGATGGGAATACCCCCGTTTTGCGTATTTTCACTAAAGCATCATTAAGGTTAATTGCCTCTATCTGTCCGCTAAGATCATTTCCATCTACATCAACGGCAGAATAGTTAAACAATTCTTTTTTCATATAACAGCCTAGTAGGGGCCGCGCTTGTCTCGGCCCGATTATTAACGATTATTAACGATTATTAACAATTTGGGATATTATTGATAATTCTATCTGGGCGCAGACAAGCAGCGCCCCTACGTTATTGTTATCTGTTTTTACTTTTTACTTTTTACTTTTTGCTTCTCAGACATAAGCAGATGTTATCGAAACTAATTCATCCAAGGTTACTTTACCGGAAAAAACTTTGCGCAATCCATCATCACGTAAAGTACGCATTCCGCTTTTTATTGCCTGTCCTCTTAATTGTGCAATAGTCACTTTATCTAAAATAAGCGACCTTATATCCTCGTCAAGCACCAGCAATTCAAATATCCCGGTTCTCCCTTTATATCCGGAATGATTACAATGCTCGCACCCCTTGCCTTTGTAAAATTTTTTCCCTTCTGCTTCAGCCTGGCTTATTCCTGCATCCCGCAGGGATTCATTACTCGGAGTATATTCATATTTACACTTCGGACAAATACACCTAAGCAGCCTTTGGGCTAAAATAGCCTCAATTGCCGAAGCAATCAAAAAAGGCTCAACACCCATATCTATAAGCCTGGTAATAACACTTGGGGCATCATTTGTATGCAGTGTTGAAAAAACAAGGTGTCCGGTTAAAGACGCATGGATCGCCATCTGCACTGTTTCAGAATCACGTATTTCTCCCACCATAATAATATCCGGGTCCTGACGTAAAATATGGCGAAGCGCAACTGCAAAAGTCATATTTATCTTAGGGCGTACAGAAACCTGAATCAAACCAGGCAGATCGAATTCAACTGGATCCTCTACGGTAATAATTTTTTTTTCTATGGAATTAATTTCACTTAAAGCGGAATATTGTGTAGTAGTTTTTCCGCAACCCGTAGGGCCTGTACTCAAAATTATACCATAAGGCCGCTTTATTAATTCTCTTATTTTATCTTTGGTATCCGGTTCAAATCCTACTTCATTAAGTGATAACTGCACCGTTGCCTTATCTAGAACTCTGATCACTACGCTCTCTCCGAATATTGTCGGAAGTGTGGACACCCTTAAATCCACCATTCTACCAGCTATTCTAACCATTGTCCGGCCATCCTGCGGCAGACGTGTTTCTGCGATATTCAGATTAGCCATTATCTTAATGCGTAAACTTATAGCAAGATGCAATGCCTTTGGCGGAGAGATAATATCATAGAGAACCCCATCCAAACGATAACGTATTTTAAAATCATCCTGAAAAGGTTCAAAATGAATATCAGAGGCATTTCGGTTAATTGCCTGGGTAAGAATCATATTGATCAATTTAATTATAGGCAACCGGGAAGCTGTCTCTTCTATATTTTCAACATGAGCAGTTCCATCAATAATCTCCGGGATATGCTGACTAATTTCAAAAAAAAGCTCATCTACGCTTTCCGCCTCAACTTTATAATGTTTTTTTATGGCCTGTTCAATGCTCTCATGACCTGCAACTTTGCCCTTTATATTACAATTAAACATAAAGCGCAGATCATCGAAAATACTGAAATTAAGCGGAGAATCTGTAGCCACAGTAAGTATATTCACCTCGAAACTAAGCGGCATTATATTATAAAGACGCGCAATAGACCCGGGGACTTTTTTAACAACCTCATCCATGATAACCAGCTCATTAAGCTCTACAGTTTCCATCTCGGCCTGAACTCCCAGGACTTTAAGTAATTGCTCGGAGGTTATAAAACCCATATTAACAAATATCTGACCTAAGGGGAGGCCGCTTGTTTTCTGCTGCTCCAATCCTTCACTCAAATCCTGAGCGCTGATAAGACCGTGCTCCTTGAGAATATCACCTAATGGTTTATACTTAAATTCACTATTCATGTCTTGCCTTAAATAGTTGACTGTCCCTCCTCTTTAGGCGGGGACACTTGTTGGGGTTACTTGCGGTTACTAAAGTTTACTTTTCACTTTTTACCTTTTACTTTTTACTTGAATCCTCGTCCTAGTCTCGCCGTTCTTTGGCAGACGATCATTCACCTGTCCTCCATAGCTTTAGCGAAGGAGGATCATCCTTCGCAGCTTTACTATTAGCCGTTGCCGTCGCCTTTTTAGACGA
>CAYTGV010000008.1:8684-12633 GCA_964437495.1 uncultured Planctomycetia bacterium | reverse complement strand
GAGGATCATCCTTCGCAGCTTTACTATTAGCCGTTGCCGTCGCCTTTTTAGACGATACGCGCATCGCAACCGCTTACCTTTTTACTTTTTACTTTTTACTTCTTGCCCTATCAGCTATGCCTGTCCGCCATTCGTTTTGGAGGAAGCTATTAGCTATTCAACTTTTTACTTTTTACTTTTTACTTTTTACTTGGTTTTACTATCAGCCATTGGCTATGAGCTATTAGCTAATATACTTTTTACTTCTCTTTATTTCTTTCCGCTTATTTTTGCCTTCATTTGATCCTGGTCAAATGCCCTGGAAATCGCGTCTTCAGGTCTGATCACTCCGTTTGTATATAATTCAAACAAAGAAGAATCAAAAGGTTTCATGCCGAATTTAGCACCGGTCTGCAAATCTGATGTGATCCGGTAAGTCTTCTTTTCCCTAATAAGATTTTGAATGGACGGAGTAGAGATCATTATTTCAAAAGCTGCCGCTCGCCCCCGGCCTGAGGCTTTAACAATAAGCTGCTGAGAAATAACCGCTAAGATCGAAGTGGATAGCTGAGTTCTGATCTGCTCCTGTTGGTTAGGAGGAAATACATCAATAATTCTATCCACAGTACGCGCAGCACTGGTTGTATGCAATGTAGCCAGAACCAAATGGCCTGTTTCCGCAGCTAGTATCGCTGCCTCTATAGTAGCCAGGTCTCTCATTTCTCCCACAAGAATAACATCCGGATTCTGACGCAGCCCTTTAATCAAAGCCTCGCTGAAACTCGGCACATCCACGCCTAATTCTCGCTGTGTAATAATTCCCTTTTTATGCGTATGATAATATTCAATCGGATCTTCTATCGTAATGATATGACAATCGCGCTCAGTATTAATATAATCCGTCATGGTTGCCAGCGTAGTTGTCTTACCGCTGCCTGTAGGCCCGGTTACTAAAATAAGTCCCCGAGGGCGCGACAATAGATCTCGGATGACCAGCGGCAGCCCGATCTCTTCAAAACTTAATAAGTGCCCAGGGATTAAACGCAGCGTAAGCCCATAATGCCCCTTTTGTTTATAAACTGAAACACGAAAACGTGCAATTTTCTCAAAAGCAAAACCAAAATCAACTCCGCCTACTTCCTGTACATGCTGTTGATTCTCAGGCCCGGTAATAGACTTCATTAATGCTTCTGTATCCTCATGAGTTAAAAGCTTATAATTCAATGGCATCAAGGCTCCATCAATTCTTAATGTCGGAGACTTGCCCACCGTCAAATGCAAATCAGAAGCATTATGTTTAACACAAAGTTGTAATAGTTCACCTATATCCATCATAATAAATCCCCCCTTCTTTTAGTAAAACAGCAAGATCATTTCTGTTTAATGTTAAGCAACTCTAACATTGCTCTTAACTAACTTAACAGTTTTGTTCCCCAATCAATCGTTTAAACCCATAAATAAGTCCAGTTTTAATGCTTCTTGTTTTTCTTTTTTCCTGTTTTTCTCGCTACTCGCTACTTTTTCAATCAATATCACTTTGAGTAACCCTTACTACTTCCTTAAATGTTGTCAAGCCGCTAATTACTTTTTCTTTAGCATGTTCTTTTAATGTTACCATACCCTTTTTCCGCGCTATCTCTCTTATAACTGTATTAGAAACATGTTCATGCGCAAGCCCTCTTATCTGCTCATCTAAGATCAGCAATTCAAAAATGCCTGTCCTTCCTTTATATCCGGTAAAACTGCAATGCGCACATCCCTTTGCCTGATAGAGTTTATATTTATCAATATTCTCTGTATCAAGTTCCAAAATTCTTACTTCATCTTTAGACGGACGATATTCCTGCTTGCATTTCGTACATAATAAACGCACAAGGCGTTGAGCTAAAACCGCCTGAACCGTTGCGGCTGTAAGGTATGGCTGTATTCCCATATCTATAAGTCTGGTAATTGCGCTGGGGGCGTCATTTGTATGCAAAGTAGAAAAGATCAAATGCCCTGTAAGAGCGGACTGCACGGCAATTTGTGCTGTTTCCAGATCTCTAATCTCCCCGACCATTATAACATCTGGGGCCTGACGCAGCATAGAGCGTAAAACCCGGGAAAATGAAAGGCCTATCTTTGTTCTTACCTGAACCTGATTTATCCCGTTGATCTGATATTCAACCGGGTCCTCTACTGTCAATATCTTTTTCTTAGAGCGGTCAATACTGTTTAAAACCGCATATAAAGTTGTACTTTTACCGCTGCCTGTAGGCCCGGTAACCAGAACTATTCCATTAGGAATATCCATAACCTTTTTGAAAGACTCCAGCTGGCTTTGGGAAAAACCTACTTCCTCAATATTTATTATCCTTCTGTCCAGTATTCGCAGCACCAGGCTTTCTCCATAATGTCCCGGCAAGGTGGAAACTCTTAAATCAAACTCCCGATTATTGACAACTGTGCGGATTCTTCCATCCTGCGGAAGCCTTTTTTCAGCTATATTCATTCCAGCCATTAATTTTACACGGCTAATCAATGGGGCTTGAAGTCTTTTATCCGGTGATTGAACAGCAGCCAACAATCCGTCAACACGATAACGAATTCTCAATTTATCATACATAGGCTCAATATGTATATCGCTCGCCCTTTTTTGATAAGCATCAGTGATCAACATGCTTACCAGCTGAATTACCGGCGCTTCATCTTCAGGCAAAATTTCATCCTGCCCTTGGATATTCTTTACTTGAGTTATTTTTTCTGCTTCAACAGGATAATGTTTAAAAAGCAAAGCATCCATTTGCTCTTTACTGATCAGTTCTCCTCTGACACTAAAACCAAAAATATCAGAGAAAAATTCCAGGGACAGAAAATTAAGGGGATCATCAAATCCGAGCACAAGAATATCATTATCTAATTTTAGAGGAAAAATACGAAAACGATTTGCCAAAAATGAATTTACAGTTTCCAATACTTCATTACCCTGATGAAATTTCAGAGCATCAACAAATGACAGTCCCAATTCCTCTATTATCAGCTCACTCAAATTTTCGTTAAATATATCAATTATGTTTTTTAAAATAACTTCTATACGCTCTTGTGTGCGCTTTTGTGTTAGCTTGGCCTGCTGCAATTGCTTAAAATTAACAATTCCTTTGGCCATAAGAAATTCACTAATAAATTTTTGTCTATTCGGCATTTTTCGATTCTTTTGAGCAGGCCTGTA
Source organism: uncultured Planctomycetia bacterium (assembly GCA_964437495.1). Lineage (GTDB taxonomy): Bacteria > Omnitrophota > Gorgyraeia > B26-G9 > B26-G9 > JAGLQQ01. The sequence continues at coordinate 9,446 of CAYTGV010000008.1, read as the reverse complement.
CAAGCGCAATGAAAGATTCAGCCTTTAAGCTGGCCCCGCCGACTAGCGCTCCATCAATATCCGGCTTGTTTATCAAAGACTTAATATTATCCGGCTTCACACTGCCGCCGTACTGAATTCTCAAACTTTCGCCTGCTTCTTTACCGAAATTATCCACAATTATCTTTCTGATAAAAGCATGCACTTCCTGCGCCTGATCAGGCGTCGCCACCTTTCCGGTCCCAATAGCCCACACAGGTTCATAAGCAATCATAACCTTTTTCAGGTCATCAGCGCTAAGCCCCTGAAGCGCACCATGGACATGATCAGCAATAATATCAAAAGTCTTATTTTCTTCACGCTCCTTAAGCCTTTCTCCCACACAAAGTATCGGCAACAGCCCTGCCTTTAAAGCCGCCTTTATCTTTTTATTAACATAGTCATTTGTTTCTTTAAAAATACTGCGGCGCTCAGAATGACCGATTATAACATATTCACAATGCGTATCTTTAAGCATTACAGCCGATACTTCCCCGGTAAAAGCACCTTGCTCCTCCCAGAACAAATTCTGGGCACCTAACTTAATATTTGAACCTTCTACGGCTTGCGCAACACTGCATAGAGCTGTGAATGCCGGACAAACCATTATATCAACATCTTTTATATCCTTAAGCTCTATGCTAAGATTACGCACAAGCTCAAGACCTTCTGTTATTGTTTTATTCATCTTCCAGTTTCCGGCAATAATTGGTTTACGCATATTCTTTCCTTTCGTTAATGAGC
>CAYTGV010000008.1:5803-8584 GCA_964437495.1 uncultured Planctomycetia bacterium | reverse complement strand
CGGGTCTTTACCATTTATAATATTTACATTCATTCATCCCGCCACACTGCGGCGGGATAAGTTCGAAATATAAACTTATGTCGCTTTGCTCCATAAGTTTAATCCTCACTTACCAGCTTTTAATATCATCATTGTTTCCGTTATTATCTATTTGATCCGGACCGCGTGACCAAATTTTATAAGGCAATACACTGTCCATGGTATAGTAATAATCAATGCCCCAGGAATCAATTACATTAGCATTGGGTATAGTCCCATTTAAGGTATTTTCTTTAAAACTCATATAAGGCCCATGCCAATCACTATTGGAGCTATAAGTCGCAATATCACTGAGCAAATTAACCAGGTTCTGATTACCCGCAACAGGATAGGCCCCAAAATCCACATGATAAAGCGCAAGCGCTATTTCAAGAGACGAAATCATCGTCTTAGCCTGGTAGATTCTGGCCCTTTTTTTAGCGGCTATTCCTCCACTCATGATCAACCCGGTAAGAATAGAAAGCACACCAAGAATTACTAAAATCTCAATCAGGGTAAAACCCTTAAAAGCCGTATGTTTATTTCTTACCATAATTAGTTGTTTTTCTTTTTACGTATAGAGTATTGCGTATTGAGTAAAAAGAAAAGACTATAAACTAAACGCTAAAATGTTTTGTCATTATTCCTTTTTACTGTTAACTTATGTTTGCGTCCTGCAACTTAACGAACAAGGCAAGTAATTGTCCACCTGTCCTCCATAGCTTTAGCGAAGGAGATCATTCTTCGGGTTTATGCGCAATACTCAATACGCTATACTATCTACTGCTTTTTATCATTCAATGCCGTAATCCCCGGCAACTCCAGTCCCTCAAGAAGCTCAAGACTTGCTCCTCCGCCGGTAGAAACATGGCTCATTTTATCTACAACATTAAACTGCCGCACAGCTGAAGCAGTATCCCCCCCGCCGATAATGCTAATTGCATCAAGCGTAGCAATATACTCAGCTATCGCTTGTGTGCTTTTTGCAAAAGGCGGCATTTCAAATACTCCCACAGGTCCGTTCCAGACTATTGTTTTTGCATCTTTGAGTTTGGCTTTAAACAGCTCCACTGTCTTAGGCCCGATATCCAAGCCCATCCAGCCCTCGGGTATTTCCTCTCCCACATCCTGGATATTCGCTTTAGCATCAAATTTATCCGCCACGCGATTATCCACAGGCAGGATTATCTCTATATTCTTCTGCAGGGCTTTATCCAGTATTCCCTTAGCCAGCTCTATCTTATCCGCTTCTAGTTTTGAACTGCCGATTGCTTTACCCTGAGCCTTGAGAAATGTATAAGCCATTCCACCACCAATTAAAAAACAATCAACCTTGTCCATCATGTTTTCTATCATCTTTATTTTATCAGACACCTTTGCTCCGCCCAGTATTGTTACAAGCGGTTTTTCCGGATTTTCCACAACCTTACCGAGAAAGGCCATTTCCTTCTCAAGCAAAAAACCGGCCACAGAAGGCAGATAATGCGTTACCCCCTCAGTTGAAGCATGCGCACGATGTGCTGTACCAAAGGCATCATTAACAAAAATATCTCCCAAAGATGCCAGTTTTTTAGCAAAATCCTGGTCATTTTCAGTCTCCTGAGAATAGAAACGCAAATTTTCAAGTAAAATTATCTTTTTGTCTGAGTCTTTAACTACCTGCTCTATTTTACCCCCGATACAGTCATCAAGCATCTCCACCGGCATATTCAGCAACAGACTTAGACGCTTAGCCACAGGACCAAGTTTCATTTTTTCAACCACTTTTCCTTTTGGCCTGCCAAGATGGCTCATAAGAATTACCTTTTTCGCCCCATTGTCGATGCAATATTTAATAGTCGGCAATGCAGAGACTATTCTGAGTTCATCGCTGATATTACAATTTGCATCCAGAGGAACATTAAAGTCAACACGCATTAAAACACACTTGTCTTTTAAATCCACGTCCTTAACAGTAAGTTTATTCATTTGCCATTCTCCTTAAATGATCCCGCCGTATTGCGGCGGGAGAATTTATCCCGTGAAGCAGCGACCTAGCTACTGATACGAAATTACACCATAAACAAGTAACTGATTTTAAGATTTAATTATACCACTGCCAAAAGCATATTGCAATCCGTACAATTAGGCCGGCATTTTCCTCTTTGGAAACAATGAAATGGGGGTTTACCTAAGATCTGTTCATTCTACTTGCTTCTCGCTGTTTATATTTAAAGTGTGACAATTTTAGATATCAACAAATCACATCGATTAATCTTTGATTGTGTTGATTTCGGCCCCATATCAAATGCAGTTATTTGCATGATAACATTTGAATCTTCAATAAGATGCATGAACAGTATAATTTTTTCATATCACCTTCACAAGATACATTGAGTGCATATTCAGGCTGTTTCAGAGATTTACTTGTAAAACGGTTAATATTCTTCCATGGAATTATCATTAAAAAATCCTTTTATTTTCAACCGCCAACTATATACCTGTGACCTTTTTTTACGGTGAGAGGCTGTACGGTGACTGCGTATCTCTGAATGCAGTTAGATCATATGATGAAATAGCGCTCGAACCAACAGAACCCAGCTGAGTATCATAATGTACTCCGCCTTGACCGCTTATAGTTACTTCATTGCCGACAAATGCCCCGAATAAAGCACCCTGTCCGGTAAGATTCATCTCTGAATTAGGAGCATAAAAAGCACCAGCAAAAGGGGTAAATCCTTTTTTATTTAACAATTTCATTATTCTCCTGTTCAAAACCTTAAA
>CAYTGV010000008.1:0-5703 GCA_964437495.1 uncultured Planctomycetia bacterium | reverse complement strand
GGGTAAATCCTTTTTTATTTAACAATTTCATTATTCTCCTGTTCAAAACCTTAAAGACTGCGTAAACATTCCAAATATGCGCTTTAAATAATATACTAACACAAATGGTCCAAGTTTTATCGAATAACTACGCGCTAATACCCTTACAGGCAAAAATAAATGCATTATTATAAATTTAAGCTTTCCAAGTATCGTCTTTTGCATATTAATATATACAAAATAGGCAGAATTTACTTTCCTGTTTAGATTTCTTGTCTTAGCAAAAGAAAAAATCTGTGCCAAAACTGTATCCGGAATGCGGATCTTTGTTGTTTACTGCATAAAATACAATGCATGCAGGTTTCTTGCAATCTATGGAGCTTTTTCTTATCGCACTTGTTATTACAATATACAATTTTATTCCTTCAGCTTACAAACTCTTAAACCCGGGGGAACAAGCTATTTTTTTTTGCCCTTTTTCTTTCTGCTTTTTATATTGAATTTTCTTATTATCCCAACAACTTCTTCCGGATTATCCACAACCTCAAATATCGCCAAATCCTTTTTTGATATACTTTTATTCTGAAGCAAAATACTGTTGAACCACTTAATCAGCCCCTGCCAATATTTCTTTCCGACAAGAATTACAGGGAAAGGCTCACTTCGTCCTGTCTGGATCAGGGTAATCGCCTCAAAAAACTCATCAAGTGTACCGAATCCGCCGGGCATTATCACATAGGCCTGCGCGTATTTTACAAACATAAATTTCCTGCAGAAAAAATAACGGAACTGAAGTATTGTCTTGATAAACGGATTTGGCTGCTGCTCAACCGGTATTTGTATATTAAGTCCTATTGACTGTCCGCCTGCTTCTTTTGCCCCCCGGTTTGCCGCCTCCATTATCCCGGGTCCTCCGCCAGTAATAATCGCCAGCCCCATTTTAGAAAGCATATAAGCAGTTTTCTCAGCTATTTTATAATATTTTTCATCTCTTTTCATCTGGCGGGCGGATCCAAAAATAGAAACAGCCGGCCCGATTTTAGAAAGAGTCTCAAATCCTTCGACAAATTCAGCCATTATCCTGAAAACCCGCCATATTTCCTCATGCGAAACTTTTTTCTTAAGTATCTCATCCATGCGACAATCTCCTTCTTGGTTGTTTAATGCTCATTTACATTCAAATACCATATTTACCTGCTTGTATTAATATAATCATCAAAACCAATATTGCCTTTGCCGATCTTCTGTTTAACTAGTTTTTTGCGTTCGCTAATATAAGGATGTGTTTGCACTATGGTAGTCCGCATCGGCCTTTTTCTCTGAACATCCTGTAATATCTCAAGAACATCAAGCATAGCCAATAATTCATATCCTGCAAGCTGCATATACTTTGTGGCCAAAAAATCAGCCTGCATCTCATCTTCTCTTGAATAAGCAAGCATCAGCTCACCTATCCCAGCCATAGCCTTGTATTTAGAATACCCGTCGGATCCAGGCGTTACAGCAACCAGAACACTTAATATATTAACTCCTATTGCCCCCTGCAATCTTTTAACACTGTGTCTAGCGTTAATATGCGCTATTTCATGTGCCAGCACTGCTGCGATTTTCGCATCATCTTTCTCTATTTTCTCCCACAACCCCTTAAAAATATAAACATAGCCTCCTGGTAATGCAAAGGCATTTATATCTTCAACATCCAAAACTTTAAAATAATATCTTAACTCTTTTCTTTCTGCATTCTGCGCTACCCTTTGACCGATCTCATTAATTCGCTGCTGTATCAGAAGATCATTATCAGGCTTAAATTCCCGCTCTATATGCTTAGACAGCGATTTTCCTATCTTAACCTCCTTGTCTGTAGAGTAAAAATAGGTTTCTTCCGTGTGTGTTACCGTATTATAATAACGCTGCATACAACCGCAAGACATTAAGATTATTATTAATAAAAAACAATATTTACTTTTCATATTGATTCAATTATATACTTATAGTCAAAATATCTCAACACTTGAAATAGTATCAATTCAACCAACAAAAATATGTCTATTTTTCATATTTAGAGAAAACCTCAAATAAGGCTTTGCCTACTTTTTCATAACTGTACTTTTCCAGAAATCTCTCCCTTGCTCTTTTACCCATATCCGCTGAATACTTTTCATTGTCAATTAAAGATTTAATCGCTTCTGCCATTTTTTCAGCATCTTTAGATGGTACAATCAAACCGCAGCCATCTAATACTTTTGGAATATCATTAACATCCGTTGATACAACAGGTTTGGCCATAGCCATAGCATCGAAAATTTTTGCAGGAAACTGACCTTTAGTAGAAAAATTATCTTCCTGAGGAACAACAATAACATCACTTATTGCCAAATATTCCCTAATTTTAGAAAATAACTGTTTGCCAAATATCATAACCCTGCTAAGCCCTAGTTTTTCTTTAGCCATTAACCCATAGGGGTTTTCTCTGCCTTCTAGGCCTACAAACATTAATACCAAATCCTGATCCTCAATCAAGCTCACTGCCTCTATAAGCGTGTCTAATCCTTTATGTTTTCTGGCTGTGCCAATAAAAGAAACTATTTTTTTAGAACTCAGACCGTATCTTACTTTAAGAGCCTTGGCATCATATCTTTGTGGATCAAAAATCTGTGCATCCCTAGCGTGATAGATAAGCCGACCGGAAAATTTTTCCTTTAAAAAGGAATTGGACACAGTTTTAACATCTGCCAAATTAACCAGCTTTTCCATAAACAGAATATTCCAATAACATGCATAATCCAAAAAAGAATGCACAAAATGTTTAAAACGACAAAAACCTGAAAGCTTCTTATATGATTCCTTTACAAAACCCAAGTCCCAATCATCGATATCAAGAATCAACGGTTTTTTCTTGAAGAATTTACACAGCAAACCAGGAAGAAAACTTGTCATCAGCGGTTTGCTAACATAGATGACATCTCCGTCTATTTTCTTCATTATTTTCCTAAGATTAAACAAGTAATGGTCATGACTTTTAAGTTTACAAGGCTTAAACTCAATATCTTTCTCATCAGCTACCGGGGACCAAATACTCTCGCCAAACATAGGGCCGACTATTTCAACCTGCCAGCGACATGAAAGCATTTTCGCCAGTATATATGCCCGCCCCAAACAATTACTTGAGAAATTAGGAGTTAATATTGTTATTTTCAACGTTCTACCTTTTTACTCTAAGAATCCATAAAAGTTCTTAGTTTTTTCATCAATGATATCAAGTATATTCTCAACTCTATGTAAATGTGTATGTGCTCCATAGGCCCACGCCTGAGCGTTTCTTCTGATTGTTTCTCTTGCCTTGTCATTCTTCAAGTAATAATCCAGCTGCTCAAAAAGCTCTTTTTCTTCTTTAAACCAGACCAAATGCTTATGATTTTCTGCTAGTTTCTCTATCCCAGGGAACCATTGGCAAATATAACAAGCACCGCATGCCAAAGCGATGAATAATCTATTTGATGTATATAAATATGGCTGGAATTCACTCCCTTCATTGATTATATCTGCTCCAAAAACCAATTTACCAGAAGAATAAAACTCTGATATGTTATTCCTTGCATCGTTTCTCATTTGAACATTGTAACTACGAGAAATCCTTTTTAATAATTTTGTCCTTTTTTTATGAAAAATATTTCTTCCAAGACCACCAGCAAAAACTATATCAAACTTTTCTTCCAAATGAACTCGCCGATGGAAGTTCTTTGAGGCTGATCGCCCCATATAAAAAACATTTTCCATCTCAAATATTTTTTTATAATCTTCAATCTGTCCAGCATTAGAAAGGAAGATATAATTTATCAAATTCTTAAATTTATGCGGAGTAATTATCGGCTTTTTAAGTGGAAGATTTCCCCTTTTCCCTTCAATTCCCCTTAAATCACAAAACCAGTACACAATAATACATCCGATTTTTTTAAGATCTTCAGCCATCCATGCTATAAAAGGAAGGCACTCCTTCAAGCCTAACCAAAGCACATCTGGCTTAAATTCAATGATTTTTCTTCTTAAATTTTCATAACTATCTATTCTTATATTAAGTAATAAAGTATCGTAACCAAGTTTTTGAAAAGCTCTCGCTTGTCCATCCCAATGAAAGCCCAATTGATCATATCTGATATTATAGGCACCTATTGCACAAATTTTTCTATTTTGCTTAGCTAAATTTTCTTGAACAGAACATAAAACCTTTAACATATCGTGTTCTCGATAGGCATCTTTGCGTTTTTCCCATTCGATGAAATCTATATGTAACCCCTGTTCATCTAAAAGCTTCGCTAATAATCCTTTGGTAAAGGTTTGTATATGTCCTGGATCTGAATAAGCAAACTTATGGGGAACTGTAATAAGCAACTGGCCTTCTGGTTTCAAAACCCGCTTGATTTCATGGAAAAATCGATCTATATGAATTCGGTCTAGATGTTCAAGCACCTCAATCATCACGCCACTATCAAAAGTGTTATCATAAAAAGGCATTTGCATGACAGACCCATTCACAAATTGGATATTATCCAGTTTTTCCCTTTTCTTATGTTCTCTGGCAATCTCTAAGGCCTTCTCTGATAATTCAATTCCTGTTATAGAATGCCCATTCTTGGCCATAATTATATCCTTCTCTCCCGAACCACACCCTAAATCAATTACTTTTTTATTCTTAAATAATTGATCTTCAAATTCATGAAAAATTTTATTAAAAATATGTCCTTCCCACCAGGAAATCTGTTGAGTCTCAGGTCGTGTACTCTTTCTCATCGACCACCACCCTTCATCATAATAATCCTTTTTAAATAGATGGCTTAAACTTTTGTATGCTTGTATCCTCAAGCACGGTTCTTCCAGCCGATGATAATCCTGGGGCAAACTGTTCTTGATCGCTCCAAAACCATGTTTTTCGAGAATTTTCTTGAGCCTCAAAAAATTATATCCCCAAACATGCGAATCACCTTTAAACCTGCGTAACCCAAATATATTATTAAGCCTTGTTTGATTGCCCCCCAAATATTCCTTGACTGTTTGATCAAAATCAGGACATTCTATTACTAGTTCCCCTCCGGGGATTAGAACTCGCCACCATTCTTTCAAAGCTTTCATGAATTCATTTTGCGACAAATGTTCAATCATATGATAGGTTTCAATGATTTCCACGGATTGATCCGAAAAAGGAAGCCTAACAGCGTTACATACATAATCAGTTGCTTTGGTTGGTCGAGAATCAAGATTTAAGTATCCTGTCTTGTATCTATCTCCGCAACCCAAATGTAATTTTAAAAACTGTTCCGGTTTATTATAAAATTTTGTATTAAATTTTAACTTTATACTCAATAAAAGTACGCCTTTCTTTATTATGTAAAAAGTTTCCAAACAAAAAAAACGTAAAATTATTTTCAGTTTAGTTGGTAGTTTCGAAATTAACGTTCTTGGAATAGACATAAACACTCCCTTAAAGTTTTTTCATTATACTTTTAAATTCCTTTAAACCCTTATAATTTGTTCGCATGGTGATCATAAACATACTAGCCAAATACACAAAAAATCCAGCGCCTGCTGATACCCCAAACATCAATAAAGGAAATTCTTTAAACCAAGAACTTTTCAAGACAATAGCACAAGTTGTTCCCATAATAAGAGTTCCGAAAATTGGAGGCAGAATTATGTTAACATATTCTTTTAAACGAATATTAATCTCTC
>CAYTGV010000007.1:82011-85538 GCA_964437495.1 uncultured Planctomycetia bacterium | reverse complement strand
CAGGCCGATGTGTTTTTAAAGGATCTTGAAATTATTCCGGATGCGTTGCTGCTGCCCGGTGGTAGCACAGGCGCAAAAAATCTTGCGGCATCTGAGGTGGTTGATGATATGCTACAGACATGTGTTGAGCAAAAAAAGATCATAGCTGCTATTTGTGCAAGCCCTGCCTGCGTGTTGGCCAAAGCCGGTGTTTTGGAAGGAAAAAAGGCAACATGTTATCCTTCCTTTGAAAAATTGTTCCCTCCGCAGGTGATGCATAGTGAAGATGCCGTGGTTGTCGACGGCAATATTATTACAAGTAAAGGTCCGGGCACGGCATTTGAATTTGCCCTGAGGATTGTCGATGTACTATGCGGTACGCAGATTGCGCAAGAGGTAAAGGCAAAGGCTTTAATCATAAATAATCGAAAGGATTAACAATGCCACAGAAAAGAGTATATAAAAGGATAGATGATTTTGTCGATATAGAATTTATGCCCAGTGCTTTGGACACGATGACGATTACCAGGACTAAAACACGCGATATAAGTGCCGGAGGCGTTAAAGTCTACCTGAATTATTCATTGCAAATAGGAGATAAAATGCAGCTGTCAATAACTCTGCCGTATTCTAAGAAGATTGTCAAAGCAGAAGCAGATGTAGTGCGGTCTGATTTGATAGGCGTGGTGGGAGATAGCGGCGAGGGGATGTTGTTTGAAACCAGATTTAAATTTATAAGAATATCCGCTGAATTGAAAAATGCAATTACGCATTATGTTTTTGAATGCCGCAGGAAAGCTCGTGATGCACAGGCCAGGCGAGAGGGTTGAGTTTCTTTTCTGAGATATTCATAGCGGAAAACTAAAGGAATGAGGAAAAATGAGTGTACTAGATGCTAAGTTAAACTTTTCTTTTTTATGTGATTATGCAACAGTTAGCCGTGAGGGCAAACTAACCATGGCCGGAATTTTTGAGAATATTAATGTGCGATCATTTCCCACGCATCATCCGCTGATGTTTATTGTGACTAATATCGCAGGAGTCCATAACCAGGATAAATTCACCTGCAAGCTGGTATTGAATGATGATTCCCAAAAGCAGATGGCTAGCATATCCCAAGAAGTAAAGGTGGATCCAAAGCGTAACTTTGGATTTATCGGCCAGTTTGTCAATATTCGCTATGAGACTACCGGGGAATATGCGGTTAAATTCTATATGGATAATAAAGAGATCGGCGTGCATTGTTTTCAGGTGAAACAGGCTTAACAAGTAAAAAGCAGAAAAATAAAAGGCCTATGGCTAATAGTCGATAGCTAATGGAGCAAAACAGAAAAAAGCTAATGGCCAGCTGATTATGTTGTCCTGCCTTCTTTTGGCTGGGAACATTTTTAAAAAATAAACTCTAAATCTTAAACAAATTCAAAATATAAAAGAAATCGCTTTTTTCCTCTTATGTTTTATGTTTATAGGCTTAACTCGTAATTTATCACTTGTTATTCATAACTTATTTTTCGTTTCCGGCATTTTTCAGCTTCTACCTCAACATACAATACTTGGGATTAGTCCTCAAATTTTTCACTGAATGCTTAATCCTTACCACTTATTACTGTTTTTTTAGGCTAATCTGACCCTTACCATTCCCTTGACTGAATTGGCACAGTATATAACGTCTGCTTTTTTAAGGTCTTCTATATAAAGGATCTTTTCCCTGACTTTTTTATTTTGTTTTATGAAATATTCTCTGAATACCCCAGGCAGCATGCCGCAGTTAATAGGCGGAGTGTAGTAAATCCCACTTTTTTTAATAAAAACATTAGAAATTGCGCCTTCGCAGACTTGCTTGTTCCTATTGAGGAATAATATATCATAAAATCCAAATTTTTTATATTTATTTAATTGCCTGTTGTATAGGCTGCGACAGGTGGTTTTATGGTAGAGGAAGGGATTGTGTTTGTTAATTCTATGCGGGCAAATAATTATTTGCCTGGAGCTTGCTTTGGGGCGTATTTTTGTAATAGCGGATATGGTAATATGAACATTGTCGGCATTATTTAAGAGCAGGCGCAGTTTATAGTCTTGATTGCCGGGGAGATTGTTTGTTTTCTTGTGTAGCATTGCCTTGATTTTCTTTAAGGAGCAAGGAAATCCAAAAAATTCAGCTGATTGTTTCAGGCGTTTTAAATGCAGTTCAAACAGGAAAATTCCAGTTTTTTTGCTTAAAAGCATGGTTTCAATAAGTTTAAAATGTTTTTGAGTGAGAAATTTTGCCTTTAGTTTTGTTTCTGCCCATTCTGATTCAGGGCTGGAATTGTAGGTTATTCCGCCGCCAATGCCCATCTCACCTTTAGTCCTATTCAGTAAAATAGTCCGGATGGCTACATTAAAAACGGCATTATCGTCAGGAGAGATATAGCCGATGGAACCTGTGTAGATTTTTCTTTCTTCGGGTTCAAGCTGCTTTATGATTTCCATGGTGTGTATTTTGGGCGCTCCGGTTACCGAACCGCAGGGGTGCAGGCTTGAAAATAAATTATAGAGATTGATCTCTTTTTTTAATTCACTTTCTACGGTTGAGGTCATCTGGAGAAGCGTTTTATATTTTTCTATCTGAAACATGCGGGTTGTTTGCACGCTTGATATTTTTGAGATTTTGCCCAGGTCATTGCGCAATAAGTCGACAATCATAATGTTTTCTGCGCGATTCTTAGGATCATTGCGCAAAAATTTTTGCATTTTTTTATCATCAAGTGTATTGAGGCCTCTAGGCATAGTACCTTTCATTGGCTGTACGCAGATATGCTTTTTTGTTTTCCTAAAAAATAATTCAGGAGAATAGGAGAGGATACTAAATTGCTTGGATTTAATAAAAGCGCTATAGCCTACAGGCTGGTTATCCCGTAGTTTTTGGTATAAGGCAAGATCTGTTCCCTTAAGATTAAATTTAATTTTTGTTGTATAGTTGACTTGGTAGGTATCCCCCGCTGCGATAAGCCCCTTGATAATGTTTACATTTCTGATATAATCTTTTTTTGAGATATTAAGTCTTAAATCTGTAATTTGACAGCTTTTACTGTTTTTGCTTGCGGCAATAGTCTCAAGCTTTATAGGGTTATTGAGAAAACAGCCTTTATTGTGGTCATAAATGGAGACTTTCTTAAAAACTCCCATCCAGATCAGAGGGAAATCGTATTTTGCCGCTGAGTGCAGTTTTTGGCAAAATGAATAACCTGCTTCATAAGAAATAAACCCGGCCAGGTAATTGCCGCTTTCTTTTTCCTTTTGCATAGTTCTGAGGCAGGATTTTAAGTCAGATAGCTTGTAGCAGCAAATTAATTTATGCGGTTTTAAAAACACAAAAGACTGTTTGTTCTTTTTATCGCTTAAACTGCTGTCAAGAAAAACAAACTCGTTATATTTACTTAACTTGTTTATTAGTAGAGAAATAGGCATGATTTTCTTCATGGTTTTAAAAAATAGACCCCCTCGATTCAAAATCTGGGTGGCCTATGCCTTACATGATTCTGTGAGTCTTAGTATATATCAACAGC
>CAYTGV010000007.1:7997-81911 GCA_964437495.1 uncultured Planctomycetia bacterium | reverse complement strand
TTTAAGCTAAAGAGTGCTAGACTTAATATCTATAATGGCCGGCTTAAGCTTTCATTTTCTGATACAATACTTTTTTATGGGGAGTATGCTGATCGAATTCTGGATCTAACGCTTTATTCTAAAAGAGTAAGCGCGCGGGAGATAATTGATCTTTTCACTCGTCGGCCGGTATTAAGCACTCTTTCCGGAGTTTTTAGTGATGTGAGTATTTGTATTGCCGGTTCTCTTTCTGAGCTTGCTGCGGAGGGCAGTTTTTATATAGAGAGTATTTTAAAGGAGAAATTTTCTATGGTAGATTGCCCTGGATCACTTTTGATGTATTGTGATAATCTAATTAATGTAGCCAAGCTGAACGGTGAAATTGTTTTACATGGAGGCCTGGTTTCCGGAGGGAAAACTGCGTTGATAGAGCTAAAGGAGAGCAAGATAATTTTTGTCGGTGATCCGAAAAGACCAAAACTCAATATCCGGGGGGTGGCAAAAGTGGAGGATGTGGCGATCAGCATGGTACTGCAGGGAACCGTAAATGAGCCTAAATTGACATTAAGCTCAAACCCTCCCTTGACGCAGGAGCTATTATTGGTTATGCTGGCTACTGGGCGAGCCTGGGGCAGTACGCAGGGTGCGTTGCAAAGCGGTAGGATGTCTGCTGATTTGATCAAAGATTTTGTGGACTATTTTCTTTTTGCCGGTACAGGCAGTAAGATCGCAAAACGCTTTGGAATCAGCGATATATCGCTGATTTATCGCAATGAAACTAATACAATGGGTCTTAATACTTCGCTTTCAGATAAGATTAAGCTGGGGTATGAGGTGGAATCGCCGCAGGAAGACTGCAAAGGAAATGTTGATAATACGACTACACATACTGTTAAAGGCGAGGTTAAGCTCACAGACTCAATATCTGTTAATGCTGAAAAACAGCTTAATCAGTTAAAAACACAGCAGTTCGAAGAAGAAGTCAAACAGGTCGAAGAAGGCGAAGAAAAATTATATCTAAAATTCAAAAAGAAATTCTAATTTACAGGAGGTAACGCATGCAGTGGAAATTTTGGCTGAGAATTGGCGTGTTATTTTTATTAGTTGTTTTTGTAGCGCAAAATTATGAAACAGTTGAAATCAAGTTCTTATTCTGGGCCTTTACTACCAGCCGGGCGATTATATTATTTCTTACGCTTGTAACCGGTATAGTTATCGGTTGGAGCGCTGCTTTATTGAGACACAAAACAATTAAAACATTAACAAAGGAGTAATCAATGAATGTCTTGTTATTTCTTATTGCGTTGTTTGTCTCATTTATCGCGGTCAGGCTGGGTGCGATAGCATTTGAACTTACAGGTCTTGATTGGTCAATGGCATCTTTTCAGGCTCTATCCTGTTTTTCCGGAACAGGTTTTACAACAAGGGAATCTGAATTAGTTACTAATAATCAACAGAGAAGGCGTATAGCCTCGACGCTTATTATTCTCGGGCATGCAGGGTTTGTTACATTGATTGCTACATTGGCTAACTCGTTGCGGCCGGAGCTGTTTGCATCTGATTATACTATATCACTGTTTAACTCGGCTTTTCCGTTATCTGTGCAGCCATGGATAAAGCTAGGCATTGTGATCATTGCTATAATCGTAAGTTATCGTATTGCAACATATACGCAGCTTGATAAAAAGATGACAAATTTTTTGCGCCTGCGTTTTATTAAAAATGAACTTATAAAACGCATAACATTTGAAGAGCTGGTGGTGGCTACAGGAGGGTATGGTATCTCTCAGATAGAAATATTCAAGGACAGCCCTGTAATAGATACAACGCTGATGAACTCCCAGCTGCGGGATGCGGATATAACTGTGCTGGCTATACAAAAAGCAGGGGAAATTATTCCGAATCCTTCGGCCCGGATGAAAATAGGTTTAGGCGATAAACTGATTTGTTTCGGCAAACTGGAAAATATACGCAATAAAATATGTGTTCTCTCTGAAAAGAAATAAGTCTTGTAGGAAAACCGGCAAACGATATATGAAAAACAATAAATTCAAACAAAATAAACTATTAAAGAAGCCAGAGCTTATTGCCCCTGCCGGGGACTGGGCCGGGCTTGTCAGCGCCATAGAGGCAGGGGCAGATAGTGTCTATTTTGGCGTTAAGGGTCTGAATATGCGGAATCTTGCCGGCAATTTTGATGCTATGGAGCTTAAAAAAATAATGCGCTTTTTGGCCGGGCATAAGAAAAAGGGGTATCTGGCGCTTAATGTAATTATCATGGAACATGAACTGAAAAAAGCAGAGGCAATACTTATAAAAGCAAAGCAGGCTAAAGTACATGGAGTGATCTTGTGGGATATGGCGGTTATGAGTATCGCAAAAAAGCTTAAACTTCCGGTACATCTTTCTACGCAGGCAAGCGTATCTAATAGCGCGGCACTTGAAAATTTTTCCAGGCTGGGGGTTAAGCGGGCAGTGTTGGCACGTGAGTGTACGCTTATTGATATAAAGAAAATTATACGCAAAAAGAGGGAGCAAAATATAAAATGTCAGATCGAGGCATTTATTCATGGCGCTATGTGCATTAGTATTTCAGGCAGATGCTTTCTCTCAAGCTATTCCTCTGGGAAATCGGCTAATCAAGGAGAATGTCTTCAATATTGCAGAAGAGAATTTTCAATAAAAGACGCCGATGAAGAGGCCCAATATATACTGGGTAGAGATTATGTGTTGAGTGCAAAAGACCTTTGCACCATAGATTTCATTGATGAATTAATCGAATCTGGGATAGAGGCATTTAAAATAGAAGGACGGAGGCGCGCACCGGAATATGTGAAAGTGGTGACTCAAGCATATCGCACGGCAATAGATGCTTATTTTAATGATAATCTTACGGATGTTTTAAAGGCACAGCTTAAGGAGCAGCTGCAAAGAGTATTTAATCGCGGGTTTTCAAACGGGTTTTATTTTGGAGCACCCCAGAATGCAATAAGTACTAAACTTGAAAACACATACGAAAAAGTGTTTTTAGGAGAAGTTGTTAAATTCTTTAAAAAAATCAATGTTGCGGAAATTCGCTTGCAGAATAAGCCATTGCGTAAGGGGCAGGAGATTTTATTTATCGGCAAGAGTACTCCGCCTAGCTTTACTGTTGCTGTTGAGTTGCAGCAAAGGCATGAATTTGTCGATAAAATTAACAAGGGGGAACTTGCGGGTATCAAACTCCCCTTTACAGTAAAACCAAAGGATAAGGTATTTCTCTGGCGTAAAAAGCAACCAGAGTGATTCACTCCGCAGAGGCCAGCTAAATAAGGAGAGAAAAAAGAATGAAGATTAGTTTTTTAGGAGTAGATTTGCCGGAAGGAAAAACCAAATACAATGATGCGATAATTATAAAGCTGACAGAAAAATTTGCGCCAAAAAAAATATCGCCTTTTTTTGCGGAGTTTATCAAAGAAGATTATATGAATGCTGACTGCATTGTTGTTTCTAGGGATAAGCTGCTTGACTTTTTGATAATGGACATGGAGAAGGTTGATAATCGTATAGCTAACTCAAATGATATGGCAGAAAAAGCCGCATTAGAGAAATGCCAGCTGAAGTTAGAAAAGGAAATCCCTGCTTGTGATATTGATTTTACTCCGGATGAATATGTAAAAATAAAAGAACTTGCGCCTTTGAGCTTAACCCCGACAATCGTTGTTGAGGGGGCTATAGAAGTGAATGATTTGATTGCCAAGGCTTTTGATAAATCCGGAATGATGTTTTTTTATACAGCCGGCAAGCAGGAGGTCCGGTCCTGGCCGGTTAAGAAAGGCTCGGATGCGGTGACTTGCGCAGGCAAGATCCATTCAGACCTGGCCAGAGGATTTATAAAAGCGGAAATCGTAAACTTTCGGGATTTTGATACTGTGCATAATATGCAGGAGGCAAGGACACAGGGTTTTGTTCGGCTGGTAGATAAAGACTATGTTATTACAAGCGGTGATATGTTAGATATACGTTTTAATGTCTGATTAACCCGGCAGAGAGCTTATGATTGAATATCAATATGCTATTGATAGGCAAAATTAGCTGTCCAGTATCTGGGATAAAAAGAAAATCTCGGTTCGGGGAACTTTTCACGGTGGACCGCAAAAACAATCTTATGTATAATCTGTCTGCACATAAAGTCTGGAGATAGCAGTATGCATGGTCGCCGAAGATCGCATTTATCGGCACATGGAAGTTAGATAGAAACCATAACCTTGTTGTTACTTTGCGTAAAAGCGGTATGCTCCATAGAACGCAGCAAATATATTTTTACGGGACGATAAATCAAGTGCGGGCAAAATCTCTAGGGTTTGCCGTTATGGCGCAGGAAAGCCAGGCTATAAAGCAAGTGCAGCGGGTTAACCTCGCAGGGAATCAGCATGGAATTAGGGTTGTAAGGAAAAAATTATATTAAGGATAACTTTTCTTTTTTAATTGCATTTATAATAGTAAGAGACTATAATTATTTTCTTGTTTGAATATAAAAATGAAAGGTGCTCATATGCTGGTAAAAAACAATATGCAGGCCGAGGTAATCTCTGTTAAACGAGGGACAACTCTTGCGCAATTACTTGAGTTATTCAGCAAGTTTCATAGCTTTCCGGTGGTGCCGGTAGTAGATGATGATAATACTCTGCTTGGGATAGTACATATCCAGTCGTTTTTTGATATATTTAAACCGCATAATCAGGATCTGCTCATGCATAATCCCTTGTCAATGATCAGCCGGGAGCCGGCAAATATCTTTGATGTTGATATCGAAGAAGGTATGGGGCTGCTGGTGATCGTGGCGGATATTATGGATAAAAAGATAGTGAAGGTCGGGCAGGATGAAGATCTTAAAAAGGCCTATGATCTGATGCAGCTGCATAGTCGTCAGTCAATACCAGTAATAGATAAAGATAAGAGACTTGTGGGGCTTATCAGTGTTTTTGATATTGTCATGAAGGTCTTTAAAGAAAGAGGACTTGTTTAAGTGAATTTTATTTTAGGAATTGGTGTAATTTTTATTTTTGGCCTGATGTTCGGAAAGGTTGCTGAAAAGGTCAAGACCCCGGCAATCACGGCCTATCTTGTTCTGGGCATACTGATCGGTCCTTTTGTATTAAATATTTTGCCCATGAATATTATAAAAATATCCGGGACAATATCGCAGATTGCCCTAAGCCTGATTGCCTTTAGTATTGGCCAGAATTTTTCAAAAGCCACCTTTCGCAATGTAGGCAAGCAGGTGCTTTGGATCTCTATTATGGAGGCTGTTGGCGCATGGCTTATAACAGTTATTGCGCTGCTTTGTTTCAAGGTTCCTGGATATCTGGCGCTTATATTCGGGGCTATTGCTGCTGCCAGTGCTCCGGCAGCAATTATTATGGTTGTCAGAGAATATAAGGCAAGAGGTCAATTTGTTGATGTGCTTATGGGAGTTGTTGCTTTGGATGATGCCTGGGGATTGATTATTTTTTCTATATCTCTGGCTATTGCCAAGGCAATGTATGCACATCTTTCTACGAGCATGTTTAATGTTGTGTTAGGCTCGCTGCTGGAAATAGGCAAGGCATTTATTTTAGGCGGGCTTTTAGGCTTTATGCTAAGCCGCGCGGGAAGAGCGTTGAAGAACCAAACCGAGCTTTTAATCTGTACCCTGGGATTTATTTTTGTGACAACCGGATTGGCCTTGCATTTTCATGCTTCCGTGCTGTTAAGCTGTATGTTTTTGGCTGCAGTTGTTGTAAACCTTAATAATGAAAGCTTTAAATTTTTTGATGTATTAGGGCATGTTGATTGGCCGATATATCTTGTGTTTTTTGTCTTAGCTGGGGCTAGTCTGGAAATAGATCTTTTGATGCAAATAGGAGTTATTGGCTTAGTTTATCTGATCTTTCGTGTGGTGGGAAAGTTTATCGGTACTTATCTAGGGGCTGTTATTGCCAAGTCAGATGATGATATTAAAAAATATTTAAGCCTGGGGCTTTTCCCTCAGGCTGGAGTTGCTCTGGGAATGGCTTTAATTGCCAAAGAACAGTTTCCTCAGGCCGGCAGCATTATCTTTACCACAGTTGCCGCAACTACGGTTATTTATGAAATCATTGGTCCGTATTTTGTGAAAATAGCCTTACATAAGACTAACCAGATTCATTCGAATTAATAAAACACTTATTGTTTGGGGGAGATAATATGCAGGTAAAAAACAATATGCAGACCGAGGTAATCTCTGTTAAACGAGGGACGACCCTTGCGCAATTACTTGAGTTATTCAGCAAGTTTCATAGTTTTCCTGCGGTGCCGGTAGTAGATGATGATGATACTCTGCTTGGGATAGTACGTATCCAGTCGTTTTTTGATATATTTAAACCGCATCATCAGGATCTGCTCATGCATAATCCCTTATCAATGATCAGCCGGGAGCCGGCAAATATCTTTGATGTTGATATTGAAGAAGGTATGGGGTTGCTGGTGATCGTGGCGGATATTATGGATAAAAAGGTAGTAAAGATAGAGCAGGATGAAGATATTAAAAAAGCCTATGACCTGATGCAGCTGCATAGTCGCCAGGCAATACCAGTAATAGATAAAGATAAGAAGCTTGTGGGGCTTATCAGTGTTTTTGATATTGTCATGAAGGTCTTTAAAGAAAGAGGACTTGCTTAAATGAATCTGATCCTCGGCATAAGCCTGGTATTATTATTTGGGGTCTTGTCCGGAAAGGTCGCTGAAAAGATCAAGACTCCGGCAATCACGGCCTATCTTGTTCTGGGCATACTGATCGGCCCATATGTGGCTGGATTTGTGTCTCTAAGTGTTATAAAATCTTCCGGGACTATTTCTAATTTTGCCCTAAGCCTGATCGCTTTTAGTATTGGCCAGAATTTTTCGCTTCAAATTTTCAAGCAGATAGGGAAACAAGTTCTTTGGATATCTATCTTGGCTGCTTCCGGGGCATGGCTTTTTGTCGTGTTGGGCACACTCATGATTGGACTGCCTTTATATGTGGCGCTTATTTTTGGCGCTGTTGCTACGGCAACGGCTCCAGCGGCTTTGATAATGGTTATCAGGCAATATAAAGCCAAGGGGAAATTCACTGATATTCTGATGGGAGTTGTGGCTATTGATGATGCTTGGGGGTTGATCGTGTTTTCAGTGTGTCTGGCTTTTGCCAAAAAGATACACTTTCATCAGGTAACAAGCCTGATGCAGGTGATCGGAAGTGCCATGTTTGAAATAGCACTTTCTTTATTTATGGGCAGCATTATCGGCTGGATGTTCTGCACATTCGCCTATCACATTCGCAGTAAAAGGGATCTTTTGATATATACAATAGGCACGATTTTTTTTACAGCCGGGCTTGCTTTGCATTTTCATTTATCTGTCTTGTTGTCGTGTATGATTTTATCAACTGTTATTGTGAACATAGATAAAGAGAGTTTTCGGTTTTTTGAAGTATTGCAAGAAATTGATTGGCCGATATATCTTATCTTTTTTGTCCTTGCCGGAGCGAACCTGGAAATAGATGTGCTCAAACATGTAGGTCTTATCGGAGTAGTCTATCTTGTTGCGCGAGTGATGGGAAAATGCATTGGTACTTATTTTGGGGCGATTTTTTCTCATGCTGGAACTGATGTAAAAAAATATATGGGTATTGCTCAAATGCCTCAGGCTGGCGTAGCTCTTGGCATGGCCTTGATCTCCAAGAGTGTTTTTCCTGAACTTGGAAGTATAATATTCACGACAATAGCCGCAACAACGATAATCTATGAGATCATCGGGCCGTTTTTTGTAAAAGTAGCGCTTTTTAAAACTGGCCAGATCAAACCCCGCTAAAAAACAGCGATATATCAATTAGGACCCTGAATGCGTTTATAGATAAATACATCAACTGAAGGTCCGGTAAGCGAGTATTCTCTAAAAAACCGCACCTGGCCTGTTTTGATGAATTCAATTTTTGAATCTTGGAATTTTTTGAGCTGTTTTTTGGATAGCATTAAATTTTTCCCATCAAACTTTGCGGGGCGAGATTCGTTCCACACCAGTTTAATGCTGTTCTTTTGGCAAAAAGATTCTACACTTAGCATAAGGCTGTGAAATTCTGGCCAGTCCTGCTTATTGCTGCTGAGATATATTAGCGTGTGGAAGTGATTGAAATTTTTACAAAAATCAGTAGGAGAAGTGAAGAAATTCTTAACCGGGGCCTTGTTTTTACTCCAAAGTACTAAGAACTTTTCAAAGCTTAGAAAATCCACTGAATGGTACTCATCTGCGAAATAACCTATAGGAGTTTGTTCGTTGCCGATACTCTTGAAAAGTTTATCTATGGAATTATCATCAAAGCAGAAGGCGGGAGAACCTTCTGCTTTGAGAGAATAAAAAAAAGGCAGCAAAATAAGCAGCAATGACAGTATGCCTGTTTTTGCTATTCTAAGAATAGGCCTGGGGGCCTGCATGTTTAACAATCCGATACTTGCGGCTATTGAAAGCAAAGGGATTATTGCCATGGTGTATTCTTGAAAAGGCGGGTATTTCGGAACCAGGCTAATTAGAAAAAGGGACCCCAGAATGGTTGAGCCAAGAATTTTTTTACCGGGATTTTTTTTAATGAAAAACACTATAGCGGATAATATAATTAAAACTCCCGCAGAATTTTTAAGAAATTGCGCATATAAGAAATCAATATAAAAAGCCAGTCTATTTAAAAAGTTTAGATTGCCCACAATATGGGATATTGAAAAGCGGTTCATATTAAATGCCCGCGTGATAAGGTCTTTAATTACAGTCGGATTAAAATAAAATAGTCCAGCAATGATGATGGCGGTAAGTGCTGAGAGAGCTATATTTTTTAGTATCCAGTATTGTTTTTCCTGTTGTCCCCAGAGGATTGCTTCATATGTGCTTATAGCCAGCGGTATGGCTAAAAAAACAAAGAAAGTATATTTAATAAGCATGGCGATGCCAAAACATATTCCGAGCATTATGCAATAATGCCTGTTCTTGAAGGCATCTGTTTTAAGTAAATAATACAGGTTTACCACGACCATGGCGCATACAGCGGTTACATGATTGAAGGCCCGGGCGGCCTCATATATCTCCGGAAGAAATGAGCATATAAATGCTGCGAAAAGTCCGCTGCCTGGGTAGAGCAGTTCTGATAGCTTGTATAAATAGATTAAAAGCAGAGCAAGAAACATGCTTGATGTTAGCATAATAATCTTAGGCGAAATAAATCCGAGGGTAGTTTTTAAAAAAAACGCGGCATAATAATACAGCGGCGGGTAAAAGGTGTTGATAAAAAATAAATTTGATAAAGCGGACTTATTTTGATTATAGGAGTGGTGTTCTGTGCCATGCTGTATTTTATTAACTAATAAGGCATATCCATTGAGATGTTCTTCCCAGGCCTTTCCGCGGCAATAAAAATTAGGGGTGTGGGTGAACAGCCAGGAGGCATTATTTATAATATGAAACAGTATTAAGCATGAAAGTAATAGTGTTTGTATTTTTCGATCTCGCAAATGCATATATATCTAATCTTTAAATATAAATTATTGGATTAATCTCTGAGATATTAATTTTTTCCTAAAAGTACCTTTTTAGCAATATATTTCCATTTCCCTTTTGGAAGGGCTCCTAGTTTTAAAGCGTCGAATTGAATTCTTTTCAAGTAAATCACCGGATGATCAACTGCATCAAAAATCTTTCTGATTTCTCTCTTTTTACCTTCATGCAGGGAAAGGGTTAACTGTGTTTTTAATTCACTGCGGCTGAGAATTTTGATTTCGCAGACAGAGGTTCTGTAGTCTTCGATTTTGATGCCTCCCTTTTCTATTTTTTCAACAATTGGTTTAGGCAGGTTGCCTTTTATGCCGACTTCGTAGATTCTTTTGATCTCATATTTGGGATGCAGGATCTTTTGTGTCAGGTCCCCGTCATTGGTCAAGATCAGAAGTCCTTCTGTATTTTTGTCTAAGCGGCCCACAGGAAAAACTCGTACGGGAAATTTAGGCAAAATATCAAAAATAGTTTTCTCCGCGAATCGGTCACTAGCTGTAGTGATGCAGCCTTTTGGTTTGTGAAATATAATGTAAACATTTTTTTCTTTTTTAAGAGGAAGATTGTTGACCAGTACAATGTCTTTATCAATATCGGCCTGTGTGCCTAGGACAGTTACAATAATGCCATTCAGTTTTACCTTGCCGGATGATATCAGCTCATCTGCTTTGCGGCGTGAGCAAACCCCGCTTTTTGATATAATCTTATTTAGTCTTTCCTTCACAAGTGATCCTCTTTTCTTGTTCATACCTTACCATGAAAGAATCAAGTTGACAAGGCGCCTGCCTATAGTTTACACTAAATTACAATACAGCCAAGCGATTAGGAGGAAAGCTGAGTTGTCTTTGTTTTCATCCATCTTAAAATCCAGGAGTATAAAGCGGGTATGCTTATCAAAGGAGGATATATGCTGGCCAAGGATATCATGACTCAAAGCGTCAAATTAGTATCACCGCGGTTGGCGATCCGTGAATTTGCCTCTTTTCTGATAAAAGAGAATATCAGCGGGGCTCCAGTGGTAGATGAGGGCGGAAAATTTTTAGGCATTGCTACAGAGGAAGACCTGATATTCCAGGATAAAAAAATAAACCTGCCTTCATTCCTGAACCTATTTGCCAATTTTGTTCCCTTGGGTGTTGCGCAGACAGAGGAAGAGCTTAAAAAAATTACTGGTACCAAACTGCAAGATGTAATGCAAGTTGAGTCGCAAACAATAACATCGCAGACGACAACAGAGGAAATAGCCACAATTATGAGCGAAAATAAAAGTTACTATCTTGTGGTTCTGGATAATGGAGCAGTGGCAGGAGTTGTAACCAAAAGAGATGTGATTAAGGCTGTAGCAAAGGGAAAGATATGGTAATTAACTAAAGTGCAAAGTAGCGAGTAGAGAGTAGAGAGTAGGAAAATTAGATAATTATCTCGCTCCTTGTTTCTTTGTTCTTGCTACTTTAAAATCTGAAAAATTTTTGAAGGGGGTGTTGTTTGAATGAACGAAAAAGAAGAGTTTGCTAAAATGATGAACAGAATGTCAAAAGTAAATTTTGAAAAAATGTTTAAGTGGCTTGTCAGGGTATTTGTGATTTTGTTTGTTTTAGCGGTATTTTTTGGTAATTGTATTTTTTATGTGCGGCCAAATGAATTTGCTATTAAGCAGATCAATATTGGGATCAATCCTGGTGTAAGGGAAAAGATTTATAATACAGGATTTCATGTTATTGCTCCTTTTGGAATACATCGTATGCACAGATTTCCCAAGGATCTGCAGGTATTTGAGCTAAATGATTATCTTGAGAGTAAGGCAAAGAGTATCCAGTTTAATCTGGATAGTGTGCGTTCTCCGGAAGCATATTATGGGCAAAGAAAGCAAAAGGGCGGATTTCAAAAAGCAGCACATATCCAAACCTCAGATGGATTCTTTGTGGATGTAGATGTTAGCGTTATCTATCATATTGCGGATCCATATAAAGTGATTACAACCGTAGGCCCTGGACTCTTGTATCAGACAAACGGAATAATCCCGAAAGTTGAGCCAAAGCTTAAAGAAACTTTGGGCGAGATGACTACAGAAGAATTTTTTAATAGTCCGCTTCGTGTAGCCAGAGCTCAGCAATCAATGGAATTGCTCAATATAGAGCTTGAGCCTAAGGGCATAATAGTTGACCATGTGCTTATCCGATATTTCAAATATAGCGATGAGTTGCAGAGAAATATAGAAGAGAAGAAGTTAAAAGATCAGCTGGTTTTTACCAACCAGTCCAAGGCCAAGGCAACAGGAGAGGAAGCGCTTGTAAAGAAAGTGCGTGAAGAGGGAGAGGCCAATATGAAGATTCGAATTGAAGAGGGAAGGGCTTATGTAGTAAAGAAGAACTCAGAGCGGGATCTTTATGTAAGAACTAAACATGCTGAGGCAGATCTGATGATAAAGCTTGCTGAGGCAAAAAAGAAAGAGCTTATAAATAATGCCTATCAGCAAAAAGGCTCAGACAAGCTGGTGGGATTAAAAATGGCTGAGGTACTCAAAGGCCTGAATGTTATTATGCTTTCTTCTAGCGGAGCAAATGGCTTTAATCCTTTGAATTTAGACAAAAATCTTGAACTTTTTGGTGTGAAAGGGGGTGGGCAGTAATGAAAAACAAAAGGACAATTATGAAAACAACTTTTTGCCTCCTTTTAGTATGTATGGCGGTAAGCCTCAGTGGATGCATGCCTCATTCAACCCAGTCAACAGAGGTTGGAGTCAGGACAATTAAATGGTCGCCGTTTGTAAAAAAAGGCGTGATGCAGGAAATTTATTCACCAGGTACGACATTTTTCTTTCCCCCGGTTATTAATGATTGGGATGTCTTTGATACAAAGCTTAGGAATATGGAGATGACGATCAAGCAAGGCCAGGGCGCGCATACAGGTCCGGATGACGTGCTGTTTAAAACTATAGACGGAAATGATATCAGCCTTGATGTTATTATTGCCTATCGTATTATCCCGGAAAAGGCGCCTTATATTTTAGAATATGTAGCTAAGAACAATCTGGAACTTGAGGAAAAGGTTGTTCGTCCCATATCACGTAATATTACGCGTGACCTTTATGGGGAATTAAAAACCGAAGATTTCTATGTTGCTACCAAGCGAACAGAAAAGGCGGACAAGGCTATCGCTCTGCTTAATGAGACGCTTAATTCGTACGGAGTAATTGTAGAAAGTGTACTGTCTAAAGATTATCGTTTTAATCCGGCTTATCAAAGAGCCATAGAGGATAAAAAGGTAGCAGATCAGATGGCAGAGCGTTTTAAGTCCGAGGCAAATGCAACATATGAAGAGTATAAGCAAAAGCTTCAACAGTCACAGGGAGAAGTAAACCAGATGGTTGCTGCGGCTGATGGTGAATTTAAAAAAGACAAAATCAAGGCAGATGCATATTTTGAGCAGGAGAGTCGCATTGCTAAGGCTATTGAAATTGAAGGTATTGCTGAGGCAAAGGGTATAGAAAAAACAGTAGAGGCATTGAATAATTCAGGCGGGATCACCATGGTCAAGCTGAAGCTGGCTGAGGCGCTTATGGGCAAGCCTATTTATTTGTTGCCTTTTTCCGAAACAAGCGGTATGGATTTAAAGACAACCAATGTCAATGATTTGCTAAGAACGTACGGGGTGCAAAAGGCATCGCAGTAAAAAGGATAGCTTAAGTTAGTAAGGTGTTGATATATAAGGGGTTTTGATTTTTTCAAAACCCCTTATATACTTTTGCAGACATGGTTTAAATATAATAATTGCTAAAATAATTGTAGCCCTGGCGCAGCTTATTAAAAGCAGCAATATACTGGTTGCCAATAGTATTGGGCAATTCTTGACACTGTTTTGACTATGGGTTAAAATAGGACAATGATTAATATACTTTTAAAATCTATAGTTTCCTCTGTTACCTTTCTTGCCGGGTTTTTACTTCTCAGCACTTATGTTATTGCGAAGATCCAGCATAAAAAAATTTATTGTTTCTTTATTGAATTAACTTATTTTTTGGTTTATTGGATATTTGTTTATAGTAGAATTTTATAGAAAGCAGGGGCATGTGAAAAAAATAGCATTTTTAATAGGATTATTATTGATAATGGGTTGCAGTCAGGCAGTTGATAATGGACCAAAGGGTAGCATTGATTGGATTACTGACCTGCCGGCTGCAAAGGATTCGGCTTTGGCACAGGGAAAGCCTATAATTATCGATTTTAATGCGGATTGGTGCGTGTGGTGTAAGCGCATGGATAAGGATATATATGAGAATATGCAGGTTGCTGAACTGGCCGAGCAATTTATTTGTGTAAAAATAGATACGCAAGAGCAGCCTGATGTGGCTGAAAATTATATGGTTAGAGGCTTGCCCACTACGGCGTTTCTTACATCCAAGGCAAAAAAAATCGAGATTATCCCAGGGTATTTGCATCCAGAGAATTTTTTAGAGAAAATGAAAAGCGCATTAAAGGCGCAATGATAACAGACGCTCAAAAAAGATGTTAAAGAAAAATAAGATCATTTTAGCTGTCTTTATATGTGTTTTTGTTTTTGGCTTGTTGTGGAAGGCAACTCCTTGGCGGATTTTGTCTGTGCGGTCAAGGTTGATACTTGTGGAAGTCGCAAAAACACAGGCTCAGAGACAAAGAGGCCTGCAAAAAAGAGCTGCTCTTAAGAAAAACCAGGGCATGCTTTTTATCTTTAAAAAAGAAGGATTTCATTCTTTTTGGATGAAAGACACGTATATCCCCCTAGACTTAGCGTTTATTGACAGTAGGCATGAAATAGTTGATATCCAGCAGATGATCCCGCTTGATACCCGGCTGCGTCACAGGCCATCTAAAGCGATTAAGTATGCCCTTGAAGTAAACGCTGGCTGGATGAAGCAAAACAATATTCAGGTAAATGAAAAGGTATTTTTTTGGTAAAAGTTTTCTATTAAAATAGCGCGGTTGTTTATAAAAGAAAAAAATTGACTCAAAAAGAAAATTTTATTAAGATAACACTCTCTAAAGCACTTATATAAAAGGAGCGAAATTGGACGCAGACAAGAAAATTCTTATCGTAGATGATGATCTAAGAGCATCCTCTGAGATAAAGGAGTTCTTAGAAATAAAGGGATATAAGGTCTTTCATGTAAGTGATGGCTCCAAGGTTCTTGAGAACGTAAAGAAAGTCATGCCGGATTTGGTTGTGCTTGATATAATCATGCCTGGTGTTGACGGTTTTACGATTGCTAAACAGATCCTCTACGATGAACAGGTAAAAAACATACCGATAATTATATCTTCCTCACAGGAAGGGATGAAGGAACTCTTCGCAATTGAAGGAATGAAGGACTATCTGGTAAAACCAGTAGACAAGGAACAATTACTGGAAACGATTCAGAAAAAACTGGGGCAGTAAAGACTCAGCATTAAACAAACATTTAAACTTCTGGAAACATCCCCGTTCTTGGTTTAAAAATAAAAAAAATACTTGACAATAATTTTTTTTATGGTATATTTTAAACTTTACGTACATAAATTCTTTGTATTTTTTATAAATAGGGTTGGCGCCTAAAAAGCGCTGCTGTAGCTCAGTTGGCAGAGCACATCCTTGGTAAGGATGAGGTCATGGGTTCGATTCCCGTCAGCAGCTTAATCAACGTAGGAGGTGCATAGTGGCTAAAGAGAAATTTGAGAGGAATAAAACACATGTCAATATAGGAACAATTGGACATGTTGATCATGGTAAGACAACATTAACAGCAGCGATTACGCATATTCTAGCCAAAAAGGGATTAGCAACAGCAAAGAGGTATGATGAGATTGACAATGCTCCGGAAGAAAAAGAAAGAGGAGTAACGATCAATGTACACCATGCTGAGTATGAGACAGAGACGCGTCATTATGCACATGTAGATTGTCCTGGACATGCTGACTATATTAAGAACATGATCACCGGAGCAGCGCAGATGGACGGAGCGATTCTGGTAGTATCAGCCCCAGATGGTCCAATGCCTCAGACACGCGAGCATATACTGTTGGCAAGACAGGTAAACGTACCTGCGCTGGTAGTATATATGAATAAGACAGATATGGTAGATGATCCTGAGCTGATTGAGCTTGTAGAGCTTGAGATTCGTGATTTATTGAACAAGTATGAGTTTCCTGGAGACAAGACACCGATACTTAAAGGATCGGCAGTTAAGGCCTTAGAAGAAGTAGAGGCAGGGAATATGGAAGGACCTAATATAAAGTCTATTTTGGATCTTATGCAGGCAGTAGATGATTTCATTCCTGCGCCAAAGAGAGAAATAGACAAGCCTTTCTTGATGGCAGTAGAAGATGTATTTTCGATTACCGGCCGCGGTACAGTAGGAACAGGAAGAATCGAGCGCGGTAAGGTTAAGGTAGGAGAAGAGATCGAGATAGTGGGGATGAAGGACACAAAGAAGACAGTAGTAACCGGAGTAGAAATGTTTCGCAAGCTGCTTGATGAAGGACTGGCCGGAGATAATGTAGGTCTTTTGATGCGCGGTATAGATAAGAAAGATATTGAAAGAGGCCAGGTTGCAGCAAAGCCGGGATCGATCAAGCCGCATACCAAGTTTAAGGCTCAGGTATATATATTAAGTAAGGAAGAAGGCGGAAGACATACCCCATTTTTTAAGGGATATCGTCCGCAGTTTTATTTCAGAACAACAGATGTAACCGGAGTGGTAACATTGCCGCAGGGAGTAGAGATGGTTATGCCTGGAGACAATGTGGCTATGGATGTAGATCTTATCGTGCCGATCGCCATGGAAAAAGAATTGCGGTTTGCTATCCGTGAAGGCGGGCGTACGGTCGGAGCAGGCGTTATATCGGAAATTATTGAATAGGTAGGCATTAAGTCATGAGAGAATTGATTACCCTGGCGTGTAAAGAATGTAAGAGCCGAAACTATCGGTCTACTAAAAACAAGAAACAACACTCCGAAAAGCTGGAGTTGAAAAAGTTTTGCAGAAGCTGTCGTAAACATACTCTTCACAGAGAAACTAAGTAATAAATAATTCTTTCAATTGCTAAAGAGCAATGGAAGAGTTTTTGTTTTTTTGCATTATTAGGGTTTGATGGAATTAGAAAGATTGAAAGTAAGAGATTCATCAGGAGGAGCGTCGGTTAATGGCAAACCAACGGTCTCCAAAACCGTTACTGAGGGTTCGACTCCTTCCGCTCCTGCCAGTTTTTGCAAAGGCAAAATAGGATAGAACTAAACGTGTAAAACAAGATTAGGCAATGAATAAAATAAAGCAATTCGTCACAAATGTTAAATTAGAAATGATCAAAGTCTCTTGGCCAGCGCGCGATGAGCTATTTAATTCAGCCATGGTTGTGCTTGTGTCTGTAGGGCTCTTAGCAGCAGTGATTGCTGTGATCGATCTGCTGTATACTTTTATGATAGGATTAATTTTAAAATAAGCTATGGAAAAACGCTGGTATGTTGTTCACACTCAAACAGGGCATGAAGATAGGATTAAAACCCATCTTGAAAACAGAATAAAATCTGCAAATGCCCAGGAAGTAATCACGCAGGTCCTTATTCCCACGGAAAAGGTCAGCGAAGTTCGTAGCGGTAAGAAAAAGATTATGGAAAGAAAGTTTTTTCCAGGATATGTTCTTATTGAGATGGAATTGACTGATGAGAGCTGGTATTTGATCAGAAACACGCCGGGAGTTACCGGGTTCATAGGCCCCGGAGCTAAACCGCAGCCTTTGGCAGAAGAAGAGGTTGCCAGCATATTAAAGCAGGCAGAGGAAAGTAAAGAAAAGCCGATGCCGAAGGTTATTTTCAAAATCGGAGAATCGATCAAGATAATAGAAGGTCCGTTTACCAATTTTAATGGTGAAATAGAGGAAATATATCCCAGTAAGGGTAAGGTCAAGGCAATGGTGTCTATATTCGGCCGATCAACCCCTGTTGAACTGGAATACTGGCAAGTGGAGAAAATGTAATCATGGCAAAAGCAATTAAAGCAAAGATTAAATTGCAGATCCCTGCAGGAGCAGCTAATCCAGCACCACCAGTTGGGCCGGCTTTAGGGCAGCAGGGTGTTAACATTATGGACTTTTGTAAAAAGTTCAACGAGGCAACAAAGGATAAAGATGGATTGGTTATTCCGGTGGTTCTTACTGTGTTTGAAGACAGGTCGTTTACTTTTATTTTAAAGCGGCCACCGTGTTCAGTTTTGTTGAAGAGATCGGCAAATCTGGCCAAGGGTTCAGGGGTTCCGAATAAGGAAAAAGTAGGTAGCGTGACAAAGTCTCAGGTTGAAGAGATAGCAAAACTTAAAATGGATGATTTAAATACTGCAAAGGTTGAGCAGGCAATGCGTATTGTAGAAGGTACAGCAAGAAGTATGGGAATTGAAATAAAGGAATAGTTTTCCATGAAAAAAGACAATAAAAGAGTAAAAGAGTTTAAAAAATTATTTGAAAAAGATAAGGCATATACATTAGAAGAAATAGTGTTTGTGCTAAAAAAAGCTCACAAGGTAAAATTTGATGAATCAGTTGACTTAGCATTGTATTTAGGTGTTGATGCCAAGCAATCAGACCAGATGGTTAGAGGCAGTGTTATATTGCCTCATGGGCTAGGTAAAAAGGTAAGGGTTGCGGTTTTCTGTAAAGGAGAAGAGTCAACTGCGGCAAAAGAAGCACAGGCGGATCATGTCGGCGCGCAGGATTTGATTGATAAAGTAAAGTCTGGGTGGCTGGACTTTGATGTGGCAATTTCAACGCCGGATATGATGAGAGACCTGGCAAAATTAGGTAAGATTTTGGGTCCTCGTGGGCTAATGCCATCGCCAAGAGCAGGGACGGTTACTCAGGATGTGGGCCGGGCGGTTAAGGAAGCTAAGGCCGGTAAGGTTGAGTTTAAAATGAATAAGCTGGCCGGGATTCAGGTTTCTGTGGGCAAACTTTCTTTTGAGGAAAAGGCTCTTGTAGAAAACGCTAAAGCAGTTATTGACGCAATTAATCGCGCAAAACCACAAACTGCAAAAGGGCATTATATTAAAAGCATTTACGTCTCCTCAACAATGGGGCCGGGACTAAAATTGGATTCTTCTGAATTTAAAATAGCATAAGAGGGTATTATGGCTCACGTAGAAAAGGAATATATAGTTAAAGAAGTAACTGAATGTTTGAAAAATGCTTCTGGGTTGATGGTCGCAAATTTCGACAAACTTAAAGTAGTTGATATTGATTCTCTTAGAAGAAAACTGGAAAAAAAATCTACTAGACTTATTGTTACTAAAAATACTCTTCTCAAGAAGGTTCTTGCAGAGGTTTCTTTAGAGGGGGCGGTAAAATTTGTAGAGGGAACAACTGGGATTGCTGTATATGAGGATGACCCTGTAGGGGCGGCTAAAACTTTGTTTGATTTCTCCAAGGATCACAAAAGTTTTAGAGTACGCGGCGGTATGGTTGAAGGAGAGCTGATCGATGGCGCTCGCGCGAAAGAGCTTGCCGCATTACCGAGTAAGGAAGTGCTTCTGGCAACAGTTTTAATGGCTATGAAGTCACCGATCACAGGATTTGTCAATGTGTTGTCCGGGTCGATTCGCGGCCTGGTCAATGTAATTAAGCAAATAAGCGAAAATAAAGAAAAGGAACAATAATAAAGGAGGGCATAATGTCTGAGCAGGTAAAAGAAGAAAAACAGGAAGAAGAGAAAAAAGAAGATATCAAACTTTCCCCTAAATCACAGGAGATCGTAAAGAATATTGAAGAGATGAGTGTTCTTGAATTGTCCAATCTGGTTAAAGTGCTGGAAGATAAATTCGGGGTTTCTGCTTCAATGCCTATGGCAGCAATGGCAGTCGCTCCGGGTGCAGCCGCTCCGGAAGCTGAAGAAAAGACAAGCTTTACGGTTGTTCTCTCAGCTATTGGAGATAAGAAGATCCAGGTTATCAAGGAAATTCGCTCGATTACAAGTCTTGGTCTAAAAGAAGCTAAAGATTTGGTTGATTCTGCCCCTAAGCCGGTTAAAGAAAATGTTAGTAAAGAGGAAGCAGCGGAAATTAAGAAGAAACTTGAAGAGCAGGGCGCAACAGTAGAAATAAAGTAATTAAAAGCTAACTAAATCGGTAATTATACATTAAGGTGACCGCGTATGATGGACAGAAAAAATTATGCAAAATTAAAAGAAGTTTTCGAAGTGCCGCATTTACTTCAGGTGCAGAGAGACTCGTATCATGATTTTTTGCAGCTAGATGTGCCGAAAACAAAACGTGAAAATAAAGGCCTGCATGCTGTTTTTAATGAAGTTTTTCCAATGGAAAATTTTGACAAGACATGTAAACTTGAATTTTTGTATTATAATCTTGATAGATCAAAATATGATGTGTGGGAGTGTCAGAGGAGGGGCATGAGTTATGCTGCTCCTTTAAAGGTCAAATTGCGTCTGCGTACAGGCAGAGAGACAAAGGAACAAGAAGTATATATGGGAGAGCTTCCTTTAATGACCGATGTCGGCACTTTTGTAATAAATGGTGATGAGCGGGTTGTTGTTAGCCAGTTGCATCGATCTCCGGGCATATGCTTTGAAGAGAATGTCCATCTTTCAGGCAAAAAACTTCATTCGGCACGGTTGATTCCTTATAGAGGGGCATGGGTGGAGTTTGAGTTTGATATCAATAATGTTCTCTACGTTTATATTGATCGCAGAAGGAAATTTTATGCGACAACTTTTTTGCGTGCAGTAGGATTTTCTTCAAATGCCGATATTTTAAAACTTTTCTATCCTGTAGAGGAAGTGAAATTATCGCTCAAAAATGAAGCTGAGCTTGAAAATGTAATTTTTGCTCAGGATATTCTGAATCCTAAAGACAATACTACAACATTGTTTTCTGCGGGTTCAAGATTGACCAAGCATGGGGTTGATCAGCTTCTGGATATGGGGGTAAAGAAAATAAATGCTTTTGTTGTTGATGGTCCGGAGATTATTAACAGCCTGGAAAAAGACAGAACGACAAATAGAGAAGAGGCATTGTTTGAGATTTTCCGTCGTCTTCGCCCCGGTGATCCGGTAACCATAGAATCAGCGCAGATTTTGATTGAGCGTCTGATATTTGATGAAAAACGTTATGATCTTGGTCGGGTAGGACGGTTTGTTCTAAATAGAAAACTGGGCATGAAGAAAAGCCTGGATAATCGCACGCTTGATACTGAAACCTTGATCAAAACAATAAAATATTTAATTAAACTGAAAAGAGGCGAAGGAAAATTAGACGATATTGATCATCTGGGTAATAGGCGTGTGCGTACTGTCGGTGAGCTTGTCCAGAATCAGTTCCGGATCGGGCTAGCCCGAATGGAGCGATCTGTGCGTGAACGCATGGGTATCTATGAGATGGAAACAGTTATGCCTCATAATTTGATTAATTCAAAGCTGATCTCTTCTGTTGTGAAGGATTTCTTTGGACGTTCTCAGTTGTCACAATTTATGGATCAGACAAATCCGCTTTCAGAGTTGACCCACAAAAGAAGACTTAGTGCTTTAGGGCCGGGAGGATTAAGCCGTGAAAGAGCAGGCTTTGAAGTAAGAGATGTCCATTATTCGCATTATGGACGCATTTGCCCGATAGAAACTCCGGAAGGTCCGAATATCGGATTAATAGCGTCGCTGACAACTTTTTCGCGTATTAATGAGTTTGGTTTTATTGAGACTCCTTATCGCAAGGTTGTAAAGGGCAAGGTAACAGAGAAATTGGATTACTTGAGTGCGGATGTTGAAGATCAATATGTTATTGCTCAGGCCAATGCTCCCATTGACGATAAGGGTCGTTTTATAAACGATTTGATCTCCTGCCGACATAAAGGAGATTTTCCAAAGGTTGAAAGAAGTGAAGTTGATTATATGGATGTTTCTCCGCGTCAGCTTGTTAGTGTTGCCGCAAGTCTCATCCCATTTTTAGAGCATGATGATGCAAATCGTGCTTTGATGGGAAGTAATATGCAACGTCAGGCAGTACCACTGCTTGAGCCTGAATCACCGCTTGTAGGTACAGGTATGGAACAGAAAGTTGCTAAAGATT
This sequence comes from uncultured Planctomycetia bacterium, assembly GCA_964437495.1. Classification (GTDB taxonomy): domain Bacteria; phylum Omnitrophota; class Gorgyraeia; order B26-G9; family B26-G9; genus JAGLQQ01. The sequence goes on along the minus strand of CAYTGV010000007.1, from coordinate 60,289 downwards.
CTGGGTCGGTTATTATCGCAAGGCATTCCGGAACAGTTAAATATGTTGATGCTACGAAAATAGTGATAGAAAATGAAACCTATACATTAAAAAAATTCTCACGTTCCAATGCATCTACCTGCGTTAACCAGCGGCCTTTGGTTAAGACCGGTCAGAAAATAAAGAAGGATGAAATAATTGCTGACGGGGCGGCGACTGATAAAGGCGAGCTGGCTCTTGGACGTAATGTGCTGGTTGCTTTTATGCCTTGGCGCGGCTATAATTTCGAAGATGCGATTTTAATCAGCGAAAGAGTAGTAAAGGAAGATCTTTATACCTCTGTGCATATAGAAGAGTTTGAGTGTGAAGCGCGCGATACTCGTCTGGGTAATGAAGAGGTAACAAGAGATATACCAAATATTGGCGAGGAGTCCTTAAAAGATTTAGGAGAAGACGGGATTGTTCGTATCGGAGCTGAAGTTGGACCTGGCGATATTCTGGTAGGAAAAGTTACGCCTAAGAGCGAAACTGAATTGTCTCCGGAAGAAAAACTGCTTAGGGCAATTTTTGGTGAAAAAGCACAAGATGTGAAAGATACATCGCTGACAGTTCCCCCGGGGATTGAAGGAGTTGTAACTGATGTGCGTGTTTTTTCAAGAAAAGGCCTAAAGAGCAAGTCTAAAGAGCAGATCAGTGATGAATTGCGCATGACAGAAAAAATTCGCAAGTACTATGGCGAGCAAATCAAAAAGCTCAAGAAAGAGCGCAATCAGAAATTATACAATTTGCTGCTTAAGAGAAAGCTGGCAGCTAGTTTACTTGATGAAGAGACAGGAACGATACTTATTGGAGTAAACAAGGTTGTAAAAAAACAAGACATAAAGAAGGTTGACCGTGTTGATTTAGACAGCATTAAGATTTCAGGTGATGAGCAGGCTGGCGAGTCAATTAAAAAGACAATAAGACTTCTAGACGCTCAGATCAAAGAGTTTGTTGAAGAGGAAGAAAGAGAGCTTGATAAGGTAAAGCGCGGAGATGAACTTCCTCCGGGAGTATTGAAAAAAGTAGTAGTACTTGTGGCCAGCAAGAAGCGTCTTTCAGTAGGAGATAAAATGGCTGGACGCCATGGTAACAAGGGTGTTATTGCCCGCATTCTTCCCGAGGAAGATATGCCGTTTTTGCCGGATGGAACTCCTGTGGAAATCGTACTTAATCCATTGGGCGTACCATCGCGTATGAATGTGGGGCAGCTTTTGGAAACTCATCTTGGATGGGCGGCAAAAGTGTTGGGCTTTAAAATCGCCAGTCCAGTTTTTGATGGAGCTGCGGAATCGGAAATTCGTAAAGAGCTTAATACTGCAGGTCTTCCGGAAGACGGGAAGGTTATTGTTAGAGATGGTTATACTGGTGCAGATTTTGGATCAAAGATTTGTGTGGGTTTTATATATATAATAAAGCTTGCGCATCTTGTTGATGATAAAATTCATGCTCGTTCAATTGGTCCGTATTCTTTGGTTACACAGCAGCCTTTGGGCGGCAAGGCTCAGTTCGGAGGCCAGCGTTTTGGAGAAATGGAAGTATGGGCCCTGGAAGCTTATGGGGCAGCCAGCACATTACAGGAATTACTGACTGTAAAAAGTGATGATGTTATTGGAAGAACCAGGATTTATGAATCTATTGTAAAAGGCGAAAACGCTTTGAAGCCAAGCACTCCTGAGTCTTTCAATGTTTTAGTAAAGGAACTTCAGTCTTTAGCTTTGGATATCCGCACAGAAGGTATGCATGAGCAAAAAGAAGACATAAAAATAAAAAGAAAAAGCAAAAGCAAGTAGAAAGGGATAATTATGGCACAAGATGCCAATGCATTCAATGCTATATCAATACGTATTGCTTCTCCGGAGGTTATTTTGTCATGGACAAAAGGTGAGGTAAAAAAACCTGAAACAATTAATTATCGCACTTTGAAACCGGAAAAAGACGGCCTGTTCTGCGAAAAGATCTTTGGTCCGACTAAAGACTGGGAATGTAATTGCGGGAAATATAAACGGATAAAGCATAAGGGGATTATTTGCGATCGTTGCGGCGTAGAGGTCACTCTTTCTAATGTCCGCCGCAAAAGAATGGGTCATATTGATCTTGCTGCTCCTGTTTCGCATGTATGGTTCTTTAAAGCAATGCCGTCTCGATTGGGCGCGCTTTTGGATATGACGCAAAGAGAGCTGGAAAAGGTTATTTATTATGAGGAGTATGTAGTTCTTGATCCGGGCGAAACGCCTTTACATAAAAAAGAGCTGCTTGTTGAAGACAGATATAGAGAATACCGCAATAGATATGGCAATAAATTTACAGCGATGATGGGTGCTGAGGCTATAAGCCGACTGCTGGCTGAAGTTGACCTTGAAAAATTGGGCAAAAAGCTGCGTAAGCAATTAGCGACAACCAAGGCAGAAGCAACGACTAAGAAGCTGATTAAAACATTAAAAATTGTTGATTCGATTAAGAAGTCCGGCAATAAACCGGAATGGATGATTATGCGGGTTTTACCGGTTATCCCTCCGGATTTAAGACCACTGGTTCCTTTGGATGGCGGCAGATTTGCTACTAGTGATTTGAACGACCTTTATCGCAGGGTTATCAACCGCAATAACAGATTGAAAAAATTACTGGAATTAAAAGCTCCGGATGTTATCGTGCGCAATGAAAAACGTATGCTGCAAGAAGCAGTTGACGCGCTTTTTGATAATGGAAGACATGGGCGGCCTGTACTTGGTCCGGGTAACCGGCCTTTAAAATCATTAAGCGATATGCTTAAAGGAAAACAGGGGCGTTTCCGTCAGAATCTTTTAGGAAAACGTGTTGATTATTCTGGGCGATCAGTTATTGTTATTGGTCCGGAATTGAAGTTGCATCAGTGTGGTTTGCCAAAACGCATGGCATTGGAATTGTTTGAGCCGTTCATCATTAAAAAATTACGGGAAAGAGGTCTTGTTCATACTGTGAAAAGCGCAAAGAGAATGGTTGAACGCGCGCGTCTTGAAGTATGGGATATTTTAGAAGAAGTGATAAGAGAACATCCAGTAATGCTTAACCGTGCTCCAACACTGCATCGTTTAGGCATCCAGGCTTTTGAGCCGGTTTTGGTAGAAGGCAAGGCAATTCGTATTCATCCGCTTGTTTGCACAGCGTTTAATGCTGATTTTGACGGGGATCAGATGGCGGTTCATGTGCCGCTTTCAAATGAAGCTCAGATGGAAGCGCGCCTGCTTATGCTGGCGACAAATAATATTTTTTCACCATCAGACGGCAGGCCGATTATTGCGCCCAGCCAAGACATCGTGCTCGGTTGTTATTATTTGACAATCGTTGGCTCTAAGGCGGAAACATTAAAAGATGAAAAGCTGAATGTTTATGGAGATATGGATGAGGCGCTTACTGCTCACCAGTGTCAGGAAGCAGAAGTGCATCAGCGCTGTCGATTAAGACTGGGCAATGAGTTTATAGACACGACGATTGGACGTATAATATTCAATCAGATCATACCGGCTGGATTTGGTTTTGTAAATGAACCGATGGATAAGGGTAAGCTAAGTAAAATTATTACAAAATGCTATAAAAAATTCGGGCATTACCGTACTGTTATCCTTCTTGATGATCTTAAGAAGCTTGGGTTTGAGTATGCAACTCTTGGCGGAGTATCTATTTCTATGCATGATCTGCGCATTCCAGAAGGTAAAAAGAAGATCATAGAACAGTCGCATGCTGAAGTGGCCATAGTAGAGAAACAGCATAGACGCGGAATTATTACTGAAGGTGAACGTTATAATAAGATCATTGATATCTGGACCCATGCTACAGATACGATCGCAGATCAGGTTTTTCATGGTCTTGATCATTTTAATCCGGTATTCATGATGGCAGATTCCGGAGCGCGTGGTTCAAAATTGCAAATTCGCCAGCTTGCGGGTATGCGTGGTCTTATGGCTAAACCATCTGGCGAGATCATTGAAAACCCGATCACAGCAAATTTCCGTGAAGGGCTGACAGTGCTTGAGTTTTTTATATCTACTCACGGTGCGAGAAAGGGTCTTGCGGATACGGCATTAAAAACAGCTGATGCCGGATATTTAACACGCCGCTTGATTGATGTTTCGCAGGATGTGATCATTACTCAGGATGATTGTCACACATTAAACGGGATCATGATCTCTGCGATAACAGAGGGCGATGATGTAGTGGTCAGCTTAAAAGAAAGAATTATTGGGCGCATAGCGCTTGATAATATAGTTGATATTGTAACTGATAAAACAATTGTATCTGTAGGAGATGAAATAACAGAAGAAAAGGCAGAGAAGATAGAAGCGCTTGGCCTTGAAAAAATCCGGATCCGAAGTGTTTTAACCTGTGAGATTACCCAGGGTGTATGTGCTAAATGCTACGGGCGCAACTTAGCTACGCAGCGAATTGTAGAGTTGGGTGAGGCAGTTGGTATTGTTGCGGCACAGTCAATTGGTGAACCTGGTACACAGCTTACAATGAGAACTTTTCATATTGGTGGAACTGCATCGAGAATTATTGAGCAGTCACAGTTTAAGGCAAAGCATTCAGGGACCATCAAGTATCATAACCTGAGAACAGTTACAAATAAGAGCGGAGAAACCATTGTTCTTAATAGAAACGGGCAGTTAAGTATCCATGATGATGTGGAAAGAGAGCTTGAAATATACAATGTGCCTATTGGATCATTCTTAACCATCCTTGAGGGTCAAAAAGCAGAAAAGAACCAGGTTGTTGTAACCTGGGATCCATATACTTCTCAGATTTTAACCGAATCAAATGGTCTGGTGCGTTTTGAGGATATCAAGGAAAACGTAACTATGCGTGAAGAAATCGATGCCTCTACCGGACTTACCGAAAGAGTTATTATTGATCATAAGGCTGATTATCATCCACAGATTATTATTTATAATGACCAGGATGAGGTGTTGGCTTTTTATACAATTCCGTCTGGTGCGCATATTGTTGTTCATGATGGGCAGGAGGTTGAAGGTGGAAGTCTACTTGCTAAAACTCCCAGAAAGATCACAAAGACAAAAGATATCACAGGTGGTCTGCCTCGTGTGGCTGAAATATTTGAGGCGCGTCGACCTAAAGATCCGGCGATCATTACTGAAATTGACGGCATTGTTGAATTTGGAGCTCCAAAAAAAGGACAGCGGCGCATAATCATAAAGAGCGTATCAGGTATGAGCAAAGAGTATCTTATTCCGCCTGGAAAACATCTTAATATCTATAAAGGTGATATGGTAACTGCAGGACAGGTACTTACTGATGGACCGATGGTACCGCATGATATATTAAGTGTATCTGGAGTGCAAAAATTGCAGGAGCATCTTGTTACGGAGATTCAGGAAGTTTACCGCTTGCAGGGAGTACGCATCAATGATAAGCATATTGAGGTTATTGTTCGCCAGATGCTCAAGAAAGTGAAAGTTGAGGATGTGGGGGATACAGATTTACTACCAGGTCAGCAGATTGATAAATTTATTCTGGATAAGATAAACAAGAAAGTAATAGAAAAAAAAGGTAAGCCGGCAAGTGCAACACCGCTGCTTTTAGGTATTACAAAAGCGTCATTGACTACGGAAAGCTTTATTTCTGCTGCAAGTTTTCAGGAAACTACTCGCGTTTTAACAGAAGCTGCGGCTAGCGGAAAGACAGATCTACTTATGGGCTTGAAAGAAAATGTTATTATGGGGCATTTGATCCCGGCAGGAACTGGTTTTCATACGCATCGAAGAATGCATATTGTCCATGAAAAAGGTGATGAAAAAATAAAAGAAGAGAAAACAGAAGACATTCCAAATGTACTCTAAGGAGAAAGACAAAGATGCCGACAATTAGTCAATTAATTAGAATAGGAAGAAAAAAATCAAGCTCAAGAAATAAGTCTCCAGCATTGCAGAAATCTCCCCAAAGAAGAGGGGTTTGCCTGCAGGTAAGGACAATGACGCCTAAAAAACCTAATTCTGCCTTGCGTAAAATAGCAAGGGTAAGGCTTACTAATGGCATGGAAGTTTCGGCTTATATCCCCGGGGAAGGACATAATCTGCAGGAACACTCCATTGTGCTTGTTCGCGGCGGCAGGGTAAAAGATTTGCCGGGAGTTAGATATCATATTGTAAGGGGAACACTTGATACTGCTGGAGTATCGGATAGAAAAAGAAGCCGTTCTTGTTACGGAACAAAGAAACCAAAAAAATAATTGAAATTGTAAGGAGGAGTCATGCGTCGAAGACGCGCGGTAAAACGTCAAATACAGCCAGACCCAAAGTATAACAGTCTTTTAGTTACCAAACTTGTGAATATGGTAATGACTAAAGGGAAAAAGTCAATAGCAGAGAATATAGTTTATTCTGCCTTTGAGATTATAGAGCAAAAGACAAGTAAAAGTGCCTTGGAAGTTTTTAAAAAGGCATTGGATAATGCGCGTCCTCTCTTAGAGGTTAAGGCAAGGCGTGTGGGTGGAGCGACTTATCAGGTGCCGATAGAAATTAGACAGGATAGAGGCACTGTTGTGGCCCTGCGTTGGATTCGCAATTTTGCTAGAACCAGAAAAGGCAGGCCTATGCAGGATAAGCTTGCACAGGAATTACTTGATGCCTATAAAGGAGAAGGTTCCGCTTTAAAGAAAAGAGAAGATACTCATAAAATGGCTGAAGCCAATAAGGCGTTTGCGCATTACCGTTGGTAATTGATTTTTCAGCTTGAGGGTTTTAAACCATATAAAATAAACAGTACACACAAAATAGAGCGCGGGGAAGATAAACGAAGCATGCTATGGCAAAAGGATTCCCTTTAGAAAAGACTAGAAATATAGGCATCATGGCTCATATCGATGCCGGCAAAACAACAACTACGGAACGCATTTTATTTTATACCGGCAAGGTTTATAAGTTGGGTGAGGTAGACCAGGGCACAGCAACAATGGACTGGATGGTGCAGGAACAGGAGCGCGGGATAACAATTACCAGCGCATGCACAACATGCTTCTGGAAAGAGTATCGAATTAATATAATTGATACTCCTGGTCACGTAGATTTTACAGTAGAAGTTGAACGTTCTTTGAGAGTTTTAGATGGAGCAGTGATTGTTTTATGCGCTGTAGGTGGAGTTGAGCCTCAGTCAGAGACAGTATGGAGACAGGCACAGCGCTATAATATTCCTCTTATTGCTTATGTAAATAAGATGGATAGAGTTGGCTGTGATTTTTTCTCAGCGATTGAACAGATGCGTAAACGCTTAGGAGCCAAGGTAATTCCGATGCAGATCCCTATAGGAGCTGAGGACAGATTTATCGGGATTGTGGATCTTGTTGAAATGAAAGCGTATATGTTTGAGCGTAATAGTGAAAACCTGGATTTTAAAATTGTAGAAATTCCAGATAATTTGCATGAATTAGCATATGATTATCGACAACAGATGATTGAAATAGCCTCAGAACACGATGCTGTGCTGATGGAAAAATTTGTGCATAATCAGGAGCCGGCAATTGATGAGCTTAAAAAGGCGGTCCGCCAGGCTGTTGTGAAATATGGCTATGTTCCTGTTTTCTGCGGCTCCAGTTTTCGTAATATAGGAGTTCAGCCGCTGATTGAGGCTATTTGCGAGTATTTACCAAGTCCGCTTGATGTGCCTTCGGTTGAAGGATTTGTGCCGGGAACCGATAAAAGGCAAGAGCGGATAACAAGCAATGAAGAAGCGCTTAGCGCTTTAGCGTTTAAAGTAATGGCAGATACATATGTTGGTAAGCTTATATTCTTTAGAGTTTATTCCGGGATTTTGAAATCAGGCACGCATGTTTATAATGCGAATAAACAACGTAAAGAAAGAATTGGCAAGCTGCTTAAAATGCATGCCAATAAGCAGGAAATAGTAGAAGAAGTTTATGCGGGAGATATAGCGGCGGCTGTGGGCTTAAAATACACAAAAACCGGAGAGACGATCTGTGACATCCATAGGCCGATTATTTTAGAAAGCATGCATTTCCCTGAACCTGTAGTCTCTTTAGCTATAGAGCCGGCAACACAGGCGGCACAGGATAAGTTAGGTGAAAGCCTTAATAGAGTGCAGGACGAGGATCCGAGTTTTAGGGTTAAATATGATAAAGATACAGGGCAAACTATAATCTCCGGAATGGGAGAGCTGCATCTTGAAATAATAATAGATCGCCTGCTGCGGGAATTTAAGGTTGAGGCGAATGTAGGCAAACCGCAGGTAGCATATAAAGAGACAATTTCTCGAACTGTTGAGATTGAAAATAAATTTATTCAGCAGACAGGCGGTAAAGGGCAGTATGCCCATGTTGTGCTTGAAATGTCCAATGCTGGAAAAGGTCAAGGCGTTAGCTTTACGAGTGAAATATCAAAAGGAGTTATACCGCGGGAATTTATACCTGCTGTAAAAGAAGCGGTTCTTGGCTCGGCAAGCTCTGGAGTACTTGCAGGTTATCCTGTTATTGATGTAAATGTTAAGCTGGTTGGAGGATCCTCGCATGCGATTGATTCATCTGAGTTGGCTTTTAGGATGGCCGCATCAATGGCATTCACAGATGGATTGAAAAGGGCACAGTCAGTTTTGTTGGAGCCGATAATGTCTTTAGAGGCAATAATTCCAGCAGAATATTTGGGCGATGTTATTGGAGATTTAGGTTCACGAAGATGTAAAATTGAATCGATGAGTGACCGTGCAAATGCGAAAGTTATAAGAGGAGTTGTGCCGCTGGCAGAGATGTTTGGCTACGCAACAATAATAAGAAGCTTGACACAGGGTCGCGGAATGTATACAATAGAACCTTCTTATTATTCAGAGGTTCCAAGGCAAATACAGGAAAAATTAATCGGCAATAGATATTGATTTGAAAATTAATTAGAGGAGGTGCATAGTGGCTAAAGAGAAATTTGAGAGGAATAAAACACATGTCAATATAGGAACAATTGGACATGTTGATCATGGTAAGACAACATTAACAGCAGCGATTACGCATATTCTAGCCAAAAAGGGATTAGCAACAGCAAAGAGGTATGATGAGATTGACAATGCTCCGGAAGAAAAAGAAAGAGGAGTAACGATCAATGTACACCATGCTGAGTATGAGACAGAGACGCGTCATTATGCACATGTAGATTGTCCTGGACATGCTGACTATATTAAGAACATGATCACCGGAGCAGCGCAGATGGACGGAGCGATTCTGGTAGTATCAGCCCCAGATGGTCCAATGCCTCAGACACGCGAGCATATACTGTTGGCAAGACAGGTAAACGTACCTGCGCTGGTAGTATATATGAATAAGACAGATATGGTAGATGATCCTGAGCTGATTGAGCTTGTAGAGCTTGAGATTCGTGATTTATTGAACAAGTATGAGTTTCCTGGAGACAAGACACCGATACTTAAAGGATCGGCAGTTAAGGCCTTAGAAGAAGTAGAGGCAGGGAATATGGAAGGACCTAATATAAAGTCTATTTTGGATCTTATGCAGGCAGTAGATGATTTCATTCCTGCGCCAAAGAGAGAAATAGACAAGCCTTTCTTGATGGCAGTAGAAGATGTATTTTCGATTACCGGCCGCGGTACAGTAGGAACAGGAAGAATCGAGCGCGGTAAGGTTAAGGTAGGAGAAGAGATCGAGATAGTGGGGATGAAGGACACAAAGAAGACAGTAGTAACCGGAGTAGAAATGTTTCGCAAGCTGCTTGATGAAGGACTGGCCGGAGATAATGTAGGTCTTTTGATGCGCGGTATAGATAAGAAAGATATTGAAAGAGGCCAGGTTGCAGCAAAGCCGGGATCGATCAAGCCGCATACCAAGTTTAAGGCTCAGGTATATATATTAAGTAAGGAAGAAGGCGGAAGACATACCCCATTTTTTAAGGGATATCGTCCGCAGTTTTATTTCAGAACAACAGATGTAACCGGAGTGGTAACATTGCCGCAGGGAGTAGAGATGGTTATGCCTGGAGACAATGTGGCTATGGATGTAGATCTTATCGTGCCGATCGCCATGGAAAAAGAATTGCGGTTTGCTATCCGTGAAGGCGGGCGTACGGTCGGAGCAGGCGTTATATCGGAAATTATTGAATAGGAAGAGGGTAGAAGAAGATGGCGCAACAAAAAATCAGAATAAGATTAAAGGCCTATGATCATCGTGTGCTGGATCAATCTGCGGAAGAGATTGTAAATACAGCTAAGCGAACCGGAGCAAAGATTTCCGGACCTGTGCCTCTTCCAACTCGGAAGTCACTATATACAGTGCTGCGCTCTCCTGTGATTGATAAAAAATCACGTGAGCAGTTTCAGCTGAGAATACATAAGCGTTTGCTAGAGATAATTGAACCAACAGCCAAGACAATTGATGCTCTTAAAAGATTGGATCTTCCTGCTGGAGTGGATGTAGAAATAAAGTAAAAAGTTAAAAGTTAAAAGTTAAAAGCTAAAGAGTATTAATAAGAGCTTGGATAAGGGTAAATAGATGTTAGGTATATTAGGACAAAAAGCAGGAATGACTCAAGTTTTTAAAGAAGACGGTAAGTGCATTTCAGTGACCTCTATAATTGCCGGTCCTTGTTATGTAGTGCAGGTAAAAGAAAAAGATAAAGACGGGTATAGAGCGGTACAGCTTAGCTATCTGGATAAAAAGGAAAGGCGTACTACTAAGGCATTGGCGGGTCATTTTAAAAAGGCCAATGTGGCGCCGAAAAAGTTTGTGCGTGAAATCCTGATTGATGATAATGATCAGTTTGAAATTGGACAGCAAATAGATTTGGATCTGTTTAAAGAAGGGGATTTTGTCGATATTAGCGGCATGTCCATAGGTAAGGGTTTTCAGGGCGGCATGAAACGTCATGGCTGGAGCGGCGGACCAAAAACACATGGCGGTATGAATCATAGAGGCCCAGGTTCTATAGGAGCGACTACTAGTCCGGGACGCGTTGTGCGTGGGCATGCTTTACCAGGGCATATGGGGCATCGTCGGATTACTGTACAGAGTTTAGAGATTATTAAGGTTGACAAAGAAAAGAACGTCCTGATGGTAAAAGGTGCGGTTCCTGGACATAAAGGATCTTATCTGGAAGTTAGAAAGGCAAAGAAGAAGTAAAATGTTTACACTTTCAATAAATAATTTAGCTGGCAAAGAGGTCGGAACGGTTGATCTCGATGAAAAGGTTTTTGATGGTAAGGTCAACAAGGCATTGCTGCACCAGACAACTGTTATGTACATGGCTAACAAACGCCAGGGTACAGCCAGTACAAAGACACGTGCTAATGTAAGCGGAGGAAATTCAAAGCCGTGGCGTCAAAAGGGAACCGGTAAGGCGCGAATAGGATCATCTCGCAGTCCTCTTTGGAAAAAAGGCGGTATTGTTTTTGGGCCGCATCCACGCGATTATTCTTATCAGCTGCCTAAGAAAATGAAGAAAAAGGCATTGATTTGCAGCTTGAATTCCAGGCTTAATGATAATCTTGTTAAGGTACTCGAAGAGTTGAAGGTAGATTCAGGAAAAACAAAGGATTTTTGTAAATTAATCCAGGTATTTAGCTTGGATAAAAAAACACTTTTTGTCTGTGATAATCCGCAGGCAAGCTTAATGCGTTCATCAAAAAACATTAAAGATATTAGATTAAAGCGTCCGGAGATGATCAACGCGCTTGACGTTTTATTACATAAAAATATTATAATCACCAAGAAGGCACTTGGCGAGTTGACAGCTCGTTTGCAAAAGGGAGAATAAATAGCAGTGCAAAATCCATTTAGAGTAATTAAATATGTATTGCGTACAGAAAAAGGCACTGAACTGGAAACACAGAATAAATATATTTTTTGTGTTGAAAAAAAGGCAAATAAAATTCAGATTAAAGATGCTGTTGAATTTATTTATCGCGTGAAAGTAAAAAATATAAATACCTCTACCATGCCGGGCAAAAAACGAAAAGTTCGTTATAAAACAGGGAAAACTCCGGAATGGAAAAAAGCGGTTGTAACGCTGCTAAAGGGTGAAAAGATTAATATAGCTTAAAAATAAGATCTCTTGCCCTAAATGGCTTGAGATCAACTTACCCCGAAAATATTGGGGGTCTTTAAGGAGAATCAACAGTGGGCATTAAACGTTATAAACCAACAACCCCATCTTTACGCTGGCGCACGGGATCTGATTTTGCGGAGATTACAAAGAGTAAGCCGGAAAAGTCTTTAACGGTTGCTTTGAAAAAAAGCGGGGGGAGAAATTCACAGGGTAGAATAACCTGCCGTAATCGCGGGGGCGGACATAAAAGGCGTTATCGTATTATTGATTTTAAGCGTAATAAGTATGATGTGGCTGCTACAGTGTTGTCGATTGAATATGATCCGAATCGTTCATGCCGCATCGCGCTTGTGCAGTATACAGATGGGGAGAAAAGATATATTATTGCGCCTAATGATATTAAGGTGAATGATGAGGTAATGTCCGGGGAGCATGTGGAAATAAAACCCGGCAATGCATTGCCGATTAAAAATTTACCGCTTGGTATATTTATTCATAATGTTGAACTTATGCCGGGACGGGGCGGAATATTAGCAAGAAGTGCTGGTACTGCCGCACAGCTTATGGCAAAAGAAGGTAAGTTTGCGCATGTTAAAATGCCTTCGGGTGAGATAAGACTTGTGCCGATCGCATGTTATGCAGTTATTGGGCAGGTTGGCAATCCTGACCATGAGAAGATTTCTTTGGGTAAGGCCGGCAGATCACGCTGGCTGGGAAGAAAGCCTAATGTAAGAGGTGTAGCCAAAAATCCGGTTGACCATCCTCATGGCGGCGGAGAAGGTAAGGCTGGTCAGGGCAACCCGCATCCTGTTACCCCATGGGGTAAGCCGACAAAGGGGTATAGAACAAGAAAAGGTAAAAAGGCCTCAAATAAATTTATTGTAAAACGTCGCGTAAGTAAGCGTCGTTCAAAATAGGTAAATTAGTAGGAGAGTAAAATCATATGGCGCGTTCAATAAAAAAGGGTCCATACATTGATCCAAAATTACTGAAAAAAGTAGAGAAAATGTCTAAGAGTCATGACCGCAAGCCTATAAAGACTTGGTCTAGGCGCTCAACGATTACCCCTGATTTTGTCGGGTATACTTTCTCAGTGCACAATGGCAAGTCGTTTTTGCCTGTATTTGTGACTGAAAATATGGTAGGGCATAAACTTGGTGAATTTTCTCCGACAAGACTTTTCCGTAGGCATAGCGGTGTAAAGGCAAAGCAGACGGAACAAAAGAAATAATAAACACAGATGAGCGCAGAAAACAACACAGATGAGCGCAGATTATTTATAAGAGGAGAAGCAATGCTAGCAAAAGCAAAAGCACGACATATCAGAATTTCAGCGCAAAAAGTAAGATTGGTTTTGGATTTAATTAGAAGAAAGCCAGCGAACACAGCTTTATCTATTTTAGGCAATACGCGCAAAAGAGCAGCGGAGCTGGTTTCTAAATTGCTTCGTTCTGCGATTGCTAATGCCAGGAATAAAGGGGTTGAAGAGGACGGATTATTCATCTCTAAAATCTGTGCTGATGAGGGAGTTACCTGGAAACGGTTTCGAGCTAATGCGTTTGGTCGTGGTTCCAGGATATTAAAGCGCACAAGTCATATTACTATTGAACTTGATAAAAAGGCAGTTGCGCTTAAAGAGGTTAAGGCATTGGCAAAAAAAGCTACAATTAAAACAGAAAAACTGGTAAAAGTAAAGAAAGACAGTAAGCCGGTTGTAAAAAAGACTGCGAAAAAAGCAAAAGATATTAAGTAAATTCGTTGTATACGAGGAGGAAAAGTGGGACAAAAAGTACACCCGTTAAGTTTTAGATTAGGATATATTAAAGATTGGAGATCTCGTTGGTTTGCCAAGAGAAAAGAGTATCCGAAGAATCTTCTTGAAGATCTGAAGATCAGGAAATTCATAAAGAAGAATTTTTCTCAAGCTAATATATCTAAGGTAGAGATAGAGCGTGCGACAAAAAGATTGCGGGTGATTGTATTTTCCGGCAGGCCGGGAGTTATTATCGGAAGGCGCGGTGCAGATATTGACCGTCTGCGTGATGAACTGCAAAATATGACGAAAAAGGAAATCTTCGTTGATATAAAAGAAATTCAGAATCCGAATATTGACGCGCAGTTGGTTGCTGAAAACGTAGCTTTTCAGCTGGAAAAGCGCGTTGCTTTTAGAAGAGCAATGAAAAAGGCGATTTCATTGTCTCGTAGTGCAGGGGCGGGCGGAATAAAAATAATGTGTTCAGGGAGATTAGGCGGTGCTGAAATTGCCCGTACTGAGAAATATAAAGAGGGAAAAGTCCCGCTGCATACCTTAAGAGCGAATATTGATTACGGTTTTGCGGAAGCGTTAACAACATATGGAGTTATTGGCGTGAAATGCTGGATTTATACAGGTGATGTTATTTTAGATAAAAAGACACAGCCTGGAAATAATGCTGTGGATGAAGGAGATAAGCAGTAATGGTTTTAATGCCCAAAAGAGTAAAATTTCGCAAAACACATCGTGGCCGTAGGAAAGGCAACTCTAATGGCGGTTCAAAGGTTAGTTTCGGTGAATTTGGATTGCAGTGCATAGAAGCGGCATGGGTGAAGAACACACAGTTGGAAGCTTCGCGTGTGGCATTGACAAGATCTGTGCGTAGAGGTGGTAAAATTTGGATTCGAATTTTCCCAGATAAGCCAGTAACAAAAAAGCCGGCAGAAACAAGAATGGGAAAAGGTAAAGGCATGCCGGAATACTGGGTTGCCGTTGTTAAGCCGGGAAGAATAATTTTTGAAATAGAAGGTATTCCGATTGATGTAGCTAAAGCGGCAATGCGTCTTGCAGCTTCAAAGCTGCCGATGAAAACTAAATTTGTAAGCAGAGTAAAGATATAAAACATAAGAGAGAGATCATGGCAATGAAATCTAAAGAATTTAAAGAGTATGCAAAACCTGAGCTGGATGATAAGCTTAGGCAGCTTGAGGAAGAATTATTTCGTTTGAAATTCCAGTCAAAAACATCTAAGCTGGATAAGCCGCATAAGATTAAGCTTGTGCGCAGGGATATTGCGCGCATTAAAACATTTTTAAAACAGCTCCAGATTAAAGAACAAACCAAATAATTAAAAGCGAGAGGAAATTACTAATGAGCAAGATAAAGGGAGCGCAAAAGCAGAGAGTAGGACTTGTTGTGGGTGACAAAATGGACAAGACCCGCGTTGCTCGAATTGAACGCTTCATGCAGCATCCGATATACAAGAAAAGAATTAAAAAATATGTCAATGTTAAGTTTCATGACGAAAAGAATGAGTCTAAACAGGGTGATAAAGTAAAGATCACGGAGACTCGGCCGCTATCAAAAGATAAGCGCTGGAGACTTTTTGAGATCGTTGCAGTGCATAAGGAGTAGTTGAATAATGATACAAATGTTAACAGTTTTAGATGTTGCTGATAACAGCGGCGCGAAAAAGGTGAGATGTATCGGGGTAATTGCAAAATCAGGTAAGAATTGCGCGATTATTGGAGATATTATTACCTGCAACGTAAGAGAGTCTATACCGACATCTGCTGTAAAAAAGGGCGAGGTTGTCAGGGCAGTTGTCGTTAGAACTAAAACGCCGATAAGGCGCAAAGACGGCAGTTATCTGCGGTTTGATCATAATGCGGTTGTGATCATAGATAATCAAAAAAATCCGCGTGGGACCCGAATTTTCGGACCGGTGGCCAGGGAACTCAGAGATAGGAATTTTACCAAAATAGTATCGCTGGCTCCGGAAGTAATTTAATAACAAAAAAAAGAGAAGAATTTAAGATGAGAATAAAAAAAGGTGATACAGTTTACGTAATGAACGGAAAAGAAAAAGGCAAGACAGGCAAGGTTCTACGTTTTTCAAAAACTACTAATAGGGTTCTTGTTCAGGGGGTAAATTTTGTAAAAAAACATGCTCGTCAGACAAGACAGGATCAGCCGGGCGGAATTCTGCAAAAGGAGAGTCCGCTGCATATTTCAAATCTTATGTTCCAATGTCCAAGGTGTTCAAAACATTCGCGCTTAGGGGCAAAGTTTTTAAAGGATGGATCTAAAACTAGAATTTGTAAAAAATGTCAAGAGATGGTGTAAACATGTCAACAAGAATAAAAGAAAAATATGAAAATGATGTAATCCCTAAATTGGTTGAGCAGTTTAAGTTCAAGGGAAAAATGGAAGCACCGCGCATAGATAAGATAGTGATTAATATGGGTGTGGGTAAGGCGCAGGAAGACATAAAGATTCTTGAGTCGGCAATGGCGGATTTGGCAACGATAACCGGACAAAAGCCGGTGATTACCCGTGCAAAAAAAGCGGTTGCTAATTTTAAGCTTAGAAAAGGTGTTCCGGTTGGATGTAAGGTTACTCTGCGTAAAACTAAAATGTATGATTTTCTTGATCGCCTGGTAAATGTCAGTTTACCTCGTATTAGGGATTTTCGCGGCGTATCGCCAAGCGCGTTTGATAAGCAGGGTAATTATACATTAGGAATTACTGAGCAGGCGATTTTTCCGGAAATAGACATTGATAAAGTTAAACATGTCCAGGGGATGGATATAGTTATTGTGATTAAATCAAAAAACAAAGAACAGTCAAAAGAGATGCTTCGTCTTTTAGGCATGCCTTTTCGGAGTTAATGCATTATGGCAAAAATGAGTCAGATCGTTAGGGCTAGCAGACCGCAAAAATTTAGAACGCGCAAATATGTACGCTGTAAAATATGTGGTCGCTCGCGTGGTTTCATGAGACGTTTTGAGCTTTGCAGAATCTGCTTCAGGGAAATGGCCTCACAGGGCTTAATCCCGGGTGTAAATAAAGCAAGCTGGTAGCCCGCCAAAAGGCCCCAAGAAAGGGGCAATGGCGAGGACTCGCCGCGGGCAACTTCAGTGTAAGGTCTCGGCGGGTAAAATTGAAAAATAAAATAAGAATATAATTTACAGGAGAAATTTATGAGTATTACTGACCCTATTGCTGATATGTTGACGGTGATTCGTAACGCTCAGGGCGCGAAAAAAGAAAAAGCTGATTTTCCGGCATCAAAGATAAAGGTAGAGATCTTAGAGATAATCAAGAAGCATGGATATCTGTTAGAGTATCGCCGTATCGAAGATGGCAGGCAGGGCATTATCCGTACATATTTAAGATATGCTAAGAACAAAAAAGGCGTTATAACTGGCATAAAGCGCATCTCAAAACCAGGACGCCGTGTTTATGTTGATAAAGAGAATATTCCGCATGTATTAGGCGGTACCGGATTTGCAGTGCTTTCCACCTCTAAAGGGATATTAGATGATAATGAAGCTCGACAGAAGAAGATAGGTGGCGAGATAATTTGTTATGTTTGGTGATTTTATATTAATTAGTTTGAATTGTTAACTTAAGAGTTTTTAAAATTAGTGAGCAGGTGTATAAAATGTCAAGAATAGGTATAAGACCAGTATTAGTTCCTCCTAGTGTCAAGGTAAATTTGACGAAAGATAGCGTGGGAATAGAAGGCCCTAAGGGGAAACTGCAATTTCCATTATATGCGCGTATTAAAGTAGAGGTGGCGGATAGTAAAATAAAAGTTTCCAGGGTCGGCAATACAAAGCATGAGCGTGCTTTGCATGGATTGACCAGAGCAATGATCGCAAATATGATCAAGGGTGTCAGTGATGGATTTACTAAAGAGCTTGAAATGATCGGGGTTGGTTACCGTTCACAGCTTTCCGGAAAGAAATTAGTGATGCAGCTTGGTTTTTCTCATCCGGTTGAATATATCGTGCCGGAGGGGGTAACGCTGGAAACTCCGAAGCCGACACAGATTGTCATTAAAGGTATTGATAAACAAAAAGTTGGACAGGCTGCCGCAAATATTAGGGCATTTCTACCTCCGGAGCCGTATAAAGGCAAGGGTATTCGCTATGCAGGAGAACAGGTGAGAAGAAAAGCTGGAAAAGCAATGGCTAAGTAAGTAAAAAGTTAAAAGTAAAAAATTAAAAGTAAAACAATCTAAAGGTGTAAATATAATGAAGCTAGCAAGAGTTAAAAGACATAGAAGAATTAGAAAAAAAATAGCAGGGACAAAAGACAGGCCGCGCTTAAGTGTTTACAGAAGCTTGAAAAATATTTATGCGCAGATTATTGATGATGATACGAATACGACTATTATGACTTGTTCGACGCAGCAGAAGGATTTAAAGGATAAGATTAAGGGGAACAATATAAGCGCTGCTGCATTGCTAGGTGAGCAAATCGCTAAAAATGCAAAAGATAAGGGTATAGAAAGCGTAGTTTTTGATCGCGGTGGATATCTTTATCATGGCAGAATTAAGGCTGTTGCGGAAGCAGCTCGAAAAGGCGGATTAAAGTTTTAAAATAAGGATTAAGGTGAGAAATTGAACGGACGATCAAATTTTAACGATTCTGTAGAAATAGTAGAAAAGGTTATCGCAATAAATCGTGTTTCCAAGGCGCATAAAGGCGGAAAGAAAATGGCTTTTACTGCTTTGGTAATTGCTGGTGACGGAAAAAGCCGAGTAGGTTGCGGCCTGGGCCGGGCAAATGAAGTGGCAGAAGCTATTCGTAAGGGCGTAACCACAGCACGTAAAAACCTTATTGATGTACCGCTTAAGGGTACAACGATTCCGCATGAAATTTTGGGAAAATTTTCAGCAGCACGTGTAATGCTTAAACCTGCATCTGAAGGTACTGGGGTTATTGCTGGAAGCTCTGTAAGGGCGATTTGTGAACTTGCTGGAATTAAGGATATTTTGACTAAATCATTGCGGTCTTCAAATGTTATAAATATCGCAAAGGCGACCATGCAGGGACTTATCGATTTAAAGGAACATGTTGATTTAAAGCTGGAGCTAGAACAAGGGCTGCAAGGTGATAAAGCAAAGGAAAAAGTAGCGGAAACAAGCGACGTAAAAGAGGAAAAGAGTGAAGATGTTAAAGCTGAATGATTTGAAATCTCCCAAAGGAGCTAAAAAAAGTAAAAAGATTGTTGGGCGTGGTTCTGGCTCCGGGCATGGAAAAACTTCCGGACGCGGTCATAAGGGGCAGTTATCAAGAACAGGAAAAGGAAAGCGTCCTGGTTTTGAAGGCGGACAGATGCCTTTGATCAGAAGAATACCTAAAAGAGGATTTATCAGTAAATTTAAAACCGAATACCAGCTTGTAAATCTGGATTCTTTGAATAAATGTAAAGACAAGACAACGGTTACCCCAAAGATTTTAAAGGAATTAGGCCTTATTCATAAATTACATGTGGCTGTTAAAATTTTGGCTCAGGGAAAACTGGAAAAGTCTCTAACAGTTAAGGCGCACAAGTTTTCTAAGACGGCTGTTAAGGCCATAGAGGCCCTAGACGGCAAGGTGGAAATCTTGACTTTGGTAACGAAACAGGATAGCAATGCTTAGAACCATTAAGGCGCTGATAAATGCCTTTAAAATCCCAGACTTGAGACAAAGAATTTTGTTTACATTGGGCTTGATTGCGATTTATCGTCTAGGATGTTTTATTCCAATACCTGGTATAAACGGAGATGCTCTGGCTCAATTTTTCGCCAATGTATCCAGTAAACAGGGCGGAACGCTTTTTGACATGATGGATTTGTTTACCGGTAGAGCATTGTCGCAGATGACAGTGTTTGCTTTGGGTATTATGCCGTATATTTCAAGTTCTATTATTATGCAGCTTTTGACTGTTGTTATTCCGCATTTTGAAAAACTAGCTAAAGAGGGTGGGGATTACGGCAGAAAAAAAATAACACAATATACGCGTTACGGTACAATATTCTTAGCCGTATTTCAATCCTTTATTATAAGTGTATATTTAGAAGATCCGTCACATTTTATGGGACTGCCGATAGTTGAGCATGGTGGATTAGGTTTTCGGCTACTGACAATTATTACTCTTACCTCTGGAACGGCTTTTATTATGTGGCTGGGGGAGCAAATCACAGAGCGTGGCATAGGAAATGGTATGTCGATTATAATAACCGTAGGCATTATATCCCGGTTGCCTTCAGCATTGCGTTTTGTTGTGCAGCTGATATCGCCGTTTAGCCCGGACAAGAGGCAGCTTGAACCTTATACCCCGGTTATAATGCTTGTATTACTTGTATTGGTAGTAATTTTTGTCGTCTTAATGACTGAAGGGCAGCGCAGAATCCCTGTTGAATATGCAAAAAGGATAGTCGGCAGAAAAGTTTATGGCGGCCATAGTACTTATATACCTTTGCGTGTAAACCAGGCTGGGGTTATTCCGATAATTTTTGCGCAGTCGATTATATTATTTCCGGCAACAATAGGGCAGTTTGTGCCTCAATTGCAAGGCTTTGCGCAGAGTTTAATGCGTGGTCAGATTTTGTATACGATTGTTTATAGTTTATTGATAATCTTTTTTGCTTATTTTTATACGGCAGTTACTTTTAATACTCAAGATGTTGCTCAAAATATGAAAAAATATGGTGGATTTATCCCAGGCATTAGAGCCGGTAAGCCAACGGCTGAATATTTGGATTATGTTTTAACCCATATAACTTTACCGGGAGCCATGGCCTTAGCAGCGATTGCTGTTTTTCCGGATTTAATTATGTCCTGGCTGAAGGTTCCTTATATTGTGGCCAGTTTCTTTGGCGGAACAGGATTATTGATTATTGTGGGTGTTATGCTGGATACAATGCGCCAGATAGAATCGCATCTGCTTATGCGCCATTATGAAGGTTTTATGAAAAAAGGTCATTTGCGCGGACGCAGATAAAGAGGATTATAAAATATGAGATTAGTTTTGTTAGGACCCCCTGGAGCAGGTAAAGGGACACAAGCTGGAGTTCTTTCTAAAAATTATAGCCTGATGCATATGTCAACAGGAGATTTGTTGCGTGAGGCAGTAAAGAATAATACAGATGTGGGAGTGCAGGCAAAGGTGTTCATGGACAGAGGAGAGCTTGTCTCAGATGAGATCGTTGCCAGGATGATTACAGAAAAACTTAAAGGGGCAGATGCAAAAGCATCCGGTTTTATGCTGGATGGATTTCCCCGGACAAAGAATCAGGCCCAGATCCTGGAGCAGGCCTTGACCGATTTAAAGATGCCTCTTGATTTAGTGATTTATTTTAAAACAAGTGAAGCGACGATTTTAAAGCGCCTTACTGGCAGAAGAATTTGCCGTAGTTGCGGTCAAATCTTTCATATTACTAATATTCCGCCTAAAACAGAGGGTATATGTGATGTATGCGGTGGCGAGCTTTATCAGCGCGATGATGATAAAAAAGCAACAATAAAAAACAGAATAAAAGTTTACAATGAACAGACCAGCGAGCTTATAGATTATTATAATCAGAAGAAAATGCTCAAGGAAGTTTCTGGAGATCTAGATGTAGGTGAGCTGTATAGTGTTTTTAAAGATATCTTTAAGAAAGCTGGCTTAAAATGAGTTTAAAAAAAACAAAAAGTGAACTTGCGAAGTTAAAAAAAGCGAACATA
The DNA here is from genome assembly GCA_964437495.1 of uncultured Planctomycetia bacterium. Classification (GTDB taxonomy): domain Bacteria; phylum Omnitrophota; class Gorgyraeia; order B26-G9; family B26-G9; genus JAGLQQ01. The sequence continues at coordinate 38,746 of CAYTGV010000007.1, read as the reverse complement.
ATAGTAGCAAAGACATTAAAATTTTTAAAAGCTAAAATAAAACCTGGGATAACAACTATAGAACTAGATGCTCAGGCGGAGAATTTTATCCGAAAAAACGGAGGAATTCCGGCTTTTAAAGGATATCACGGCTATCCGGGAACTATTTGTGCCTCTGTTAATGAAGAAGTGGTACATGGTATACCAGGTGGAAGAATGCTGTTAGACGGAGATATAATCAGTGTTGATGTCGGATGTGAACTTGCCGGTTATTTTGGTGATTCTGCAGTCACCTATCCAGTGGGCAGTATTAGCCAAGAAGCAAGAAAACTGCTTGATGTGACCCGTGAATCTCTTTTGAAAGGGATCAATATGGCAAGGGCGGGAAATCACCTGAGTGATATTTCCCATGCTGTGCAGTCGCATGTGGAAAAGGAAGGGTTTTCTGTAGTCAGGGATTTTGTTGGGCACGGGATAGGTTCAAGTTTGCATGAAGAGCCGCAGATTCCGAATTTTGGAAAGCCGGGGCAGGGTATTAAGCTTGAGGCAGGAATGGTATTGGCGATTGAGCCGATGGTTAATGTTGGGACGGCAAAAGTGGTTATTCTTGAAGATGATTGGACAGCAGTAACAATGGATAAGAAATTGTCGGCGCATTTTGAACATACTATTTGTGTTACAAATGCAGTGGCAGAAATTTTTTCAAAAATTAAATAAAAAAGGGTATCATGGCAAAGGAAGCAGGTATACAGGTCGAAGGCAGGATTCTTGAAACATTGCCGAATGCAATGTTTCGGGTTGAGCTTGAAAATGGACACAGGGTACTTGCGCATGTTTCCGGAAAGATGCGGATGCACTTTATCCGCATTTTACCGGGTGACTCAGTAACCGTAGAACTCTCGCCTTATGATTTGACGAGAGGAAGAATCATCTATAGAGGTAAATAAAATGAAAGTTCGTTCAAGCGTTCGCATTATGTGCGAGAATTGTAGAATAATAAAGAGAAAAAATGTAGTAAGAGTGATTTGTAAAAATCCCAAACATAAACAGAAGCAGGGATAGGAGGATATTGTGCCGAGAATTTTTGGAATAGATTTACCGAAAGAAAAAAGAATTGAGATCTCTTTGACCTATATTCATGGTATAGGAAGAGTTATTTCTAATAGAATATTGAGCGTTGCGGGTATTGATCCGGATACTAGAGCAAAGAATTTAACAGAAGATGAGGTCTCAAGAATCACTGCTGTAATTCAAAAGGATTACCGGGTTGAAGGGGATTTGCGTCGAGAGGTTTCTCAAAACATTAAGCGGCTTATGGAAATCGGGGCTTATCGCGGTATACGGCATAAAAGAGGTTTACCGGTTCGTGGGCAGCGTACTAAAACTAACTCAAGAACTCGCAAGGGGCCGGTTAGGCGCACTTCGGGAAAAAAGAAATAAAATATAAATATTGAAACAGATCCCTTGGGAATACTCGGGATCAAGTCTCTCGCCTAAGTGTGGCGGGATCATTGAAGGAGATAAAAGTGGCGAAACAGAAAAAACCTAAAGCACGCAAAAAAATAACCCGGCATGTAAGCGAGGGAATTGCTCATATCCAGGCAACATTTAATAACACTATTATTACTATCACGGATAATAATGGCGATGTGATTTCCTGGTCAAGCGCAGGTACAAGCGGGTTTAAAGGTTCGCGTAAATCTACTCCATTTGCAGCTCAAGTAGCTGCCTCAAATGCAGCGAAAAGGTCCAAAGAAGCGGGGATGAAGGAAATAGTGGTATTTGTCAAGGGTCCTGGCTCAGGTAGAGAGTCGGCAATAAGAGCTTTGCAGGCCGCAGGGCTTCAGATAACTTTGATTAAGGACGTTACTCCGGTACCGCATAATGGATGCCGTCCTCCCAAGAGAAGAAGAGTATAAAATTAAGTAAAAAGCCGCCAAGCAGACAGGATAAGATAATTATGGCGAGCCTCGCTAGTTTTGTTATGGTTAAAAAGTAAAAAAATAAAAAAGTAAGTGGCAGATAAAAAAAAGAGAAATAATTTGGAGGAATAATGGCACGATACACTGGACCGTCCTGTCGGATTTGTCGTCGAGAGGGAACAAAATTGTTTTTAAAAGGGCTGCGCTGTAGCACAGATAAATGTGCTTTTGACAAACGTAGTTATCCTTCTGGACAACATGGCAAAGGCCGCAGACGCAAGATATCAGATTACGGATTGCAGCTTAGAGAAAAGCAGAAAGTAAAAAGAATATATGGGGTTATGGAGAGGCAGTTCAGACGTTACTTTCATGAAGCAGATAGATTGGAAGGGGTAACAGGTGAATTATTGCTTCAGCTTTTAGAAAGAAGGCTGGATAATGTCATTTTGCGTACCGGGTTCGCGGTATCGCTTCCCCAGGCTCGGCAGATTGTTCGTTACGGGCATGTTACTGTCAACGGAAAAAAGGTGGATATTCCCTCTTATCTGGTCGTAACAGGAGAAAAAATTAAGATCCAGACTAAAGAAAAACTTACCAAGCAGATAAAAGAGAATCTTGAGGTTACTAAGGAAAGGATTATACCTTCTTGGTTGAATGTTGATAGTAAGGATCTTAAAGCGGAAATAGCGAAACTGCCAACACGTGAAGAAACTCCTTTTGCTGTGCAGGAGCAGTTGATAGTAGAGTTATATTCTAAATAATTGAAGAAATAAAGTGATTTATCCCGCTAGGGCGGGATTTAATACTCCCGCTGAAATATGCGGGATCCTTAAAAGGAGGAATTTTTTATGGGAGCAAGGTGGAAAGATTTTCAGATGCCAAGGAGTATAGTTTGTGATGAAAATACTCTGAGCGATACTTATGGTAAATTTGTGGCTGATCCTTTTGAACGCGGTTATGGGATAACAATAGGAAATACATTAAGAAGAGTATTGCTTTCTTCTATTGAAGGAGCAGCAATCACATCGGTAAAAATAGAAAACGCTTTGCATGAGTTTTCTACGGTTGAAGGAGTTGTGGAAGATGTTGCGCAGATAATTCTTAATTTAAAAAAAGTTGTTTTAAAAGTGCAGGGCAGCGCACAGAAAACGATTTATCTTAAATCAGGAAAAAGCAGTGAAGTTACAGCAGCTGATTTGATCGTTGATGAAACAATAGAGATTATCAATCCTGATGCGCATATTGCGACTCTGGATAAGAACGGCAAATTAAACATGGAGCTTACCGTTAGTAAGGGAAGAGGCTATGTAACTGCTGAGAGACTTGCCAATGCAGAGGCTAAGACAATAGGCAGGATTAATATCGATGCTATATTTACTCCGGTTACTAAAGTGAATTTTAATGTTGAAAATGCCCGGGTTGGCCAAATCACTGATTATGACCGCTTGTTACTTGAAATATGGACAAATGGTAGTATAGCACCTAAAGATGCCTTGTTGCATGCGGCAAATATTTCACAGAGACATTTGGATATCTTTATGAAGTTTGGTGTTATTGAGGAAGAGGATATAGAAGAAGAGAAGTCAGAAGTGGATCAAGCTCTTCTGGAAAAATTAAAAATGAACGTTAGCGAGCTGGATCTGTCTGTAAGAAGCGCGAACTGTCTTAAAGAGGCACGCCTTAAAACTGTTGGCGAAGTTGTGCGTCGCACGGAACTGGAGATGCTTAAATACCGCAATTTTGGTAAAAAATCACTTGCGGAGATAAACAGCATTTTGCTGTCTATGGGTCTATCGTTTGGAATGAAGGTTGATGATCTTTTAAAAAAATAAGGATAATAATATGCGTCACAGAAAAAGCATTAAACGTTTAGGTAGGCAAAGCGCACATCGAAAAGCAGTTTTAAGAAATCAAGTGAAAAGCTTACTTGTAGAAGAAAGAATTAAAACAACAGAAACCCTGGCCAAAGAATCCCGCCGATTGTTTGCAAAGCTTATAACATTCGGAAAAAAGGATACGCTTGCTTCTCGTCGGCAGGCCTTTGAGGTTTTAGCTGATAGAAATTTGGTTAAATTATTGTTTAGTGAAGTAAGCCCGCGTTATAGCACTCGTGTTGGGGGATATACTCGCATTGTACATCTGGGCAACAGGCGTGGTGATAACGCATCATTAGTTATCCTTGAAATGACTGAACTTAAAAAAGAAGAGCCGAAAATAAAAAAGCCTAAAAAAAATAAAAAGACCGTCTCTGAAAAAGAGGTGAAGGAAAACAAAGAAGCTAAAAAAGATAAAGTAAACGATTCCGGGAGCAAGGCTGGGAAATCAACTAAAACAGCCAAAGTTTCTAAAGAGACTAAGGTCGCAAAAGATGTTCAGGATGATAAAAAAGGATTTCTGGGAGGCTTAAGAAAGTTTTTAAAGCAGGATAAGGCTGAATAGAATGGAACTAGCGCAGCGTGTTCAAAGTCTAAGTGCATCTCCTACTCTGGCGATTACTAGTAAAGCAAAGCAGTTAAAAAAAGATGGTGTTGATATTGTTAGTTTTGGCGCGGGAGAGCCTGATTTTGATACGCCGGAGCATATAAAGAAAAGTGCTATTGTTGCGATCAATGATGGCTTTACCAAATATACGCCTTCCACAGGAACCCCGCAGTTAAAACAGGCTATTGCGAATAAATTTAAAAAAGATAATAATTTGGATTATGAGCCTTCGCAGATAGTTGTCTCTAATGGGGCAAAACATTCCCTTTACAGTATCTTGCAGGTAATTTGTGATAAAGGGGATCAGATTCTTATTCCTCTGCCTTACTGGGTGTCATATCCTCAAATGGTAAATGTTGCCCAGGGCAAGCCTGTATATATAAAGACAAGAGAAAAGAATAAATTTAAAATTACTCCTGAGCAATTCGAAAAAGCAATAAAGAAAAAAACAAAGGCAATAATAATTAATTCGCCTTCAAATCCCACGGGTTGTGTTTATACTAAAGATGATTTAGAACAAATAGCGAATATCGCTGTTAAACATGGGATTTATATAATAAGCGACGAGATATATGAAAAGCTTATATATGATAAAGCAGAACATGTATCCATTGCTTCGCTTAATGATAAAATTTACCCGTTGACATTCACTGTCAACGGTCTTTCCAAGGCTTATTCAATGACTGGCTGGAGAATAGGGTATTTGGCCGGGCCCAAGCAAGCAATTTCAAAGATATCTAATTTGCAGGACCATTCCACATCATGTCCGAATTCAATCGCGCAGGTCGCAGCAGTGGCTGCTTTGAGCGGTGGAGATGATTGTATCGATATAATGAAGAAAGAATTTGTAAAGCGTCGCGATTATATGCTAAAGCGTATTAACACAATCAAGGGATTAAGTGTTGTTAAGCCTGAAGGAGCATTTTATGTGTTTGCTAATATCTCAAAGACAGGGCTTGATTCTATGGAATTTGCACGTAGGCTTCTTGATGAGGCACAGGTTGCTGTAATTCCAGGAGTTGGCTTTGGTCAGAGTAATTATATAAGGCTTAGTTTTGCGACCAGCATGGAACTTATAGAAAAGGGACTAGACAGAATAAGTAACTGGGTAAAAAATATTCAGTAAATAAAAAAGCCTAGTTCTTCAAACCAGGCAGAGCAGCTACAGTGAGAATATCAATAAATTCAAATCATTAAAAACTTAGCTTTTCACTACGTATAAAACATACCCCGCCATAATTTAAAATAGTGCTTAACTTTAAGGAGAAATCAATGAAAGTCAGTGTTATTGGAGCAGGAAATGTCGGAGGAACTCTAGCGCAGCGTATTGCAGAAGCAGACCTTGCGGATGTTGTTCTACTTGATATCGCAGAGGGAATTGCAAAAGGCAAGGGCCTTGATTTGTCTGACGCGCGATATGTAACCGGTCATAACCGCAAGATTTTAGGGACAAGCGATTATAATGCAATTAGTGATTCAGCTGTAGTTGTTGTTACGGCCGGACTTGCCCGCAAGCCTGGTATGACCAGAGCAGACTTATTGCAGAAAAACGCATTGATAATAAAAACAGTAATAAACTCCATAATAGGCAAGGCTCCGGATTCTATTATTCTTATGGTCACCAACCCTCTGGATATTCTCACTAATCTTGCGATTAAATGGAGTAAGTTCTCCAGCCGCCAAGTAATTGGTATGGGTGGAGTGCTTGATTCGGCAAGATTTGCTAATCTTATTGCGGAGTATTTAGATGTGCCAGTAACAAGTGTAGACGCTATGGTTATCGGAGCGCATTCTAAAGACATGATCCCTCTTACTGGTATGGCAAAAGTCTCAGGGAAGTTGTTGAGCGATATTGTGTCTGGGGAAGTTTGCAGCAAATTGTCCCTTGCTACATCCGAGCGGGGAGCGCAGATTGTTGTCAATTTAGGCCAGGGAAGTGCATATTATGCTCCTTCGGCTGCGGCATTCAGGATGGTAAAGGCTATAATTAAAGATGAAAAGGCTATTGTTCCTGCCTGTGTATATTGTCAAGGTGAATACTCCATAGAAGATGCCTGTATCGGAGTGCCGGTTAAAATAGGGGCAAGCGGAGTAGAGGAGATAATAGAACTTGAAATAAGTGCAGAAGATAAAGAAAAGCTTATCAATTGCGCGCAATCAGTCAAGAAAGCAGCTGCCAATCTCTTATGAAAACAACTCTTAAACTGGTCACGATAACGTTTTTGGTTATTACGCTGATAATAACACTGCATAATATAACCAGCAAAAAAGTTATTACTGAGACAGTTATTGCTATGGGGACAACCGCAAGGATAACGATAGTTGTTGTTAATCCCACAAGAAAAAAAATCAACAGCGCGTATAAGGCGATTGATGAGGCATTTTCCCTGCTTAAAAAAAACGAACAAGCTCTGAGTTTTTATTCTCCGGATAGTGAACTAAGGGCAATTAATGAAAACGCTGGATTTGCTCCTGTGGAAATCAGCGAAATATTGCTTGAGGTATTGGAAAAAGCGCTTGACTATGAAAAGTTGACAAAGGGGGCATTTGATGTCACGGCTACGTCTTTACAAGAAGAAGGCGGATATGGTAGTATTATTTTAAACCCAAAAAGCAAGGCCGTTTACCTTGAAAATAAAAAAGCAAAAATAGACCTGGGTGGGATTGCTACTGGATTTGCTGTTGATAAAATCACTGAACTCTATAGGAAATTACAGATTGAAAACTATCTCATCGATATTGGTGGGGATATTTATGCGCATGGAGTTAATAAAAAGGGAGCGCTCTGGCAGGTGGGCGTGCGTAACCCGGTAGCTCAGAGCAAAATAATAAAAAAGTTTTCTATAAACAACCAGGCGGTGACAACCTCGGGTAATTATATAAAAAAACATATTATTGATCCCAAAAGCGGTTTACTTGCAGATAGAGACTTGTTGAGTGTCTCAGTTATTGCTCCAACATGTATTGATGCGGATGTTTTTGCAACAGCCTTTTTTGTCATGGGCATGTCCAGGGCAAAGGCCCTGATCTTGCGCCATAGAAACGATATTAAGGCTTTGTTTATTGTGAATAATAAGGGAAGGCCGGAAGTAATTACTTATAATTTTGATAAATGCATGGAGAGTAAAGAGTAGATAAAAATAGAGTTGAGGGTATGAGAATCAGGGAAGAAACAGCAAATTGCGAAATAATAGCCTAACGCATATAAGGTTTAGAAAAAAATAAAAAAGCTTGATAGTATTGTAGCATGAAAACATCTAATGTATTTTTAGGGTTTTCTGATTATCTTCTAACTGACGGAAAAAAAGTGTGTATTGATTCAAGGAGAATATTATGGCAGATACTTTAACTTATAAAATTTTAAGAAAGCATTTGGTGGCAGGCAGATTGATTTCTGGTGAAGAAGTGGGGATCAGGATAGACCAGACATTGACCCAAGATGCAACAGGAACAATGGCTTACTTACAGTTTGAGTCAATGGGGATTAAAAAAGTCAAGACCGAGATTTCAGTAAGTTATGTGGATCATAATACTCTGCAGCAGGGTTATGAAAACGCAGATGATCATAAATATTTACAGACTGTTGCAGCAAGTTATGGGATACTCTTTTCTCGGCCCGGCAATGGAATATGTCATCAAGTGCATCTTGAGCGCTTTGGCTCACCTGGCAAGACTCTTCTGGGCAGTGATTCTCATACTCCGACAGGAGGCGGTATCGGGATGATTGCGATCGGCTCCGGTGGTATTGATGTGGCGGTAGCCATGGGTGGCGGGGCTTTTTATTTAACCGCGCCTGAGGTTATAAAAATAGAGTTAATCGGAAGTTTGCGCAAATGGGTATCGGCAAAGGATATTATCCTGCATGTGTTGAAAATTTTATCCACAAAGGGTAATGTGAACAAGGTGCTTGAATATTCTGGCGTTGGGCTTAAGACTTTAAGTGTCCCAGAGCGTGCTACAATAACAAATATGGGGGCTGAAACCGGCGTAACTACTAGCATCTTTCCCTCTGATGAGGTTACCAGAAGATTTTTAAAGGCACAAGCAAGAGAAAATGACTGGCAGGAGCTTAAAGCTGATGATAATGCAAAATATTCGCAGGTTATAAAAATTGATTTAGCGCAGATAGTTCCCATGGTTGCCTTACCTCATTCTCCGGGGAATGTGGTAACAGTAAAAGAAATCGCTGGGAAAAAAGTTGATCAAGTGGAGATTGGCAGCTGTACGAATTCTTCTCTTAGAGACCTGACTATTGTGGGAAAGATCCTTGAAAAAAGAAAAGTGCATTCCGATGTATCTCTCGCTATTGCTCCGGGATCCAGACAAGTTTTTTCTATGATCGCAAAAAGCGGTATTCTTAAGGCAATGATAGATGCGGGAGCACGAATTATGGAAAGCACCTGCGGATTTTGTATTGGCTGCGGACAGGCGCCTGCGACTAATGCTGTATCGGTGCGAACTAATAATAGGAATTTTGAAGGCAGAAGCGGAACCGCATCTGCGGGTATTTACCTTGTTTCTCCTGAGACAGCTGCTCTTTGCGCGATTGCCGGAGAGTTTGTTGATTCCCTAAGTAAAAATGTGCAAGATTTTCCGCAAATTAATCTGCCTGATGATTTTGATATTGACGATATAATGATTATCGATCCCCGGCAGATAAAAGAAAAACATGATATATTCCGGGGGCCGAACATAGGTGCTCTCCCTAAGAATTCTATGCTTGATAATGAATTAAAAGGAGTAATTGCTATTAAGGTTGCGGATAAAATCACAACAGATCATATTATGCCTGCTGGACTCAGGTTGAAGTTTCGTTCCAATATTGAAAAATATGCAGGATTTGTTTTTGAAGGAATGGATGCTTCTTTTGTCCAAAAAGCTAAGGCTTTGAAAGAAAAAAAACAAGCTGTTTTTATAATTGCCGGAGAAAGCTATGGCCAGGGATCTAGCCGTGAACATGCGGCATTGTGTCCAATGTATCTGGGAGTCAAGGCTGTACTTGCTAAATCACTAGAACGAATTCATGCGGCAAATCTGGTGAATTTTGGAATTCTTCCTCTTGTATTTTTTGATCCCTCTGATTATGAGGGTTTTGACGTAGAAGATAAATTGCAGATCTCAGATCTGATAGCCTCTCTTGATAAAGGTGAGAATATTATAGTTGAAAATAAAACTAAAAATCAGAAAATCAAGATGAAGTATGATCTTTCTAAAAGACAAAAAGAGATTATTAAGGCAGGCGGTTTGCTTAACTACGCAAAGACAGCGTATAGCGTCTAGCGATTAGCGGATAGATAAAATGTTGTGGTATCCTGAAATAGGTTGAGAGAGAATAATATCCCAATCTGTAGGGGGTGGGCTTGTCCCATTCCGGGATAAAATTAAAAAAAGGTAAAGGAAGAGGTACGTGGTAGTAAGGGTTCCAAATGATTTTATACTTTACATGATTTTTTCCGATAGAAAGATATCGTAATCGATAAATCAGCCCTTAATTTACGGTGCTCTGAAAACTCTCCCGCCCAAAGGCGGCGGGATCAAACATCCATCGCACCCTTACGGGTGGCCCGTAAATTCAGGCCAAATTTATCTAAAATCATGCGTTGATTTGCAGGATAGCAAATCAAGATTTTACAGCGAAAGCTGTGAAACCTGAAAGGTTCGGTTTATGGATGAACCGAATCCAAGGCGTTTAAAAATCATTTTAATCCCTTAAAAGCTTTACGATGTGGGGGCTAAAAAACTGTCCCCGCCACAAAGAGGCGGGACAGGCTAACTATATTAGGACAAGACAAAAACAAAGACTGCAGGACAAAAGCTAAAAGTAAATATAACAGAAAAGGAAAAAAATTATGTCAAAAATTGTTTTTGATATTGAAACCGTAGGCGAGGATTTTGATACTTATGATCCTGCAACACAGGAGCTATTACTTAAGAATGCGAAAACTGATGAAGAAAAACAGGCAATCAAGGATGGCCTGGGATTGTCGCCTGTAAGCGGGAAGATCGTGGCTATAGCGATGCTTGATGTAGCTAGTGATGAAGGGATAGTTTTTTTTCAAAGTACCGACGGGACAAAGGGAAAGTTCCGTGAAGGCAAAGGAGAATATATTGTTTGCAGCGAAAAAGAGATCCTAGAGAATTTTTGGGATAAAATCAGCGATTGCAGTCAGTTTATCACCTATAATGGACGCGGATTTGACTGTCCGTATATTATGATGCGCAGTGCTTCACTTAAGATAAAGCCGACTAAAGATCTTATGCCGTATAGGTATGATGCAAGGGCGCATGTTGATTTATACGATCAGCTTACCTGTTATGGAGCCATGCGGCGTCATTTTAGTCTGCATATGGTTAGCCAGGCTTTTGGGATTAAAAGTCCCAAAGAAGATGGGATAAGCGGGGCAATGGTAGGTGACTTATTTCGAGATCAGAGGACGACAGATATTGCGAGGTATTGCCTGCGGGATGTCAGAGCAACTAAAGATGTTTATCTGAGATGGGAGAAGTATATTAAGGTGACTAAACAAGGCTTTTCAAGGAGATAGTTTTTTTTGAGGAAGTCAATCATCATCACAGAGAAAGCGGTTGCGAAAAAGTTTATTATTCGAAATAAGATTAATTCTAATTCAGCAATGGAGTTTGTTTTAGTCTAACAGATTATCAGGAAGGGCTTGAATGCTAATGGGTGAAAACAAGAAATTAGAAAATTTGAGTATAAAACCAAAAAAAATTACAGCCTTGAACTTTAAAAAATATGGATATATTATCCAATGGGAAGGGCCGGAAAACAAGAAAGAGAATAATCAATTTAGAATCATTATCAGAGATTTTAAAGCAAAAGGCTGGCGAATCGCGTACCTGGTTGTAAGGGAAAAGCAGATTAAATTTTTGGAAAGGCATCCTGTTTCATTTGAGAGCTTTGAACCTGTTAAGGGCAAGGCGATTTTGTATGTTTCTAATGAAAAAGTGCCGCAGGTAATAGAGGCTTTTGTACTGGATAAGCCAATTGTGTTGCTTAAAGGTATCTGGCATAATGTCTTGAGCCGTACAAAAGAAACACATATAAAAATAACTGAAAACAATAAAGTTCAGCTTATAAGGTATATATTGCCCAAGACAATAGAGCTCTAATACAGTAAAATCAAGAGATATTGTGGGCTATGGTTAATGCATTGAAATTAGAGCAGATATAGGTAAAAAGGCAGATGCTTATCAAAAGGGCAAAGCTGCATTTGTTGACTATGTAAATATTTTATGCTATTTTAGAATACAATATATCTTGTGCGGAAAAAGGCATCAATGGTTATGGATTATGAAATTTATCAAATAAACAAAGAGAAAGAGTTTGAAAATATTTGTTTAAGGTGCGGTAATTGCTGCGGGGCAGATGAAGATCCTTGTATTCATTTGATTTCGCAGCCTGACGGGAAATATCAGTGTGATATTTATGAATGCCGGGGAGGTTTGCAAAAAACGCAATCAGGTAAATTTTTCGAATGTGTAAACATTAGAACTATCTTGCATACGGATTGGCCGGGACGCTGGAAATGTGCGTATATAAAAAAGCAGCTAAAGATAGATCATGGTTTAGAATACAAAGTTGTATAGACTAGGAATGTTTTCCGGAGTTATTTAATTAAAGGAGGGAAAGATGAGTGATAATAGGATTTTGCTGAGTTCAAAGGAATTGCCTAAGCAATGGTACAATATTCAGGCTGATATATCCAAGCCTGTTCCCCCGGCTTTGCATCCGGGAACAGGCAAGCCGGCCACAGCAGAGGATTTTGCTGCTATTTTTCCTGACTCATTGATTGAGCAGGAGGTGAGCACTAAACGCTGGATAGATATACCGGAAGAACTTCTTGATATATATTCTATCTGGAGGCCGACACCGCTTATCCGTGCGCGGCGGCTGGAGCAATTTCTCGATACTCCGGCAAAAATCTATTATAAGGACGAATCAGTTAGTCCAGCAGGGTCGCATAAGCCGAACACGGCGGTTGCTCAGGCATATTATAATAAGCAGGCGGGAATTAAGCGCTTGACAACAGAAACCGGCGCGGGGCAGTGGGGCAGCGCTTTGGCTTTTGCTACTAATTTTTTTGGACTTGAATGCGTTGTTTATATGGTTAAGGTTAGTTATGACCTGAAACCAGGCCGCCGTTCTTTGATGCATGTTTGGAATGCGACGGTTTTTCCCAGCCCAAGTGATCATACAAAAGCCGGCCGGCAGATATTAGAAAAAGATCCAGATTGCCCGGGCAGTTTGGGAATGGCAATCAGTGAGGCAGTTGAGGATGCGGTGTCTAGCAAAGATACAAAATACGCTTTGGGCAGTGTGTTAAATCATGTATTAATGCATCAGACAATTGTGGGTTTGGAAACAAAAAAGCAGCTTGAACAGGTAGGGGCGATTCCGGACATAATGATTGGATGTGTGGGAGGAGGCAGTAATTTCGGCGGCTTTATCTCTCCTTTTGTTTTTGACGAAAAGGTAAATAAACAGAACAGGATCCAGTTTATCGCAGTAGAGCCGACTGCATGTCCGACTTTGACAAAAGGTCCGTATCGTTATGATTTTGGTGATTCTGCAAAGATGACTCCGTTAATGAAAATGAATACCTTGGGGCATAATTTTGTGCCTCCGTGTATTCATGCCGGCGGGTTGCGTTATCACGGTATGGCTCCGTTAGTTAGCTTTCTGCACAATGAAAAGTTGATAGATGCGGTGAGTGTGCATCAGAAAACTGTGTTTGAGGCCGCGATGATGTTTTCACGCGTGGAAGGGAAATTACCGGCGCCGGAAACGGCACATGCGGTGCGAGTGGCTGTTGATGAGGCGCTTCGTTGTAAAAAGGAAGGAATAGCCAAGACAATAGTGTTTAATTACAGCGGACATGGGTATTTTGATCTTACTTCTTACGATAAATATTTTACCAATGATCTGCAGGATTATGAATATCCGCAGGAGAAAATAGAAGAGTCATTAAAAGAGGTGCCTGAGATTAAAGAGTAATATAGGCGTCTAAGAAGGTCTCCTTCCCTCCGGGAGCTGTAGTTCGCTCATGGGTAGATTGGATTTTTGCTTGGGATGATTGGGGTTAAACTATGTTCATCAGTATTAAAGTTATTACAAATGCTGCAAAAAATGAGATTATTGAAAAGGGCAAAGGGGCATTTCTTGTGAAAGTTACTGCAACAGCTGAGCGCGGTAAAGCGAATAAAAAAGTGTTGGAACATTTAGCAGAATATTTCAATGTAAGCAAATCAGATATCTTGATCGTCAAAGGAAAGTATAACTCAAAAAAAATAATAAATATTGTTAACCAAAAGTAAAAAGTAAAAAGAGATAGACATAATTAAATGGATGACTAATTGAGAAGAAGATGGCTAATATGCAAGAAGAGGTAAAGAAACTACTTGAAGAAATAAGACCGGCGCTTCAGATTGATGGCGGAGATGTAGAGTTGGTTGAAGTTACAGATGATGGCATAGTTAAAGTACGTCTACAGGGAGCCTGCGGCAGCTGTCCAATGTCTCAAATGACCTTAAAAATGGTAATTGAAAAAAGAATAATAGAAGCCATGTCTTTTATTAAAGAAGTAGTTGCGATTTAATTTGATCAGGAATATAGAAATAAGGAATATATAGTGGCAAAACTGATTCGTTTCGGGGTCTCTGTTGATGCCGAGCTATTGGATAGTTTTGATAAGCTGATATTAGAACATAAATATTCCAATCGTTCGCAGGCTATAGCTGTTTTGATGCGCAATAAGCTTATTGCGCGTAATCAGCAGCGTAAAAATGCCAATATTGTTGCAATTATCAGTCTTGTTTATAATCATCATAGAAGAGAATTGGTAAATAAGGTTATGGAGGTTCAGCATGACTTCCAAAAGATTATAATCTCCAGTCAGCATATACATCTGGACCATGCTTATTGCCTGGAAATCATAGCGTGTAAAGGGAAAAATTCTATTATCCTGGAATTATCACATGCCTTGGGCGCAATAAAAGGAATCAAGCATACATCCTTGTCTATGACTTCCAGCGGCAAATAAATATTTTAATTATTCTTCTATGTATTTAAAAGGCAGCTTAAATTTTGAGCTGTCTTTTTTCTTTTTTAGCCTATTTTATGCGGTTTTTTTAAAAAGTCTCTAGAATGTGGAAAGACTTGCTATGTAAGGAGATATTTGTTAAAATTACATAAAGACGCTGTAGCAAAACGCACATCTGATGCGTTATTCGCTTTCTCACTTGTGCGGCGTACAGTAAATACGCCTCCGCATTCGTTCACGAATGCCTTACATCTGCATATTTTGCTACAGCGCTACTTAGGAGAATTATGTCTAAAAAACGCGGAATTTTACTTAGTTTTGAGGGAATTGAAGGCACTGGCAAGAGTACTCAGACTAGGCTGTTATGCACTTATTTAAAGAATAAAGGCATAAAATATGCTCTTTTGCGAGAGCCGGGATCTTCTGTGATCGGCGAGAAGATAAGAGATATTCTGCTTTTTAGCAAAGGTAATCTTAGTTGTTTTGCGGAGACCCTGCTTTTTATTGTAGCTCGAGACCAATTGAGAAGACAAAAGATAGAGGCGGCGCTCAAGAAGAAAGATGTGGTTATTCTAGATCGCTATGGGGACGCGACCATTGCTTATCAGGGCTATGGCTCAGGAGTTGACCGTAAACTTATTAATGCTCTGAATAAAATGGCGATGGGCGCAGCTATCCCGGATCTGACCATTTTGTTGGATATAGACCCTAAGCTCGGACTTGTACGCTCCGGGAGAAATGACCGCTTTGAGAAAAGAGAAATGGCGTTTCATAAAAGGGTTAGACAGGGATACCTAGCGGTTGCCAAGGCAAATCCGAAGAGAGTAAAAATTATAAATGCAAAAAACGATGTGGATTGTATCCAAGCTAAGGTAAGGGAGATATTTTTAAGTGTGTTCAAGCCTGAAAAAGTTAGATAGCATGGATAACTGTGCGGCAGAATTGACAAGAGGGATTAGGTCTGGAGCTTTTTTAATAGAAGGTCTGGATAAAGACAGGATCAACAAAGAAGTCCTGGAAATGGCCAAGGGGCTGTTTTGTTCAGTCATTAAAGATAGATCGGGATATTGCCAGTCTTGCAGTGATTGTCAAATGCTTGCCAAGGGCAGCCACCCTGATCTTTATTGGATAAGGGCTGAGGCAGGATCTGCAGTAATAAAAATAGAAGATATCCGTTTGCTAAAAGAACGTCTTAGCGTAAAGCCTTTTCAGGCACAAAATAAGATATGTATTATTGAAGATGCCCAGCGCTTGAATGTGGCCGCAGCAAATGCATTATTAAAAACGCTTGAAGAACCTCCTGCGGGGGTAGTGTTGATTTTAATCACTGCCAGTGCTAGCCAGCTGCTTGAGACAGTTGTATCACGTTGTGCCCGGATTCGTTTTTCTCAAGATGCATCAGGCAATGATGTTGATTCTGATGAAAAAGATGATATGATTACTGGATTTTTTAAAAAAGATGACCGGCAGGTACAAGAAAAATTATATGATGATCTTGGCAGTATTGAAAGAAAACAGGCGGTTGATTTACTAAGTGAATTGGTCGGCGTGTTTAGGGATATGCTGATGATCGGGTTGGGAGTTGAAAATGTTAACCTGATGAGCAGTAAGTCTGTTCAAATTCTTAGGGAATTCGCTCAGAACTTTTCTCTCTCAGATATTGAAACTCTTATTGATGAAATATTGCATACTAAACAAAATATCAACGGAAATGCAAACATGAAATTATCTATGGATTTACTGATTAAAACGATTAACAAAAGAAGCTCCAAGGTGCAGCTTTTTTGAGGTGATTAAATTGAAGATTATTGAAGTTAGATTGCGTAAGCATGGGAAAATTACAAATTTTAATAAGAATAATGTTGAAGTGAAACCGCATGATATTGTTATTGTTGAGTCTGAACGCGGCATTGACTATGGAAGTGTTATCTCTGATATAGAACGTGTGACGGCTGAAAAAATAAAAGGGGTTATTAAATCGGTCATTCGGGTAGCTACGTCTGCGGATCTGGAGCAGATAACAAAAATTCGCCAAGAGATAAAAAGTGTTTTTACAACAGCGCAAAAGAAAATGCAGGAGCGCAAGCTTTTGATGAAATTGGTTGAAGCGGAATATTCATTTGATCGAAGTAAAGTGATGTTCTATTTTACGGCCGAAGGGCGTATTGATTTCAGAGAACTTGTTCGGGATCTGGCGCATCTTTTTAAGGCCCGCATAGAGCTTAAGCAAATAGGGGTGCGCGATGAGGTGAAGATGTTCGGGGGCTATGGAACCTGTGGCAGGAACCTTTGCTGCGCTTCTTTTCTAAAAGATTTTGAGCCGGTTACAATACGCATGGCTAAACAACAGAACATGCCTTTGAACCCGGAAAAGATATCAGGGCTTTGCGGTCGGCTTATGTGTTGCCTGGGTTATGAATATCAAACCTATAAAGAGTTCTCCAAGTGTCTGCCTAAAGTGGGCCAGTATATAGAAACTCCGGAAGGTAAGGGCAGGGTTATTGCAGTGCATATCCTAAAGCAGACAGTTGAAGTTGAGCTCGAAGATGAACGAAAAGTGGAAATTTCATTAAAGGAAAGCTGTAAGAAAAAACATGAAAAAAGAAAATAAATTTTATATAACAACTGCGATAGATTACCCCTCAGGCGCGCCGCATATCGGGCATGCTTATGAGAAGATATTGGCGGATGTAATCGCCAGATGGCAAAGACTAAAAGGCAGGGAGGTTGTTTTTTGCACAGGGACAGATGAGCATGGGCAGAAAATAGAAAAGTACGCGAAAAATGCGAACAAAACTCCTCAGGATTTTGTAAACGAAAAGACCTCAGAATTTTTAAATCTTTGCAAAGTACTTAATATTTCAAATGATGATTTTATCCGTACTACTGAACAAAGGCATATTAAAGTTGCCCTTGCGCTGCTTGAAAAGGCAAAGCAAAAAGGAGATATATATAAAGATAAATATGAAGGGTTTTATTGTGTGGATTGTGAGGCTTTTTATGTCGAGCGGGATTTAAATAATGGAAATTGTCCGGTGCATGGTAATAAGGTTGATTGGATAGAGGAAGTAGGTTATTTTTTTAAAATGAGCAAATATGCTCAAGCTGTTTTAGGGCATATCGAAAAAAATGAAAACTTTATTTTTCCTAAAACTCGCCGCAATGAAATAATGAACAGGTTAAAAGCTGGGGTGCGGGATTTAAGCGTATCACGAACGAATTTTACCTGGGGAATTCCCTGGCCGGGAGATGAAAGCCATGTGATTTTTGTCTGGTTTGATGCATTAATAAATTATATTTCTGCTCTAGGCTATCCGGACAGTGAACGCTTTGAAAAATTCTGGCCGGCCGATGTTCATATGATCGGCAAAGACATTCTTTGGTTTCATACTATGGTTTGGCTGTCTATTCTTATGTCCGCGGATATTGAACTGCCTAAATCTGTTTTAGTGCATGGGTTTATTAATCTGGGAGGAGAAAAGATATCAAAAAGTTCCGGTACTACGGTAGACCCGGTTAAGCTAGTAGAAAAATACTCAGCGGATAGCCTGCGTTATTTTCTTCTGCGTGAATTTTCTTTTACGGAGGATGGAAATTTTTCTGAAGAAGCACTTATTAGAAGAATCAATAGCGATTTGGCCAATGATCTTGGGAATCTTGTCTACCGATCTCTGACAATGGTAGAAAAATATCTGCAGGGTAATCTTCCCCAGAGTTACGGCAATAGTGTTGGGGCTGAACTGCTTGCAATGGCTGAGGTTTTAAGCGTTGAGGTGGATAAGCAGATGAGTGAATATAATTTTTCTCAAAGCCTTGTTAAAATATGGGAAATAATAGGCGCGGCAAATAAATTCATTGAAGATACAAAGCCATGGGTTTTGTTTAAAGAAAAAAAGGAAGACCAATTGAAAGATTTTATCTTTGTGCTGGCGCAGGTTATAAAAAATATACGGATAAATTTGTTTCCCTTTATGCCTAAGACTTCAGAAGCCATTAAAGCCCAGTGGGGCCAGGATAGGGTGAATAAAGGCAAGCCTTTGTTTCCAAGGATAGAAGATGCTGATTGATACGCATTGTCATCTTGATTTTAAACATTTCGATGAGGACAGGCTAGAGGTTATAGACCGAGCCAGAGAACAGGGTATAGGCTATCTAATAAATGTAGCGACGGACCTGAACGGATCTCGGCAGTCTTTAAAGCTGGCAACAGATCATGATTTTATATTTGCTACAGCCGGGATCCACCCGCATTATGCACTTGTTACAGGCAAGGATGAACTTAATCGCTTGCGTGAGATAGCGCAGGATGATAAAGTTATTGCTATTGGGGAAATCGGCCTGGATTATTATGATCATGAGACCGGACAGCTTTTAATCGACAGAAAAATAAAATCAAGGCAGCAGGAACTTTTATGCTTGTTTATTGAAATGGCCAAAGCAAAGGATTTGCCGATTATTTTTCACTGCCGAGATGCCCATGATGACCTGCTGGCAATATTAAAAAATAATTTAAGCGATAGAGTTAAAGCAGTGGTGCATTGCTTTTCTGGCAGTAAGGTATTTTTGCGCAACTGCCTGGATATAGGATTCAAAGTATCGTTTACAGCGAATATTACTTATAAAAAATCAGAAGATCTCAGAGCGCTTGTGGAGTATGTTCCATTAGAAGAAATGTTTCTTGAAACCGATGCGCCGTTTCTTGCGCCTCAGTCCAAAAGAGGTAAGCGCAATGAGCCTGCATATGTGCAGTATGTTGCCGAGGAAGTTGCCAGGATAAAAAATATATCCGAACAAAGAGTAGCGGATATAACTACGCAAAGTGCGCGGTTATTTTTTAATATTTGATTCAGATGTTAAACAATTGAAAGAAAAGTGAAATCAAAAGCAAGTATTATACGATGTGATAGCTACGACCCTGATAGGCTTTTTCAGGCTGTTAAACAATCTTTAGAGCTGCTCGGTGGTATTAACAGTTTTGTTAAAAAAGGACAGAGCGTTTTGCTTAAGCCGAATTTACTCAAAGAAGCAAAGCCGGACGATGCAGTGACTACTCATCCGGAATTTATCAGGGCGGTTATTAGGCTGGTCAAAACTCAGACAGAAAACATTTTCATAGGAGACAGTCCGGGGGGGACGGTTAAAGCGCAGGCAGTATATGAATTCTGCGGTATAGAAAAGATTGCCAGGGAAGAAAAAGTTCAGCTTATTCAATTTAATAATATAGTTAAAAAGGACAATTTACCCTTTGCTAAAATTATAGATGAAGTAGATGTATTGATTTCCCTTCCCAAATTTAAGACGCATAATCTTACTATGATTACTGGGGCAGTTAAAAATATTTTTGGGCTTATCCCAGGTTTATATAAAGTTTATGTGCATAAGATGGCTCCGAATTTTATTAGTTTTGCTAAGGAGATTGCCAGGATTTACAGCTTAGCCAGGCCTGACTTGAGTATTGTAGATGCAATTGTGGCTATGGATGGCGATGGCCCGTCCGGCGGTGATCCATATGATCTGGGCCTGGTTATTGCATCCGCTGATGCAGTTAGTATTGACGCAATTTTATCAAAAATAATCGGTCTGGAGCCCCTAAGTGTGCCCAGTACGAAGGCGGCAGCGGCGATGAACTTAGGACAGGCACAGATAAATAATATTGACATTAATGGCGTTTCCTTGGAAGATATACTAGTAAGGGATTTTAATCTGCCGAATATTTCGGTTTTATTTAAAATGCCGAACTTTTTGGCAAGAAGCTTATTGCGTTTTATTCCGTTAATGATGGGGATAGATAGGGGTAAGTGTACGCAGTGCCAGATTTGCAAAAATATATGTCCGCAGGGAGCTATCCGAAATGTTCGGGGCCGATTGAAGATTGATTTTAGAAAATGTATTCTTTGTCTTTGTTGCAGCGAAATGTGTCCGAGTAATGCGATATACTTGAGATTCTTAACCAGGAGAAAAAAACGTGGTAAGTAAAATTTTTATAGTTGAAGACAATAAGAAAGATGCTGCGTTTCTTCAGGCGATCTTGGAAAAGGCTGGGTATGCAGTTATAAATGCACCGGATGGGAAAACTGCTTTTGAGATGCTTGAAAAGTACCAGCCGGATATAATTATTCTTGATCTTCTTCTGCCGGACATAGATGGATTTGAAATATGTAAGAGATTGCGCTCAGAAGAACGATTTTTAAGTATACCTATTTTATTCCTCACATCTTCTGTAAATTTGGACAATAAACTTCTGGGGTTGCAGTTGGGTGCCGCAGATTTTCTGGATAAAGGCTGTGATAAACGCGAGCTTTTATTGCGTTTGAAAAATTTATTGCGTTATAAAAAACAATATGATGAAATAGTCAGACTTTCTGTTGTTGATAGCCTTACCCATGTTTATAATCGCAGATATTTTCAGCATCGTTTAATGGATGAATTTGAACGCGGCCGGCGTTATGCCCGTGAATTCTGTTGTGTAATTGTAGATGTTGACAATTTTAAAATTATTAATGATACCTTCGGGCATCCTGTGGGAGATGATGTGTTGCGGCATATAGCGGCAATTCTACGCCGCAATATCCGTGCTGCTGATGTGCTTTGCCGTTATGGAGGAGATGAATTCGGTTTATTGCTGCCGGAAACAAATTTTCCGGGAGCCTTTGTTATAGTTGAGCGGGTGAGGTCTATTGTCGAAAAAACAAAGTTCAGTAAAACAGATAACTCGACAAAAGTGTCATTGAGCTTTGGAATGAGTTCTCTCATTGAAGGAGGCGCCTTAGGCATGGATGAACTGGTTACTCAGGCAGATGTGGCCTTATATCAGGCAAAACGTGCCGGACGAAACCAAATCAGTTTTTACGGCAGAAAATAATTTTTCATATACTTTAGATATTGCAGTATTTATTAAAAGGGAAAGGGGTTTGCAATGAAAAGTAAATTGCTCATTGTCGAAGACGATAGGAATGATATTAAACTTTTAACGCAGAAGTTGAAAAATGAGCCTTATGAACTTTTTATCGCAGAAACCGGAGAAAATGTATTGAATATGTTGGAAGACCATGATATAGATCTGGTTATCTTGGATATACTGCTGCCAGAGATAGATGGGTTTGAAATTTGTCGAAGGATAAGAAAACATGAAAAGTATGCGCAGGTGCCGGTGCTTTTTTATACCACAATTTGTACAACAGATGAAAAAATTATTGGTCTTAAAATGGGGGTGTCTGACTTTTTAAGCAAGTCGGCTGATGAACGGGAGTTGCTGCTTAGGATACAGAATCTGCTTCAAGCCAAAAAAAACAATTGACTCACTTGCAAAATGTTCAGTGATGGATGGCCTGACCAATGTGTATAATAAAATGTATTTTCAGCGTCGAATGGAGGATGAAATACAGAGAAGCATAAGATATAAAAGAGAGTTTTGCTGTGCAATTGTTGATATTGATAACTTTAAGCAGATAAATGACCGCCGGGGATATATTACCGGGGATAGAATACTCAAGCGGATAGCGGAAATCCTTGATAGCAATATCCGCGGCGCTGATATATTGTGCCGATATGGGGGCGATGAATTTGGCTGGCTGCTGCTGGAAACTGAGATAGATGATTCTTATTTGGCGGCGGAGAGGTTAAGACAATTTGTTGTAACCTCTGAGTTTGGCAGCAAAGATGAAGAGATAAGCCTTACCGTAAGCTGTGGGGTCAGCTCATTCCGTATAGCCGGGGGAAGCACAAAGGAAATTTTTTATCAGGCTGGTGTCGCATTAAAAAAAGCAAAAAGTACGGGTCGTAATCAGACGCGGGTATTTAAGGGAGAAAAAGAGGCTTGAAATTTAAAACCATAACCTGGGCAAAGGGTGAAATTATCCTTATTGACCAAACTAAATTACCAGGGGGATTGGTTTATGTCCACTGTTCAACAGTTAAGCAGTTGTGGCAGGCAATACATGATTTAAAGGTCAGGGGAGCTCCGGCAATCGGTGTAGCTGCGGCATTGGGGATGGTGCTTGGCCTTAGCAAAAAAAAAGAAAAAAGCTACCTTGAATTAAAGAAAAATATTGATAGACTTTTTAATTATATCGCCTCTTCTCGCCCGACAGCTGTAAACCTGGTCTGGGCGCTTAGGCGCATGAGAGATACTGCAGTTATTAATTCCGGTAAGCCTCTAACAACAATAAAAAAACTTATGCTTAAAGAGGCCCAAGAGATTATTCAGGAGGATAAGGCAAGCTGTCTGTCTATGGCGGATAATGCTCAGGTGCTTATCAGAAAAAATGATCGCATAATGACTTATTGTAATGCCGGGATGCTGGCAACAGTTGGCTGCGGAACAGCCTTGGGAGTGATTTACCGGGCAAATGAATTGGGCAAAGAGGTAAAGGTGTATTCATGTGAGACAAGGCCTTTGTTGCAGGGAGCGCGGCTTACATGTTGGGAACTTGCGCAGCAGAAAGTTGATGTTACGCTGATTTGTGATAATATGGCTGGATATCTGATGCATCAGAAAAAGATAGATAAGGTTTTTGTCGGTGCAGACCGTATCGCCGCTAACGGTGATGCGGCAAATAAAATAGGTTCATATTCGCTGGCTGTGCTGGCGGCATTTCATAAGATCCCGTTTTATGTAGTTGCTCCTTATTCCACCTTTGATTTAAGTTTAAGCTCCGGCAGTAAAATTCCGATTGAAGAGCGCAGTGCGCATGAAATTAGAACCGGCTGGGATAAAAGACCGATTGTAGACAGAAGAGTTAAAATCTACAATCCTGCCTTTGATGTTATCCCGAGTGATCTTATTAGTGCAATTGTAGCTGATACCTGCCTAGTGAAATTGCCATACATACAGAATATTAAGAAATTAAAAAAAATGAATTCCATATAAAATCATGAAAACATTAAAACAGCTTGGTGAGTTTAATTTTATTAATGCTATATCTAAAGGGTGTATAAATCATAGGTCTGTGGTAAAAGGCATAGGTGATGATGCGGCTATAGTAAAAATTGCCAAAAATTCCTTACTGCTGTTTACTTCAGATATGCTTATAGAAGATGTTCATTTTACGCGCAAGCAGTCCCCTGAATCTATTGGCCAAAAGGCAATAAATTGTTCTTTAAGTGATATTGCGGCAATGGGAGGTATGCCTCTTTATGCGCTTATAAGTGTTGCTTTTTCAAAGAATCTGCGGATTGCGTTTGCCAAAGGTATTTATCGCGGGATGCAGAAAGCGGCAAAAAAATTCGGCCTTAGCATAATCGGAGGAGATACTAATTCTGCGGATAAAATAATAATCGATGTGCATATCTGCGGCGAGGCTCCTGGGGGAAAAGTTGTTTTACGCGATGGCGCCCGCAAGGGTGACTTTATCTTTGTGACCGGGAAATTAGGCGGCTCCTATAAGGGGGGGCATCTTGATTTCACTCCGCGGCTTAAAGAGGCCAGGTTTTTAGTTGACAGGTATCCGGTGCATGCAATGATTGATATAAGCGATGGCTTGATAAGTGATCTGGGGCATATAATCGAAAAAAGCAAAAAAGGCGCTGTACTTTTTCAGAGAAGTATCCCGATATGCCGGCAAGCAGATTCCTTGCAGGATGCTTTATATACGGGGGAGGATTTTGAATTGCTTTTTACTGTGCCAGAGGCATGCGCTGATGATTTAAAAAGGCATTGGCCTTTTAAAAAAGTAAAATTAACATACATTGGTAAAATCACCGCTTTTGATAAAGGATTGCTTTTGGAAGATGAAAATGGCAGGTGGAAGAAGGCAAAGAGATGCGGGTACAGGCATTTTTAAAAATGATAAACTTTGGGATGAGTGTGTTTGCCAATGTTCACATTAATTAAAAAAGAACTACAAGTTTGTATTTTGGTTAACAGGCAAACGGGCGCTTATATTATGGTAACTTGGTGTTGACAAAGTGAAAGGCTGGCTTTGTTCGGAAATGAAAACTATTTTTACTCATTCTCGTTTTTCATCCTTGAAAAACTCCGAGGAAAGCATTGGTTTTTAGACATCCGTGTCAAAACCAATGCTTAAATCCGTAAAAAAAGTTATTCATATTCTCAAAGTGTTAATATTTCTTGGCAATAGTACAAGCAACTGGCAACTTGTAACTCATAATTTATAATTCATGATTATTTACTTATAACTTATAACTGGTAACTTTTAATCTAATACTGATATGATAAACTTTATTACAAATAGTTCGGATGAAACTATTAAGCTGGGTGAGCAAATATGCCGAAGGATCCCTTTAAATAGTGTAGTTGCATTATCCGGGGACCTGGGTTGCGGAAAAACAACTCTGGTTAAAGGGATAGCAAGTGCCTTGGATATTGATCCTAATGAAGTGAACAGTCCGAGCTATGTGCTGATCAAAGAATATGCCTTTAAAAAAGGTAATTTATTTCATCTTGATCTGTATCGGCTCAAAGGCATGAAGGAAATATCGATGCTGGGAATAGAAGAATATTTTACGCAGCCGGGCATGCTG
This sequence comes from uncultured Planctomycetia bacterium, assembly GCA_964437495.1. Taxonomy (GTDB): domain Bacteria; phylum Omnitrophota; class Gorgyraeia; order B26-G9; family B26-G9; genus JAGLQQ01. The sequence continues at coordinate 13,821 of CAYTGV010000007.1, read as the reverse complement.
GTGATAGAATGGGCTGACAAAGCAAAAGAGCTGATGCCGAAATCGTATATACAAATCAGGATTAAAGCGCTTTCTGAATACAGGCGCAGATTCAATATTAGCGCAAAGGGGGAGAAGTATAATAATCTGCTCAATAGCTTTAAAGAAAAAATCAAATAAGTTTTCATTTACAGTATTTAAAATATAAGATTTTTTTGCCTGGGTTGGATGAAATTATATAACTATTTGTGATTCTGGGGGAGCATGAACGCGCTTAGAAATTTACCCAGTATCTTTTTAGCTAAGATACGAAAGAATCAAAAGCAGCTGGTTAACTGGAAACCGGCAGCTGGTAACTTTAATTGTATTATGGGGGAAGATATGTTTACAATGCAAGATAGTATAAGCCTGCGGTTGAAAAAACTATTTTTACACATCCTCGCGCCTATACTGCGGCGGGGCAGGCATGTATCAGCAGCTTTTGAATTTGAAAAAATAGTTATTTTCACCCGAATACACTAAAACCCCAAGTTACAATAATACAATTTAACTAATAACTTACAATTAGTCACTTGCAACTAATATGATTTAAGGAATGATATGTATTGTCTGGCTATTGATACAACAAGTAAATTTTTATGTATTGCCGTGATCAAAGATGACCAGATATTGGGGCAATATAACGCAGAGCATGATCGGCAGCACAGCGCTCTTTTACTTTCTTTGATTGAGCAGGTTCTTAGCGCATGCGGGATAACTGTGGCAGAGATTGATTGTCTTGCAGTTGATATTGGCCCGGGTTCTTTCACCGGACTGCGCATTGGTATTGCTACGGTAAAAGGCTTAAGCCTGTCTTGGGATAAACCGATCCTAGGTCTTTGCAGTCTTGACTTGATTGCCGCGGTGCAAGGGCCGGGAAGCGAGATCATCTGCCCGGTGATCGATGCTAAGCGCCAACAGGTTTACAGTGCTGTATATAAATGTTCGAAAAATAAAATTATAAGAAAGGGCGGATATTTTTTAGGCCCGGTTGATGCATTGCTTGATGGCCTTAAAGGTAAGGTTATTTTTTGCGGTGATGCGCTTTTATTGTACCAGGATAAAGTAAAAGCTCATAAGAGCATTCAACCTGTGTTTACAAAGGAGAAAGCCTGGTTTCCAAGTCCGGTTTCTTTTGCGAAATTATGCTCGGGGATGTTCAAGAAAAAAGAATTTAAAACAGCCCAACAGATAGCACCGATGTATTTATATCAAAATACATGCACAGTTCGAAAGAAAACAAAACCACAATAATGAATAAAAATTTTGTTCGAAAAATTATGAAAAATACAAACAGTACTTATCGGCCTACCTGGGCCGAGATTGATTTGAAAAATCTCGTATTTAATTACCGGCAGATTAAGCGCGTCGCAGGCCAAAAGGCAAAAGTGTTGGCAGCGGTTAAAGCCAATGCTTATGGACACGGCATGGTGGAAGTATCAAAAAAGCTTCAAGGCGCGGGAGTGGATTATCTGGGCGTTGCCAGTATTGATGAGGCAATGGTGCTAAGAAATGCCGGCATCAAGACTCCGATACTTGTTTTGGGGATAGCCTCTTCTAAGCAGGAAATGCAACTGGCTTTTAAGTTTAAAATAACCTTAACGGTTGCGGATTATCAATATGCGCGGGATTTAAATTCTCAGATTCCGGCCAAACATAAAATCAAGATACATGTAAAAGTTGATACAGGCATGGGCCGCTTAGGAATATGGCATGAGCAGGCAAGAGGTCAAATATTAGAAATATCTAGACTTAATAATCTGGAGATTGAAGGGATATATACGCATTTACCCAGCGCAGATACGGATATTATGTTTACCCGTAATCAGGTGCGGATTTTTAAAGTCTTGATTGAACAATTGAGGCAGAATGAGATTTGTGTGAAAATTGCGCATGCGGCAAATAGTATTGCCGCCTGCAGATTGCCAGAGGCCTGTTTTAATATGATACGTCCGGGCATAATGCTATACGGTATATACCCTGATACGAAGATTAAAGCAAGTATAAGGTTAAAGCAGGTTTTGAGCTTAAAAACAAAAATAACATATCTGAAAACAGTAGAGGCCGGTCGAAGTATCAGTTATGGACGGACTTACATAACAAAGCGCAAGACAAGAATCGCAACTTTACCTATTGGATATGCTGATGGCTATCCCCGGGCTTTATCCAACAAGGCAAAAGTTATCATAAGAGGTGGAAAATTCCCTGTTGTTGGGCGTATATGTATGGATCAGACGATGATCAATGCTGGCATTGGTTCAAAGGTAAAAAAAGATGATCTAGTTACTTTAATTGGCTCACAGCATGGACAGGAAATTCGGGTTGAAGAGATAGCGGTTATATGTAATACAATACCATATGAGATTATTTGCTGGATTTCTTCCCGAGTTCCGAGAGTTTTTAAAAATGGGTAATTTTCAATTAAATAGAATATATTTCAATGATTTAATGATCCACAAGTTATTAAAAATAAATCAAGAATGCCCCTAAAAATCATTGACTTTAATTATAGTGATGTTATAATTTATAATAAGATATTATGAAAAAAGTACGTTTGAATAATAAGGGTTTATCTTTAGTAGAAGTGGTTATGTCCGCCTTAATTGTGGCTGTACTTATGGCGGGCCTTTATTCTGTGTATGTAAGCGCTAAAAACATGACAGCACTTGCTTTGCACAAAGCAGTGGCCTTACATTGGGCTGCGTCTAGAATAGAGGCCCAAAAAACCGGCATGACGGATCCTTACACTGATCCCTCAGATAATAATATCCTTTTTCATGAAAAGAAGAAGCCGTCGGGTGGGGTTGTGGCGCCTGCGATAGTTGATACTAATTATGGTCCGATGATAAGACGCTCTGCTACTGTAACCTGGAAAGAATAATATGAAATTCAATAAAAACGGATTTACCTTAATTGAGCTGCAGATGGCTAGTCTTTTAATGGTTGTTGTGCTGATTGCAACCGGGGTGATTTTTTACTTTAGCCTGGCATCAATTCGCTATATACACGACGCGGCGATGGTCTATTCTAATGCAAATACGGCAATGAAAACTCTGACAGATGAGATTATGGTCTCCAATTGCTGGGGCTATGATGTTTGGCCTTCATTTGCAACGCCGCGGTATAGTTTTTATGGAAACGATGGCTATGTTCATGGCATGCAGCAGGATGATGATAGTATCGGTACAGCGGCAATTGCTAGTTTGCAATTCATGCCTGTCTATGGTCCGATAGATTCAAGTACTAATGTGCTGTATTTAAGACAGGCGCCTCAGGGACACGGAATTCCATCGACTGCAGGGGATTTTCCTAATCATGATAATATGGCTATTTTTACGGTTACAAATGCAGCTGGTATAGGTGAGATGCATGTTAGCGTAGCTAATTTAGCTAAGCCGAATGTCAATGCTGGCACTATAGTCGCGCATCATATAACAAATTTTGATTTTCAGCCCATAGCGTATAACTGTGTTGCGGTGAGAGTAACTGTAACAGGAACTGTGCTTGATCCATTGGACCCATCAGGAACAGGAACAGATCCATATTATGAAGTTACGCTTGGAAAGATGGTAACTTTACGATGTGCTCCCACGAAAAAACCTTGGTTACTTGTCGGAGAATTCTAACTTATTATAATGGGCAAGAATGTAAAACGGTGAAACTTATGAGAAAAAGCAAAAGAAATAAAGCACAGGCAATGGTGGTGGTATTTATTTATATCAGCGTTGTTTCTCTGATGGGAATTTATATGATGATCTATGCTGCCAATTTAAATCGTATAATTATTAGGGAAATAAACCATGCAAAGGGAGTTTATGCCGGTGAAGCAGCCCTGATCCAATCATTTTCGCAGCTATGTAACGGAGGGGTCGCGAGTGTGGGTACTATTACTTATCCTCCTCCCGTTGGTCATCTGGGGATCCCGATGACGGTTATAGTTCAAGCTAATGTTGATGGGCCAATTCCGCCGGATGGATATATCCGTATTCGGGCAACTGTGAGCGACTGGCAGATATATTAAAGGATTGTAAGAAAAAAAATAAAGGAACTGCTGGAGAGTGTATTTTGGAGGCTTTAACAATAATGCTATTTATTAATAAATTATTTAAAAAAACGCAAAGTCTGAACAAGGAATATTTGTTGCTTTTTATTGTGATTGGAGCAATAGGTATGCTTATTCATTCTACAATAGCGGTTTCTCAGCATCCGCCGGAGGAGATACTTTTATCAACAATTTATCCGGTTCCCTCTGGAAAATTTGCTACGTTAAGATCAAAGGTGTATAGAGACTTTGATAATCCGACAAATCGGTTTGTTGACCCGGTAGGCCTTAGTCAGATAGAGAGCTTGCAAGTAACCGACCAAATAGTTACGGCACAGATTTACGGTCCCACTAAGGAGTATATTGTTAATTTTGCAAGTGGAAACGCGAAATTTAAGATTGTTTATGCGGAAAGGTTTTATATGGATGCCGCGGGGCCTGTTGACCGGCGCGCAGGAGGCAAATTTGTTTATGATATTGCCGAAGGAGTTTATGCTAATGACTGCGAAGCAGGCGATGTTGTATTGATAAGCGATAAAGATGATAATGCCGATGTAATGAAATCATCCGGCAGTTTCGCTAACAGGATCGCGGGTGTTATTTCCCAAGACCCTAAGATTTATATGGGATCAAATAAGCATAAAGTTCCGCTGGCATTAGCCGGTATAGTCAAGTGCAAGGCAAGTAATGAAAACGGTGAAATTAAAAAAGGCGATTTGTTAGTTACGGCCTCTTTGCCCGGGCATGCCATGAAAGCAATGCCTGATGAAGTTAAATCAGGTATGATAATCGGCAAGGCTATGGAGTCTTTAAATCTAGAAACAGGGAAAATACTTATTTTGGTAAGCAGACAATGAAAATGAATAAAATAAAGAAAATACTTGAGAATATATTGAAGATTAACAGAGAGTATATTCTACTTTTTGCCGTGATTGGGGTATTAGGAGCATTGATCTATTCTCAAACCGCAATTTCCCAAACAGGAGAGGATATAACTATAACCACATTCCATCCTATTCCGTTTGGAGAATTTAATGAAACAACGGCATCGATATTTAGAGCTTATAATAATCCTGCTAATTTCTATATTGATCCGTCTGGAAACAGTATCATCCACAGCCTAAGAGTAGTCTCAGGGATCGTCGCTAACAATATATCCGGCCAGCCTGGCGCGGCGGGGTTATACTCTTTTAATCTGGCTAATGGTCGCGCTAGATTAAATAAGGTCGAGGCACAAAGGTTTTATCAACACTCAACAGGACCTCAGGGGCCGGTTGTAACTGATGGAACAAATCGGAGGACAGTAACCGGAGTGGGAAAATATATTTACGGTCCTAATGATATCGCCGAAGGCGTAATTGCTGATGGCTGTGAAAAAGGGGATGTTGTCCTGATTAGCTATAATGATAAAGCTGATATAATTAGGTCTTCTGTTCGCTTTGATGCTCGAGTGGCAGGAGTTGTTTCTGAAGACCCGTCGATTTATATGGGCTCTGGAGATAATAAGTCCCCATTGGCCTTGGCCGGAGTAGTCAAATGCAAAGCAACTACAGAAAACGGGCGTATTAAGCGAGGTGATTTGCTGGTCAGCTCTTCACTGCCTGGACATGCGATGAGAGCAGCTCCTGGGCAAGTCAAGCCAGGCATGCTTATCGGAAAAGCCATGCAGCCGCTAAAAGATGGAACTGGAAAAATTTATATATTGTTAAATAAAAAGTAAAGAATGTATATGCGGGATATAATAATGAAAATTAATTTTATTAC
>CAYTGV010000007.1:0-7897 GCA_964437495.1 uncultured Planctomycetia bacterium | reverse complement strand
ATAAAAAGTAAAGAATGTATATGCGGGATATAATAATGAAAATTAATTTTATTACGGGGTTATGCCTGAGTATTGCTTTATGTTTTATGCTGTTAGAAGATAGCTTTGCGCAGGAAACATCAGTACAGTCAGTTGAAGTGTCTGGATATAGTTTTAATAACAATACTACGTTTCCGAATATAATGATGCCTGTTGATTATGGAGTAGTGGTAAGCAAAAGGTTTTTAGACAGTAATAATCTGACTAAATGGCTTGATCCAAGCGGGGACACTGTTTTGCGAAGCCTGCAGGTTATACATGGGATAATGTTTGAAGATGATCAGGATAGGTGGAATCTATTGACGGGGACTAATCAGCCTTTTGTATTGCGTAATGCCGCAAATACTTATTTTATCCATTTCGATGATACAGATGGTGATGCTAGATTCTTTTATTTAAGAGCTACTGACTTTCACATGAAAGATCCCGGCCCCTTGGGTTGGAATGCGAAGAGGGGCGGCGGGAAGTGGGTCTACGATATTGCAGAAGCAGTATTGACAGCGGCTGATGCCCAACCGGGAGATGTCGTGGTTATCAGCAGTACGGAAGATATAACCCTGGTGAGATCAAAAAAGAAATTTGATCTATCGGTCGCGGGGGTTATTTCAACAGATCCTAAGATTTATATGGGCTATTCTCCTGAGGCAAAAAAAGAAGGGAAATATAAACCGTTGGCTTTAGCCGGTATTGTGTTATGTAAGGTGAGCGCGGAAAACGGGGCAATTAAAAAAGGGGATATTCTGGTTACCGCTTCTTTGCCGGGACATGCGATGAGAGCGGATCCGGGGCAGCTTACTCCGGGGATGATGTTAGGGAGTGCATTGGGAAACTGGGATAAAGGCGAGGGTAAAATTTATATACTTATAAATTAATCTACGATTGGAATTTAGATCAGATAAGCCTCGAAGACAGATAATTCTGTCTTCTTTGTTCTGGTAATCTAATTTATTGTAAAGCAACTAATGTTTTTTATTTGTAATATTATGGGGGGTGTGATTATGCTTAGAAGTGAGAAAATAAAAAAGGGAATCGAAAGAGCGCCGCATCGGGCTCTGTTGTTTGGCACAGGTATTTCACGTACGGATTTGAAGAAACCGTTCATTGCGGTTGCTAGCTCCCAGAATGATTTTATTCCCGGTCATGTCGGGATGCGTGATTTAGAGCGGTTTATTGAGCGCGGTATTGTAAGCCAGGGAGGGGTTCCTTTCTTTTTTGGAGTTCCGGGTATTTGCGATGGGATTGCGATGGGGCATGAGGGTATGCATTATCCGCTTGCTTCAAGAGAATTAATTGCAGATTCAGTGGAATCTGTGGCTAAAGCTCATGCAGTGGATGGTATTGTGTGTCTTACAAATTGTGATAAAATCACCCCAGGTATGCTTATGGCCATAGCGCGTTTGAATATTCCGGCAATTGTCGTGACTGCCGGACCAATGCTTTCCGGGCGGCTTGGAAATAAGAGGCTTTCTATGGTTAGGGACACTTTTGAGGCACTTGCCCAGACACAGCAGGGAAAAATGACACATAAACAGCTTTCCTGTTTAGAGATGGAGGCCTGTCCAGGACAGGGATCTTGTCAGGGGCTGTATACGGCTAATACTATGGCTTGCTTAACTGAAGCCATGGGCATGTCTCTGCCGGGCTGCGGTACGGGCATTGCCGGCCTGGCTAAAAAAAAGAGGATTTCTCAAGCAAGCGGTGAAAGGGTTGTGCATTTGATCCGAGAAAATATTACGCCAAGCAAAATCATGAACAAAAGGTCACTAGAAAACGCTATAATGGTAGATATGACCTTAGGCGGGTCAAGTAATACTATTTTGCATTTGCTGGCTATAGCGAATGAATGCAAAATAGATATTCCTCTTGAGCGTTTTGATGAAATAAGCAGGCAAACCCCGCATATTACTAATCTAAGACCCGGAGGCGAGTATTTTATGGAAGACTTGGAATATGCCGGAGGAATTCCCGGGGTATTGAAACGCCTGAAAAATAAATTAAATGATAACCTGACTGTGTCCGGACAGAAAATTAAACAAATTGCTTCTTCTGCCCAGATATTTGATGAAGATATGATTCGGCCGCTTAATAAAGCGCATCATAAAGAAGGCGGGATGGCAATATTATTTGGAAATCTAGCGCCTGAGGGGGCGGTTGTCAAGCAGTCGGCAGTAAGCGATAAAGCGCTTTACTTTAAAGGCAAGGCAAGAGTATATAACAGCGAAGAAGAAGTTATGAAGGACATCCTTGCCGGCAAAGTGAAAAAAGGAACTGTTCTTGTTGTCCGCTATGAAGGCCCCTGTGGCGGTCCGGGTATGAGGGAGATGCTTGCGCCTACAGCGGCAATTGTAGGAATGGGGCTTTCTGATGATGTTGCCTTGATAACTGATGGCAGGTTTTCCGGCGGGACAAAAGGCCCTTGTCTCGGGCATGTTTCTCCTGAGGCATCTGCTGGTGGTCCGATAGCTGCGGTTAAAAATAATGATGAAATTATAATCGATATACGCAAAAGAAGGCTTCATTTGTGTGTAGATAAGAAAGAGTTGAAACAAAGGCTGCGGAAAGTTCGTCATCCGCAGCCCAAAGTTACCACCGGCTGGCTTGTACGTTATGCAAAAATGGTCAGCTCCGCAAGCACAGGCGCAATATTGAAGGCTGATTTTTAAAAGTAACAGGGATATTACATTAAAGAAATCTATTAATCCCGCCAGAAACCGGCGGGTTTAATTGCCGTTGCGTATCAGTAGCGGATCAGACAGGTGTTTATATCGCTAGAATAATTAGAAAAGGAAGAATAAAATGAAAAAAAATGGTGCGCAAATATTAGTGGATTCATTATTACAAGAAGGAGTAAGCGTTATTTTTGGTTATCCGGGAGGGGTGATTTTACCTTTAACCGATGTGCTTTATGACACACCTTTGAATTTTATTCTTGTACGTCATGAGCAGGGCGCAGCGCATGCTGCTGATGGATATGCCAGGGCAACAGGTAAGGTGGGGGTTTGTCTGGCAACTTCAGGCCCTGGAGCAACAAATCTTGTTACCGGACTGGCAACAGCACATATGGATTCTATTCCGATGGTAGCTATTACCGGACAGGTTAAAACAAGTTTGATTGGCAATGATGCTTTTCAGGAATCCGATGTGACCGGGATTACAAGGCCGATAACAAAACATAATTATCTTGTGAAAGATATTTCTGAGCTTGCTAAGACAGTCAAGGAGGCCTTTCATATTGCCTCTACCGGCCGTCCTGGACCTGTGGTTATTGATCTTCCAGTTGATGTGCAGATGCAGGAAATGGAGTTTGATTATTCTGAGAAAGTTTCCCTGCGCTCATATAACCCGATACTTGAACCTAGTCCAAGTCAAGTTAAAAAAGCGGCAAGGCTTATAGAAAAAAGTAAAAGACCGGTAATATATGCAGGCGGAGGCGTGATTATAAGCCAGGCGCATGATCAGCTATTAGAGCTGGCTTTTAAAATAAAAGCGCCGGTAACAACTACGTTGATGGGATTGGGGGCATTTCCTGAAAACAATGAGCTGGCTTTAGGCATGCTGGGGATGCATGGAACGGCTTATGCCAATCACGCTATCATGGAAAGTGATTTGATCATTGCTGTGGGAGCGCGTTTTGATGACCGGGTTACAGGCAGGCTGGATAAGTTTGCTCCGGGGGCTAAAGTTATTCATATTGATATTGATCCGACAGCAATCAGCAAGAATATTCATGTGCATGTTCCGATTGTCTGTGATGCGAAAAACGGATTAAAAATGCTTAATAAGATAGTGAAAAAGCCAAATACAAAAGAGTGGCTGAAAAAGGTTGATGATTGGAAAAAGAAATATCCGCTTGTTTATAAGACTGGAAAAAAGATTAGCCCGCAGTATGTTGTTGAGCAGATATACAAAGTAACAAAGGGTGATGCGATCATCTGTACTGAGGTTGGGCAGAATCAGATGTGGGCGGCGCAGTATTATACTTATACAAAACCGCGCACATGGATTTCTTCTGGAGGCTTAGGTACTATGGGTTATGGATTTCCGGCGGCTATCGGAGCTAAGATCGGCAGGCCGGATAAAATAGTTTTTGATATTGCCGGTGACGGTTCTATACAGATGAATATCCAGGAGCTTGCAACAGCTGTGGCGAACAAAATCAATGTAAAAATTGCTATACTGAACAATGGATATTTAGGTATGGTGCGCCAATGGCAGGAATTGTTTTATGACCGGCGTTATGCCGCTACGCCTATTACAGGGCCTGATTTTGTTAAACTGGCAGAAGCTTATGGAGCAGTGGGTATGCGGATTAAGAATACCAAGAATGTTGCTAAAGCAATAAAAGAGGCGATAGCTATTCCAAATGTGGTTGTAATGGATTTTATCGTCGAGGAAGAAGCAAATGTGTTTCCGATGGTGCCAACTGGAGAGGCAATTGACCAGATGATCGGGGCATTAGCCTAATTAAAAAAAGAGGAGTTAAGAATGAAGCATACTATTTATGCATTAGTTGAAAATAAACCGGGAGTGCTTGCTAGAATTTCAGGCCTGTTTAGCGCGCGTGGTTTCAATATTGAATCTTTAGCCGTAGGAGAAACCCATGATCCTTCTATGTCTCGGATGACGATGATTGTTGATGCTAAAGATGAAAAAATCTTAGAGCAGATCAAAAAGCAGCTGAATAAGCTTATAGATGTTATTAGTGTAAAAGACCTGACAAAAAAGAAATTTTTTGAACGGGAACTTGTTTTGATAAAGGTCAATACAGCTAAAACTTCCAAAAAGAAATTAAGCGAAATGCTTAATAGCTTTTCTGTGAGAATTTTATTATTTGAAAAAACAGCAGCAGTTATTGAAGCAACTGAAACAAAGGCGCAGATAAGCCTGTTGCTGGAAATTCTGGGCAAGCTGGGAATAAAAGAGTTGGTTCGAACCGGAAGAATAGCTATTGCAGAATAAAAGCATTCTTTAAATAAAAGTACAGATGATGTCTTGATTTAAGAGATGAAGACATCCAGCGCAGCGATTTGCTGGTAAAAAGTAATCTTTGTAATCTTTATATAACCTGTTTAATCAGGTACGATTCTGTTTCTAAAAAAGGATTATGCCGGGAGAGTTTCGATGATGGAAATAAAAGAATTGCTGAGACTTATAGTAGAAAAAGGTGCATCAGATCTGCATTTAACCGTGGGGATTCCTCCTCAGCTGAGAATCGGGGGGCAGCTTACAAATATAGAAAATGCCGAGGCACTGAAGCCTGATTCGATACAGAAGTTGGCATATAGCCTGTTGACCAGCGAGCAGATAAGCTGGTTTGAGTTAAAAAAAGAGCTTGATTTCTCCTGTGGACTTCCGGATATAAGCCGTTTTCGCGTAAACCTGTTTTATCAGAGAGGCTCAATAGCCTTGGCGGCGCGTGTAATACCTTTTATTATTCCAACGATAGAGCAGTTAAAGCTTCCTGCGGTTGTTAAGGAATATGCGGATAAACCAAATGGCCTTGTTTTAATAACCGGAGCAACCGGAAGCGGCAAGTCAACTACTCAGGCGGCAATAGTTGATTATATTAACAAAAGACGCCGGGCACATATAATCTCTATAGAAGACCCTATAGAGTATCTGCACAAGCATAACTTGTGTACAATAAATCAGCGTCAATTGGGTACGGATACGCTGTCTTTTAAGGAGGCCTTAAAGCATGTATTGCGTCAGGACCCGGACATTGTTATAATTGGTGAGATGCGGGACCTGGAAACTATCCAGGCGGCCTTAACTCTTGCCGAAACAGGACATTTGGTTATGGCTACATTACATACAGGAAGCGCGGTTAATTCCATAAGCCGCATTGTGGATGTCTTTCCAGCGCATCAGCAGCAGCAAATACGCGTGCAGCTTTCTCTAGTGCTTGTGGGTGTAATGGTGCAGCAGCTTATTCCGAATGCAAAAGGCGAAGGCAGGTCGCTGGCAGTTGAAATAATGACTGTAATTACCGGCATACAGAATCTAATCCGGGAGAATCAGACGCATCAGATATACTCCCTGATCCAAACCGGGCGGCGTCATGGGATGTATACAATGAATCAATCTTTATGTGATCTGGTTTTTAGCGGGAAAATCACTTTTGAAGAGGCGCTTAAACATACTTTAGATGAAGAAGAATTAACCACATTATTACAAAAGGCAAAGGGGCAATAATAAGAAGAAGAAAGGGGTAGGTAATGTTAAAAATATATTATGAAAATGATGCAAATTTAAAAATATTGGATAATAAGAAAGTGGGAATAATTGGCTACGGAAGCCAGGGGCATGCCCAGGCTCAGAACCTGCGCGATTCAGGGGTAAAGGTAATTGTTTCGGAAATAGAAGGGACAGAAAACTATAAGCTGGCAAAATCACACGGTTTTGAACCGATAAGCGCAGCAGAGCTTACTAGGACTGCTGATATTATCCAGATATTAGTGCCGGATGAATTTCAGGGAGATCTTTACTTAAAGGATATCAAACCTAATTTAACTGAGGGTAAAGCAATTATGTTTTCTCATGGGTTTAATATTAATTTTAAACATATTGTTCCCGCTGCTGGCATTGATGTGTTTATGATCGCGCCAAAAGGCCCCGGTCATTTGGTCCGCAGTGAATATGAAAAAGGCGGCGGAGTGCCATGCTTGATTGCTGTTTATCAGGATGCAACCGGAAAAGCCAAGGATCTTGCCCTGGCTTATGGTAAAGGTATCGGCGGCGCGCGTGCAGGAATTATTGAAACAACATTTAAAGAAGAAACAGAAACAGATCTTTTTGGTGAGCAGGTTGTTTTGTGCGGCGGAGTAACAGAACTTGTTAAAAAAGGTTTTGAGACTTTGATCGAGGCGGGATATCAGCCGGGAATCGCTTACTTTGAATGCCTGCATGAGCTTAAATTGATCGTGGATCTTTTTTATCAAGGCGGGATAAATTATATGAGATATTCGGTTTCTAATACTGCAGAGTATGGAGATTTGACCCGCGGCAAAAGAATTGTCAATGATAAAACAAAAGAAGAGATGAAAAAGATTCTTACTGAGATCCAGGATGGCAGCTTTGCCAAGGAATGGATAGATGAGTGTAAGAACGGGAAAAAGAATTTTAAGAGAATGGAAGAGGAAGAGAAAAATCATCCAATTGAAGTAGTTGGACGAGATCTGCGAAAAATGATGAAATGGATAGATTCTAAAGAAGTATAGTAAAAAATTGGAAGTATGAGGGATGTTAGACGAAGGATGAAAAAGCCTATGTGCTATCCTGAAAAAGGTTGACAGAAAATAAAGAGTAAAGAGTTCCTCAACGATGAGAGGTGCGTGGTAGTAAGGGCTCCAAATGATTTTACACTTTACATAATTTTTTCCGATAGAAAGATATCGTAATCGATAAATTAGCCCTAAATTTACGGTGCTCTGAAAACTCTCCCGCCGAAGTGCGGCAGGATTAGACATTCATTGCACCCTTACGGGTGGCCCGTAAATTCAGGCCCAATTTATCTAAAATCATGCGTTGATTTGCAGGATAGCAAATCAAGATTTTACAGCGAAAGCTGTGAAACCTGAAAGGTTCGGTTTATGGATGAACCGAATCCAAGGCGTTTTAAAATTATTTTAATCTCTTAAAAACTTTACAATGCGGGGGATAAAAAACTGTCAACTATATTAGGACTAGACACTAATAATATTAACATTGCGTTTAAGTCTGTGAAGGCTGAGGCCTAAAACTATTTGTAACTCTTAGCAACTTTTAAAAGGTGGTTATATATCATGAAAAAGAAGATTAAAATATTCGATACAACTCTAAGAGATGGGGAACAGGCGCCGGGAGCCAGTCTGAGCGA
>CAYTGV010000006.1:87202-95411 GCA_964437495.1 uncultured Planctomycetia bacterium | reverse complement strand
TTTACATTAGTTGAAATAATGATTGTGGTGGCTATTATTGCGATGCTTGCGGCATTGGCTATCCCTAATCTTTTGTACAGCCGACTGCTTTCAAATGAGGCTGTTGCTCGGGGGACACTGAAAACAATCTCAAGTTCTTGCGAGTCTTTTCGCGTTGTAGATATTGTAAAGAGCTTTCCGCTAGACCTTTTAGCCCTAACCTCAGCTGTTCCTCCTTATATAAATGAAGCTGTGGATACTAATTCTACAGGTGTACCTAAGAATGGTTATTTTTATGATTATACTCGAATTAATCTGCAGCAGTTTGTCTGTGCGGCAAGGCCGTCTACTTATCGGGCAACTGGTATCAGAACTTTTGCGGTAAATGAAACAGGCCAATTGCGGGCAATTGATAATAACGCAGCGGTAATTAATACAGAGGCATTGTATAATTCAATGACCCCAGTGCAGTAATTTTTAGGCTGCTAATAGGGAGTGAATTTCTTTTTGATGAGTAAAGGGGCAACGGTTTAATTGGATATTGGCAATGAGCAGGCTCTGGTTGATAAATTGAATCGACAGGTTGGGGGGCTTCTATAAATCAAATTTGAACTATATGCAGCTCTATCACATTGCTATGGCATAAATTATATTAAAAAAAAGACATAATCTAGTTGACATCCTGCTGTGGAAAATGCTATTATATCAATGTATTTGAAGTTAATAAAATTTTAAGCCTTAAGGAAATGGAGTTTAGAAAATGACATGGAAGTGCTTTTCTAATCAAATTAGTAAATATTCTAATTTGTCTAACAGCGGCATTAATCTGCAGAAATCCACACAACAGCAACATTCAGAAATATATTTAACTACCTTTAGAAATAAGATCAATTATTCTATGCAAAAAAGCAAAAAATCTGACATTATTGTTTTTTGGGTGGGATCTCGTGGCAGAGGTAAAAGAGTCTAATATATGAACAAGTTGCTAATAATATTTCCCTGTATAGGGATACTGTTTTTAATAATCTTTTGGGTTGTTAATCCATTGGTCGGACCCAGTTTGTCAATGATTACGATTCCTTTTATGGCGCTGACGCTGGTAGCTATAAAAGATAGGAAAAAGGTGCTAAAGGAATCACAGGATGCAATGGTGATCTTTCAATCAGAAAAAGAAGAGATTACCAAAGAGATTCAGCGAAAAGAAAAAATGCGTGAAGATCAATACCGGGAGCTGCAGATTTTTAGCCTTAATCTATCTACAGCATTGAGTAAAGATCAGCTATTGAGAGTTATCGTATCTACTTTTTCAAAGTTAACGCGTTCACCCGCTGGAGACAGCCAATGCTTTTTATTGAGCCATGATGATATTACGCAAGAGTTTAAATATGAGGTTGGAGATAATTTTGATAGTAATACATTGAAATCAACAAGCTTTAGCGCGGAAGATGATCTGATAAAGACTATAACCAAAACAAAAAAACTACAGACCTTTATAAGTGATATTTTTAGTGGTGACTTGAATATTAGGTATTTTCTGAAAGAAGAACGTGTAACATATCTTTCTCAGTTGGGATCCTTAGCATTAGTGCCTTTAATATTGGAGAATGAAGTTTGGGGAATAGTGGTTATTTTCTGTCATGAAGGCTCTGCGGCAAGAATCAAGAACGAGGAGTCGTTTTATTTATTACTTGTTGCCCAGGCTTCAATTGCGCTGGGAAGTGCTATCCATCGCGGACTGGCAGCAGTCGACAGATTAACACAGCTTTATAACCGGACCTTTTTGCAGAAACGCATGAACGAAGAAATTGAATTTTGTAATAGACAATTACTTCCGATGAGTGTTATGATGATTGATATTGATAATTTTAAAAATATTAATGATACTTATGGCCATCAGGAAGGTGATATGGTCTTAAAGAAAATCGCTCAATTGATCAGTAATTGTGTTCGGTTGACCGATCTTTGCGCCAGGTACGGCGGTGAGGAGTTTGTAGTTGTTTTGCCGGGTATTGCTGAAAATTCGGATGATAAGTACTCAATATCTGAGAGGCTGAGAGCTTTAGTTGAAAATGCTGATTTTGTTATACTGGGTGAAAAACACCTTAAGGTTACGATAAGTGTGGGTGTTACTGTACGTAAATACCCTGAAGATAAAGAAACTGACATGGAAAAGCTTATGATCCGTGCGGACAAGTTGATGTATAAAGCAAAAAAAGAAGGAAAAAATTGTGTGCGTTATGACGCGCAATAAACAGGGGAAAAATGTTCCAAAAACATAGAAACGCCATAGGGCTTGAAATCGGGGACGGATTAGTAAAAGCAATGCATATTGCTTCTACGCCCAAAGAGAATAAGTTGATTGGTTTTGATTTAGTCAGCGTAAATTTTCGAGAGGGCCGCCAAGGGATAGTCAATGCCATGAAAGAAGTGCTGGGCAGGCTTGACTTAAATAAAAAAGATAAAATTAATATCTCCGTTTCAGGCGAATCTGTAATGGTGCGTGATATCCATTGGCCTCAGATGAATGATGAGGAGATAAGGAATGCGCTGAAGTTTGAAGTTGAGCGACAGGTGCATTATAAAACAGATGAGATTGTTTTTGATTATTATTCTGTTCTGGATAAATCTATTGCCGAAACAAAAACAAGAGTAATTCTTGTCGTGGCTAAAAAGGATCTTATTGAGAATTATTCCAGTTTGATTGAGTCGGCTGGTTATAAGTGCGGATTTGTTGAGGTAGATACCTTTAGCTTGCTGAACTGTTTCTATGTGAATGGTCCGAAAGTTGCGCCTGAAAAAACGATAGCAATTATCAATGTTGGTTTAGAAGTTACAAATATTGATATTATTAAAGGAAAGATAGTCGGACTTACAAAGGACGCGTTTGTGGCATGGAGCAATCTCGTGGATGCTTTGCCTGAGGAAATTGAGCTTGATTTTGATAATATTACTGCTTTAAAAGGGTTGATGGGCTCTGACGATGTCTATGAGCTGAGTTTGTTTATTATGAACGCGCTTTCAAACCAGGTGCGCAGAACAATTGAGTTTTACGAAAGTCAGGGGCGCGATACTGTTGAGGAAATATATCTCTGCGGAAAACTGTCGATGTATAAGAATCTGGATAAGTATCTGCAGAATATTCTGGGTTTAAAGGTAACGCTATGGAACCCTATGGCAAAAATAACCTATAATGCCAAGCTTTTTGAAGGCAAGAATATAAAGGAAAAGGCTCCCATGCTTGCTCTTTGCAGCGGGCTGGCTTGTAGAAGAGCTTTTGATATCGACCTTACTACGACAAAAAATGCAGAGCAAAGAAATAAGTTTGTGAGTGCCCTTATTCAGTATAAGACCTTAGTTTATACGGCATTGATTGTAGTATTTTTCATGATTGGCTTGTGGGTAATTCTGTTAAGCCAGATCAAGGTAAAAGAAAACAGAAAACAGGAGTTAATGCTTGAAAATCAAAAATTAAATGAGATCATTCAGGAAGTAGAAACCCTGAAAAATGGCAGAATAACTTTAGGCGAACACATGAGTACTGCCCAAGCTTTGCTTTCTCATCGATTACTCTGGAGCAGTAAACTTTTCCAAATAAGTAAAAGCGTATCAAAAGAGATGTGGTTGAATGAAATATCTATTAAAAAGCTAAACACGGTAAATGTGGCACGGGCAAACATTTCACAATTTGGGGTGCAAGCTGATACGGGAAGCGGATCTAATGGTGTTTCGAAACCTGTAAGTCCTCAGCTTCTTTTGATTATAAAAGGTATTGTTTATTCAGAGTCCAGCAAAAACCTGTTAGGTGAGATAAATCAGTTCATTAATAATTTAAATAATGATAAGGACTTTAGTCAGGACTTTAAAAAGATAGAACTTAAACGCTCTTATAGAGATAAATTCGGCGAAACGCCGGTAATGAACTTCAGAATAGAATGCACTTTAAAAAGGTAATTTTATGAAGAAAAAGTTGAGTCAAAAGGATCAAATTTTTATTTTTGGAATAATTTTGATCGGCATATTTGTATTGTTTTGTTTCATTTTTATATTCCAACCGATGCTAAAGACGATCATGGATTATTCAAAAGGAGAAGAGACCATAAAAGTGCAATTGAGGAATGCTGTTAATTATTCAGCGGATAAAGAACGGCTTTCATCTGAAGTCTCTAACATATCAAAGAAAATATCTTTTTTTGAGGAAAGGCTGCCGAAAGAAACTAATATTCCGCAAGTCCTTGATGAGCTGGTAAAGATAGGAGAGGCATCAAAGGTAACATTTATTTCTATTGAGCCGCAAGAAGTTAAAAAGATAAATGTTGGTCATGCCAGTAAAAGAAACTATATACAAATCCCCATAGAGTTAAGATTAAGGGCAGGGTATCACGAAGGTGCCTTATTTATTAATGGAGTGGAAAATTTTCCTCAGTTTATGAGAGTCGATAATGTGAAAATAATCGGGGATAGGTATGAAAATAAAATGCATGACATTAGTCTAACGGTAATTGCTTTTGCTTTAGAGAGTGAGTAAACATGGGACCAAAATTGAAGAAAATTTTATTTATTACAACGATTATTTTATTCTTTGCGGTGACCTTTATTATGGTAGCATTGCCTGATTTAAAGGCAAATGAATTAGCAGAGAGTACTGAAAAGTTCATATATACGGATGATGGGCGCTCTGATCCATTTATATCTTTACTTAGCTCAGAAGGGCTAATAAAGGAATCGGGACTATCCAGTAACGAAGAGATGAGTGACTATTTGAAGAATTTAAAGGTTAGCGGGATTATGTGGGATGAAACAATGCCTGTGATAATGATTAATAAAAAAATGCACAAGGTTGGTGATGTAGTGGAACATTTGACCATAAAAGAAATTAATGTCAATAGTGTAATTTTAGAATACAAAACTCTGACGCATGAAATAGTGTTGATTAAAAAAAAGAAAATTAATGATCAAGGAGGAATTC
Organism: uncultured Planctomycetia bacterium; assembly: GCA_964437495.1. GTDB lineage: Bacteria > Omnitrophota > Gorgyraeia > B26-G9 > B26-G9 > JAGLQQ01. Next base: position 90,466 of record CAYTGV010000006.1, on the reverse strand, counting down.
AATGAAAGCAATAATTAAGTTCTCAAGGAAGAGAATTACCTTGATGTTCTTTATGTGTGCCATGCTGGTTGGCGGTCTTATCATGTCGTGGGCTCAGATAAGCCTTGCGGGTGAGGCCGTTAAAGATGCGGATATAAATGCGGAAGCTTCTGATGCCGTAGCACAGGGCAATCATGGACAAAAATTGCTTTCAATCACTTTGAAAGATATTGATCTGAGAGAAGTCCTGAATATTCTTGCTTTTAAAGGAGGGGTAAACATAATTGCGGGTGAAGATGTAGACTCTAAAGTGAATGTGCAGCTTAAGGATGTTTATTGGGAACAGGCGCTTGATGTTATATTAAAAACCTATAATTATACTTATAAACGCGAGGATAATTTAATAAGAGTAATGAGTCTGGCCAGGTCACTTGAGGAAGAAAGTAAGCTGCCGCTTGAAACAAGGATCGTGCCGCTTAATTTTGCTAAGGTTGCTGAGCTTAAGGAGTCACTAAGTAAAATATTGAGTAAGCGTGGTACTATCGAGATTGATGGACGGACAAATTCTCTAATTATTACAGATGTTCCGGAAACTGTGCAAAAAGTAGAGATCGCGGCTATGGAGCTGGACACTAAAACTCCACAGGTGCTTATAGAAGCGATGATGGTTGATGTCAAGATTACTAATAATGAAGAATGGGGAACTATAATAACCAAACTTACAAACCTTAAATCTCAGAATAATGCAAATACACTGACGACAAATATGCCTGGTACTCAGACAAATAATCTTTCTTTCACGGCTGTGACTGATAATTTTGATATTTCAGCTATTATTGACCTTTGGGTAACTCAAAATAAAGCTGTAATACTGGCAAGCCCCAAGGTTTTAACCCTGGATAACCAAGAGGCAAAGATTGAAATTATTGAAAAAATTCCTTATGTCGAAACTGTTGACACTGGCGGAGGCGCAACTCAGAATATTAAATTTGAGGAGGCTGGGGTAAAATTGTCTGTAACGCCTCATATAACAAGTGGAAAATTTATTTCTATGAATGTAAAGCCTGAGCAGGCTTTTAGCTCTGGTTCTTTTGGTGGGCGTTTAATAATTGATGAGCGAAAGGCTGAAACAAATTTACTTGTAAGAGACGGTCAGACTATTGTTATTGGCGGTTTACGTCAGAGTAGTGATACTTATACATATGAGAAAGTACCTGTGCTTGGTGATATTCCTTATCTGGGAATGCTTTTTAAGAAAAAAGTAATGATTAAAGTTGAAACCGAACTGGTTCTTTTTGTCACTCCGCATATAATCGTGCAGTCAATGCTCTCGGACCGAGAGCTTGAGCTTTATGAGAAGCTCGACAGGTCGAACATGATAGAAAGTGACGATAGAACAGAGAGACAGAGGCTAAGTGATTTTACCAAAACAGTCAAACAGAAATTTAAGGCTAAAAAGATTGCCAAAGAAGAAGTTGCAATACGAGAAAGGAAATTAGATCAGCCTTTAGTTATTAGAAAAACAGACCTAGTCGATAAGAAAAAGAACAAAACTCTGATTGATGTAAAACCTAAGGATCAATCTACGGAAATAGACACGCTTGCTATCGAGGCTAGGAAATTCCGTGATTCTTTGGAAATGATGAAAACCAAATAAAGCTTACCTGGGACTTTGTGGGAATTAAATAAGGGAAGGACTTGACAATAGGTGATTTAAGGGTATAATAAACACAACTGCTACGGGGACAAATATGTAAAGTGGGAATTGCTTCCCGCTTTTTTTGTGGAGAAAACAGGTGGAATTGCAAGATGAACTAAAACAGGTATTAGAGAAAATAGCAATTAGACAGGGTTTATTTCTTGTTGAGAGTAGTTTTTTTAAACATAGCGGCATATATCAAATTAAAGCAGTAGTGGATAAAAATAGCGGAGTTTTACTTGCTGATTGTGTGAAACTTAGTAAAGCATTAAGTAAATATATTGAAGAGGCACAGATATTAGCTTATAATTTTAATATTGAAGTGTCTTCACCAGGGTTAGATCGTAAATTTGTCTCAATTGATGATTTTGTAAGGTGTATTGGTAAGAGAATTAAGATCTCCAGTAATAGATCAGTTGATGGAGAGTGCGAATTTTGCGGTAAAATAATTTCAGCTGCTAATGAGCAAATAAAAATATTATTAGACACTGATAAGGAATTAACAATTAATTTTAATGATATCAAAAAAGCTAAATTGGAAATTAGGTGGGAGAAATGAGTAACGAGTTACTATTAGTATTGGATTATATTGAGAGGGAAAAGGGCATTGAAAAGAGTGTCCTTATTTCAGCAATTGAATCAGCTTTGATGTCTGCTGCGCGCAAGCGTTTTGGTGAAGATAAAGAACTTAATGTTAATATCGACGAAAAAACCGGAAAAATTCAAGTAATGCGTGACAATCAAGAGATTAATTCAGGTGATTTCGGACGCATTGCGGCTCAAACAGCTAGACAGATAATCACACAGAAGATTAGAGAGGCTGAAAGAGAAGTAGTTTATCATGATTTCCAGGCTAAGATCGGAGATATTACCAATGGTATAGTGCACAGGTTTGAAAAAGGGAATATCATTGTTGACCTTGGTAAGACAGAAGGTGTATTGTCTTATAAGGAGATATTGCCTAATGAAGAATTTAAGCAAGGCCAGAGAGTCAGAGCCTTGATCCTGGCGGTCAAAAAAACCAATAAAGGTCCTCAGATTATTCTATCGAGAACAAATGCGGGATTTGTAAAACGATTATTTGAGCTTGAAGTTCCGGAAATATATGAGGGAATTGTTGATATAATATCAATTTCACGCATGGCCGGAGAACGCACAAAGGTCGCAGTGAGCTCTAAAGATGAAAAAATAGACTGTGTTGGAGCTTGTGTGGGGGTAAGAGGATCAAGAATAAAAAATATTGTCTTTGAGCTTCAGGGAGAAAAAGTTGATATAGTCAGATGGCATGAGGAAATAAAGCAATATGTCAAGTCGGCTATAAGCCCGGCAAAAGTAACTAAAATAGACTTGAATTTAGAAGAGCATAAAATGGATGTTGAGGTTGAGGATGATCAACTCTCTCTGGCAATTGGCAAAAAAGGACAGAATGTACGGCTGGCTTCAAAGCTTGTCGGCTGGTCGATAAATATAATGAGTACTTCGCAGGCTAATAAAGTAATTGAAAAAGAAGAGGTTTTCGCGAAGCAGTCGGTACTTAGCAACATAGCTGGGATTGGGAAAAAGACGCTGGATGCGCTTATTGAGGC
>CAYTGV010000006.1:84053-87102 GCA_964437495.1 uncultured Planctomycetia bacterium | reverse complement strand
CAAGAGCTCCAGTTGTAACCCTTATGGGGCATGTTGATCATGGAAAAACATCTTTGCTTGATGTCCTTAGGGAATCAAATATAACCGGTAAAGAAGCCGGTGGAATTACTCAGCATATAGGAGCTTATGAGGTCAAATTTTCTAAAGGAAAGATAACTTTTCTAGATACCCCCGGTCATCAGGCTTTTACAGCTATGCGTTCAAGAGGCGCTACAATTACGGATATTGTTATAATTGTTGTCGCGGCTGATGACGGATTAATGCCTCAGACAAATGAGGCGATTAATCATGCAAAGGCAGCTAATGTGCCCATGATTGTGGCAATTAACAAAATGGATTTGCCTAGTGCTGATATTGATAAAGTAAAAAGACAGTTGGCTGATGTTGGTCTTACCAGTGAGGACTGGGGAGGCAGTACGATTACTGTTGAGGTCTCAGCAAAAAATAAAACTGGGCTTGATAAGCTTTTGGAGATGATATTGCTGGAAGCGGAGATGCTTGAGCTTAAAGCTAATCCGAAGCGATTGGCAAAGGGTGTTATTATTGAAAGCAAACTCTCCCGGGGGAGCGGTCCAAGTGCGACAATGCTTGTCCAAAGCGGAACATTGAATTTGGGTGATGTTTTTGTCTGTGGATTGACTTATGGTAAGGTAAAATCACTTATTAATGACCAGGGCGTTAGGATTAAAAATGCAGGGCCTTCAGTCCCGGTTGAAATATCAGGCATATCGCATGTGCCTATGGCTGGTGATGAATTTTATGTTGTTGAAGATGAAAAAAAAGCCAGAGAACTTTCAATCGGTAAGAATGAGAGCTTGAGGCAGGAAAAGCTTATGCCGGCGCAACGGGTTAGCTTGGAAGACCTTTCTATCCAGGCAAAAGAGGGAAAAATACAGGAGTTTAAAATCATTATTAAATCTGATGTTCAGGGATCACTTGAGGCTTTGAGCAGCTCACTGAACGAATTATCAACAAAAGATATCAGTGTGAAAATTATCCATTCTCAGGTTGGACTGATAAGTGAATCAGATGTAATGCTGGCAATTGCCAGTTCTGCGGTTATTATTGGTTTTCATGTCGGAGTGGAAATTAAAGCCAAGGAAGTTGCGGAAAAAAATGGTGTTGATATCCGGCTTTATCGTATAATTTATGAGGCTATAAATGAGGTCAGATTAAGCATGGAAGGGCTGCTTGAGCCGATAATTAAAGAGACTTTTCTTGGCAGAGCAAAAATACTTCAGGTTTTTAAGATCTCAAAATTGGGTAAAATCTGCGGATGTATGGTGGTTAAAGGGAAATTTATGCGTAACGCGGATCTTGTACGTCTTTATCGCAATGATGAATGCCTGTTTGAAGGTAAGCTGGAATCATTAAAAAGATATAAGGATGATGTTAAGGAAGTGGGAGAGGGGCTTGAATGTGGTATCGGGCTTGAGAGGTTTGATTCCATGGCAAGCGATGATATTATTGAGTGTTTTAGGGTAGAAAAAATAGCAAGAAAACTCTAAATTATGAAAAAAACAATTTTAAGTGGCATGCGCCCTACAGGCAGACTTCATCTGGGACATTTAGTCGGTGCTTTAAAAAACTGGAGTTTGTTGCAAAGTGACTACGAATGTTATTTTATGGTCGCTGATTGGCATGCTCTGATGAGTGAGTATAAAGATCCTTCTAGACTCAAGGAATATTCATTAGATAATGTAATAGATTGGATAAGCTGCGGTATTGATCCTAAAAAAGCTACCATATTCATTCAATCTCAAATTCCCGAACATCTGGAGCTTTATATGGCTCTATCCTGCATAACTCCTCTGGGTTGGCTTGAACGCTGTCCTACGTATAAAGAACAACTTAGGGAAATCAAAACCCGGCAGTTGAATAACTATGCTTTTTTGGGCTATCCTGTGCTGCAGGCAGCAGATATCCTGCTTTATAAATCAGAAGTTGTTCCTGTGGGAGAAGACCAGCTTCCTCATGTTGAGCTTACACGTGAAATAGCAAAAAGATTTAATCATTTATACAAAAAAAATGTGTTTCCTGAGCCTCAGGCAAAACTGACTAAAACCTCCAGATTGCTGGGCTTAGACGGAAGAAAGATGTCAAAAAGCTATGACAATTATATTGGACTCAGCGATACAGCAGAACAGGTAAGCAAAAAGGTCATGAGTATGTTTACTGATCCTCAGAGGGTCAAAAGAAATGACCCGGGAAGACCTGAGATATGTAATGTATATAGTTATTACAAGATCTTTGCGAATGAGACGGTCTGTGGAGTGGTAGAAAATGAATGTAAAGAGGCAAAAAGAGGCTGTACTGATTGTAAAAGGGAATTTACCTGCCTGCTTAATGATTACCTGTTGCCTATTCAGGCGAAAAGAAAAGAGCTTATAGATGATAAGAATATGATTGAAAATATTCTTAAAAATGGCAGAGAAAAGGGGCAAAGTGTTGCCAGGGCAACAATGAAGGAAGTCCGGCAGACGATTGGATTATGAAATATAAAGTTAATTTAGAGATTTTTGAAGGTCCGCTTGATTTGCTGCTTTATCTGATACGTAAAAGCCATCTCAATATTTATGATATTCCAATAGCCAAGGTTACAAAGCAATATCTGGAATATCTTGAGTTTATGCGATTACTTGATCTTGGTGTTGCCGGTGAATTTTTGGTCATGGCAGCGACCTTAATGCATATTAAATCAAAAATGCTGCTGCCTCCTGATGAAACTGAACCGGAAGTTGAGGAAGAGGATCCAAGAGCGGAACTTGTCAAGAAACTGCTGGAATATAAAAAGTTTAAAGAAGCCGCAAGTTATTTAGAGGAATGTGAGACAGTACAGCGTAAGATATTTAGGCGTATTAATCCCAGCGCTGAGGTTGAACCTGAGGAGGAGATTTTTTTCGAGACAAGTCTTTTTGACTTGATCGGAGCTTTTTCCAATGTCTTAAAAGATATTCCCCGTGATATTTTTAGGGAGATTATTGAAGATGAATTTACTGTTGAGGGTAAAATTCATGATTTGCTTCATGTTTTAGTAAAGAACAAAAGG
>CAYTGV010000006.1:0-83953 GCA_964437495.1 uncultured Planctomycetia bacterium | reverse complement strand
TACTGTTGAGGGTAAAATTCATGATTTGCTTCATGTTTTAGTAAAGAACAAAAGGCTTTCCTTAAGTGAAATGTTTGAAATGTCCAAAAATAAAGTAGAGATTGTAGCTACTTTTTTAGCTGTTTTGGAGCTGATCAGGCAGAATGAGATTGTGACAGCTCAGAAGGGTTTATTTGGTGAAATTTTTATATTTTTAAATGAAGAAAAAATTCTACCGCCAATGCATATTAGTACAATATAGACATTTGTGAACGAAAATTGCCTAGAATGTCTTGATTTTATCGCTTAGTGATAAGATTCCAGTGTTTAAGTTGAAAAAACTCTTAATTAAGAAAATGATTTTTTGCTCTGATAATGTGTATAATTAATGTTGGCAGTATAAGTTGCCAAGTGCGAAGATTAATGGTTTAATTTTCGTAATCCATTGTTAATCGTTGTAATCAGGGATAATCCACTCTAGGACTGAGGATTATACCAGGAGTTAAGGCATGGCTGATCATAATTTACAGAAGATAATTGAGGCGTTAATGTTTGTAAGCGAAAAACCGCTTACTTATAAGCAGATTTTGGAGATTTGCACTGGGGTTGAATTGTCTGAGATTAAGGCCGCTGTCAATGATTTGAAGGAGCTTTATAATAATATTGACAGAGGCATTAATATCCGTGATGTAGCCGGAGGATATCAGTTTTCTTCTAATCCTGATTGCGCGGATTATCTTAAAAAATTATATAAAACAAGGCGTGTATTCAGGCTTTCTGCGCCAGCTTTGGAAACGCTGGCCATAATAGCTTATAAACAACCGGTAACACGCTCTGAGATCGAGTTTATACGTGGTGTTAATGTTGATGGGGTTGTGAAAACCCTGGAAGATAGGGATCTGATTAAAATAAAGGGACATAAAGAGGTTCCGGGAAAGCCCCTACTTTACGGAACTACAGATATATTTTTGCATTATTTCGGTCTTAAATCTCTGCAGGGACTTCCGACTTTAGAGGAATTTAAGGCGCAAAACATGGAATATGCTGCTGAAGAGCAGCGCCTGGGTCAAGTTGATGAAGGTATTGATGGACCGACTGAAGAGGCAATAGAAAGTAAAGAGGCTGCTGTAGATACCAGTGAAATCTTAGAAAATAAAGGCAATAATATGGAACCGGCTGAAGGGGCTTTTGAAACTGAAAGCCGGCAAGAGGTATTAGAAAACGGAGATGAGGCCGATGGGAACAGTGAAGATAAAGAAGCTGCGAAAAGCAATTGATGAATTAGACGAGAAGCTTGTTACTACTTTAAATAAACGTACTGAACTTGCGATTAAGATAGGCGAGATTAAAGATAGGTTTAAAAAAAGTGTCTATAGCCCTGAACGGGAACAAGAGATATATAATAAATTAAAAAAACTTAACAAAGGGCCTCTTAATGATAAAATCTTAGCTGCTGTTTACCGTGAGATAATGTCTGGAACTATAATGCTGCAAAGACCGATGAAAGTGGCTTATCTTGGGCCTGAGGCGACTTTTACTCATCTTGCCAGCCAGAAGAAATTCGGCGCACAGGTTGAGTATGTAAGCATGCAGACAATCACAGATGTTTTTAATGAAGTTGAACGCGGCAGCAGTGATTTTGGCGTTGTGCCTGTAGAAAATTCTATAGAGGGAGCCATAAGTCATACGCTTGATATGTTTGTTGATTCAGATCTTAAGATTTGTTCTGAAATAAGCCTAAGTATTGAACATAATCTCTTGTGCAACTGTAAGCTTAGAGATATCAAAAAGGTGTACAGTAAATCACAGGTATTTGGGCAGTGCCGTTTGTGGCTTGAGACTAATCTGCCGGGACGGCATCTTATGGAGATTTCAAGCACGACAAAGGCGGCGGAGATATGTGCTAGGGAGAAAAATTCAGCTGCTATTGCCAGCTCTCTGGCTGCGCAGATATATAAGGTTAAGCTAAAAGTAAAATCCATAGAGGACTCTTCGCATAATGTTACCCGGTTTCTTGTTATTGGGAAAAAAGAGGCGGGTTATACAGGCAGGGATAAAACATCGATACTTTTTTCTATAAAAGATAGGGTTGGAGCATTGCATGAGATGCTGTTGGTATTTAAAAAAGCGAAAATAAACCTTACAAAAATAGAATCAAGGCCTTCAAAGAAAAAGGCTTGGGATTATTATTTCTTCGTAGATATGCAGGGGCATATTAAAGAACCACGATTAAAAAAGGCCTTGAATAATTTAGAAAAGAAATGTCATTTTATTAAAATCGTTGGTTCTTATCCGCAAAGTGTTTAAAATATTAGAAATTTCTGGAGATTAACAATGAATATCGAAAAACTTGTCAAAAAATCTATACGCGCAATAAAACCTTATAAGCCAGGAAAGCCGATTGAAGAGGTTAAACGGGAATTTGGGTTGAAAAATGTATACAAAATGGCGTCAAATGAAAATTCCTTGGGGCCATCACCCAAAGCAGTGGCTGCTATTAAAAAGGGGGTTTTGAACATCAACCGCTATCCGGACGGCAATTGCCTTTTCCTGAAAAAAGCTTTGTCAAAAAAATTTAAGCTGCGTATGGAAAATTTGATTATCGGTAACGGCTCAGATGAGCTTATAGTGCTTGCACTGCGAGCGTTTATTAATAAGGGCGATGAAGTTATTATCGCCTATCCTACGTTTATGGTTTATAAGATAGCCGCGACTATTGTGGGTGCGAAAATAGTCAGTGTGCCTTTAAAGGAGTTTCATTATGACCTTGAGGCAATGAAGAAAAAAATAACTCTGAAAACTAAAATGATCTTTATTGCCAATCCGGATAACCCGACCGGAAGTTATGTGAACCGGAGGGAAGTGGAAAAATTTCTAAAAGGATTATCCAAGGACATAATTGTATTTTTTGATGAGGCGTATGTTGAATTTATCAGCGCTCGAGACTATCCTGATTGCCTGTGTTATATCAGCCGGGGAAATGTTATCGTCAGCCGCAGTTTTTCCAAGGTTTATGGGTTGGGTGGCCTGCGTATTGGCTGGGCAGCGGCAAGCAAGGAAATAATCGGATACATGAATCAAGTGCGTGAGCCCTTTAATGTGAATATGCTTGCTCAGATTGGCGCAACTGCCGCTCTTGATGATAAAAAATATTTACTGCAGTCTCAAAAAATGGTGAAGGATGGCAAGAAATTATTGTGTGATGAATTTGACAAAATGAAGCTATTTTATGTGCCGAGTGTTGCAAACTTTGTTTTGGTTAATTTGGGAGTTAAGAGCCTGGAGATTTATGATAAGCTGATGCAAAAAGGGATTATCGTGCGGGAAATGTCTGTATGGGGCCTGAAGGGCTTTATAAGAGTGACTTTCGGTACTAATAAGGAAAATGGATTATTTTTAAAATATCTTAAGAAATTTCTTAAAGATTAATCGGGGGATAAAAAAATGATAATAGTTCTTAAGTCAAATACTACGGCAGATGAAAAGAAAAGGATAATTGACAAAGTTCACTCTCTTGGGCTTAAAACTATGGTTTCTGAAGGGGTGGAACGCTCAATTATCGGTGTAATCGGAGAGGAAGATAAAATTCGAGTTCAGCCTCTGGAGGCATATCCTGGGGTAGAACAAGTCATAGCAGTTCTTTCTCAGTTTAAACTGGTCTCCCGTGAATTTAAACCCCAAAGCAGTGTGGTTAAGGTCAAAGACGTGGCTATAGGCGGGGAAGAGATTGTGATAATGGGAGGACCATGCGCAATAGAAAATCTTCAAACTCTGCGTGAAATTGCCGTAAATGTAAAGAAATCTGGAGCAAGGATTTTGCGAGGAGGAGCTTTTAAGCCAAGGACATCTCCTTATTCCTTCCAAGGGCTGGGAGTAGAAGGCCTAAAGATTATGAAACAGGTTTGTGATGAGGTCGGACTTTTAAGCGTGACTGAGGTTATTGACCCGCGTGATGTAGAGTTAATGGCGAAATATGTTGATATTATGCAGGTGGGGGCCAGGAATATGCAGAATTTTAATTTGCTAAAAGAAATTGGTATTTCCAAGAGGCCTGTTTTGTTAAAAAGAGGCATGATGGCAACCATAAAAGAATTTCTTATGAGCGCGGAATATATTTTAAATGAAGATAATTTTAATGTTATTTTGTGTGAACGCGGAATACGTACATTTGAAACCTATACCCGCAATACATTGGATATTAATGCCGTCCCCGCTATAAAGATGCTTTCCCATCTGCCGATTGTAGTTGATCCTTCTCATGGCACGGGGAAATGGGGATTGGTTACGCCTGTGAGCAGGGCAGCTGTAGCTGCAGGTGCGGACGGGCTATTGGTGGAGGTTCATGTTCATCCGGAAGAGGCTGTCTCTGATGGAACTCAGTCATTGAATACTGATAATTTTGAAAAAATGGTAAAAGAGGTAAGGGCTGTGGCCGAGGCTGTGGGAAGAAAGATCTGAATATGAATTTGAAATTTAAAAAAGCAGTTATTATCGGTCCGGGGCTTATCGGCGGCTCAATAGGGATATTTTTGTGTAAAAGTAAAATGGCCTCAACAGTTATCGGAGTAGCCCGGGATAAAGAGACCCTGAGAAAAGCCTTAAAAAAAAAGGCAATCAACAAAGCGCAAACAGACTTAAAAAAAGCTGCCCTTGATGCAGATCTTATTATGATATGTACTCCGGTAAAGGCTTTTGAAAACATAATCAGGCAAATCATACCTGTTTTAAAACCAGGCTGTATTATTTTTGATGTCGGAAGTACTAAAAATGAGATTGTCGTCCAGTCGCAAAAACTGCTGCCTAAGGATGTTTATTTTATTGGTACTCACCCTATGGCTGGTTCTGAGAATACCGGAGTAGACTTTGCTCACATAGATCTTTTTAAAGAGTCAATATGTTTTATTGCCAAGACTCAAAATACAAAAAAATCAGCCTATGCAATTGTGAGTGATCTTTGGAAGAAAATGGGAGCAAAATGTGTAGGGATAGATCCGCGTGTTCATGATAATATCGTGGCTTCTCTCAGCCATTTGCCGCATTTAATTAGCGTGGCTCTTGTTAACAGTGTGCCGGATAAATATTTTAAGTTTGCCGCTTCTGGATTTAAAGATACAACTCGTATAGCTGCCAGCAGCGTTGAGGTATGGCATGATATAATATTTAGCAATAAAAAAGCAATATTGAGTAGAATAGAAAATTTTGAAATGGTTTTAAAAAAAATGAAACAGGCAATTATATCATCGCAGGGCAAACAAATCACCTTGCAGCTGCAGAGGGCAAGAAAAAAAAGACTGAGTATAAAATAGGAAAACTTAAATAAACTCTGTTAGAGAATTTTTTGCTCGCTCAGGGTAAACAGGAAAATATGATTATCGCTATAGATGGACCGGCCGGTGCAGGTAAAAGCACAATAGCTAAACTGTTGGCTGAGAGATTGGAATATCTTTATGTGGATACAGGCGCGATGTACCGGGCACAGACTTTAAAAGTACTTTGGCTTAAGGCTGATTTTGAGGATATCCCAAAGCTTGTTGAGATTGCAAAACAAACAGATATAAAATTAAAAAAAGGCGAGGATAATAGGACAATTGTTTTGCTTGATGGAGAGGATGTGAGTGCTGCTATAAGAAAGCCGGCGGTGACAAATGCTGTTTTTCATATTGCGGCTATTGCTGAAATCCGTAATTTGATGGTTAGGTTTCAAAGGGATTATGCCCAAAATAACAGTATTGTAATGGAAGGCAGAGATATCGGGACTGTGGTATTTCCCTATGCAAAAAAAAAGTTTTATCTTGACGCAAAGGTCAAGGTTCGGGCAAAAAGACGCAAGCTTGATCTTGAGCAAAAAGGGATTGATTTGGGACTTGATGAAATAGTTCGGCAGATTAAAGAAAGGGACAAACGAGATTTCACCAGAGAGTGTGGACCGCTTAAGCAAGCAGAAGATGCAATTTATATTGATACATCTTCAATGAATATAACCGAGGTTGTAAACTGCCTCTTGAGTCATATAAAAGATGAAGAATAGATATATTTTTTACAAATTTTGCCGCTTTCTTCTTTTTATAACATTTAAAATATTTTTTTTCTTTAAATACAGCGGAGCTAAGAATCTTCCCAAAACAGGCGGCTGTATCATAGCATCTAATCATTTGAGTTATCTTGATCCGGTTGTTCTGAGTATTGCCAGTCCTAGAGTATTAAGCTTTATGTCTAAGCAGGAATTGTTCACAAATCCGATCTTTGGAGGATTAATAAGAGCCTTAAATGCCTTTCCCTTAGAAAGAGGTAGCGCTGATCTTAAATCAATACGTTTTGCTATAAATAAACTTAAAAGTGAAGGCACCTTGATAATCTTTCCGGAAGGAACCCGCAGTACAAGCGGAGAAATAAGTGAGGGGCAGGCAGGGGTGAGTATGCTGGCGGCAAAGTCAAAAATGCCGGTTGTGCCCACTTTTATTAAAGGAACAGATATAGCCTTAAGTGCCGGTTCTAAAAAGATTAAATTTTTTGTCCCTTTGAGTGTTCATTTTAGTAAGCCTATGTATTTTAACTCGGAATTGCCCAAGGATAAAATAAAAGAAGAGTATCAAAATTTTTCAAATGCTATTATTGTTCAAATACAAAATTTAAAAAGTATAAATAGTGCTTGATATAAAAATAATAATTTGTTATACTTTGTAAATAAAATTTGAATTTGAGCTATAGCTTGGGGGAAAGAAACCCAGGATCAAAAATCTACATTTGAGCTTGGAAAAAGGGAAACTGAAAAATTCCCCAGTATGGCTTATAAATTAAATAAATATAAGCTGTATACATAATGAAAAGGAGGTAGTAAATGCAATGTCACGAAAAAAAAGAAAATTTCCCAACCTGGATGATCTAGAACAAAATAAGGACAGTGTTTTTGCCAAGGAGCTTGAAAAGTTTTATGAGACGGCAACAGTTACACTAAAAGAAGGTGAAATAATAAGCGGTAAAATAGTCGGTATTACAGGTAAAGAGGTGCTTGTGGATATTGGCTACAAGTCTGAAGGTATTCTTACTATCGATGAATTCGATGATCCCTCCGATGTTATAATCGATGCCCAAATCAATGTTTTGCTTGAGACAAAAGAAGATGAGAATGGTATGGTTATTGTCTCCAAAAGAAAAGCAGACAGGACTCTTGGCTGGGAAAGAATTATTAATAACTATAAAGAGGGCGATACTATTGAGGGTAAGGTACATCGCAAAGTAAAGGGAGGCCTGATGGTCGATATTGGACTTGATGCCTTTTTGCCTGCTTCACAGCTTTCTCTGCGCGGAGTTCATAATATCGATCAGCATCTTGGCAAGACCTATGAATTCATGATCGTCAAGGTGAATAAGCCTAGGAAGAATATTGTATTATCTAGAAGAGAACTTCTCATGAAGGAAAGAGAAGAAAATAAAGAACGTCTGCTTAAGGAGATTGCTAAAGGGCAGATCAGAAGCGGGCTGGTTAAGAATATTGCTGATTTTGGTGTGTTTATAGATCTTGGCGGAGTTGACGGATTGCTGCATATTACTGATATGAGCTGGGGACGTATATCACATCCGTCTGAAATGGTGGCTATTGGGGATACAATAGAGGTTAAGATCCTGGATATAGATACAGAAAGCACCAAGATTTCTCTTGGTTTAAAACAAAAAACGGCAAGTCCCTGGACTGGTATTGATTCTAAATATCCTGTGGGAGAAAAGATAAAAGGTAAGGTTGTCAATATTGTTCCTTATGGAGCTTTTATTGAGCTTGAAAAGGGTGTTGAAGGATTGATCCATATTTCTGAGTTCTCATGGACAAGACGTATTTCTCATCCATCGGAGATACTGGCTATTGGTGATATTGTTGAGGCTGTGGTGCTTAACTTAGATATTAATAACCAGAAGATAGCCTTGGGTATCAAGCAAACTGAAAACGATCCATGGCAGGGAATTAGTGCCAAATATATCTCAGGCTCAAAAGTAAAAGGGCGGGTTAGAAACCTGACTGACTATGGTGCCTTTATTGAGTTGGAAGAGGGTATTGACGGATTGATCCATATCTCTGATATGTCATGGACAAAGAAAATCAACAATCCATCTGATTTTCTTAAAAAAGGCCAGAAGCTAGAGGTTGTTATCCTGACAGTTGATGAAGTGAATCATAAGATATCGCTTGGATTAAAACAGCTTACGGAAAATCCTTGGCCTGAATTTGCCGAGCGTTATGCGGTTGATACGCAAGTCGAAGGGCATATAACAAAGATCACTACTTTCGGTATCTTTGTTGAGATCGAAAAAGAGTTGGAAGGCCTGGTTCATATTACAGAAATAAATATGGAGCCGTCAATGAATATCGAGGATTCCTTCAAAGTAGGAGATAAGGTCAATGCTAAGGTTATTAAGGTAGATAATGAACAAAGAAAGATCGGTCTTAGCATGAAGTAAGCAGTATTAGTATAGAATCAAAAAGCGGGAGGATAAAAATCCTCCCGCTTTTTTTATTGTCATATTAAAAGGGGCTGTGCCTGCTCCTTAGACCCCAGCCTGACTTTCTTTTGGTGTCTAAAATAAAGTCAGCAAAGATCCCGACTAAAAGCATGCGGGATAAATTCGATCATGTAACTTACCACAAAAAATCCGTAAGTTACGGTCTCATTTTAAATACATCCTTGTGAAATTATTGCATATTTCTAATGGTTTAGATTACTGGATAAATTTCCGGTTCAAAGTACGGAAATTTACCGGCGAAAAGGCACTTCTGTCCGCCTGGAAGACGGCGAGACCTCGCCTTTTTTTGGCGGGCCTTACGGCGCTACGACATCTTGTCTGCGCCCATTCGCCTAACTTAAAGAAAAACATAATGCCTGGTTTCAAAGGGGAGGTAGAGAAATGATAGAATATTTTTAGAAAACATATAAATTCGCCAATACCCGCTATTACCTTATCGGGTAATCTGCGTCTTGAGTCTTATCTCTTATATCTGAGGCCTTGTTTCAGTGACGATTGACAACAAAACAAGTGTATGTTATTATAATCAAAAAGGTAAGGTGAAATGAAGTTTAGGCCTGTTATTGAACAGTTAGAGATCATTAAGCGCGGGGCAATTGAGCTAATATCTGAAAAAGAGCTTACTGCAAAACTGCAAAAATCATTTGATAGCGGCAAGCCGCTTATTATAAAAGCTGGATTTGACCCAAGTGCTCCGGATATCCATATCGGTCATACTGTATTACTGCGCAAACTCAAACAGTTCCATGATCTGGGACATGAGATAAAGTTTCTTATTGGTGACTTTACCGGCATGATCGGAGATCCCACCGGTAAATCTGAGCTCAGGAAACAGCTTAGCCGCGAAGAGGTTGCGGAAAATGCAAAGACCTATCAAATACAGGTGAGCAAAGTCCTGAAAAAAGATATCCAGCCAGTATTTAACAGCCATTGGTTTGAAAAATTTACGCCTTATGAATTCCTGCGCCTGAGTGCGCATCTGACTGTTGCCCAGATGCTTGCCAGAGAAGATTTTAAAAAGCGTTATTCAAAGGGACAGGATATCAGTATTCTGGAATTTATGTATCCTTTACTGCAGGGTTATGATTCCGTGGAATTAAAGGCAGATATAGAGCTTGGCGGAACAGACCAGAAGTTTAATCTGCTTGTGGGAAGACAGATGCAGAAAGACTGTAATGTTGCGCAACAGTGTGTGCTGATGATGCCTCTTTTGGAAGGCCTTGACGGCGTGCAGAAGATGAGCAAAAGCCTTAATAATTATGTGGGCATTGATGAGCCGGCTGATGTGATGTACGCGAAATTAATGTCTATCTCTGATGAGCTTATGTACCGCTATTATGAACTGCTTACAGATATGCCTATGGCAGAGATAAAGAAATTTAAGAGTGATATTGCAGCAGGGACTCTTCACCCAAAAAAATGCAAGGAAAATCTCGCCCTGCTTATAACCAAATGTTATTATAGCGATGAAGAATCTGAAAAAGCCGCTCAGACATTCAACAGCCGCTTTAGCGGTGGTACTAACTGGGACGATACTGATAATTTTGAAGAGGTAAATTTGGACAGGTCTCAATGGACAGGCAATAAACTCTGGGTATGTAAAATGCTTACCTTAGCAGGTGCCTGTAAAAGTAATTCTGATGCCAGACGCCTTATCCAGCAAAAAGCAGTTGTACTTGACGGCAGGGCTTTAACTGATGCTAACCTTGAACTTCCTGTACCGGAGAAGGAATATCTTTTTAAGGTTGGGAAAAAGAAATTTCTCCGAATAGTAGCTAATGGCTAAAAACAATCAAATCCTTATTCAATCTGCACAATTTATAAAAGGTGTAGGTCCTAAAAAAATACAACACTTAAATAAACTCAATATTTTCAATATACGTGATCTGCTTTTCTATTTTCCGCGCAGGTATGAAGATAGAAGTAATCTAAAAAAAATCAATAAGCTTAGTGTTGACAGTGTGGAAACTGTTCGCGGACGCGTACTGACTATGGGCCTTAGGCACTTGCGGGGAAGGAAAACTATCTTTCAGATAGCCTTAGGCGATGATAGCGGTGTGGTTTATGGAACATGGTTTAATCAGCCGTATATGAAAAATGTCTTCAAAATGAACGACGATGTGATATTACATGGCAAAGTCGACCGATATTCAAAACTGCAGATAAACTCACCTGAATATGAAATATTAAAAAGCGATGATGAGGATACAACTCATACGGGACGAATAGTCCCGATTTATTCCCTTAGTACTGATGTGTATCAGCGCTATATTAGGTCTCTGATAAAACGTACTCTGGATACTTATATTGATGAGGTTATTGAATTTTTGCCTGAGAGTATTTTAAAAAAAAACGAGTTATGCGGTATTAAACAGGCCTTGCTGAATATACATTTTCCAAATGATTTTAATCAGCTGGGAAATGCCAGGAAAAGATTGATCTATGATGAGTTATTTCTTTTACAGCTGGCAATTGCCTTAAAAAAGCAGGATATGAAAGAAAATATTAAGGGTATAAAATTTGAGATGAGCGGAAAACTGCTTGATAAATTTGCCAAGAATCTGCCTTTTGAGTTGACCCGGGATCAAAGGGATGTAATAAAAGATATTAAAGCAGATATGCATAATCGCAAGCCCATGAACCGGCTTTTACAGGGGGATGTTGGCAGCGGAAAGACGATTGTCAGCGTTTGGGCGATGGTTGGTTGCGTGGGGGATAAATATCAGGCAGCATTAATGGCGCCAACGGAAATACTTGCCAGACAGCATTATCAGAGTATTAAGACAATGCTTGATCCCCTGGGTATACAAGTGGTGCTGCTTGTCAGCGGAATGAAGAAAAAGGAAAAAGAAGAAATGATCCGGCAGATTGCCGAACAAAAAGTGGATATTATTATCGGCACGCATGCTCTTATACAAGATGCGGTTATTTGGAGAAAATTAGGCCTGATAATTGTGGATGAACAGCATAAATTCGGTGTGATGCAAAGAGTTAAACTACAGAAAAAAGGCAATGCTCCTGAGGTTCTGGTTATTAGCGCAACTCCCATACCTAGAACCCTAGCAATTACAGTATATGGAGATATGGACATCTCGACAATACGAGAGCTTCCTCCGGGAAGAATACCTGTGGAGACTTACTGGATAAGTGAGAAAAAAAGAAGGGATTTCTATGTATTCCTGAAGAAAAAGATTAAAGAAAATAATCAGGTTTATGTTGTCTACCCAGTAGTAGAGCAATCAAAAATGCTTGATCTAAAGGCAGCGACAAAGATGTATGTGCATTTTAAAAGGGATATCTTTCCTGAGGCCAAGGTAGGACTGATACACGGCAAAATGAAAGATGCGGAAAAAAAAGAGGTAATGCAATTATTCAAAACAGGAAAAATAGATATTCTTGTGGCAACAACAGTTATTGAAGTTGGAATTGATGTACCTAATGCCTCAATTATACTTATAGAACATGCAGAACGATTTGGTCTTAGCCAGCTGCATCAGCTAAGAGGCAGGGTAGGCAGAGGAAAAAAACAATCTTATTGCGTGTTGCTATCAGAGGCGAAAACAGAAGATGCAAAAAAACGGCTTTCGGCAATGACTAGTACTACAGATGGTTTTAAAATCGCTGAGATGGACCTTTTGATCCGAGGCCCGGGTGAATTTTTTGGCACAAAACAACATGGTCTGCCTGAGTTGAAGATAGCGGATATCCTGAATGATCGGGAGTTGTTGCTTGAGGCCCGCAAAGCTGCATTTGCCCTGGTTGAGCAAAATCCCCAGATAAAAGATCAAAATGATAATCTAATAATCCGCGAAATGTTTAACAGGTTTCCCCAGAACCAGGAACTTCTTTCTGCCCGCTAGGGGCTGTTGCAAAACGCACATCTACTACGTTATTTGCTCACTCGCTTGTGCGACGTACATTTGTACATCTTTGCGCTCGTTCCCAAATGTCTTATATTTGTACCTTTTTCGGTTCTTTCTTATTTAAGTTGATTGAAAGAACCTGATTTCAGAGATAAAAAAAACCGATTACAGAGATATACTAATATAAATTAATCTCCGTAATCTTTTAATAATCTGTGTAATCATGGGGCATTCTTAATTTGTTTTAATAACTTGTAAATTATTGAGTTATAGAAATTTATTCAACTTAATTAAGAATGATCCATTTTTCATCACTCCCACTTTTGGGCTGTTTTTTTGATTTTAAATCTGGGATTGACCTTTTTGCGTTTTTTTGCTATATTTAACTCTATATCCCTATGGTTAAAATCTCTACAAATATAAACTTACGGAGATGAATTTACATGAGTAAAGATGTTTTTACCCACCATCGGCCTCAGTGGAAAACCCATTTAGGTTTTTTACTGGCAGCTATAGGTTCGGCTGTTGGACTGGGAAATATATGGCGTTTCCCCTATTTATGTTATAAAAACGGCGGCGGCGCATTTCTTTTACCTTACTTTATTGCCTTATTTATTGTTGGTATTCCTTTGATGATCCTGGAGATAGCCTTGGGGCATAAAATGCGCGGTTCTGCTCCGGCATCAGTTGCCAGTATTGACAAAAAATGGGAATGGGTCGGCTGGTGGCAGGTAATATTGGGAATGGTGGGTATCCTGCTTTATTATGCGGTGATTATTTCCTGGTGTGTGAATTATTTCTTCTTTGCTTTTTCCGGCGCCTGGACTAGTGATCCAAACACATTCTTCTTTCAAAAATTTCTTATGACCAGTGCCAGCCCTTTTGATATTGGCGATCTTAGAACTCCGATACTTTTCAGCCTGATGCTGGTTTGGTTCTTTCAGTGGCTTATTGTTTTTTTTGGAGTTCAGAAGGGCCTTGAGCGGGCTAATAAGATATTTATGCCGCTTTTGATTGTGCTGAGCGCGACTATTGTTATATGGAGTATGCGACTGCCTGGTGCCGGAGCCGGAATTTCTTTATATCTTAGGCCACAGTTCTCAAAGCTTAGGGATATCAGAGTCTGGATGGATGCGTTTAGCCAGATATTTTTTTCGCTAAGCCTTGGCTTTGGCGTGATTCTTGCATATGCATCTTATCTGCCTAAAAAAAGCCAGATCGTCAAAGACTCTTTTATTATCTGCATGTTCAACTGCCTGTTCTCGGTTTTTGCCGGATTGGGAGTTTTTTCTGTGCTTGGTTATATGGCCCAATCGACAAACCAGCCTATTAGTGAAGTTGTGACTGAATCTATAGGACTTGCTTTTGTTGTATATCCAAAGGCAATAAGTATGCTGCCTGCATTTTCGCGTGAATTTGGATTGATATTTTTTGCGATTTTGGTTATTGCCGGTCTTTCCTCAGGAATATCTATTTTAGAGGGGATAACATCTGCGATTATCGATAAATTTCATTATACACGTAAAGTCGTGGTTTCAGTGCTGTCTGTACTCGGATTTCTGGGGGGAATGATATTTACTACCAGAGCCGGATTGTTATGGCTTGATATTGTAGATCATTTTGTTACACATTACGGGATTGTCATTGCGGCGATACTAGAGTGTTTACTTGTCGGTTGGGTTTTTAAGGCAAAAAAACTCAGAGAACATGTTAATCATTATAGTGTTTTAGAGCTTAAGAAATGGTGGTGGGATACTTCGGTTAAGGTGATCGCGCCGCTTATACTGTTGGCCTTGCTTATGACTACGATATTTGAGGAAATCACCTCGCCTTATGGTAATTACTCGCGCCTGGCAGTGATTATTATCGGCAGGGACTGGATATTTATAACTGTTTTTATGGCTCTTTTTGCCGCCTCAAGCTCATGGAAGGTGGATCCAAAGCAAAGAATGCTGGAACTGGGGAAAAAATAGATCAAGATCGTTTTAAACTGAATTGCTGCCTAACTTATATACTCAGAAGGAGGTCTCAAGAATGGAAAGATATTCTGAAAGTACTGTTCGCAATGTTGCATTGGTTTCTCACAGTGGTGCAGGTAAAACATCTTTAGCAGATGCAATGCTTTTTAATTGCCAACAGGTAAGCCGGCTTGGACGCGTTGATGAGGGTAATTCCATCAGCGATTTCGATCCCATAGAGATAAATCACAAAATCTCTATAAATGCTTCTGTCTTGCATTGTATTTCTGGCAAGACGAAAATTAATATTATTGATACTCCCGGATATGCTGATTTTATCATGGAGCTGCGCAATGCAGTTCCTGCGGCAGATGTGGCTATAGTTGTTATTGGAGCGCCTGATGGAATCGAGGTGGGGACGCAAAGGGCATGGGGAATTCTTGATGAGGCAAAAATGCCCAGGGCTATATATATAAGTAAACTTGATAAAGAGAATGCGGATTTTTATAATACAGTTGAGTCGATTAGAAAGGAATTCGGGAAACAGTGCACGCCCCTATTTCTACCGATAGGAAAAGAAGCTGGCTTTAAGGGAGTGGCTAATTTGCTGACTAAGGCAGGCTGGGATCAGCTCTCTGATGATGAAAAGGCAAAAGCGGAAAAATTTCGCGAGGCATTTATTGAAATCGTGGCAGTTGCTGATGATGTAATGGTTGAAAAGTATCTTAATGGTGAAGAATTATCACAGGATGAGATCTGCCGGGTTTTTAAGATTGCGTTTAGAGATAGAGCGGTGATCCCGATTTTTTGCGGTAATTCTATAGGCGGGTTTGGGGTAAAGGAATTGATCGAGAAGATTGTAAATTACTTTCCTTCGCCGTCTGCTTTGGGAAAGGTAGAGGCACTAGATCCCGAGACAAAAGAGCCGAAGGAAGTGCTTACTAAAGTTGATCAGCCTTTCACAGGATATGTGTTTAAAACAATATCTGACCCTTATGTGGGACAGCTGAGTGTATTCAAAGTGATTTCCGGAAGCATTAGTTCAAATACAGATTTTTTTAATGTTACAACCGGCACAGCCGAGCGTTTTGGCCAGCTTTATGTGCTGCAGGGTAAAGAGCAGCTACCGGTGGATATCGTGGCCTCAGGAGATATTGGAGCAGTGGCCAAATTAAAGGATACACATACAGGTGATTCGATGGGTACAGCCAAGGACAAGGCATTGTTTGTATTGGGCCGTTCTATGGAACCCTCGATCTCTTTTTCGCTTAAACCTAAAACAAGACAGGATGAAGAAAAAATTTCTCATGCTTTGTCAAAGATGACTACTGAGGATAAGGGGATTCGGGTAACCCGGAATCCGCAAACAAAGGAATTGATTCTTTCCGGCATGGGTGATATGCATCTTGAGATTGCCATTGAAAGATTAAAAAGCCGTTATCATGTTGAGGTGGATGTAGGAACCCCGAAAGTTGCTTATAAAGAGACGATAAAGAAAACAGTTAAGGCTCACCATAAATATAAAAAACAATCCGGCGGACGCGGGCAGTATGGCGATGTCTGGCTTGAGATTGCGCCTCTTCCCAGAGGTGGGGATTTTGAATTTGTGGACAAGATTGTAGGCGGTTCAGTACCTAGACAATATATTCCCTCTGTAGAAAAAGGCGTGCGCAAAAAAATGACTGAAGGCATTATTGCCGGATATCCACTGGTTGATATCCAAGTTACACTTTATGACGGCTCTTATCATAATGTAGATTCCTCGGATATGGCCTTTCAAATAGCTGCCGGCATGGCTTTAAAAGAGGGGATTCTTGAGGCAAACCCTGTTCTTATTGAACCAGTGATGCATGTGGAAGTAGTTATTGGGCCTGAATATATGGGGGCGATCAACGGAGACTTAAGCTCGCGAAGGGGAAGAGTTCAGGGGATGGAACAGCTCGGGAAAAATGAAATGGTAAAGGCACAGGTACCGCTTTCTGAAATGCTGCGCTATGCAACTGATTTGCGTTCTATGACTCAGGGGCGTGGATCTTATTCAATGAGCTTTTCGCATTATGAGGAAGTGCCGAGTAAGCAGACTGAAAAAATTATCAGCCAGTCAAAGGTTGTGGAAAAAGAAGAGGTTCATTAAGGTATCTTGATCTGTTAAGATAAAAATTAGCGATGTATAAAAAAAGAGTTTTTACCCCATTAGAGAAGGCTAAGGATTCTAATCATTGGGGGAAGATATCTAATAAAGGCGAAGTTGGTTTGAAAATACCGTTATTGTATAATATTGTTAGAGTCCCAAAATCTCTAAGGGGATTTACCTTAATTGAGATACTGATTGCCCTAACGATTTTAGGTGTTGGCTTGGTTGCTGTTATGGGTTATTTACCGGTTGCCCTGGATGCTTCAAAAAAAGCAGCGGATTTGACAATATCTGCTTTAATAGCTAAAAAGCATATTGAGGAAATTAGAGCAGCAAGCTTTGACGATATAACAGCTGCTGATGCCTATGATACCGGCGGCTTATATTTAGATGACACTGACTATGGGGGCTTCTCATACAGTATCGTGGTCAGTGCCCCAGGGATATCAAATACAAAAGATATTAAATTGACTGTACGCTGGAGTTTTAAAGGTAAAGAGAGTTTAGAGACATTTGAAACTAAGATTGTAAAATACAATCCAACTTAATTATATAGTATTTAGTGAAAACCCGAGTGACGAAGGATGATCATTCTCTCGCCAGAATACGGCGGGATTACTAGGACGAAGGACGAAAAAGCGAAGAGTTCTCAGACTGTAATGAATTAGTTGTCAAGACGCGATACTCAATACAAATATAATCGTTTAAAATAGGAGTGATGATCTTATGTCAGGACATTCAAAATGGGCTAGTATTAAACATAAAAAGGCAGCTACGGATTCAAAACGGGGCAAGCTGTTTACAAAGCTGAACAAGGAATTGACTGTTGGAGCGCGTGAAGGTGGCGGCGGCGACCCGGATGCTAATCCGCGTTTGAGGCTGGCTATTCAGAAGGCAAAAGACGCTAATATGCCTAAAGATAATATTGAAAAGGCAATAAAAAAGGGTACTGGCGAATTGCCTGGTGTTATTTATGAATCTATGGTATATGAGGGCTATGGCCCGAGCGGGGTAGCGGTTCTGGTGGATGTGCTGACTGATAATAAGAACAGGGCCGCGGCTGAAGTACGCAGTATCTTTACCAAGAAAAACGGGAATATGGCCGGGGCTGGTTCTGTTGCCTGGCAGTTTAAGCAAAAAGGAATGATAATCGTTGCCAAGGAAAAAAGTGAAGAGGACAAGCTGATGAATATCATTCTGGAAAACGGGGCTGAGGATATGCAGACAGAGGATGATATCTATGAAATAAGTACACAGCCGAAGGGATTTGAAGCGGTAAAAAAAGCAATTGAAGGCAGTGGTATTGAGATCTCCTTGGCTGAAGTAACTATGGTTCCTGACTCTACTGTGAAAATAACAGAAAAGGGAGTTGCCCAGCAGATTCTCGGTCTTATCAATGCATTAGAAGATAATGATGATGTCCAGAATGTTTATGCCAATTTTGATATTCCGGATGATATATTATCTGAATTGGAAGTTTAAAGGTTATATATGCGAGTTTTAGGAGTTGACCCTGGGTTGCAGTGCGTAGGATACGGTGTTATAGAATTCAATAAACATCATTCTTGTATATCTGTGCGGGGACGTGACGGCCGCCTTAAGCTTATCGAAGCCGGGGTTATCAGGACATCCACGAAAGATAAATTCACAAATAGGTTAAATAAGATATATAATGGACTTATACAGGTGCTTGAAGTCTGCCGGCCTGATATAATGGTTATAGAAGAACTTTATTCTCATTATAAAAATCCTAAGACAGCTATACTCATGGCGCATGCGCGGGGAGTTATTTGTCTTGTTGGAGCTCAGCATAAACTTACTGTTGCCGGCTATGCACCCAAAAAAGTGAAGAAAGCGGTAACTGGGGCCGGAACAGCTACTAAATCACAGATGCAGGAAGTTGTTAAAGAAACACTTGGACTTAAAACTTTGCCTCAGCCGCATGATGTTGCAGATGCGCTGGCTTTGGCTTTAACCCATATTAATTTTATTTACAGGAAAATATGATCTGCAGAATTAAAGGTAAAATTATCCAAAGAAGAGAAAATTCATTGCTGGTGGAAGTCGGCGGATTCGGATATGAGGTTTTTATCCCACATGGGGTAATGAAGTGTATTGCTCAAGATGAAACCGATTGTGAATTTGTTACTTTTCATTATCATCAGACAGATCAGAATAAAAGTATTCCGACTCTGATTGGATTCCTAAATGAGGTGGAGAAGGAATTTTTTGAAAGATTTATTACGGTATCCGGCATCGGACCTAAGGCCGCGGTAAAGGCAATAGCTGAACCGATACCGGTTATAGCCAGAGCAATTGATGCCGGCGATATCGCATATCTAAAGTCATTGCCTGGAATAGGCACCCAAAGAGCAAGGGAAATAGTTGCTAAATTACAGGGCAAAGTAGGAAAATTCGGTCTTATCCAGGGGATTGTGCTTGAAGTGAAGCAGAAATCAGGCGCAGGTGATTTAGAGCAGGAAGCAGTAGCTGTGCTTTTACAGCTGCAGTATAAAAAATCTGAGGCAGAAAAAATGATCAAGAATGCCCTGATGAGAAATCCAGATGTTAAAAATTCGGAAGAGCTATTAAATGAAGTATACAAACAAAGATCAAATCAATAAGGATCCCAAGATGCACAGAGAACCTGTGCTTATGCAGCAGGAGACAGAGGATGATCTGGTGCTCAATCTATCGCTGCGTCCTTTGAAATTCAGCGATTTTATCGGCCAGATCAAGCTTAAAGAAAATCTCCAGATAGGGATTCAGGCGGCAAAATCAAGGAAGGAACCGCTTGAGCATTTGATGCTTTCTGGCCCGCCCGGACTGGGAAAGACGACACTTGCGCATATTGTGGCGCATGAAATGGGAACAAAGATAACGACAACCTCAGGCCCGGCCATAGAAAGGGCCGGTGATCTCATCGGTATTCTTACCAATCTGGAGCACGGGGATATACTTTTTATTGATGAAATCCACAGGCTATCAAAGATAGTTGAAGAATTTCTTTATCCGGCAATGGAAGACCATAAGATTGATTTTGTTATTGATAAGGGGCCTTATGCCAAAACAATACAGTTTAATTTAAAACCTTTTACGCTTATCGGGGCGACAACCCGTTCAGGACTGCTTAGCGCTCCTTTGCGCAGCCGCTTTGGAATGTATTACCATATTGATTTTTACCCCTGGCAGGAGCTGGTGAATATTGTAAAAAAATCAGCCGAGAAATTGGGGCTTGAACTTGATAATAAAAGCGCTGAACTTATAGCTAAAAGATCCCGCGGAACTCCGCGTGTGGCTAATCGTCTTTTGCGTAGGGTTAGAGATTATAGTGAGGTTAAGGCAGGCGGAAAGGTCAATGCTGAAATTACGGATATTGCCCTGGATCTGCAGGGGGTCGATGACCTTGGCCTTGATGAAATTGACCGCAGAGTGCTGGGGGTAATAATAGATGCTTATGAGGGAGGGCCTGTGGGCATAGAATCGCTTGCGGCTACACTAAATGAGGAAAGCGATACGATAGTTGATGTGGTAGAGCCTTATCTGTTAAAAATGGCACTGCTTAAGAGAACATCCCGGGGGCGTCAAGCAACAGACCTTGCCTATAATCATCTCGGCCGCAAAAGGACCAAGGACAACCAAAAGGAGATATTTGAATAATGCGCTCTAGCAGAATACTATTACATATATGCTGTGCTCCTTGTGAGATCTATCCGCTTAAGAAATTAAGGGAATTGAATTATGATGTTGAGGGTTTTTTCTATAATCCCAATATATATCCGCATGATGAGTATGTTATTCGGGAGAAATATGTAAGGGAATATTCTAAACAGGTTGATTGCGATATATATTTTTCTGAAGGTTACAATGAAGAGCAATTCAATGATGCTGTTAAAGATAATCTTGAAGCACCGCAGCGCTGCATGAATTGCTGGTATCTGAGGCTAAAAAAAACAGCTGAGTATGCAAAGAGTATTAATGTTGAGGCTTTTTCTACGACCTTGCTGGTCAGTCCATACCAGGATAAACAGGCCATAAAACGCCTGGGAGAAAAGGCGGCACAAGAGAGCGGAATCAGCTTTTTTTATTATGATTTCAGCGAGGGATACCAGGAAGCAGTGAAGATATCCAGGCAAGAGCAAATGTATCGCCAGAAATACTGCGGATGCAAATACAGCCTTGAGGATAGGTTAAAGGCTAAGGCAGGGAAGTGACATTTATAAGTGTGTCAAATAATTAAAAGAGAAAGGTTTTGGGATTTTTTAAAAAAGTGAAAATATCTGATTTTGATTACCATCTTCCGCAGGAATTGATTGCGCAGTTTCCTGCTAAATGCCGTGATGATTCACGGCTTTTAATTGTAGAGCGAAAGACAGGCCGTATCAGTAATGCACACTTTAAGGATATTGCTGCAATGTTTAGGTCCGGTGATGCCCTGGTTTTAAATGACACCAAAGTAAAGCCTGTCCGCCTAAGAGGTTATATAAAGGACAGAGCAATTGATATACTGCTGGTGGAAAGGATAAAAAAAAATCGCTATTTTGTATTGGCAAAGCCCAGTAAAAAACTTAAGCCTGATGTAATAATCAGCTTTGCTGATAATAAATATCAGGCTGTTGTTTGTGCGGCAGAAGAGGCTGTGAGCCAGGGAATGAAATTGATTGAATTTACGCTTGAAGAGGATATGGAGATTGTTTTGGATGAGATCGGCGTGATGCCATTGCCTCCTTATATAAAGAGAGAAGTTGCCTCTAGAGACAGCGCAAGATACCAAACAATATATGCTAAAAACCCCGGGGCGATTGCAGCACCTACAGCCGGCCTGCATTTTACCCAAGCGACAATTGACGCTATTAAAGATAATAAGGTGAGGATAATCAATCTCACTCTGCATGTGGGGCTTGGGACTTTTTTGCCTGTTAAAGTAGATAATGTTACTGAGCATAAAATGCATAAGGAGTATTTTGAATTAAGTAAAAATGCTGCTTTAGAAATTGAAGAGGTGAAACAAAATGGCGGCAGGATCTGTGCTGTAGGAACTACTGTCGCCCGGGTTCTGGAAACATGTGCCGAAAATGATAAAGGGTTTTCAATAAAGCCTAGAAAAGGGCAGACAGATTTGTTTGTTTACCCGCATTATGAGTTTAAGGCTGTTGATATGCTGCTTACTAACTTTCACTTACCGAAAACTACCCTGCTTATGCTCGTATCTGCCTTTGCCTCAAGAGAGCTGATGCTTGATGCATATGCAAAGGCGGTTGAGGCTAAATACCGGTTCTTTAGCTATGGGGATGCAATGCTTATTATATGAAGTAGCGAGAAGCAAGAAGCGAGTAGCAAGAAATAAGTTGTAAATTGCGGGTTAGCGATTGAGATCGCAAGTTAAAAGTAAAAAGTTAAAAGAGAATAAGCTAATGGCTAATAGTCGATGGCTGATGGCTTGCGTGTGTTATCCTGAAAAAGGTTAACAGAAAATAAGGAGTAAAGAGTTCCTAAGCGATGAGAGGTACGTGGTAGTAAGGGCTCAAAATGATTTTACACTTTACATGATTTTTTCCGATAGAAAAATATCGAAAGCGATAAATCAGCCTTAAATTTACGGTGCTCTGAAAACTCTCCCGCCCAAAGGAAGCGGGATCAAACATTCATCGCACCCTTACGGGTGGCCCGTAAATTCAGACCAAATTTATCTAAAATTATGAGAGGCGTTTTAAAATTATTTTAATTCCTTCAAAGCTTTACGATGTGGGTGCTAAAAAACTGTCCTCGCCACAAAGCGTGGCGTACAGGAAGTGTAAAAGATAAGAAATAGTTACGAGTTATGAATTACAAGTTACAAGTTAAAAGTAAAAAAGTAAAAGTAAAAAAAAGCATAAAAACGTCAGCGGTTAGAATCTAAAGAGGGTGGTCATGACCATCCCTGGATAAAATTAATAAAAATAGTTTAGGAGTGAAAAATAGATTTAAATATTTAGTGCAAATTTTTAACGCAATACTCAATACGCGATACACAATACAAAAGATGAGGTAAACAAATACATGAGCTTTAAAATAGTACATAATGATAAAAATTCAAAGGCCAGAGTGGGGCTATTGCAAACCAAGCGTGGGATAATCCAAACACCTGTTTTTATGCCTGTAGGAACGCAAGGCTCGGTAAAGGCTATATCTCCTGCTGCTTTAGAGGAAATGGGTACAGAAATTATTCTCGGCAATGCCTATCATTTATATTTAAGGCCTGGGACTGATTTGATAAAAAAGGCCGGAGGCCTGCATAAGTTTATGAACTGGCATGGGCCGATACTTACTGACAGCGGCGGGTATCAGGTATTTAGTTTATCGATTTTAAGAAAAATTTCGGATAAAGGCGTGAAATTCCAATCCCATATTGACGGCTCTACGCATTTTATTGGCCCAAGGGAATGTCTTGAAATTCAGGATATTTTGGGAAGTGATATCTGTATGGTGCTTGATGAATGCGCCTCGTATCCTTGCGTTTATGAAGATGCTCGGATTGCCATGGAACGTACTCTTAAGTGGGCAGATATTAGCAGACAATTTAATCTAAAAAGCGGCAATAAAGTATTTGCGATTGTTCAGGGTAGTACGTATGAAGAACTGCGCTCTATATGTGCAAGAGAGCTGGTTAATATGGATTTTGACGGCTATGCCATCGGCGGCGTAAGCGTGGGGGAGCCTGCAGAGCTTATCTATAAGATTGTCAAGTATACGCTGCCGCTTTTGCCTGACTCTAAGCCAAAATATATCATGGGAATGGGAACACCTGAGGATATACTTGAGAGTATCGGACACGGTGCAGATATGTTTGACTGTATAATCCCTACACGTTATGGGCGTACGGCGAATGCTTTTACAAGTACAGGTAAATTAAATCTGCGTAATGCCTGCTTTACCCAGGACCTGAGTCCTGTAGACCCGCAATGTTCTTGCTACTTATGTAAAAATTTTACCAGAGCTTATGTAAGACATCTGTTTTATGCCAAGGAAATGCTGGGGCCGCAGCTTCTTTCTTTACATAATGTGCATTTTTATCTAAATCTTATTAAACAGGTACGCGTTGCTATTGCCGCTGATGAGTTCAATGAATTTAAAGCTGATTTTTTGCAAAAGTACAATCAGCATAATTCAGATTGACGGTCTTATATGATAAAATGCAATTTTAAAAGATTATGAAATTAAAAAAAATACTACTCATAATGTTTGGCATTATCATTTCCCTTGTTGTCTTGGAGGCATCTTTGCATTTGGCTGCCTGGGTAGCTCAAAGCAACTTAAGTAAAAAAATATTCGGCATTGAGAGTAAATCAAAAATTCTGTGTATCGGAGATTCTTACACTTACGGGCTGGGAGTCAAACGCTGTGATGCTTATCCGGCTCAATTGCAAACAAAGCTGGAAGAAAAATTTGGCAATGGCGCTATAGAGGTGATCAATAGCGGAATGCCGGGGATAAACACGCCTATACTGGCAGGCAGTTTTTCAGAGATTTTGGATAATTACAGTCCTGATGTTGTTTTAATAATGATCGGGACAAATGATGAATGGAATTTTGAGGGTTTTTTCTCTGATCCTAAATCCATAAAGGATAGGTTATTTGCTGTTATTTCTTCTTTACGTCTAAGCCGGATGATTAAGATATTAGCATCTTCTTTTAATACGACTCAGGATTCCAATACCTTTGTAGCTCAGATTGAAAAAAAAAGGCTGCGTGAAATACTAAGACTTATTGAAGAAAACGGCGGATTGAACAATGCGTATTATTACCAGGCTTTAATGCTGGGAAATGAGTTTAGGGACAAGAACATGTTTGATCAGGCAAAGCTCTACTATGATTGTGCTTTAAAAATCAATCCTGATGATGTTGGCATTAAAAAAGAATTGTTGAGATATCACAAAAAAGCATTAACGGTGTTAAGCTATAAACTGAAGAAAGAGAAGATCGCAGAAACGCTGAGTCTTATTGAAAATAATAGCTTATTAAATAATTCTTATTATACCCAATCCATAAAGCTGGGTAATGAGTGCCGGGATTTGAATAGGTTTGATGAGGCAAAGCTTTATTATGATTTTGCGCTAAGGATCAATCCTGATGGAGAACTTGTTAGTGAAGAATTATTACGGTATTACACCCAGGTTCTGAAGGATTCTAAGAGTGCCTTGCAAGGTGAACTATTTGATAATAGTAGGGAAAAATTCAGGGCTTATATCCGCACAGTTTTTTTTAATAAAGAAAAGCTCGGGGATGATGAGGAATTTGGCAATGAAATGATCGCTCTTTCAAAGGTATGCAGATTGGTAAATGTTTTTGAGGATAATTTATTGCTTTTTGCTAAGACCATTCACTTGTATGGATTTAATGCCAAAGTTTGGGAAGAGCTTGATGAGTTGTTTATTGCCTGGAATTCCCCCGAACATGCGATAAGATTTTATAATTATTTGGCAAATAAATTTCCGAAAAACGTTGATATTAATCTGCGTTTGGCAAGACAATATAAAAGGGTTCTGGATTATGATCAGGTCAGAAAATATTATGATTTGGTATTAAAACTTGATTTTGCAAACCAGGAAGCTGATCAATATATGGAAAGTTGGGGTCTTTCTGAAAATAATGTTTTATCTAAAAAATTTAGCATATCAGATGCGGAAAATGAATTATATGTGTTAATCGATAATGTATTTGAAAATAAGCGGGGTTATCTTAAAGGAATATCCAATAAAAAAAATAAGGCTCAAGAAAAAGAATCGATTGAGATGTTAAATTATGCGTGTTATTTTGGAGATGATCAGCCAGAAGGCAAAAATAACAAGCGCAATCGAGAGGATGTTTCACCGAGCATTGAAAATCCAAATATAGCTCTTGCAATTTATATAAAGGAACAAAGATATAATGAAAAAGTCGAGAGAATATTAAAGGAAGATAAAAACTACGCGAGGCTTTTTAATGATATGGGATCTGATGGTCAGGCATTTGCCCTGAGAAGATCAGAAAAAATCAATGCCATCGCTTTAAATTGTTTAAAGCAAATTTGCCATATAGCCAAAACAAGGAAAGTGAAACTGTTTTTCCTGAGTTATCCGCTTACTACTTATGAAAGAGTGAAGCAGACGGCCAAGGATAAAGAGGTTACCTTCATAGATTTAAATCAGGCGTTTAAATCACGTATAACTCCGGATAATTTTTCTGTCCACTTTTTGCCTGATGGGCATTGCACCAGGATTGGTTATGAGATTATTGCCGATAGAGTAGGCGAAATACTGGCGGGGGAGTTATAGTAAGCTAACCCAAGGGGAATATCTCTATAAAAAAAGTCCAATTATAACAAAAGGGTGGAATATTTTCCTAAAATATTATATACTAATGACGTTTAAATATAAAAAAATAACTTTTTACTTTAATAAGAGGAGGAAAAATGAATTTTGAAACTTTAGCGTACGCACAGGGGGCTGCCAGCAGTACAACGCCTCAGAGTCAGGGTAGTTTTATGATCTTACTGCCTATGTATTTAATAATCTTTTTGGTATTTTATTTTTTTCTTATAAAGCCGCAGCAGAAACAGCAAAAGGAAAAACAGGCGATGATCGGCTCGATCAAGAAAAATGATGAGGTCGTTACGGTTGGGGGAATTTATGCTACTGTTGTTAATGTTAAGGATACAAGTGTGGTTTTAAAGGTTGATGATAATGTAAAAATTGAGTTTGATAAAAGTTCGATAACTTTAATTAGAAAATCTAGACAATCATAAAGGATTATTGTAAAGGGAAAAGATTGTAGGAGGAAAAGCATGCCGAAGAATTTGAAGATGAAATTTTTGTTAATAAGCGCATTGGTTGTTTTTTGCGTTTGGGTTATTTATCCGATTCAGGATAAGATTAAGCTCGGACTTGATTTGCAGGGCGGAGTATTTTTGACCTTGCATGTGGATATGAGTAAGTTGCCTGAAAATATTAAAGATGATGTTCGTTCAGATATTGTAGATAGAACTATTGAAATCATTCGTAAAAGAGTAGATCAGTTCGGGGTCAAAGAACCTTCAATAACCCGTCAGGGAGCCAATAGTATAATTGTGCAGCTGCCGGGAGTTACGGACAGAAAAAGAGCGCGTGCGCTTATTGGGAAAACCGCTCAGCTTGAGTTCAGGATAGTTAATGACGAAGCGGATATGCTTAGAGCTGCCTTGGATGGTGATGTTCCAGCTGGTTATGTTTTATCAAAGGATGAAGATGATAAAGACCTGCTGCTTGAGGCAACTTCGGTAATGACCGGAGACAGCCTGGCAAATGCTATGGTGGGCCGGGACCAATACGGACGCCCAAGCGTAAAACTAGAATTTACAGGCAAAGGGGCAACAAAATTTTCTAATATAACCGGAGCAAATGTAAACAGAAGACTTGCGATTGTTCTTGATAATGAGGTGTATTCGGCGCCGATGATTAGAGAGCGAATTTCTGGCGGTAATGCGGAAATTACCGGAAGCTTCAGCTCAGATGAAGCAAAGGATCTTTCTACTGTATTGCGTACAGGTGCCTTGCCGGCACCGATAACTTTCGGTGAAGAGCGTACGGTGGGCCCTTTGCTTGGACAGGACTCTATAAACAGCGGAGTTAAGGCCACACTTTTTGGAGGCCTTGCGGTCATAATATTTATGGCGGTTTATTATTTTGTGGGAGGAGTTCTTGCAAATGTTGCCTTGCTTTTCAATGTTCTGCTGGTGCTTGCTGTAGTTGTAATAATGAAACGGCCTTTGACTTTGCCTGGGATTGCTGGTATTGGACTGACTATAGGTATGGCGGTTGATGCGAATGTTTTGATCAACGAGCGGATTAGAGAAGAATTAAGATTGGGAAAATCAACGCGAACAGCGATTAATAATGGGTATGGACGTGCTTTTCCGGCGATTTTGGATTCCAATATTACAACAATCATTGCCGCTATTTTACTGGTCTGGCTGGGCTCAGGCCCGATCAGAGGTTTTGGGCTTACATTGATAATTGGTTTGTTGGCAAGTATGTTCACGGCGATAGTAGTTACTCGTCTGCTTATTGACTTGATCACTTTGAAATGGAAAGATCTGCCGCTTAAGATGATGCAGCTGATCCCTGAGACTAAAATAGATTTCATAAAAGTGCGTAGGATTTGTTATACGCTGTCAGTTGTGGTTATAGTATCCGGCTTGTTTTTCTTCTCACAAAGAGGCGCAGATAACTACGGAATTGATTTTGCCGGCGGTTCTCTGCAGGAATTCCAGTTTGAACGTCCTGTAGAAATAGACAGACTGCGCATGGCTATGGCAGATATTGGCCTGGCAGATGCTTTGATCCAACAGGATAGAAAAAAGCCGGAAATTGTACTGATCAGGACGGTAGAAGATAAGGCTGATGAAATAATTGATACATTTGCTACGATGTTCCCTGATAATAAGGCAGAAGTCTTGAGCGTGGAAAGCGTTGGGCCTGTTGTGGGAAAATTGCTTAAAAAGAACGCGCTAAAGGCTTTTTCTCTGGCATTGTTATGTATATGTATATATATATGGATAAGATTTAGAGATTTTGCCTATGGCATCGCCGGGGTTGTATCTGTATTCCATGATGTTCTTGTGGCTATAGCTTTTTGCGCTTTGACAAATAGACCGATAGACTTGTTGATAGTCACCGCGTTTATGACAGTCGCAGGTTATTCTATAAACGATACTATTGTTACTTATGACCGGATCAGGGAAAATTTGCGCTTAATGCGCAAAACTACGTTTAAGGATGTAATAAATATCAGTATAAACCAGACCCTTGCCCGTACTGTCTGGACATCGGTTACAACTTTGTGTATCGCTTTTGCTATTTATCTATTTGGCGGAAGGGTTTTGCATAATTTTGCTTTTGTATTGATAATCGGCATGTTTAGCGGTGTTTATTCAACGGTTTTTATTGCCAGTCCGCTGATGTATGCCTGGGAGAAAAAATAAAAGGATTATTATGAATAAAAAGCTGGCCTGTCTTAAAGATTGTATAATGAGCGGGGTTTGTTTTGAGAATCCGGTTTTTAGATTAATGCTTGGATTATGTCCTACTCTTGCGGTTACGGTGACTGCTAAAAATGGAATTGCCATTGGTCTTGCCGCAACCTTTGTTCTGCTTGGATCAAATACGATTGTCTCGCTTATTAAGGATTTTGTACCGACAGAGGTACGCATCCCCTGTTATATTCTGGTAATCGCGACTTTTGTGACAATTGTTAAATTGCTTTTACAGGCCTATGTGCCTTTGCTATACGCGGAACTCGGGCTTTTTGTGGATATTATGGTTGTAAACTGTATTATCCTGGGCAGGGCAGAGGCCTTTGCCAGCAAAAATACTGTGAGCATGTCTATCGCCGATGCCCTGGGTATGGGTATTGGATTCACCTTGGCGGCTGGCGGTATCGGGGCTATACGCGAGATATTAGGAGGGGGAACATTGTTAGGATTTCCTTTGTTTGGTGCTTCATTTAATCCGATGCTGGTAATGATTCTGCCGCCGGGAGCCTTTTTAACAATTGGTGTAATTATGGCTGCCTTGAATTTTATTAATGCAGATAAAACAAAAAATATCGCTAATATTGCAGTTGAGAAAAAATAATAAGAGGGAAATGCGTGGAAATAAATTTTATAAAAATATTTGGTATTATTGTATCAGCTATTTTTGTTAATAATTTCGTTCTGTCTCGTTTTTTAGGATTATGTCCGTTTGTCGGGATATCTAAAAAACTTGATATAGCTGTAGGTATGGGGATTTCCATGACTTTTGTGGTGACCATGTCATCAATAATAACCTGGCCTATTTATAATTTTGTTTTAGTGCCTTTTGGCCTGGAATACCTGAATATAATATCATTTATTTTAATTATTGCTTGTTTTGTTCAGCTTGTTGAAATTTTTGTTCGTAAGTTCAATCCGATATTGTACAAAGCATTGGGCATATATCTGCCTCTGATTACCTGCAACTGTGTAGTTCTTTTTGTTACACTTTTGAATGTGCAGGGAAAGTTGAATTTTATTGAAAGCGTAATCCAGGGATTCAGCGCTGGCCTTGGTTTTGCCCTGGCGCTTATATTGATGACCAGTATTAGAGTGAAGTTAGAAATGGCAAAAATACCGGCACCTTTTAAGGGAGCGCCTATTGCTTTTATTATCGCAGGCTTGATGTCCCTGGCCTTTTTGGGCTTCAGCGGATTAACAATAGGATGATCACATGACTATAAAAACCAAAATTCGCAGATACTTGATAGCTGGTATTGTTGTTCTTTTGCCTTTATTCCTCACTATTAACATCCTTTCTATTACTGTAAGATTTCTTGATAACTTGCTGGGGCGTTTTATCAGGCCGTATATTGAAACTACATACGGAATGTCCTTTTTTGGGTTGGGGCTTGTCGCTATAATAATTATAATTTTCTTTACAGGTATTCTGGCAACTAATGTTTTTGTAAAAAAAATAATGCCATTTTTTGAGCGTGTTTTTTTGCGTATTCCCTTTGTTTATCAAATCTATCCTTCGATAAAGCAGCTTGTTAAATTTCTGTTTTCTGAAGAAAAGGTTAATTTTAAAAAGGTTGTTTTGTTTGAGTATCCCCGAAAAGATGTTTTTACTTTAGGCTTTATTACAAATGAATTCAAATCAGAAAGCATTGCCGGAACGGATATGGAGACTGTTTGTGTTTATATCTCTTCTGCGCCGAATCCCATAACCGGGTTTTTTGTTATTTTGCCCAAAAGGGACGTTACGGTACTTGATATAAGCATTGAGGACGCCTTTAAGATAATCATTTCTGGCGGAGTTCTTATGCCTAAAGAACTTCTTGCCCCCAAACTTGATCTAAAGAAAAACAGTTAAATCTAATTTGAAAAATATATAAAGCTAAGCTTGATTGTAAAAAAAAGGGGTGATATTTTGAAGATTTTGATTATCCACGCAACTGCCGGTGCCGGTCATCTTAAAGCTGCTCAGGCTCTGCATCAAGCATTTCTGGTCCATGGCAATGATAGCGATCAGATAAAAAAGATAGATGTACTGGATTATACAAATGGTTTTTTTAAAAAGGCCTATCCGGCTGTATATATATTTTTGGTAAGATATACCCCCTTTCTTTGGGGATGGATATTTCATCTGCTCAACTATGGCCCGCTAAAACCATTCATTAATTCAATGCGTCATTTTTTTAATGCCTTGCAAAGTAAACCGCTGATCAAGTATGTATTAGAGGAAGCGCCGGATGCAGTGATATGCGAGCATTTTCTCTCTGCGGAGTTAATGTCGCATTTAAAGTGCAGTGGTAGATTTAAAGGCCTTGTCCTGTGCGGAGTAACTGATTTTGGGGTACATCAATTTTGGATAAATGATGGCACGGATTTCTATTTTGTCGCAAGTGAGATGACTAAAACTGAACTTATTTCAAAAGGAGTGGCGCAGGAGAAAATTATAGTTATCGGCATACCTGTGGAAGAAAAATTTTCTAAGCAGATATCTCGAAAAGAGATGCGTGAAAAATTAGGGCTGGACGCAGATAAATTCACGGTTTTAATTACCAGTGGAGGATTTGGCGTAGGGCCGATTAAAAAAATAGCCCAGTTTTTAGATGATAGCCCATCTGAAATGCAAATGCTTGTGATTTGCGGCAAGAATGCCCAGATGCTTAATTATTTCAAAGAAGCTGCTTTTAAAAAGAAGATCAAGGTTTTCGGGTACGTGAATAATATGGAGGAATGTATGGAGGCCTCTGATATTATAATTTCAAAATCCGGAGGCCTGACGGTGTCTGAGTCTCTGGTAAAGGGCCTGCCGATGATTATTATTCGTTCTATTCCCGGACAGGAAATGAGGAACGCAGAGATTATTGAGGACGCTAATATAGGAATAAGGCTCTCTGATGTCAGCCAGGTAACTCAAGAGGTAGAAAAAATGCTTGAAGGTGATGGCCGGGTTTTAAAGCAAATGAGGGATAATGCTTTAAAACTAGCAAAACCAAAAGCAGCAGAGGGGATATATCAATGGGTCAAGGAAAACTTATCGCCCAAGAGCTAAAACACAATCTTGAGTGTCTCAGACTTCGTCTTGAGTTTGAGGAATATTTTTCTCCGGAAGGCATTCCTTTTTCCAGTACTGAATCGGTTGCTGCGGTGGTATCTAAACAAGAGGCATTTGACATGCTTCTGGCCAAAGCAGAAAAATGCCAGCGGTGCGCGTTATATAAGACTAGGAATAAGCTTGTTTTTGGCGATGGAAGCCTAAGTGCAGAGATTATGTTTGTGGGTGAAGCTCCAGGAAGGGATGAGGATTTAGCCGGAATTCCTTTCATCGGTGCGGCCGGTCAGCTGTTAAGTAAGATCATAGCG
The DNA here is from genome assembly GCA_964437495.1 of uncultured Planctomycetia bacterium. Lineage (GTDB taxonomy): Bacteria > Omnitrophota > Gorgyraeia > B26-G9 > B26-G9 > JAGLQQ01. Next base: position 52,123 of record CAYTGV010000006.1, on the reverse strand, counting down.
GCAATGAAATTAGAGCGCAAAGATGTATTTATTACTAATGTATTGCGTTGCCATCCTCCGGGAAACCGCAATCCATCACCAGAAGAGGTAGTATCCTGTAAGCCTTATTTAATGCAGCTGGTTGAGATAATAAAGCCCAAAGTAATTTGTACCCTTGGTAAATTTGCCGCGCATACCATGCTGAATGTTACAAATCCGATTTCAAGGCTTAGAGGGAATTTCTATGATTTTAATGGAATTAAACTTATGCCTACTTTTCACCCGGCATATCTTTTAAGAAGTCCCCATGATAAAAAGCTTGTTTGGGATGATATGAAAAAAATCATGAAATATCTAATTAAAAATGAAACTTGAACGCTATATTGATGAATTTATTGATTATTTGTCATTAGAACGCGGCCTTTCTGTCAATACAATATCTTCCTATCGGCGAGATCTGAACAAGTTTTCGCAATATAGCGAAGATAATCAGATCACAGACTTATTGAATCCCACCCGGGTTAATTTTGTTGATTTTATATGCGATCTTAAAGAAAAAAAATTAAAATCAAGTTCGATATCGCGAAATATAGTGGTCCTGAAGGTTTTCTACAGATATCTTGTGAGCCAGAAATATGTAAAAAAAGACCCGGCTGAGCTTTTAGAATCCCCGCGCCTGTGGCGCTATCTGCCGGATGTTCTTTCTATTGGGGAAGTGGAAAGCCTTTTGGCTGTAATCAGAGGGCCAGAAAAAAAAGATTTGCGTGATCTGGCAATATTTGAATTGCTCTATGCTACAGGTATGCGTGTTTCTGAGCTGGTTGATCTGAATCTTAAAGATATAGATCTAAAACTGGGAGTTATTCGTTGTTTTGGTAAAGGCGAGAAAGAAAGAATTATCCCAATGGGCGGGTATGCACAGTCAGCTATTGTGGAATATTTAGAAAAAGCCAGGGGAAAGCTGCTTAAGAATAAGGTATCTAACCATCTTTTTGTTTCTAAGTTCGGGATGAAACTTAACCGCAGAAGGATATGGAAGCTTATTAAGCAGTATGCGATTTTAGCTAATATTTCCAAACGAATTTCTCCGCATACTTTGCGTCATTCATTTGCTACTCATTTGCTGGAAAAAGGGGCGGATCTGCGTATTGTTCAGGAGCTGCTTGGCCATAGCAATATTGCCACAACTCAGATATATACCCATATGAATAAAGATAGGCTTAAATCAATTCATAAAAAATTCCATCCCTTGCCTTGATACTTTTTGCTTCAGAATAATGTTACGGTTCAAGTGGATAAGGATTTAAACTTCGAAATTAGAAGCTGATTGAATAAGGGGCGATGCCTGCCCCAGATGTTGTGTCACCCAGCCTTCGTTTCCTTTTGTTGTCAAAAGGAAACGAAGCAAAGGCCCTGACTAAAAGCATGCGGGATAAATTCGACCATGTAACTTACCTCAAAAAAAATCTGTAGATTACGGTCTTATTTTAAAACCCGCCCCAGAGAAATCTCCGCAATTTTCTAATGATTTAATCACTGTGACTTCGCCGCCGAAAAAGCAGTCCTGCTTTACGGCGTTTCGACATCCTGTCTTCATCTTCGTTCATAAACCAAAGAAAATTTAACGTATATTTCAAAAGGGGATAACTTAGAAAAAAGATATAATAATTAGGGGAAAAAGGGGGCGGTTCTAATTAATTGACAGTAAAAATGTATAGTTGATATAATCTTCTTGAAGGTAAAACGTTCGAGGAGATTTTTTTAGGCTTAAATCAATTCATAAAAAATTCCATCCGCTGTCTTGACACTTTTCAAGTTTTAGAGTTAAATACTATCGAGAGCTAAATAAGTTCATTGCTTTCAATAGGTTAATTTTCACACACTGCCCCCTTAGCTTAACGGATAAAGCACTGGCCTCCGGAGCCTGAGATGGAAGTTCGATTCTTCCAGGGGGCGCCAAGCCTGCCCAAGGGCAGGAATTACTAATTACTAGTTATACCTACAGGGCACATGTGAATTACAAATGAAAAGTAAAAAGAGAATAAGCTAATGGCCGATAGCTGTAAAAAGTAGCGAGCAAAAAGGTAAGCGGTTGCGATGCCCGTATCGTCGAAAAAGGCTACGGTAACGGTTAAAAGCTGGAAAAGCAATCTAGCTAATGGCTAATGGTCGATGGCTGATAGTAAAAGCCTGAAGTAAAAAATAACCAGTAGTAACTATTTGTAACTGTTAGCAACCGCAAGTAACATAAAACAGTGCAAACTATTCTGGGACAAAACAGCTGCTCATTTCCTGAGATTGTAAATATCAGATTGTATAGAACATTTTTATTTCAACTTATAACTTTTATCTTTTTACTTTTTACTTTGGGGTAGATTATGGACGTGATCGTAACACATAATAATGCGGATTTTGACGCATTGGGTAGCTTGCTTGCCGCTTCAAAACTCTATCCAAAGGCAAAGGTCATTCTGCCCTCATCCAAAGAACGCAGCGTGCGTAATTTTTTATCTCTGCTGCAGGAATGTATCCACGCTGAGAGCGAAAGGTATGTGGATTTTAAAAAAATGCGTCGCCTGATACTTGTAGATACAAGACTTAAAAACAGAATTGGAAAAGCAGGTGAGTTCATCAAAAATCCCGGGCTTGTGCTGCATTGCTATGATCATCATCCCAGAGGCAAAAGTGATCTGAAGGCGCATAAGGATATATACCATAGAAGAGGTGCTACAGTAACAATTCTGCTTGAAATAATTAAAAAGAGAAAGATCCAGATAAGCCAGCTTGAGGCGACTATATTTGCCCTGGGAATTTATGAAGATACCGGATCTTTGACTTTTGCGACTACGACAAAAAAAGATATTGATATGGTAAGCTACCTGTTTTCTAAAGGTGCTAATTTAAGCCTTATCGCAGCAAGCCTGAACCGGGAATTGAATAAAAAGGAGATGCATTTACTTTCACAGTTTATTGATGCAACTAAAATATTTCGTATCGCTGGCTTAAATATCGCTATTGCCAGCGTAAAGATCTTTAACGAATCCCTTGACCTGGCCTGGGTTACACATAAACTTCTTGAAATAGAAAATTTCAGCGTGCTATTCACTTTGATAAATATAAAAGATAAAATACGGATAATCGCACGCAGCCGTTTAAAGTCTGTGGATGTAAATAAGATAATTAGAAAATTCAACGGAGGGGGACATAAGAGCGCAGCATCAGCTACGATCCGGGGTAAAAAGATTACTGATGTGGAGGGAGAACTTTTAGCGATTCTTAAGAAGAAAGTAAAATCAGAGCTTAATGCCGCAAAAATAATGAATGTGCAGCTTAATATCCTCAACTTGAGTATTTCTGTTGAGAAGGCTAAGCATATAGTTGATAAGCTTGGACTTGAGGCTGTGGCAGTGGTTGAAAAAGGAAAATTCGAAGGTATTATTAACAAAAGTGATATTAACCGCGCATTGAGACAGGGGTTTGCGCATGCACCTATAAAAGGGTATATGCGTAGGAAGGTTCCCATAATAAGCGCGGATACGCCTGTGGATGATGTGCAAAGAACTATGTCTGATAAGAGCCTTAAAATCCTGCCTGTGATTGATAAAGGCAGACTGATCGGTATTATATCACGCAGAGATATTTTTAAGGGCAATTATCATGATATATTTATAGAAAAGGTGCCGAAAAGGATTATAAGGCCTGTAATCAATAGGCCAAAAGATCTTAGAGAAAAGATGGAAAGGATCTTGCCTAAAAAAACTATACTTTTGCTTGAAAAAATAGGCCGGATTGCCCAAAAACAGAATATAAACGCCTATATTGTCGGAGGATTTGTGCGGGATCTGATTCTGGGTGTGGCTAATCTGGATATGGATATTGTTGTTGAGGCCAATGCAATTGACTTTGCTAGGAATTTGGCAAAAGTTTTTAAAGCAAAGGTTAAAATTCATCAAAGATTTAAAACAGCGAAGATCAGGCTTAGGGATGAAACGATTTTGGATATTGCTACGGCTCGGACTGAATTTTACGAAACACCCGCGGCCTTGCCGGTAGTAAGCTCGAGTACCCTGGCTAAGGACTTATGCCGGCGCGATTTTACCATAAACACTCTTGCCTTGGGTTTAAATAAATCTAATTTCGCTAAACTGATCGATTTTTTTCAGGGAGAAAAAGATATCAAGGAAAAAAGGATACGCGTTTTGCATGATATTAGCTTTGTGGAGGATCCTACCCGGATTTTCCGGGCTGTCCGCTTTGAGCAGCGTTTTGATTTTAATATAGATAGGCATACGGAAAATTTAATTCAGGCGGCTGTGGACCTTGAAATGTTTGACAGACTGCATAAATGCAGGATATCTGATGAGCTGATGCTGCTTTTAAATGAGCCGCATCCGATAAAGGTTATCAGGCGCATGGCCCATCTTCATGAATTGAAGTTTATACACAGGCGTTTAAAATTTAATAAAAAAATGCTTTACTGCCTTGAATCTATGGAGGAAGTATTAGCATGGTATAAGCTTAGTTTTTTTCAATCTTCTCTTAAGTGCCAGGTGCTTTATCTAATGGTTATCTTAGATGGTTTGAATCTTGAGGAGACCCGAGAGGTTTTTCATAATTTTAACTTTGAAAAATTAGTAGAGCGATGCGTAATAATGAGTAAGGAGATCCAGACGAAGATCTTTCAGTCCCTAAATAAAAGCAGTAAAGTGTCGCCAAGCCGTTTGTATGTTCTTTTTAGGAATCTGCCCATTGAAGTATTGCTTTTTTTTATGGCCAAGACTAAGACATTGAAGAAAAAAGAATTATATATTAATTATTTAAGAAAATATGCTAATATAAAGCTTCAAATCACTGGTCATGATCTGAAGAAAATTGTATCTTTTACAGGGCCGCGTTTTAAACAGGCGCTTGAACAGACACTGCACGCAAAAATCGACGGCCTTATTACAACAAAAAAACAAGAACTTGAAATGGCAAGTAAAATAATATGCCCCTAGTTGCCTTGCATGTGCAGCTGTATATACCCGCAAGAAGTCTAAGAGACATGTTATTAAGCGGCTTAAAGACAAAATTAGGGCGAATTTCAATGTATTTGTAAGTGAGATCGCGGAACATGATAAGTGGCAGAAAGCTGTTGTCGGTATTACCTGCATAGGTAAAACAAAAAATATATTAACGGAATCTTGAAGTAGAGTTAATGATCTGTAAATGCTTATTCCTCTGCCGAATTAATTGATCTGAAAATGGAGATATGGTGATGAGTCAAAGAAAAGAAAAAGTCGCACAGCGCATAAAAGAGGAAATTAGCAGTATTATCCAAAGCAAGATAAAAGATCCGCGCATCGGTTTTATAACGATAACAAATGTTGAGATTACTAGTGATTTGCGGATTGCAAAGGTTTTTTACAGCGTTTTAGGTGAGGATGATAAGAAGAAGGATGCGCATGATGGGTTAAAAAGCGCAAACTCATATATCAGAAAATTAGTTGGGGACACTATGGAGCTGCGCTATACACCGGAGATATTTTTCAAGCTCGATACAACAACAGAATATAATTTGCATATTGGAAAAATATTTGAAAAGATCGAGACAGAGAGAGAAACAAGGGAAAAAGAAGAAGGAGATGAGGTAGAAGATGATAGCAAAACAGATATTTGATGTTATAAAAAGTCATAATAGATTTTTGATCGCCGGGCATGTTAATCCTGAAGGTGATGCCATAGGCTCTCAGCTGGCAATGGCAGGTTTACTAAAAATGCTGGGTAAGCAGGTCAGAATAATCAATCAGGACTGTGTGCCGAAGAATATATTGTTTATGCCTGATACTGAATGTGTTGAACAAATTGAGTCCATAGATAAGCAAAAAGTGGACTTTGAGGTTGCCATAATCCTAGATTCCCCAACACTTGAGAGGATAGGATCTGTTAAGGATATTATCCAAGGAAAATATATTGTTAATATCGATCATCATATTAGTAATAGTAAATTCGGGGATATAAACTGGGTTGATGCGCATTGTTCTTCAGCCGGGGAGATGGTCTTTGAGCTGTTTAAGGCCAGTAATGTTGCCCTTGATGATGCCAGTGCATTATGCATATATGTGGCAATAATGACAGACACGGGTTCTTTCCGCTACTCCAATACATCACCAAGAACACATCAAATCGCCGCTGATCTTTTGCTGTATAATGTTAACCCTAAACAGGTTTATGAGCATGTTTATGAAACAAAATCATTCAATACTTTTAAGCTTTTGGCCGAAGTCCTGGCAAATCTTAAAAAAACAGATGATTCTAAATTTGTCTGGTTTCGGGTGACAAATGAGATGATAACCAGGAATGGTCTTAGCGCGGATTGTTGTGAGGATTTCATTGCTTTTGTGCGTATGATAGAGGGCGCGGAGGTTGTTGCTTTTTTAAGAGAAATGGACAATAAACCGGGCGTTAAAGTCAGCTTTAGATCCAAAACAGATATTGATGTAAATCTTATCGCTAAAACTTTTGGCGGTGGGGGGCATCAGGCAGCCAGCGGCTGTGTTATTGAAAAGGGTATGGATGAGGCTGAGAAGATGCTAATAAGTGTTGTGAGTGAAGCAATCAAGAAAAGAAATGGAAAGGCCTAGATTAGCTTGCAGCTTTCAGATGGCAGTTTTCATTAACCGAAGGACGAGAGACGAACACTCGCTTTGCTCGTTAGGACGAAGGACGCAATCCTAAGTAAAAAGTAAAAAACAAAGGCGAGATAAAAGCAAGCGTATTAAAAAATTAAGGTAAAATATTATTTTCAAATCAAATGAACATTGCTTTTTATGTAACCTTTGGTCATTAATATTAACTATTGGCAACCGATATTAATCATGAAAAAGTGTCTTGTATTGCAGGAGAAGACAAAAACAGTATTTAGCATCGTGTATTGATTGTTTTCGTCTATCGTCCTAGTGATCTCGCTGTATTCTGGCGGGAGAACGATCGTCCATCGTCCTTAGGTTTCAACCGCAATACTCATGACACAGGACTGCTTTTAAGATATGGATATAAACGGATTATTACTTGTAGATAAGCCTAAGGGAATGACTTCGCATGATGTTATTGACATTCTTAGGGCTAAGCTTAACATAAGAAAGATCGGACACGCGGGAACTTTAGATCCTGAGGCTACGGGGCTTTTACTTGTTTTAATAGACAAGTCTGCGACAAAAAAGGCCAGTTCTTTTGCCTCGCTTGATAAGACCTATGACATAAGGCTTACGCTTGGAATAAAGACTGATACGGCTGATCATACCGGAAAAATAATATCAAAAAATGAGGTTTTAAACTTTTCCAATGAGAAGATTAAACAGGTTATTGAACGTTTCAAAGGTGAGACTCAACAAGTACCGCCAATGATGAGCGCTAAAAAGATCGGCGGCAAAAAGCTTTATGCTCTTGCGAGAAAAGGCATTTCCATAGAAAGAAAGCCTCAGTTAATAAAAATTACAGGCATAGATATTAAATCCATTGATCTGCCGGATATATATTTTAGTATATTGTGTTCAAAAGGTACATATGTCAGAACTCTTTGTGAGGATATTGGTGAGGTGCTTGGCTGTGGCGCGCATATGAATGGGCTGCGGCGTTTGGGTGTGGGGGGTTATAAGGTAGATAATGCGATCAAGGTTGAAGAGATAAAAGAGTGTGCGATAGCCGATATCAACAGCAGGATTATAAAAATATAGATTTATTCTTAATTAAAATAGTAAAAAGTTACGGCAAGATGATTGGTGAATTTTACGCTTACACCCATTTTCCCATCAAAGTGAGGCGGGAGGGGGAAAGTAACTCTATATTTTTGACGCTGTGTAACTTCCCCGCCAAAGTGAGGAGGGCTTAGACAATCCTAGCGTCCAAAAGGGTACCCAAAAACACAATGCTAATTTGCCTAAATTTGTGAAATTGCTTCAAAATTCTCCAAGCATCTTTTATGAAGTACGCACTAAATGAGAAAGAAGTAAAATATAAATATTATGAAAATCATAAAGGGAATAAATAATTTCAGCGCAGAAAAATATAAAGGGCCTGTGGTTGTTGCCATTGGGACTTTTGACGGCGTGCATATTGCCCATAAGAAGATAATCAAAAGTGCGGTTTCTATGGCGCGTGATTTAAAGGGAATTAGTATTGTGCTTACTTTCTATCCGCATCCAATGCGTATTACCAATCCTGGTAAAACGCCTGCTCTGCTTACCAGTATTGAACACCGAGTAGCGCTAATCGCACAATTGAATCCGGATATTTGTCTGATAGTTGATTTTGGAAAAAGTTTTGCCGGCATGAGTCCGCAGGATTTTATTGATAATATATTGCTGGGGCGTCTGCATGCAAAATATCTGGTGATTGGAAAAAATTTCAATTTCGGCAAAAATAAAAGCGGCAATACAAAACTGCTTCAAAAAGCAGCACAGAATTCAGGATTCAAAGTGAATATTTTTGAATCTGTTAAAAAAACAGGTAAAATAGTAAGCAGCTCATCGATTAGAACCCTTATTGAGAAGGGCAGGCTTTACGATACCAGCAGACTTTTAGGCCGGAGGTTTAGCGTTTTAGGCACTGTTGTCAAAGGGGACAGCCGGGGAAGAATATTGGGATATCCGACTGCTAATATTGACCCGCAGCAAGAGGCCCTGCCGCCGAATGGAGTATATGCAGTTATTGCGAAGATCAAAAATAAATGGTATGGCGGTATGCTTAATATCGGCAGGCGGCCGACTTTTTATCCTGAGGCTCATAAGCTGGCAATTGAGGCAAATATATTTAATTTTGACAAATATATATATGGACAGATCCTTGAGCTGTTTTTCATAAAAAAGATTAGAAATGAGAAGAAATTTCATTCTGCCCAGCTGCTTAAAAGGCAGCTGCAAAAAGATAAAATCCAAACAAAAACCATCCTAAAAACGCATATGAATGAATCCTAACAGCGGTCCTATCCTGCTTTGCGCGAAGATAATTAAAATTATTGATATTCCAGGAAAGTCTGTTGCTTTTATAAATGGTAAGCACAAAACATTAGAAGGTCTTTAAGTGTAAATTGTATTAGAAAAACTATTTTTACTCATTCTCGATAGCCATTCTTGGCTATCTGCGAGGGAGGGATTGCTTTTGTTCATCCCCACGCCTGTAATGCGGCTGGGCAGGCATGTAAAAGCAATCTTTAAATCCGCAAAAACAGTTTTCCTAGCACAACTGCTTAAAAAAGCAACAGAGTTCTTGACATTATAAAATTATTGTAACTATTGACGTAGTATGAATTTTGCGGTAAAATTATATACTATTATGAAAAAGACAATTGTGCAAAAATACGGTGGTAGCTCAGTAGCCAATCCTGATTGTATTAAAAACGTTGCCAAGAGGGTAGTGGCTACCCGGAAAAAGGGCTATAATGTTGTGGTTGTTGTCTCAGCATTGGGTGATACTACTGATAAGCTTATTGAACTGGCAAAACAGATAACCGATAATCCCTCAGAGAGAGAGTATGATATGCTTGTCTCGACTGGAGAGCAGGTTTCTGTGGCTCTTTTAGCCATGGCGATCCATAGGCTTGGCTATGAGGCCATATCATTTACCGGTGCTCAGGTAGGGATAATGACTGATACATCTTTTTCAAAAGCAAGACTAATCAATGTTGATGGCAAAAGGATCGAGCAGCAATTGTCTAAAGGAAAGATCGTTATTGTTGCTGGTTTTCAGGGTATAACGGAAAATCAGGAGATCACTACTTTGGGCCGGGGCGGATCTAATCTTACGGCTGTTGCTTTGAGTAAGGCTTTGGGCGGTTGTATGTGCGAAATGAATACAGATGTCGAAGGTGTTTTTACGGCTGATCCGCGTTTAGTGCCTAATGCCCGGAAAATTGATTACCTGAGTTATGATGAAATGCTTGAAATGGCCTCGCTGGGTTTGCAGGTCTTACAGGCGCGTTCAGTAATATTTGCAAAAAAATTCAACGTACCTATTCATGTACGCTCAAGTTTTTCTAAAGCAGAGGGTACGATAATTCTTAAGGAGGTGAAGCCAATGTGGGAAGGTGTTGTTATTTCCGGAGTAACTTTTGAAAAAAAAGAAGCGAAAATGACGATATGCGATGTCCCTGATAGGCCTGGGATCGCGGCTAAAATTTTTAAGATCCTAGCGGACACGCAGATTAATGTTGATATGATCATTCAGAATATTAGCCGGACAAGACGCACGGATATTTCTTTTACAGTGCCGAAGGCGGACTTGCAAAAGTCCCTGAAGACGACAAGAGAGATAGCTAAAAAGATCAAAGCGGAAAAGGTGACATTTGATGAGGATATAGCTAAAGTATCCATTGTTGGTGTGGGCATGAAAAGCCATCCGGGCGTTGCGGCAAAGATGTTTGAAATAATGGCAGATAAAAAGATCAATATTGAGATGATTTCGACTTCTGAAATCAGTATTTCTTGTGTAATTGCTAAGGCAAAAGCCGAATTAGCAGTAAAGGCTCTGCATAATGCTTTTGGGCTTGATAAAAAAAAGAAAAAATAAATAAAAAGAATGACCTTGTGATTAGGTTCTTGAATTAAGTTAATTGAGAAAGAAGCAAAAAATAAGGAGTTTATTAAATGCGTAAGGTTACAATCTATGATACAACGCTTCGAGACGGTGCCCAGACAGAGGGCATATCTTATTCGGTGAACGATAAGATACTTATTGCCAAAAAGCTTGATGAACTGGGGATAGATTTTTTAGAAGGAGGTTGGCCTGGTTCTAATCCCAAGGATTTGGAATTTTTTAAGGCTGTAAGAAAAATGCGTTTTAAAAATTCAAAGATTGTTGCTTTTGGCAGCACGCGCAGGAAGGATATGCCTGCATCCAAAGATCCGATACTTAAGGAGATTATTAACTCAGGCGTTAAGTTTATTACAATTTTCGGCAAAAGTTGGGATATGCATGTTAAGGATGTTTTAAAGACATCGCTTGATGAGAACCTGGCTATGATTACAGATACCATAAAGTTTATTCGTTTGAAAAAAATAACTGCTTTTTATGATGCGGAACATTTTTTTGACGGCTATAAACATAACCCAGAATATGCGCTTAAAACATTGCTTGCGGCTCAAAATGCAGGAGCGCAATGCCTTATATTATGTGACACTAATGGAGGAACAATAACCTCTGAAATTAAAGATATAGTTACCAAGGTAAAAAATACTCTTAATGTTGAAATAGGGATTCATGTCCATAATGATAACGGCATGGCTGTGGCCAACAGCATTGCTGCTGTTGAGGCAGGATGTTCTCATGTCCAGGGAACGATAAACGGCTACGGCGAACGCTGCGGCAACGCTGACCTTTGCGCAATAATCGGCTGCCTTGAATTGAAGCTTAAAATGAAGGCTGTGGGCGGGGCAAATTTAAAGGAGCTTACTGAAGTCTCACGCTATGTCAGTGAAGTAAGCAATATGAAGCAGCAGGATAATCAGCCTTTTGTGGGAACTTCCGCATTTGCGCATAAGGCCGGAGTGCATATAAACGCAATGATAAAGAATGTCTTGACCTATGAGCAGATAGCGCCTGAAACAGTGGGGAATAAACGCCGCTTTCTTGCTTCTGAGCTTGCCGGAAAAACAAGTATATTGTTTAAGGCTAAACAGCTGTCTTTTGATCTGGAAAAAAATGATAAGAGCACTAAAAAGCTGCATAGGCAAATTCAGGAGCTTGAGTATGAGGGGTATCAATTTGAAGCGGCTGAGGCTTCATTTGAATTGCTTATTAAAAAGACGCTTAAAAAAATCAAAAAATTCTTTGAACTTGACGGATTTAGAGTAATTGTGGAAAAAAGACAGGATAATACTCTTATTTCTGAAGCAACTGTGAAATTAAAGGTAGGGAAAGTTCGTGTGCATACGGCAAGCGAAGGAGAAGGGCCTGTAAATGCTCTTGATAGTGCTTTGCGTAAAGCACTATCCGGTTTTTATCCGGAATTAGAGCGCATGCATTTGTCTGATTTTAAGGTGCGTGTTTTGGATTCTAAGGCTGGGACAGCGGCGAAAGTTCGTGTTTTTATAGAGTCACAGGATGAAAAAAACTCCTGGTGGACAGTGGGAGTGTCTGAGAATATAATAGAAGCAAGTTGGCAGGCTCTGGTAGACAGTATTGAATATAAATTGCTGAAGGAAAAGGAAACTAAAAAATAATATCGTGGAAGAGCTTGCTAAAAAATATAGTTTTAAGGATATTGAGGAAAAGCAATATCTATCCTGTGAAAAAAAATCATTTTTCCATGGGAAAATCGACCATTCCAAAAGACCATTTTCAATTTTAATTCCACCGCCAAATGTTACCGGGATTCTCCATATGGGCCATGCTCTGAATAATACGATTCAGGATATCCTGATCCGATATAAAAAAATGGCTGGGTTTGAAACCCTTTGGATGCCGGGGACTGATCATGCCGGTATTGCCACTCAGAATGTAGTTGAGCGCAAACTGGCAAAAGAAAAACTTACCAGAGATGATCTGGGCCGGGAAAAATTTCTTGAACATGTATGGGCCTGGAAGCAGGAATATGGTTCTACAATTATAAAACAGCTGAGAAGGCTTGCCTGTGCGTGTGATTGGCAGAGATTAAGATTTACAATGGATAAAGGATATAGCGATGCGGTACTTGAGGTTTTTATTCGATTGTATGATAAAGGACTGATTTACCGTGGCAATCGCATAATTAATTGGTGCCCTAGATGTCAGACCGCACTCTCAGATGAAGAAGCGCCGCATAAAGATATACAGGGGAATTTATATCATATAAAATATCCGATTAAGGGGACTAATGATTTTATTCAAGTTGCAACGACAAGACCGGAGACAATGCTTGGCGATACGGCTGTGGCTGTTCATCCTGAGGATAAAAGATATAAAAAACTTGTCGGCAAAACTGTAATTTTGCCTTTGATGAATAGGGAAATTAAGATAATTGCAGATGATTTTGTCGATCCTGAATTTGGAACAGGTGCAGTTAAAGTCACCCCAGCTCATGATCCCAATGACTATGCGATTGGCAAAAGGCATGATCTTGAATTTATAAATGTTTTGCATCCAAACGGAATTTGTAATGAAAATGCCGGTGACTACAATGGAAGGGATCGGTTTAAAGCCCGTAAAGATATAATTGATGATTTAAAAGTCCAGGGTCTTTTAGTAAAAATTGATGCGCATTCTCATGCGGTGGGACATTGTTATAGATGTCATACTGTGATTGAGCCATATTATTCCAAACAGTGGTTTGTGAACATGAAGTCGCTGGCTGGGCCGGCACTTGAGGCAGTAAAGGACGGAAGGATTAACTTCCATCCTCAAAGGTGGACTAAGGTTTATTTAAACTGGATGGAAAATATCCAGGATTGGTGTATTTCCCGTCAGATCTGGTGGGGGCATCGGCTTCCAGTGTATTATTGTAGAAAATGTGAGGAGGCAGCAGCAAGCCTAATTACAGATGATAAATTACTAATTACTAAGGAGAAAGCTAAAGGTGTAATAGTTTCCCGGGAGAAACCGGAAAAATGTCCGGAATGCGGATCAAATGATCTTGTACAGGATGAAGATGTGCTGGATACATGGTTTTCAAGCTGGCTATGGCCTTTTGCTACTTTTGGCTGGCCGTTTAATCAGAAAACAGAAGACGGAAAACAGAAGATAGCAAAAAAGGAATTAGAGTATTTTTATCCAACCTCAGTGCTGGTTACTGCGCCTGAGATCATTTTTTTCTGGGTAGCCCGCATGATTATGGCTGGTTTTGAGTTTATGGGGGATATTCCGTTTAAAGATGTATATATTCATGGAACTGTGCGCGATAATGAAGGTAAAAAGATGTCCAAGTCACTCGGCAATAGCATTGACCCGCTTGAGGTTATCTCAGAATACGGAACGGACGCTATGCGTTTTAGTTTAATTTCCATTACCTCCATGGGCCAGGATGTATATCTGGCTAAAGAGAAATTTGAATTCGGCAGAAATTTTTGTAATAAAATCTGGAATGCATCACGTTTTATTTTATTAAATCTGGACGGGGTTGACGCCGCGGCGCAGAAGATACCGCCTCTGAGCGAGCTCAATCTAGCCGATGCCTGGATACTCAGCTGTTTTAATTCTACGCTTAAAAAATTGAATAAGTCCCTAAGCCTTTATAGACTCAATGAAGCGGCAAATACTATTTATGAGTTTTTCTGGCATCAGTTTTGCGATTGGTATATCGAGGCCTCTAAGCAGAATATTGATAGTATTCTGACAAAGGCAGTTCTCTATAATATACTTGATAAAAGTCTCAGAATAATGCATCCTTTTATTCCGCTTATTACTGATGAGATCTGGCAAAAAGTTACCGGAAGTAAAACATCGATCATGTCTGTTGCCTGGCCTGAGATCGATGAGGATTATATAGATATAAATTCTGAGAATGAAATGCAGTCTGTGATGGATGTTTGTATTGGTATAAGAAATCTTAGAAGTCTGGACAACATTAAACCAGCAGATGTAAGTTTTGTTAGTATCGGATCCGATAACGCGCAGATTTTGCAGTTGCTTAATAATAATGCGGATTATCTTAGAAATCTTGCAAAGGTTAAGGAGCTTAAATTTGCCTCTACAACAGATATCGCTCAAGGCGGAGCTTTGTCAACTACCGCTGCCGGTGCGGTCATCTCTATGATCGTTAAAGGAGATAGCGCGCTTGATGCGAGTGATAAAAAACAAAAAATAGAAGATCAGATAAAGGAATTAAATGCTCATATAATGCGCAAGAATAAACTGCTGGGGAATCTGAATTATGTTAAAAAAGCTCCGGCTGCTATTGTGGAAAGGGAAAAGCAAAGCCTGCTTGAATTAAAGCAGGAAATGGAGAAATTGGAGAAAATAAAAATTGCGTTTAAAAAATGAGAAAAAACATGTTATATCAGATATTTCAATAATAGTAAGTAATGCGCTTGCTGAGGATATTGGTAATGGTGATATTACCTGTGAATATGGACTGAATAAAACAGTAAATATTAAAGCCCTTATAATATCTAAAGAACCTGATGTGGTTGTTTGCGGCCTGGATGTGCTAAAAGAGGCCTTTGCCCAAGTTGACAAAAGGACAAAGGTAATCGCTCATGTCAAAGAGGGCGATAGGTTAAAAGGCAAATCAGAGATTTGTACCATAAAGGGGGCAGCAGCTAGCATTTTAAATACAGAGAGAACAGCCTTGAATTTTCTCGGCAGGCTCTCTGGGATTGCGACCAAGACCAGAATTATTAGCGATAAGATCAGAAAATCCAAGGCGATAATCCTAGATACAAGAAAAACCACTCCCGGATTACGTGTTCTTGAGAAATACGCGGTTAAGGTAGGCGGAGGCAGTAATCATCGAACAGGATTGTTTGACCAGGTATTAATAAAGGATAATCACTTAAAGATTCTTAAAAAAACTTTCTCTGGATACAGCTTGTGTGATATTATAAAGCAGACTAGGAAAAAAGTGCCGAAAAAAATAATTATTGAGATAGAGGTAAAAAATATTTCTGAATTTAAGGATGCTTTGATGGGTGTCCCTGATATTATCATGCTTGATAATATGAATTTGGTTGCAATGAAAAAAGCCGTAGAGCTTAGAAATAAGATTAATAAGCACATCAAGCTTGAAGCTTCCGGGAATATTACGGGAGAAAACATCAGATTAGTGGCCGCTTGCGGAGTAGACTTTATTTCTATGGGCGTTTTAACCCATTCTGCGGAATGCGTAGATTTCAGTCTTAATGTGTTATAGTTGTTAATATATAAGGAGATTAAAATGGATATCAGAAAACTATTAGAAATTGCTGTTGAAAGCAATGCTTCAGATTTGCATATTGTTTGCGGTTCGCCTCCGACTTTACGGATTGACGGAGAACTTCTTCCTATGGAAATGGATGCTTTGACTAAAGAGCAGACAAAGGAAATGCTCTATAGTATTTTAAATAAAGTTCAAGCCGCTAAGTTTGAAAGGGATTGGGAGCTTGATTTTTCCATAGCCATGCCGGGTATCAGCAGATTTAGGGTTAATATGTATATTTCCAAGGATAATATTGAGGGGGCTTTTCGTATTGTTGGCTTGAGGATTAAATCAACCGAGGAACTGGGACTTCCCACTATTATCCCTGAGTTTTGCCGAAAACGCTCCGGTATGGTTCTTGTAACTGGACCTACCGGAGTTGGTAAGACAACCACTATGAACGCGATGATCGACATTATTAACCGGGAGCGCTCTGACCGGGTTATTATTATTGAAGACCCCATAGAATACATTCATGAACATAAAAAAAGCGTTATAATTCAAAGAGAGGTTTATTCAGACACTAAGTCTTTTGCTAATGCCCTAGTGCATACTTTAAGGCAGGATCCTGATGTAATTTGTGTAGGAGAGATGAGAGATCTTGAAACGATTTCAACAGCTT
The DNA here is from genome assembly GCA_964437495.1 of uncultured Planctomycetia bacterium. GTDB lineage: Bacteria > Omnitrophota > Gorgyraeia > B26-G9 > B26-G9 > JAGLQQ01. The sequence continues at coordinate 35,678 of CAYTGV010000006.1, read as the reverse complement.
TGACAGCAGCAGAGACAGGGCATTTAGTTTTGGCAACTCTGCATACGCCTGATGCATCGCAGACAATTGACAGAATTATTGATGTGTTCCCGCCTCATTCACAGCAGCAGATAAGAATGGTGCTTGCCAATGCGCTTGAAGGTATTGTTTCTCAGCAGCTGCTGCCGCGTATTGACGGTAAAGGCAGAGTTCTGGCAGCTGAAATACTTGTTGCATCTCCGGCTATGCGTAATATTATTCGTGAGGCAAAAACAGAGCAGATCCCCACTGTCATGCAGACTAGTCTGGATATGGGCATGCAACTTATGGATACATCATTAAAAGAACTGTATTCTAAGGGCGTTATAAGCTATGAAACTGCTCTTAGCCGGGTTAAGGATATATCGCATTTTAAAGCATTGCTCATGAAGTCTGGTAAAGAATCGCGTTAAGTAATGAAACCCTTTAAGCTCATCAGCCCGTTTAAGGCATGCGGTGATCAGACACAGGCGATTGCTAAGCTGAGGCAACTAATTAAAAGCGGCAATCCTAACCAGACCTTACTTGGTGTGACCGGCAGCGGAAAAACTTTTACTATGGCCAGTGTTATCGCTGCCCTTAACAAACCAACGCTTGTGATTTCCCACAATAAAACGCTTGCTGCTCAGCTCTATGCGGAATTCAAAGATTTTTTTCCAGAAAATGCTGTTGAATATTTCGTGAGTTATTATGATTATTATCAGCCGGAAGCATATATTCCTCAAACCGATACTTATATTGAAAAAGACGCTTCCATCAATGAACGCATCAACCGACTTCGGCTTGGGGCCACTACATCTCTGATGAGCCGCAGAGATGTGATTGTCGTAAGCAGTGTATCGTGTATTTATAATTTAGGCTCACCCCGCCAATACAAAGCAATGTATATTCATTTAAAGGTAGGACAGGGTATGGATCGGGATGAGCTTTTAAGAAAACTTATAAAGATTCGTTATGAGCGCAATGATATTGAATTTTTGCAGGGGATCTTCAGGGTACGGGGAGATACAGTGGAGATTTTTCCGGCTTATGAACAAAGAGCTGTGCGCATAGAATTCTTTGGTGATACCATAGAGAGAATTACGATTATTGATCCGGTCAGTTTAAATAGGATTACGCAGGAGAGTGAGATCGCTTTATACCCGGCTAAACATTTTTTAGTTGATGATGAGCGGCTTGAGTCCGGATTAAACTCTATAATTTTAGAATTGAATCACAGGCTAGCTGAGCTGAATTCACTGGGAAAGCTGCTTGAGGCGCAGAGGCTTGAATCCCGCACAAAATATGATCTGGAAATGCTGCGTGAAACCGGTTTTTGTCATGGGGTAGAAAACTATTCACGCCATTTAAGCGGCCGCACTCAGGGAAGCCGCCCTGATTGCCTGATTGATTATTTTGGCAGAGATTTTCTCACGATTATTGATGAATCGCATGTTACTATACCGCAGGTGCGGGGAATGTATAATGGAGATAAGGCCAGAAAGCAGGTCTTGACTGATTATGGGTTCAGGCTGCCGTCCTGTCTTGATAACCGGCCTTTAAAGTTTGATGAATTTGAATCAGTTCTTGATCAGGTTCTTTTCGCCTCAGCTACACCCTCTGTTTATGAGTTGGAAAAAAGTAAAGGAGCGGTAGTTGAGCAGATAATCAGGCCTACCGGACTGATCGATCCAGAGGTTATTGTAGTAAGTTCCTTGAACCAGGTTGATGATCTAATTAAACGTATAAAGGAAAGCGCAAATAAAAACGAAAGAGTGCTGGTGACTACACTGACAAAACGCATGGCTGAAGATCTGGCGCAGTATCTAAAAGACGCGGGAATTGCTACGAGCTATATACACTCTGAGTTGAATGCACTGGACAGGATAAAGGTAATAAGCGAATTGAGAAAGAAAAATTTTGATTGTCTAGTGGGGGTGAATCTGCTCAGAGAGGGGCTTGATCTTCCTGAAGTAGCGCTTGTATGTGTGATGGATGCCGATAAGGAGGGCTTTTTGCGTTCCGCTACATCCTTGATACAGGTAGCTGGCAGGGCAGCGCGTAATGTAAATGGAAAGGTTGTCATGTATGCTGACACAATGACTAAATCATTGGCAAAGACCATTGAAGTTACCAGGAGTAGAAGAGAAAAACAGTTAAAATACAATAAAGAAAATAATATTACACCAAGATCAATAAAAAAGGCTATTCGAGACTGGATAGAAGTTGAGGCTGAAGCAGAGAAAATTGTTTGCGATGTGGTAGCGAAGGATTTAAAAACCTATGAGCGCTACTATTTAATTGATGAACTGGAAAAAGAAATGGCTAAAGCAGCCAAGAATCTCCAATTTGAAAGAGCGATTACTTTAAGAGATAAAATACTTACATTAAAGCAAAAAGGAAAAAGTGGAAAAAAAGATATTAGAGTTTCTAAAGGAAAATAAAGAGAACTTTATTTCCGGAGAAGAAATATCACGCAATCTTAAGGTGTCGCGCACTGCGATTTGGAAGCATATTCAGAACTTAAAGGAAAACGGATATGAGATAATTGCGCAGCCGCATTACGGCTATCGTTTAAACGGAGTACCGGATAGGCTGCTTCCGGAGGAGATAAGCTATCGGCTTAAGGCAAAAATTATGGGTAAGCGAATTTTTTCTTATGTCACAACAACGTCTACTAATGATGTTGCTTATATGCTTGCTGAGCAGTCAATGCCTGAAGGGACATTAGTTTTAAGTGAAAAACAGACCAATGGACGAGGGAGAATGGGCAGGACATGGGCCTCACCGGCAAAAGGTGGTCTATATTTTTCCTTGATCCTAAGGCCCCGGATAACTCCGACAGAAGCCGGCAAGATTACGCTAATGGCCTCTATCTGTACAGCAAAAGTGTTAAGAGATAATTATGGGATTGAAGCGGTTATCAAATGGCCTAATGATGTATATGTTAATCAAGATAAAATTTGCGGTATTTTAACTGAGATGAACGCCGAACAAGACGGAATAAATTTTATAATTCTGGGGATTGGGGTTAATGTTAATACTGATCCTTTAAAGCTGCCCAAAGGCTCGACATCGTTGAAACATATACTAAATAAGAAAATAAACAGGATAGAATTTTTAAAAAAATTACTTTGTGAACTTGAGCTATATTATATAAAATTAAAAAACCTGAAGTTTGAAGAAATAATCACAGATTGGAGAGATCTTTCCGTAACATTAGGACGGCGGATAAAAGTAAAATGGAGATCATCGATTATAGAAGGTCAGGCTATGGATATTGACAGCTCAGGGGCTTTAATTGTGAGGGATGATTTTGGTTTTTTACATCATATACTTAGCGGTGATGTCAGGATAATTAAGTAGCCAGAAATAAGTTAAAAGTTAAAAGAGAATAAGCTAATGGCTAATAGTCGATGGCTGATGGTCCATAGTCGATAGTAAAATAAAAAGCGTAAAAAGGTTAGCGGTTGCGATGCCCGTATCGTCTAAAAAGGCTACGGTAACGGCTAATAGTAAAGCTGCGAAGGATGATGGATGATCGCTTCGCTAGGACGAGGGACGAGGATTCAAGTAAAAAGTAAAAGGTAAAAGTAAAAAAAAGCATAAAAACGTCAGCGGTTAGAATCTGTAGAAGATGGTCATGACCATCCCGGGATAAAATTAATAAAAATAGCCTATGTGTGAAAAATAGATTCGCAATATTTAGTACAATTTTTTAAAGTAATCAGAATACTAAAAATAAGAGCATTAAAAGATTGAGGTGGGAAATGTTGCTTTTAGTAGATATCGGTAATAGCAGTACAACCTTTGGAATAAGTAAGGGCAATGATAAGTATTATACCTGGCATAGCCCGACAAATATTATAGCTAAATCAAGAAGTTTTAAAAAAAACCAGTTCGAAAATATTAAAAAAGCCAAGATAAATAAGAATACAATAAGTGCAGTGATTATTTGCTCTGTTGTGCCGCGACTTAATTGTATTATAAAAAAAAATTACAGGTATATGCTGCCAAATAGCAAAGTGTTGATAATTGGCAAGGATATTGTGATTCCTATAAAAAATAAATATAAATGTCCTGAGCAGGTTGGTAATGACCGCCTGGTAAATGCGGTTGGTGCGAAAAGCTGCTATAGCATGCCGGCAATGGTTGTGGACTTTGGCACAGCGATTACAATCGATGTTATCTCAGCCAAGGGAGATTATTTGGGAGGAGTTATTGTTCCGGGTATCAATCTTTCTTTAAACGCATTATATGCAAATACTGCTTTACTTCCGCTTTTAAATCCTAAAAAACCAAAGGCAGTGTTAGGTAAGGATACGAAAAATTCTATTTTAAGCGGGATTTTCTATGGCTATTCTTTTCTTGTAGATGGATTAATAGGTAAGCTTAAGGCAGATTTAAAAAAGGCGCCTGTGGTGGTCGCGACCGGTGGAAATCTGAAAATCATGGAACCGCTTTGTAAGAGTATTGACCATTATCAGCCAAATTTGACATTAAAAGGAATCGAAATAGCTTACAAATCATCAAAAAATAAAGCAAAGTAGCCTAATACCCCATAAACATCGAATATTTGCCTTTATTTTCTTAAAATAATTTAAATTTAAAGCTTGATTTTCAATATTGAATATGTTATCTTGAACTTTCATAGAAATTAGCACTCATCTAGGTAGAGTGCTGATAATTGAATAAAAAGGGAAAAAGGAGGTGTTTGTATGGCGATTAACCCATTAGGTGATCGTATTCTAGTTAAGGTACTAGATGCAAAAGAAAAGACAGAAAGTGGAATTTTTTTACCTGACAGTGCAAAGGAAAAGCCGCAGGAGGCTGAGATTATAGCTGTTGGTAAGGGAAAGGTTCTTGATAGCGGCGCGGTTCAGGCTCCAGAAGTAAAAGTTAAGGATAAAGTTCTTTTTGGAAAATATTCCGGAACTGCTATTAGTACTAAAGAGGGTGTTGAATACTTAATATTAAGAGAAGATGATATATTAGCCGTTATCACATAAAAAGTGGAGGATGATTAAGATTATGGCAAAACAGCTTAAGTTTGGTGAAGAGGCAAGACGCGAGATCCTGCTGGGTGTCGAAATGCTTGCTAGAGCAGTTAAAGTGACTTTAGGCCCTAAGGGGCGCAATGTGGTTTTAGATAAGAAGTTTGGTTCTCCTACGATAACAAAAGACGGTGTTACGGTTGCAAAGGAAATTGAGCTTGTTGATCCGTATCAGAATTTGGGAGCAGAACTGGTTAAAGAGGTTGCATCAAAGACAAGTGATATAGCAGGTGACGGAACAACTACTGCGACTGTTTTAGCAGAAGCTATATTTAGAGAGGGTTTGAAAAATGTGACTGCAGGTGCAAACCCAATGTCTCTTAAAAGAGGTATTGATAAGGCTGTAGAAAATGTTGTAAAGACATTAAAGGGGCTTTCAAAATCGATTAAAGATAAAGAGGAAGTTGCTCAGGTAGCTACTATTGCTGCTAATAATGATTCGGCAATCGGAGAGCTTATCGCAGAGGCAATGGAAAAAGTAGGTAAAGACGGAGTTATTACAGTAGAGGAAGCAAAATCGATGTCAACAACTCTTGATGTTGTTGAAGGAATGCAGTTTGACCAGGGATATTTATCTCCTTATTTTGCTACTGATACTGACAGAATGGAATGCTTGCTTGATGATCCGTTCATTTTGATTTATGAGAAGAAGATCTCGGCCTTAAAAGATCTGCTGCCTTTGCTGGAAAAAACAGCAAGAGCCGGCAAGCCGCTTTTGATACTTGCTGAGGACATTGAAGGTGAAGCATTGGCGACTTTGGTTGTTAATAGAATCAGAGGAACTTTGCAGTGCTGTGCTGTTAAAGCCCCAGGTTATGGTGATAGAAGAAAAGAAATGCTTGAAGATATCGCTAAACTGACCGGCGGACGCGCAATTACTGAAGAGCTGGGTGAAAAACTGGAAAATATTGATATTAGCGATTTGGGAAAAGCAAAGAAAATCAAAATCGATAAAGAAAATACTACTATCGTTGAAGGCTCAGGGAAAACTGCTGATATAAAAGCAAGAATAACCCAAATCAAAAACCAGATTAATGAAAGCGATTCTGATTATGATAAAGAAAAGCTCCAGGAGCGTCTGGCTAAATTATCGGGCGGAGTTGCTGTAATCAATGTCGGGGCTGCTACTGAGACTGAAATGAAAGAGAAAAAGGCAAGAGTTGAGGATGCTTTACACGCGACACGCGCTGCTGTTGAAGAAGGTATTGTGCCTGGCGGCGGAGTTGTCCTGATCCGAGCTTCTAAAGGCTTAGAGACTCTTAAGCTTGAAAATGATGAAGAGCAGATCGGTGTGAATATAATCAGAAAGGCGCTGGAATTTCCTTTGCGCCAGCTGGCTGAAAACGCCGGGCTTGAAGGTTCTGTGATTTTACAGAGAGTAAAAGCCGAAAAAGCTAATATTGGATATAACTTTAATACAGATGAGTTTGTGGATATGATCAAGGCTGGTGTTGTTGATCCTGCTAAAGTCAGCCGCAGCGCGCTTGAAAATGCTGCAAGTATCGCTGGATTGCTTCTGACAACAGAGACAGTTATTACTGATATTAAAGAAGATGATAAAGCCGTACCGGCTATGCCAGGCGGTATGAACGGCATGGGTGGTATGGGCGGATATTAATACCGTTTGAATCGCTTTTAAAAGACCCGCAGGAGTTTAATTTCCTGCGGGTCTTTTTTTATATAGTCATTTATTTGCAGGGTTAGGGAATATTTTTAGCGCTGGTAATTATTATATTTGTAAAGCATAAAAAAAAAGGTAAAATGATTGCTGTTTTTTCCGAGTGAAATACCAGTTTTTATTAATTGACAGAGAATTAATTTTATGTTATATTATTTTTTCACTACTCAATTATTAAGTATATGTTATGGGAATTTTTTTCATGTAAATATCAATAAAAAAAAGGAGGTTCTTTAGCAATGGCTCAGTTTATTGGCAGAGGAAGAAAAGCACGTAGATGTTATGGTTTTGATGAGGTAGCATTAGTTCCTGGATTGGTTACAATAAATCCGAATGAGGTTGATACCAGCTTTACTCTGGGAGGTAAAAAATATAAGGTGCCGATTTTAGCTGCTGCTATGGATGGCGTTGTTGATGTGGACTTTGCTGTTAAAATGGGAAAATTAGGGGGCATTGCTGTACTTAATTTGGAAGGTGTGCAAACTCGATATGAAAATCCTAATAAAGTGCTTGATGCTATTGCTAACGCAACTCCGGAAGAAGCAACTAAGCTGGTTCAGGGAATTTATCATGAACCGATCAAGGAAAAACTTGTCGGTGTTCGTATTGAGCAGATAAAAAAGAAAAAAGTTCCATGTATTGTAAGTGCTATTCCTCAGCGTGCGGAAAAATTTGGTGCTTTGGCGCAAAGCGCGGGAGCAGATATTTTTGTTGTTCAATCCACTGTCTCATCTGTTCACCACATTTCAACCGAATACAAGGCGCTTGATCTGACAAAGTTTTGCAAAAAAATGAAAATACCGGTGCTTATCGGAAATTGCGTTACGCATGATGTAGCGCTTGAATTATTCGAGACCGGTGCCAGCGGATTGCTTGTTGGTATTGGGCCAGGGGCTGCTTGTACTACACGAGGGGTTCTGGGGATCGGAGTTCCTCAGGTAACAGCTACATGTGATATTGCTGATGCCAGAGAATTTTATTTTAAGAAAACAGGCAGATATGTGCCGATAATTACCGACGGCGGAATGAGCTCAGGCGGTGATATTTGCAAGGCCTTTGCCTGCGGTGCGGATGCGGTTATGGTCGGATCTGCTTTTGCCAGAGCAAAGGAAGCTCCGGGCAGAGGATTTCATTGGGGCATGGCAACGTCACATGCTAATTTGCCTAGAGGTACAAGAATACATGTGAGCACTACCGGAACACTTGAAGAAATATTATTCGGTCCGGCTAGATTAGATGATGGATCTCAGAACCTTGTAGGCGCTTTGCAGCTTTCTATGGGGTCTGTAGGAGCTAAGAGTATCAAAGAAATGAATTTAACAGAAATAATTATTGCGCCTTCAATTAAAACTGAGGGAAAAATATTCCAGCAGGTACAGCGTGTAGGAATGGGGAAATAAAAATAGCGTATAGGGATTAGCGTTTAGTGGTTAGGGGAAAAAGCAAAAAACTAAATACTAAAGACTAATAATTAATAACTAAAAGTCGAAAACTAAATAAAGAGTAAATATGAAAAGAACACATAATTGTAATGAATTAAAAGTGACAGATATAGGAAAAAGCATTAATCTTTGCGGATGGGTAAATTCACGCCGTGATCACGGTGGATTGATTTTTATTGATTTGCGTGACAGGGAAGGATTAACCCAAATTGTATTTGATCCTACGCGTAATGAATCTGTGCACAAAATAGCTGAGACACTTCGTAATGAATTTGTAATTTCTATTTCTGGGGTTATAAATGAACGGCCGGAGGGAACTCTCAATTCTAAACTTGCTACCGGTGAGATAGAAATTCATGTAACGGGGCTTGAAATTCTTAACAAATCAAGGCCTTTGCCTTTTGAGGTCAATGATGATAAAGATGTGGGAGAAGACCTGAGGCTTACTTATCGCTATCTGGATCTGCGCAGGGAGGGAATGAAAAAAAAGCTTATCCTGCGCTCTAAAGTGATTAAGGTTATTCGTGATTTTTTAGATGATCAGGGGTTTTTAGATATTGATACGCCGATACTGACCAAAAGTACGCCTGAGGGAGCGCGTGATTATCTTGTGCCCAGTCGTCTTAATCCCGGCAGTTTTTTTGCCCTGCCGCAATCTCCGCAGTTATTTAAACAGATCTTAATGGTCTCTGGAATTGATAAATATTATCAGATTGCCAAATGTTTTCGTGATGAGGATTTGAGAAAAGATCGACAACCCGAGTTTACTCAGCTTGACTTAGAGATGTCTTTTATTGATGAAGAGGATATCTATGGTCTTATTGAGGAACTTGTCCAGAGTATATTTTCGAAAACTATGAATATCGAAATAACGACTCCTTTCTTACGGCTTACCCATGCGCAGGCATTGGCTAGCTACGGGACAGATAAGCCGGATATGCGCTATGGTATGCTTTTGCATAATCTTAGTGATCTGGTGAAGGACAGCGAGTTTATGGTTTTTAAAAAGGTAGTTGAGGCTAAGAACAAGGTTATGGGCATTAATGCCTCTGGAGGCGCAGCTTTTACGCTTAAACAGCTTGATGTTATGACCAAGTCTGCGGTTGAAAATGGGGCGAAGGGACTTGTCTGGATAAAGGTGTTTGAGAATGATTTTCAATCGCCTGTAAAAAAACATTTAGGTCCAGAATTACTGCAAAGCCTGGTTAATGCCTTTAAAGCAAAATCTGGAGATTTATTGCTGTTGATCGCAGATAAGGCGTCGGTTGCCATGAGTGTTCTTGGAAGTCTGAGAGTTAATGTCGCTGAGGTATTGAATTGCGTAGATAATGATAAGTTTAACTTCTTGTGGGTTACAGATTTCCCGCTTTTCAAATATAATTCTGAAGAGAAGCGCTGGGATTCAGAGCATCATCCTTTCACTTCTCCTAAACCTGAAGATATAGAATACATGGATACTGATTTAGGCAGAGTCAGGTCTTGCGCTTATGATCTGGTTATCAATGGTACAGAATTGGGAAGCGGCAGTATTCGTATTCATGAGGAGCAATTGCAGCAGAAGATTTTCGATATACTGGGAATGGATAAGGATGAGATTAAATCTAAATTTGGATTTTTGCTTGAAGCCTTTACTTATGGAGCCCCTCCGCATGGAGGATTTGCTCCGGGAATAGACAGGCTGATCGCCCTGATGAGTAAAAGTCCTAGTATTCGGGATGTTATAGCTTTTCCTAAGACTCAGAAGGGTTTTTGCCCATTGACTATGGCGCCCTCGGTTGTTGCAAAAAAGCAGCTTGATGAGCTTCATTTGACAATAAAAGACTAATGTTTTATAATAATAACAATGTTTTAAATATTAAAAAAAATAAGGCATTGTAAATGCTTAATGACCATGGGGGGGGTATTGAACTATGAAAAGAATACTGATTGCTTGCGTTGTGATTATTTTATTTGCTTTAAATGTTAGCGGCTGTGTCAAACGTGTGAATATAAGTACTATTGAAAAAGAGCGTATTGATCAGGATACAAACTCAGGCAATATGGGCTATATAAAAGGCCCCAAGCCTCCTTCAGAGCCATCCCAAACAAAATTGAAAACCAGAAAAATATATCAAGTTACATTAGAAGTTCCTCCTTATGCTGAGTGGAAAAATTTTAGACCTGAAAGAACTGAAGATGAAGAATTGTGGGGAAACCGTGGTTATATTTATGGAGGGCCCCAACCAGTAGTCAGACAGCCGGATCCTTTGGTAAAGTCAGAGCCTATAATTCTGCCTGAAGATGTCTATGAAGAGGCAGATGCTATCCCCCAGCCTGAAACGGTAAAACCGGAGCCAGTAGTGAAAGAAAAGGTGAAATTTATTTCCTACAAAGTTCAAAAAGGCGATACATTACAAAAGATTTCAAAGAAAGTATATGGGACTACCAAAAAATGGCAGCAAATTTTCGATTTCAATAAAGGGATATTAAAAAGTCCAAACAAAATTTATCCCGGTCAGAAAATTTTAATTCCTCAAGATTAAGCTGCTTGTTGAGACCAAAGCAAGTAGGTATGGAAAAAGTAATAAAACTTCAAAGCGATGAAGAGGCAAATGTACTTTTTGGCCGGCACGATGAAAATCTAAAGCTCATTAAGCAAGAGCTCACCATCCAAATTGCTGCGCGCGGCGAAAAGCTCACCCTACAAGGAAAAAAAGATAATATTATCCTGGCTGAGAAATTGCTAAAGGAACTAATTAGTATCGTTCGACAGGGGACGCAGTTGCATAAACAGGAAATAAAAAACGCTATAAATATCTTAAAAGAAACCGGCACGATTCCCAATGCGTGGATTTTAACTGAGCGTATAGAAGTAATGAGTAAACGTCAGTTTATTACCCCTAAAACTAAGGGGCAGAAAAGCTATGTTGATGCTATTAGAAATTGTGATATAACATTTGGTATTGGCCCTGCCGGAACAGGAAAAACCTATCTGGCAATTGCTATGGCAGTTAATGCTTTAAAAAATCGCCAGATGGGGCGGGTGATTTTGATGCGCCCCGCGGTTGAAGCAGGCGAAAGCCTGGGGTTTCTGCCGGGTGATATAATGGAGAAAATTGATCCGTATTTGCGGCCTATATATGATGCTTTATATGAAATGATGGACGCGGATAAAGTTCAGGCATACCTGCAGAAAGGCTTAATTGAAGTAGCGTCGTTGGCCTATATGCGCGGGCGTACGCTTAATGACGCGTTTATTATACTTGATGAAGCCCAGAACAGTACACCTGAGCAGATGAAAATGTTTCTTACACGCCTTGGCTTTGATTCTAAGGTTGTTGTTACCGGAGATATCACCCAGGTGGATTTACCTTTGAATAAAAGGTCAGGGCTGGTCCAAATACAGCCGATCTTAGGAAATATTGAGGGTATAAAATTCGTTTATTTGAATGAGTCTGATGTGGTGAGACATAAACTGGTCAGAGATATAATTAAAGCTTACGCTAAATTTAAAGAATGTTCTGAGGAAAAATAAAATGAACAGTAAAAACCCGGAGTTAGCTGATAATATAACAAAAAAGAATTCACTAGGTGTGATCTTGGTGATTTTTCTTTGTCTGCTTTTAAGCCTTGTTTTTTTTCTGGGCAAGGATTTTCTCTGGACAGGGTGCTATCTCGAGCAGGGGCAGATTAGTCAGCGGGATATATTTTCTCCTTATGATTTCTCATTCATTAATAAGGACGGATTGGAATTAAAAATAAAAAAGAATGAGCTGATAGTAGAAAGAGGAGAGAAAATAAATAAGAACCAGGAATTGGCTACCATAGAACTGCATAATATCCAAAAGCAGCCGAAAAATCTTTACTATATACTCGGTATTTTACTTCTGCTTATATTATTTGCTGTAATTATTGTAACCTATGATACCATTCATAAAGCTAGAATTCTTTATAAAGAGAAGAATGTCCTGCTTTTATGCCTGCTGATATTATTTATCGTTCTAGGGACTAAGGCTATTTTATTTGCATCATGGTCTGTCTATCTGATACCCCTGGCAAGTATATCTATGCTGGTGGCCATGCTTATTGATCCGGGTGTAGCCCTGATGCTTACGGTACTACTGAGTATTCTGCTTTCTGTTTTAACAGGAGGCAGCTTTGATGTTATGGTTACGATGATGTCAGGCGGTATAGTCAGTATATATGCTGTGCTCAATGTCCGGCGCAGACGCAATCTAACTAAAGCCGGTTTTATAATCGGACTGACACATATGGTTGCCATTGTTTCAATGGGGCTGATTAATTTTGTTTCTATCAATACCCTTATTGTTCAGGGTGCCTGGGGGCTTGCCAATGGAATACTGTCCGCGATAATAGTTACCGGACTTTTGCCTATTTTTGAAATATTGTTTCAGATCACAACAAATATCAGTTTGCTTGAGCTCTCTGATTTAAACCAACCGGTTTTAAAAGAACTGATGCTTAGGGCTCCGGGAACATATCATCACAGTTTGGTTGTTGGAAATCTAGCTGAATCAGCAGCAGAGGCGGTAGGTGCCAATAGCCTGCTTGCCAGAGTAGGCGGCTATTTCCATGATATCGGAAAACTGCGCATGGCGCCATATTTTTCCGAAAACCAGGGGCAAATTGAGAACAAGCACGAAAATTTAAGTCCTACGATCAGCAGCCTTATTATAATCAATCATATTAAAGAAGGGGCGGACTTGGCTAAAAAATATAAACTTGGCAAAGACATAATTGATATAATTGTACAGCATCACGGTGATGATGTTGTGCATTTCTTTTATCATAAAGCACTTGAAATGCACGAGGAAGAGAAAAGCAAGGTTCAGCAAGAGGATTTTAGATATCCCGGGCCAAAGCCACAGTCTAAAGAGGCCGCAATAGTTATGCTGGCTGATTCTGTTGAGGCTGCTTCAAAAGCTATCCATCAGCCTACTCCAGGCAAGATCAATGAATTAGTCAGCCGGATCGTTAATAATAAGTTTATCGATGGACAATTAAATGGATGCGCGCTAACTTTAAAGGATCTGCATACAATAGCAGGAGTTTTTACACATATTCTTAACGGGATATTTCACTCAAGGGTTGAATATCCGGATATTAAGCAGCTGCAAAATGAACAAAATAAAAATAAAGAATCTTCAGAAAAAAAAAGTAAGCCTGAAAGACCTAAAAAAACTGGCGAATAAGACTCTGGAACATCAAGGTATTGATGAAAAAGAGATAAGTATCCTTTTGGTGAATGATAAAGCTATTAAGGATTTTAATAAGCAATATCTAAAGAAGGATTATCCAACCGATGTCCTAGCTTTTCGAATGCAGGATGGAGAGTTTTCGCATATGCATCCGGAAATTTTAGGCGATGTGATTATTTCTCTGGAAACGGCTGCCTTGCGCGCTAAAGAATTCAAAACAAGTTTTACGCAAGAAATCCGGCTTTATTTAGTGCATGGAATTCTTCATTTACTCGGGTTCGATGATCTAACCCCCAGCAAGCGCAAGAAGATGGAAGCTATTCAAAGGGAAATTTTGGAGAATTATGCATAGAAGAAGATTATTTGAAAGTTTTAATTATGCCATTGAAGGATTCCTTTATGTATTAAAAACACAAAAAAATATGCGGCTTCATTTTTTGGCAGCGATTGTTGTTCTTTTGATGGGTTTTTATTATAACTTTTCTAAAATCGAATTAATTCTGCTTCTGCTTACGATCAGCTTTGTTATGATAACAGAAATGTTCAATACCAGTGTGGAGCTGATCATAGATTTGATTACGGATGAATTTCACCCGCTGGCACGAATAATAAAGGATATTACGGCCGGAGCAGTGCTGTTAGCAGCGATCAATGCTGTATTTGTCGGGTACCTGTTGTTCTTGACAGATTTCCCTGTAGACACTTTAGAGACTAGTATTGATTATATAAGGCAAAAGCCGCTGCATATTACTTTTGTCTCTATAATTATTGTGATTGTGACGGTGATTTTTTCAAAGGCTAAAATCGGGCGAGGTAAACCTTTGCGCGGTGGTATGCCTTCAGGTCATGCGGCTATTGCTTTTTCTGTATGGGCTATTGCCTTGTTTCTTTCGCCAAGTAAGCTGCTTATTGTGCTGGTGCTTATATTAGCTATCTTGCTGGCTCAAAGCAGAATCCGGCCTGGATTTCATAGCTTAAAGGAAGTAATAGCAGGCGCGTTTGTCGGCCTTGGGCTTACTAGTTTAATCTTTTTCTTATTAAAACTCTAAAATTTATAATGGCCATACATAAGACTGAAGCAATAGTTATTGATCGAAAGGATTACAGAGAAACAAGTTATCTGCTGAGTTTATTTACAGCTGATTTTGGTAAAATTCACGCTCAGGCCAAGGGGGCGAAAAGAAAGATCGGTAAATTCGGCAGTAGTTTTGTCCCTCTGAGTTTTATCGAAATAGTTTTTTATGAAAGTGTTCATGGAAGCTTAAATATTATTAGCCAGGCTGATCTGATCGAACATTTTGGCGGAATTGATAAGGATATAGAAAAATACTGTTACGGGAGTTATTTCCTTGAACTTATAAATGCGGCTATGGGTATCGGAGATAAAAATAAGGAAATTTTCCAGCTGCTTAAGAATTTCTTGAGTTTTCTCGATAAAGAGGATAACATACCTCATGTTGTACAGGTTTTCGAAATTAAATTTTTAAATCTTTCTGGGTTTAAGCCTAACTTGGATTTTTGCGTGCATTGTGATGGTCAAATATTTGATAAAAGCAAGTTCAGCTATATTCTGGGAGGCCTTTTGTGTGAAAAGTGTTTCAACTTTGATGAAAACGCGCAAAATTTAATGAAGGGCACTATTGCTACTTTAAGGCATATTGAAAAAATAGAACTTAAAAAGTTAAGTGGTTTTAAAATCGTACCAAGTGTTTTTATCGAGCTTGAGAAGTTACTGCGTAGTTTTATCAGTTACCATATTACTGAAGAGTTTAAATCATTAGAGCTTTTAAAAAAGGTTAGGTATTCTTATGTGTAAAGTAAGTATGGATACAATTGTTTCATTGTGCAAACGGCGCGGATTTATATTTCCGAGTTCTGAGATTTACGGGGGCCTGGGCAGTACCTGGGATTACGGCCCTCTAGGAGTTGAGCTTAAGCGCAATGTAAAACAGGCCTGGTGGAAGTCTGTGGTGCATTTGCGAGAGGATATAGAGGGGCTTGACGCGGCTATTTTAATGCATCCGTCTACTTGGAAGGCATCAGGCCATATCGATGGCTTTACAGATGCGCTGGTTGACTGTAGGTCTTGTAAAAAACGATTTCGTGTGGATCATTTGCCAGGTGACGGTGATAATAGAAAGTGTCCTGAATGTAAGGCAGATATTGATCTTAAAAGCAATCCGCCGCGTTTATTTAATCTGATGCTCAAGACATTTCTCGGCCCGGTTGAAGATGAAGGCGCAGTAACTTATCTTAGACCAGAAACCGCACAGGGAATTTTTGTGAATTTTCTCAATGTGGTTAATTCCCGTTCCAGAAAACTCCCCTTTGGCGTAGCGCAGATCGGCAAGAGTTTTCGCAATGAGATAACGCCGGGAAATTTTACATTCCGAACGCGTGAATTTGAGCAGATGGAGATCGAGTATTTTGTAAAGCCTGAGAAATCAGAAAATGCCTATAAACGCTGGGTTGCGGACAGGTTTCAGTGGTATCAGGATCTTGGGATAAAAAAAGATAGGCTTCGATTACGCGTACACGCAGATGATGAATTGGCGCATTATGCAAGCGGGTGTACTGATATAGAATACAATTTTCCTTTTGGCTGGTCTGAGCTTGAAGGCATAGCAAATCGGGGAGATTTTGATCTGAGTCAACATGCTAAAGTAAGCGGCAAAGATCTGACTTATTTTGATCAGCTGGCAAATAAAAGATATCTGCCGCATGTTGTGGAGCCTTCAGGCGGAGTAGACAGGGCTTTATTGGCATTCCTGGTAGATGCCTATCGTGAGGAGGAAGTCAAGGGAGCGAAAAGGGTGGTTTTAGGGCTTAATAAAAGCTTGAGTCCTTTTAAGATAGCTGTGTTGCCTTTGCTTAAAAAAAATAGCGATATTGTAGAGTACGCGAAAAAAATAAGTAGTGGCTTAAAAAAATATTTTGTGGTAAAATACGACGATACAGCTTCTATAGGTAAACTTTATCGACGACAAGACGAGATAGGCACGCTGTATTGCGTTACTGTTGATGTGCAGTCTTTGGAAGATAAAATGGTAACAATAAGAGATCGCGACACTATGGCTCAAGATAGGATTAGCATAGATAAGCTGGATGAGTATTTTAAGGATAAACTGGGTTAATGTAAAGCAAATTGGATTACAGGTAAACTGTTTGGAAAGGGGATTTTTAAGAGATGGCTAAGAAGTATGTTTATTTTTTTGGTAAAGGACAGTCTGAAGGAAATGCAAAAATGAAGGCTCTTCTGGGTGGAAAGGGAGCTAATCTTGCTGAGATGGCAAAAATTGGGGTTCCGGTGCCGCCAGGATTTACAATTTCAACAGAAGTATGCGATTATTATAACAAACATGGAAAGAAATATCCCAAAGAGCTACAGAAACAGATCGATGATAATATTAAAAAGCTTGAAAAGGCAATGGGCGCAAAGCTGGGGGATGAGAAAAATCCTTTGCTTGTTTCGGTTAGAAGCGGTGCGGCAGTATCAATGCCTGGGATGATGGATACAGTTCTCAATTTAGGTCTTAATGATGCGGCTGTACAGGGAATGGCAAAAAAGACTAATAATGAAAGACTTGCCTGGGATGCTTACAGGCGCTTTATCGATATGTTTGGTGATGTAGTAATGGGAGTGCAGCATGAATATTTCGAGGAAAAACTTATTGCGATAAAAAAGAAATATAAGGCAAAAATTGATAATGATCTGAATGCCGCACAGCTTAAAGAACTTGTAGGCGAGTATAAAAAAGTTTATCAGAGACATGTTAAAAAGTCTTTCCCGAGTAATGCAAAGGATCAGCTAATGGCCGCTGTTAATGCTGTTTTCGGTTCCTGGAATATTCCGCGAGCAGTAACCTACCGAAGGATCAACAAGATTACCGGTTTATTGGGAACGGCTGTTAATGTTCAGTCTATGGTTTTTGGGAATATGGGAGATACCTCTGGTACCGGAGTTGCTTTTACGCGAAACCCTTCAACCGGTGACAAAGAATTCTTTGGCGAATTTCTGATCAATGCCCAGGGAGAAGATGTTGTTGCTGGCATTAGAACTCCAGAGCCAATAAGTGATTTGAAAAAAGAATGGCCGTCGATTTATAAAGAGCTTAATGATATCCGAAACAAACTTGAGAGACATTACAAGGATATGCAGGATGTTGAGTTTACTATACAAGAGGGAAAATTATTTATGCTTCAAACAAGAACCGGAAAACGGACCGGACTTGCCGCGGTAAAGCTCGCTGTTGATATGGTAAAAGAAAAAATGATCACACCTAAAGAGGCATTAATGCGCATTGAAGGCGATCAGCTTAATCAGCTACTTTTTCCTATTTTTGATATCAAGGCAATGGCTAAAACAAAAAAGATCGCTAAAGGTCTTCCGGCTGGTCCGGGTGCTGCTTCAGGCCAGGTAGTATTTACGGCTGATGCCGCGGTTGCCTGGAAGCAAAAAGGAAAAAAGGTTATTCTGCTTCGTCAAGAGACATCACCTGAGGATGTTGCCGGTATGGCAGCGGCTGAGGGTATTTTGACTTCAACCGGCGGAATGACATCACATGCAGCTGTTGTTGCGCGCGGCTGGGGTAAATGCTGTATCGCGGGCTGTAGTGCTTTAAATATCAATTATGCTAAAAAACAGACAACTGTGAGCAATATAGTTATTAAAGAAGGCGATTGGTTATCCCTTGACGGTTCTACGGGAGAGGTTATGCTCGGACATATTAAAACATCTTCAAGTCCGGTAATCGCCGGAGTTGTTGAGAATAACTCAAGCGCTAAGAAAAGCCCGATATATAAAATGTTTATGCAGATCATGAAATGGTCTGATCAGTATCGCAAGCTTAATGTGCGTACAAACTCCGATACTCCTAAAGATTCTCTTGCAGCTCGCCGTTTGGGGGCTGAAGGTATTGGCCTGACTAGAACCGAGCATATGTTTTTTACGGGTGAGCGTATATGGGCTATTCGTGAGTTTATTCTGGCCCAGGATAAAGAGGCAAGAGAAAAAGCTCTGAAGAAGCTATTGCCTTACCAGCGTAAGGATTTTGAAGGAATTTTTAAGGAAATGAACGGATTACCTGTTACAATTCGCCTACTTGATCCGCCTTTGCATGAGTTTCTTCCCAATGACGCTGCAGGACAAAAAGAAATGGGAAAACGTCTTAAAATAACTTCGGCTAAGGTTACTGAATTTGTGACAAAGCTTCATGAGCTTAATCCGATGCTTGGGCATCGAGGCTGTAGGCTTTCGATTACATATCCTGAGCTTTGCTTAATGCAGACAACAGCGATTATCGAGGCAGCATGCAATATGGCTAAAAAGGGAATTAAAGTAATGCCTGAGATTATGATCCCCTTGATCGGCACAAAGGCTGAGTTTGATTTTCTTGAGCCGATTGTCCGCCAAACAGCAGACAGTATCATAAGCAAAGCAAAAGTGAAGATCAGTTATTTAGTTGGCACGATGATCGAGATACCTCGTGCTGCGCTTACAGCTGATGAAATAGCGCAAAAAGCAGAATTTTTCTCATTCGGGACAAATGATCTTACTCAGATGACTTTTGGATACAGTCGTGATGATGCGGGTGTTTTCCTCCCGGATTATCTGGAGAAAAAGGTATTGGATAATGATCCCTTCCAGACTATTGATCAGCTTGGCGTAGGAAAACTTGTTCAAACAGCTGTAAAGCTTGGTAGAAAAACCAGGAAGGCTCTTAAATGCGGAATTTGCGGTGAGCATGGCGGTGATCCTGATTCAGTGAAATTTTGTCATAGAGTCGGGCTTAACTATGTAAGCTGTTCGCCTTACAGAGTACCAATAGCAAGACTTGCGGCAGCACAAGCTGTAATAGAAAGTGAAAAAGGAAGATAAAATTTATGGCAATGGATCCGATTAGATTATACCTTAAAGATATTAAAGATATTCCGCTTTTGACTCCTGAGGATGAGTTGAAAATATCCAAAAGAGCCAGAAGGGGAAATGCAGAAGCGCGTAAGATGATGATACGCTCAAATCTGAGACTGGTAGTTAATATTGCTAAAAAATATAGTTTCTTAGGAGTGCCGATCACAGATTTGATTGAAGAGGGCAATATTGGTTTAATGCATTCTGTTAAGAAGTTTGAGCCTTCAAAGGGGTATCGTTTTAGTACTTATGCAGCATGGTGGATCCGTCAATATATAACGCGGGCGATTGCCAATCAAAGTAAAACGATCCGGGTGCCGGTATATTTAACGGAAACGATCACTAAGTGGAAACGCGTAACAGAAAAGCTTACCCAGAAATTCGGGCGTACGCCTTCCGTGCAAGAAATTGCCAAGAGTATGCGCATTACTGTAAAAAAAGCGCGTCGCTTGAGCGAAGTTGTTACCAGAACTACATCATTGCATAAGCCGATTGGTGAGGATTCATCAGGCGAATTTATGGATTTACTAGAGGATGAATCTGTTACCTCACCTTTTGAAGAGCTGAGCCGCCTGCTGCGGCAGGAAAAGATTAAAGAACTTCTGGAAAAAATGTCTGAGAGAGAAAGGCATATTCTGGTGCTTAGATATGGGCTTGAAGACGGGACATTTCGAACTTTAGAGGAAACAGCGAAGAATTTTAATATCAGCCGAGAACGGGTACGTCAAATCGAGAATAACGCTTTAAAAAAACTGAAAGTTTATTTAACGGAGAATGATTAGATGAATATATTAAATAAACTGGCAAAGTCCATAAGGGATGTGCCTGATTTTCCCAAAAAGGGTGTTATGTTTAAAGATATAACAACTGTTTTGCAGGATCCCAAACTCTTTAAGCAATCGGTTGATCTGCTTTATAAACAATATAAAGGCAAAAAGATAGATTATGTAGTCTGCGTGGAAGCCAGAGGCTTTATTTTTGGATCTGCGTTGGCTTATAAACTAAATTCCGGTCTGGTTTTAATCAGAAAAAAAGGCAAATTACCCTATAAAACTTATAGTGTAACTTATGCGCTTGAATATGGCAAAGATACACTTCAAATTCACCAGGACGCAATTAAGAAAAACGGCCGAGTTTTAATAATTGACGATTTGCTGGCTACGGGTGGAACGATTCAAGCTGTATGCAAACTGCTTAATAAATGCAAGGTTAAGATTGTGGGAATTGGATTTTTTATAGAATTGTTGTTTCTTAAGGGGCGTAAAAAACTATTAAAATACACTGTAAACTCGATAATTGAATTTTAAAGCTAAAAACCGGGATTAAATTAGAATTTGAGCGAGGATAACCTCGCTCTTTTTTATTGTTTATAATAGATTTAAGGCTTTATATTTGATAAAATAAATTAGGTAAAATAGATTTTATCTTTCTGTTATGTTTGAAAACAGCGAATTTTAAAAAGGAGTGATGATGGACCAGGATAAGTTTATATTCATTTTAAAGTGCATCGGTGTGCTGCTGATAGTGATATTTTTCTTTACCATTATTTTACCAAAATATAAACAGATGGATGATTTTATTACTAAAAAGACCCAAGAGTTTTTAAACTTAATTTTTCAAGTAACAGAATCTGTAGAAAAAAAATCAAATAACTACAGTAAGAGCTATTCTGAGGTTGAGTTGGATAGTAAGGTAAAATCATTAGCAATAAGATGCATGACTTTTAGTAGTGATGCAGAGCTGAAAAAATTAATTAAAGCAAGCGCGTCAATTCAGCAGATAATGCCCCTGAATCTTAATATCAGGCAAAAGTCGGGATATTTGTTATATATGAACAAGGAATTTGAAAAAGCAATGGGGAATTATGAATTTATTCTTGAAAATGTTCCAAAAAGAAAGCAAACATACCGTAAATTATATAACAATTCGGACTACAAAATTATTAAGAGAGCTTTGCTTGAACTGGCGGCAATGCATTATGATCGAAAAGCTAAAGAAAAAATGATGAATTATTATAAGCAGTTTTTAAGAGTCGCATATCCGGATGAAATTTACCGCCAACTCATATCTGATGGACTAACTGAGAAAAATGTGCGTTTTGGCATTTTTTCCAATTTCGGGGGGGCGGGATTTTTTTCTTATATAAAGGCCAATGAGGAGATGGAAAAATACTTGATTGTTTATCCTGATGATAAAAAAGCCATTATTGTTCTGGCAAAAAATAACTTTGAGATTGTTAATTTGTTTTTTGATGATGCGCCGGAAAATTATTTGGAATATGTAGATAAAGCAGAAAAATATTTAAAGCTGGAACTTGTTGCTGCAACAGATTATAGAAAAACCGCAATAGACAGTGATCTTATACAATTGCAAAAGCTAAGGGATGAATACCTTGAAAGGATGCAAGCAGCAGATAAGTTAGAAACCCAATAAGCATTGGGAAAATTTAAATAGTGAGTTAGCAGGAGTTGGGTAAAACCTGTTAACTCTTTTTTATTGACTAATTTTGCTTTAGGTAATAATATATGTAACCACTCACTGAAAATCATTTTAGTAAAGTTTATAAAAATTTAGGAATATTTTTAATGAAGAAAAGACAAATATTAATATCAGTACTAATATTATCGCAATTATTTGGATGCAAAACAGTTCCTGATAAGCAGAAAAATAGTACTATAGCAAACCAGAATAAAAATTTAAGGCAAAAGCTGACTCTATTAAAAGGGAAATCAAGTAAAAATGAATTTAATGCCCAAAAGCTGCTTGATGAGGTAAAACTTGCGGTTTTCAGAAATAGTAGGGAAATGGCCAAGGATTGGCTGGATTTGCTGTTTTTGAAATTTCCCGCTTCTCCTGAGGCTGCGGTTGGTAAGGAATTGTTATTGGAACTTAATAGCGTTAATAAGAAAAAGCTTGATAGCAATTGCGAGCTTGCTTATGATTTTAGCCGGAAAAAGATTATAAAGAATAATCAAAATTATCTAGGTTTAATGCTCGGGGCTGGAGGAGAGGCAGAGAGCATTAGTTTTGAACTGGCGCGGTTATTAAAGAATTATATGGTTGGCCTTGGAGCAACATGGATGAGGACTAATGATGTAAAAAAAACATATTATGTAAGTGGTACGAGTTCTCCTTTAAACAGCGATCTTGGCTATAATAATAATGGAGATGAGATTGAAATATACGGTTTGTGAGGGAAACGCCTCAAAAAGCAGTTGTTTGTTGCCTGCTCTGCCGGCTATGCTCAGCAAAAGAAAGTTTATTTGGAAAAATCAAGCTCAACAGATGCTGTTTATGCGACTGACGAGAAAAAGGATAACTATTTGACATATTCTCTGCAAATACGCTATATCATGAAAAATGATAATATCTTGGGTATTGGCTATCATAGCCGGCGGGGACTGATTGCCGGGATGAGTTTAAAATTGTAAAATTTCTTTTAATGTTTGGTCATATTGAGTTGTAAATAATGAATTTTGGCCTGCTAATTATCCCCCCCCCCACAAATTCAATGCTTTTTTATTGACGTAGCCTGGGCATTAATGTATCATCTATATATTCAAACACCAAATACTGTAGCCTTCTGCCGGAATACGTTTGGACGAGATGCTGTATAAGAATAATATTTAAGTGCCCTTTTGCGCTGTGGAACTAGCTTGAAGGACGAGTTTCTGCGCAAGAGTATAGTTTTAGAGCCACTGTAGCTTCCTCCTACGCTGTTAAAACAGCTGCGGCGGACGACGCTACGTAAGAGTAATATTTATGTGTCCTCCTGCGCTATGGAACCAGCTTGAAGGACAAGTTTCTGCGTAAGAGTATAATTTTAGTGCCCCTGTAGCTCAGAAGGATAGAGCATCGGTTTCCTAAACCGAGTGCCGGACGTTCGATTCGTCTCAGGGGCACCAATTTAAGTTAAAAGTAAAAAGTAAAAAGTAGAAAAATGCCGCAGGCTACAAGCTTCAGGCTGATGGCAAAAAACTGAAGGACGAGGGACGATCGCTTCGCTAGGAGGAAGGACGAAAAAGCATAAAACATAAAGCAAAAGATAGTTACAGGTTAACGGTTAGAAATTGTAGGGGATGGGCTTGTTGTTTCATCCCGGAATGAAATAAAATTATTAAAAAGGGTTAGCGATTGAGATCGCAAGTTAAAAGTAGAAAGAGAATAGGCTAATGGCTAATAGTCGATGGCTGATGGCAAAGCATAATACGCAATACTGCATATTATTTAGAAAGTAAAAATTATGATTGATCTGCATACGCATACATTATTAAGTGATGGGGTTCTACTGCCTTCTGAACTTGTGCGCAGAGCAGAAGTGATCGGCTATAAAGTCTTAGGAATTACTGATCATGTTGATGCGTCAAATATTGATTATGTATTGTCGCGGATAGTTCGGGTTTGCCGGGATCTACAGCCTAAGGTTTCCATAAAATTGCTCCCTGGTCTTGAGCTTACGCATATACCGTTAACTGATTTTGAGGATATGGTTAAATATGCCCGTAAAAATGGAGCTCGTGTTGTTGTGGCTCACGGGGAAACTATTGTAGAGCCGGTTATCAATGGTACGAATAAAGCGGCTATAGCTGCAAAAGTGGATATTCTTGCCCACCCGGGCCTGATAACTGAAGAGGATGCCGCACTTGCCGCATCATTGGGTGTTTCGCTTGAAATAACCGCAAGAAAAGGGCATTGCTATGGCAATGGACATGTTGTCCAAAGTGCCTTAAAGGCCAATGCTAAGCTTGTTCTCAATACTGATACACACTCGCCGGAAAATCTAATCACAATCGCTAGGGCTAAGCAAATCGCAAGGGGTGCCGGATTATCAGAGGATGATATAAAGGGTAAGCTATTTTCTAATATGAGAGATTTAGCCGATAAATTGTTGAATATTTCCGCATAAACTCTATTTTACCAAGTACTTGATAAAATAAAGCTGTAATGGTATAATACACACTATAAATAAAAAGATTATTGTGATTGCATTCTAATACTGTAAGCTTTTTGTGATGATCAAGGAGGTATCATGCAAGAAAGACGACAAATTCAAAGATTAGGAAACTCACTTTTTGTTAAATTCTCTACAAGAGCTGGCCAAGAAATTAAATCTGAGGGATTTACCGAAGATGTCAGTATTGGCGGAGCTAGACTGCTTAGCTTGAAGAAGCCAAGATTAAATGCCAATCTGGATTTAAGTATTGATGTTCCGAATAATCCTGATATGACTTTGGCTGAAGCAAATGTACGATGGATAGGATCTCAAAATAAAAGGGATGATATCGGCAGAGAGGTGTTTCCTGTTGGGGTTGAATTTACTTTTTTGGATAGGCAGGATAAGACCTATTTGGAAGAATATCTTCAGCTTCAAAAACAGACATAATCTAAAAAATAAATTTTTTGGAATGTTTTGATCTTGCATATATATTTTTTAAGGATGTCCTCGATTTAATTATAATGCCGCCTTGAAAGTGTAATATATTTGACCATCCTCCGTAAAATCATGAAAAAAATTGTTTTAAAAAATGATGATTATTGCTTTGTATGCAGTAAAAATAATAAGCTAGGTCTTAAATTAGACTTTCATCTGACTGATGATGAAACGCTTTGGTGCGAATTTGTTACTAAAAAAGAACACCAGGGATTTTCAGGGATTGTGCACGGCGGTATTGTTGGCCTGATCATGGATGAATCGATGGTAAAACTGCTTTGGGAACTGGGTATTAAGGTGGTTACATCTGAGTTTACGATGAGGCTAAAAAAAGCCTGCATATGTGGGTAAAAAGTTTAGATTTAATGCCAGCATTAAAAAAAAGACTAAAAAGATTTTTTATACAAAGGTTTTTTGCTTTGATGAAAAGAGCTTGATTATTGCCACAGGAGGGGCAAAGTGTATAAAAGTTGATTAAAATTTTCTACTATATTAAAGTAACTCCAATATAGTATTTATAAATAATGAACACATAACGTATATTATAATTAAAATCAGGAGAACAAAGTGGAAAAAAGACGTAAATTAAACTATTATTTGCAAGATAATGGAGAATTTGTAATTGAAAATTATGATTTGGGAAAACCGTTTGCCAGTTTCTTTCCCGGAATAGCAGGTATGTTCGGTATTCCCATGTGGGTTTTTTATGTTAACCGCGGTCAGGGAATTGTAAGCTTTGGAATTGAAGGTAAGAAAAGCTCCATGCTTGAGTTTTTCCCGGCCAATAGAGCCTGGCAGTTTGTATCAAGACGCGGCTTTAGAACATTTATCAAAGCTAAGAATGAAAAAACAAGTAAATGCTATGAGCCTTTTCGCAATAAATTAAGCACCCACAATATGGATTTCAAACGTAAAATGATGATCAGTGCGGAAGATTTCAGCTTGCAGGAAGATAATTGCACTATGGGCCTGAGATTTGATGTGCAGTATCATACTTTGGCTAATGAGCCGCTTGCAGCTTTGATAAGAAATCTGACTATAAAGAACACAACAAAGGCGACTAAATCACTTGAAATCCTTGACGGATTGCCGCAGGTCGTGCCTTATGGGGCAAATGACAGATTCCTGAAAGAGTTAGGCCGTACTATTGAAGCGTGGATGCAGGTTGAATTTGTGACCAAGTTTAAGGCGCCATTATATGCTCTGGCAGTTGATCCGGCTGATTCACCTCAGGTGCGCTATATTCAGGGTGGAAATTTTTATTACAGTTATGCTCAAGTGGGCAGGGGAAAGAAGAAGTCAAAGTTTATAATCGATCCTGAACTTGTTTTTGGTGCAAATAATACCTTGAATTATCCGCTTTGTTTCTTCCGTAAAAATTTTTCAATTCCTGATCAGCAGATCTCATCAAGTAAAACTCCATCTGCTTTTAGCTATTTCAATGTAGAGTTAAAGCCGGGTGAGGAAATAAAGATCTCAAGTTTGATGGGATATACCCGTAATAATAAGCAGTTACATTCTTTGATAAGCAAAACTCAAAATACTGATTTTTTGCAGGCTAAAAATAAGGATTATAGGCAGGAAGTAGCAAAAGTCCAGAATAATATATTTACAAAAAGTTCAAACCAGACATATGATCTTTACTGCAAACAGACCTATCTTGACAATGTGTTAAGAGGCGGTTTAGCGACAACATTGCAGGGGAAAGAAAAATCACATATTTATCATTTGTATTCAAGGAAGCATGGGGATCTTGAACGCGACTATAATAATTTCCTTACAGAGGCGACATATTTTTCACAGGGTAATGGAAACTTTCGTGATGTAAATCAGAACCGACGTAATGACGTATGGTTTAATCCACAGGTGAAAGATGAAAATATTGTTACTTTCTTTAACCTTATCCAGCTTGATGGTTTCAATCCGCTGGTGGTTTTTGGTGACAGATTCAAGATTCGTAATGAAGAATCATTTAAAGCTATTGCTAAATTCATAAAGAAAGAAAGGGATGTGGCGCTGATCCACAAGCATATTAAAAAGCAATTTGCTCTGGGTACTTTGTTTATGTTTCTTGAAACTAATGAGATCAAGCTTACTGTAAGCAAGGAGAAATTTCTAAAGGAACTGCTTGCCGGTTGCGCAAGACAGCAAAATGCCGAACACGGAGACGGTTTCTGGGTAGACCACTGGACATATAATCTGGATGCTTTAGAGGCTTATTTGGCTATTTATCCTGAAAACCTGAAAGATATTCTCTTCCACAGAAAGAAATTTGTATTCTTTAATAATTTTGTTAAAGTAAAACCGCGGGATGAGAAATATATTCTTTATAATGACTGCATAAGACAGTATCATGCGGTTTCCTTAGAAGAGATCGAAGAGGATTCTGAATTGTCCCGTCAGATCAGTTCGGATGACTGGGCAGTGAGAACTGAACTTGGTAAAGGAAATGTATATAAGACAACATTGCTGGGAAAAATGTTATGTCTTATTACAAATAAACTGGCCTCACTTGACGCTCATGGCTGCGGCATAGAGATGGAAGCTAATAAGCCGGGCTGGTATGATGCCTTGAACGGCCTGCCGGGACTTTTCGGCTCTTCCGTAAATGAGACATTTGAGCTTAAGCGAATTATAGACTTTATCCTGGACTGTGTTGAAACGCTCCAGATTGATCCGGATATGCACATTAGCCTGACCATGGAGCTGTATTCATTTTTCAATGATATTGGATCTCTTGTAGATGTTTATCTGAATGATAAAAGTAAAAACAGGGATATGGTTTACTGGGATAAGTCATATACGATAAAAGAGGCCTATCGGAAAATAGTATCAAAAGGCATCAGCGGAAAACTCTTTGATATCAAGCTTACAGCTCTTGTTAAAACCCTAAAGAAGATGTCGGCAAAGCTTAATATCAGTCTTGATAATTCTAGGGATAAAAAAACAGGATTATATCATACCTACTTTATCAACGAAGTAGTAAGCTACGATAAGATTAAAACTAAATACGGATTTAAAATGAGCAGTGATAATTTCTTTTGTGTAAGGCCGACGCAGTTTAAGCAAAAGCCGCTGCCGTTGTTTTTAGAGGCTCAGGTACATGCGCTTAGATGCGTAAAAAACAGAAAACAAGTCAAGGCGCTTTATGAAAATACTAAAAAGAGCGCTTTGTATGATAAGCCGCTTAAGATGTTTAAGGTCAATGCTTCGCTGAATAAGGTCACTAAGGATATTGGACGCGCAAGAGCTTTTACCTCAGGTTGGCTTGAAAATGAGTCGATTTGGCTACATATGGAGTATAAATTCATCCTGGAGCTATTACGCAACGGCCTATATGATGAGTTTTTTACTGAATTTAAAAACGTTCTTGTGCCTTATCAGCCTGCGCAGAGATATGGACGCAGTATACTAGAGAATTCCTCTTTTATTGTCAGCAGTGCTTTTCCTGATAAATCTTTGCATGGTAATGGATTTGTCGCGCGGCTTAGCGGTTCTACGGCGGAGTTCATTAATATGTGGCTATGGCTTAATGTTGGGAAGAACCCTTTTAAACTTGATAATAATAATAAGCTGATCGCTGAATTTGAGCCTGTATTACCCGGCTGGATGTTTACAAAAGAAAAAACAACCATTGATTATTGTCAGGATAATGGCAAGTGCTCAAAATTGGATTTACCTATAGGTTCTTATGCCTTTAATTTCTTAAGTGATACTCTGGTGGTATATAATAATCCGCACAGGAAAAACACCTTTGGAGGCGATGCAGTGAAACCTGATGTTATGGTGATTAAAATACGTAATGGTAAAACTGTTAAGATAAAGGGATCAGTTATTTACCGGTCTTTAGCAGAAAAACTCAGGGGTGGACTCGTTAGCCGAATTGATGTTAACTTTAAATAGGCTAAAAAAAGGGAGAGATAATGTATAAGATTGAAAAAAAGCCTTATGGATTTAAGCTGACTTTTGGGGGTTTTATTAGAAATGATGAAATGCAGCAGTGGGTCGAGGAATCTAAAAAAGCCCTTGAAAAGTCACCTAGTAAGTTTGGTGTGTTTATCGATATGCGGGAGCTCAAGCCCCTGCCGTCAAGCTCACAGGAATATATGCAGGAGGGTCAGAAAATTTACAGAGAAAAGGGCATGCAGCGTTCTGTGGTAATTCTGGATAATCCGGGGACTACACTGCAGTTTAAAAGGCTTGCCAAAGAAACCGGAATCAAAAAGAGAGAACGCTATATAGACGCCTCGACAGTTGAAGATTGGCTAGTAAAGGGACTGAACTGGATAAAACATGCAGAGGAGCCGGATAGGCCGGAATAAAGATATAAATTTCACTTAAATTAATAAAAAAACTCACTCTTTTGGTGGGTTTTTTTATGTCTAACTCCTTTATCTTAAACCTGTTGACATGTGAAATCTAAAGGTGTAGGATAAAATAAGTATTAGTTTTGTATTCTCTTAAAGCTACAATGGAGTAGAATTAATGGGACTAAGATTATTATAAAGTATTAAGGGGGATTTTCTCAATGAGAGTTGAGGGAATGCCCTTTTTTTGTAAAAGCAGCGATTAGCGGTTAGCGAATAGCGATTAGGGATAGCATCGCAAGTAAAAAGGCAAAAGGTAAAAGTAAAAAGTAAAAACAGCGGTTAGCGTTTAGGGGGTAGAAAACTAAAAGATGGGTAGGTTTTATTTAGGGGGCGATGCCTGCCCCGGATATTGCGTCCCCCAGCCTTCATTTCCTTTTGTCGTCTAAAGGAAACGAAGCAAAGGAAAACCGCCCCTAAGAAATGTACACTGATTTTCTAATGGTTTAGGCTCACTGACAAGCCCTAAAGTGCTTGCCTCCGAAAATCCATCCATGGATTACGGAGCTCAGACATCATGTATTCGTCTGTTCCCCTAAACCAAAGAAAATACAGGCAACATTTCAAAAGGGGAGAGAAAAGCAAAAAATAGTTTTTAACGAAATGCGCCTAATAAGCTATTATGGACATATTACGAATTGCCAGGAGAGAATACCTTAGTTTTATTTGAAGCTAAAGGTATAAATGTCAGAAAATAAGAAGTTCGTCTATTAAATGTTATGAGAAAAACATTATGACTGATAATCTTAAAATATCTGTTTACAATATGGAAAAGGAATTAAACATAACACAAGGATTCCTTTATAATTTAAAAGACCAAGATGATTGGTCTTTTGTAATAAAAGCACATTCCCTTCTGGAAGGTTCTGTCTCTCAGCTCCTATCGCAAGTAATGGGAAATGAAAATTTTAATGAAATATTTTCTCAAATGGAATTAAGCAATAAGAAAACTGGGAAAGTTGCTTT
The DNA here is from genome assembly GCA_964437495.1 of uncultured Planctomycetia bacterium. GTDB lineage: Bacteria > Omnitrophota > Gorgyraeia > B26-G9 > B26-G9 > JAGLQQ01. Next base: position 5,634 of record CAYTGV010000006.1, on the reverse strand, counting down.
TGTTAAAGCATTAAATATTCTTGAAAAAAGAGATCGAAGATTTATCTCCTTTTTTTCGGAGCTTAGAAATAAACTTGTTCATAATGTATCTAATGTAGATTTTTCTATAGAAAAATATGTCAACTCTTTATCAAAAGCTAAAGAGCGAGAACTTATAAAGAAATTGCAAATTATTGATGCCACGGAGCTTATTCCTTATAAGAGCAAGGATTACAAAGTTGAAGAATTGATAAAAATAGATGCAAAATTTTTGTTTTGGTATCTTAGCGTATATTTAATTGCCATCATTTATCAAAACAAGGAATTAAGAATAGAACAAAAATTGCAAAAAGAAACAAAGGAGAAATTAAATTACTACCAGCTTAAGAAAGAAGCTATGGAAGCTTCAAGGGCAGGCGCTATTTTTGATAAAATTATTTCAACTATGAAAAGCTCATAACAAATCGCTTCAAGCAATCGTAACCCGCCGCCAACCCTGCCCAAGAACGGCGGGACAAGATGGCGCCGGTTGCTCTGCCTGAGCTCAAACGTTATGTGAAAGAATAAAAAAATTTAGGGAGGAAACATGAAAACTAGTAAAGAAATACGCATAGTGGATAATTATATTATTACTACGTGTATTGCCTTGATTTCAGCTTATATCTTTTTAGTATCTGCAAAAAAGCCATCTAATGTACTTACATCTTACTCAATAATAATATCTACGTTTTGCTTGTTAATGACACTCTTATGTTCGCTTTGGCATAAAGTACGATTTTCCTATCGGGGGAAAATATTTGAAAAAGAAAGTAAACGAGTTCGAGATAAATATGTTCAGAAAGTAACTAATTTTATAGAAAAAGCGTTGGATCCTATTGTAAAATTAGAGCTTTTGAAAGTTATACCAAAAGCCATTCCCGAGGAATTAAAAGACAAAATAGATTGGGGGCAATTAACTGCTGATATAACTAAGGCTAAACTTATAAAGGTAACTAATCCAATAGAAGGTAAAATAGAAGGTAAGAAAGAAAATGACTCTTTATTGTCAGAAATGGCCGAGGCTTTAATTAAAAAAAGTGTTGAGAATAGTGATGGTCTATTTTCTAGTGCTATAGATAGTTATTTGAATAATTTGGTGACAGAAGAACATAATATATACGTAAATGTTTTTCATAAACCTCTGTCGGAAAAAAATGCTGTGATTAAATTTCGCTTAGATAAAATATCTGAACATACTCGCTATTTCTTCTTTGTCAGTGGCATTTCTTTCTTTTTTGTCTCCATTTATTTAAATTTGCTTTATTGAAATAGTAGAAAAAAAGTAATAGAGGGAGTTGTATTAATTTTTAATTTCGAGTCCGACCTCTTAGTTTTTTATAAAAGGTGTGTATAATGGCAATATTTTCACGAAGAACGCTCCAGCATATTATTGATGATAATTCATTTTTTATGACATTGGATCAGCTAAAATCGCGTATGGTTATATTGAACCGATCGTTTGATATCTCAGCCATAGCCACTGAATGGGAATTAGTTGTGCTTAATGCTTTTAGCAAATTGGGTAAAGTTGACTATGAAAAGAAATTTGGCGGAAAGAGTGAGATCGATGTTTTCTTCCAGTTAGATAAAGTTCCTAAAAGCTGCTTTATTGCTGATATTACAGCTGTAACCGATCAAGGATATGAACAAAATAATCCTATAGAAGAGTTCAAAAAAGAATTTTATAAGAAAATTAGAAAATCTGGCCTCCAGCCTAACAGCTTTTCTTTAAACGTTGAAGCAGAAAAAGTTGGGGGATATGAGAAGCAAAAAGTTCGGCTAAAGCTTCCTCGGGATAATAAAGAAAAACAAGAAGTTAATGGACAGGTACAGTTATTTCTGTCGTATATAAAAAATAATAAGCTTTCAGCTTGCAAGAGCAAGATATCGACAAAGCATTGTGAACTATTGCTTACTTATAATCCAAAGCAAAGTTTTGCTTCTTCTAGGTATCTTTCATATAAGGTAGCGTACAATCTTAAAACGAATCCCATTATCAATACTCTTAAAGCTAAGAAAAAGCAGCTAAATAATACTGGTTTTAGTGGTTCCAAAGGGATTATTATTTGTGATGGCGACTGCTATTCATTGCGTGATACAAAAGGCACATCTCAAAGAATAATAAAAGATTTTTTAAGACAAAATACATCAGTTAGTTTTATTATTACTATTGTTGTAAAAAGACATCATGCGACAGGCAAGTTGGGTAAACCATTTTTAGATATTGCTATCTATTTCAATCCAAAAGCAAAATATCCACTTTCTGGAGAACTTAAAGAAATTCTTCATCAACTACCTGAGCAATTCCCAGATCCAGTCAGTGACGTCACCAATACCTTAAATTATTTGAAGTCTAAATATAAAAAACAAGGATTATCTGAATATGGGAGGTTAGTCGTGGAAAAAGATGGCAAGATTATTAAAATTCCAGCACGTTCGTTACTACAATTACTTGCGGAGAAAATACCTTTAGACAGGTTTCTAAAAGACCACCATCTTGTTCGAGATCAAAAAAACCCTTTTAGCAACAATTTCTTTAAGCAAAATTTTGATCAAGGAAGGCTTATCAATAAAATTCATATTGAACTAACAAAGTTTGATGATGAACTTATTGTTTTTGAATTCGGTGAACCTGACCCCGCAATTAGTGATTTTAATATGAAAATCATCAACTAAAAAAGGAGCAAATATGGCAAATCACGAAGTCTTAAAGGAAATAGTCGGAAATGGAAGCAACTTAGTTCTATCGGATGGAATTAACTACGATGTTCTGCGCGAATTGGCAGCTATCGCATCCAACTCTGGGGCAAAACTCACTATAACAACTTCAATTAACTACGATGTTCTGCGGGAACTTTCAGCAAATTATGGAAAAACGATAACTTTTATAGATGGTCTTGACTTGTTCAAGAATAAGTAAAAAGCAATGCAGTAAAAAATAAGGAATTGCCTCAGAATTAAAAACTAACATAACAACTTGCTTCAGGCAAACATAATGGCTAATAGCTGATAGCTCATGGCTAATAGCTAAAAGGAGAAACAAAAAAAATAGAAACTATCGGCTATCGACTATTAGCCATTGACTAGTAACTATCCCGCATGCTTTTAGTCGGGGCCTTTGCTTCGTTTCATTTGTCCGCACAAAGGAAATGAAGGCTGGGGGACGCAATATCTGGGGCAGGCATCGCCCCTAATTGTAGGAAGCGTGCAAATGGAGCTCAACCCAGTAGCTGAGCTCAAACGTTAGGAGAAAATATGAATAAAAGTAATATTGTATTTATACATCTGATAATTATTGTCCTATTCCTGTCAAATTTAATTATTGGATGTGGCGACTCCAAAAGTGAAAGTAAACAAACACTTGAGGATAAACTTTTCGCTGCCGCTCAGTTTGGTAACTTTGAGGAAGTACAACAACTGCTCGAGAAAGGAGCTAACCCTTATCTTGTGTTTGATGGGCATGGCCGCTATGCGAGTACCCTTCTTGCGGTCGTTGTTAATACTGAGCTAATTCTGAAGCTCAAGGATAGTCCCTTGTCTACGAAGGAGTCCAGAGCTTTTATAAAGAAAATGGAGAAGAACGGGGCAACTGTTGAAAAATTAAAGAAGACTTGGCATGTCCTAATGAAGTGGCAAAGGGAGCATCCTGGAGAGTACCATAATCCATATTCAAAGCCGCTTATTTTGGATATCAATCCCAAGACGGAACGAAGTCTGTTGCACATTGGTCCTACGCCCTCGAATTATCCTAGAGAGCAAGTTGTGAAAGGACCAGAATTAACAGAATTAGATGCTAAAGACTTGGCAGAGATTTTAAAAGGAATAGAGAATGTGGTTAATAATAATAATTTTTCACTGATCAACAGTGAGTCTATTTCTAACAGTGGGGTGCGGTTGGTTATGACTACTTCTGACCTGGCAAATGTATTCAAACTTGTTAGCGAGTTTGAAAAGTGTTCGTTATTTGAAAAAGTAAACCTTATTTATTCAAGAAACGATGAAGCAAAATTGAAATTCGAAATAGAATTTCATTTCACAGAACAAACTAAGGATGAACAAATCAGAACAGAGGAATTAAGATCGCTGAAAGAAAAAATTAGCACATAACATTTGTAAGGCCCCAAGTTGTTAAGAGAAGATAATATTCTTAAATATAGACAGACACCTATTTACACTAACGGAATTCAAGAAACAACATAAATTTAAGCCAAACATATAACAATTCGCTTCCCCGCCGCAAAACAGCGGGACAAGCAGGCAAACAGAATGGCTTATGGTCAAGGGTCAATAGCTTATAGTAAAAAATAAAAAGTAAACGCTTCAGGTGACAGGCTGCAGGCCTAAAGTTAAGAGCTAAAAATTAAAAGCTAAAAAGCCTAATGGGAGATTATAAACAGGGATTAGATAAAAATAATTATGAGTTATGAGTTAAAAACAGGGAAGTGGGATTAAGGTTTAGATCTTCTATACGCTAAACGCTCCCGCCAGAGAACAGCGGGATAAATTAGACGCTATACGCTGTATTTCAAAAGGGGAGAGGAAAAACAAAAGCCACAGAAATATTGAATTTACTCCTAATTTTAGGTGAAAATAATAGGGAATTGACAAAAATCCTACAATAGGCATAGTATGGATTATCTGATATTACCTGTAAAATGCATAATGATTAAGCATAAAACAAGTAATTTTATGTACATGCAGGTTAAAATTTAAGACATTTTCAAGTAAACGCATAGTATGTATATTAATTGTTATGTAAAAAACAAGGCAAAGAGCTGGAAATAGTTTATTATCGCATCCCCTGGGGAAAGCGAGTGAATATCATAAATAGCTTACGGCTATAAAAAAATAAGGAGTTAATATGAATAAACTTTTAGTTTGCTTTCTGGTAATAGTCAATTTATTTATTTTTGAGATTTCTTTATCAACGGCACTAGCTGAAGTTACCTCAACATCTGAAAAAAAAGATACTGAAAATATCAAATCTGTTTATAATCCTAATATCGTTGGAGTGATTGAACAAATGCTTAGAGGTATTGGCAAAGATTATTGGGAGGAAAAAGAAAAGAAAGTTGGGGGGCAAATAACAATTGGTGAAAATGGATTCAATATCTATATCGGGCAGGATGCAATTGATAATGATGGAAAAAGCGGCTTGTTTCTAAAAAATTTCAATTACACAAATCCTTTTGCTAGTGGAAATATTAAGTTTATTAAGGGGCAAATGGTATTGAAGAATGAGGGGAAAGGTTTTTTTAGATTTTCCACAAAATTGCTTCCAGGTATTAGGGTCGATACTGACACTCACTCTTATTCCTATAATGGAACGGAGTGGATTGTCACAGAATTATTACCCTGAAGAATATAAGGTAAAGTTAAACTTCTCCTAGTTTGATGAACACAACAAAGGGAATGATAAAGAATTTACAGTGGCAGACCTGGAAAAAGGAAAACAAATAAAATACATAACAAATCACTTCAGCTAACCCTCTAAAGAGGGCGAGAACCTGAGATTTCTCAGACTGTAGGGTGCGCGCAAATGGAGTCCAACCCAGTAGTTTAGCTCAAACGTTATAAATAAATAATAATAACAATATGACAAAATTAAAAACAAGA
>CAYTGV010000005.1:75352-95501 GCA_964437495.1 uncultured Planctomycetia bacterium | reverse complement strand
TAAAAAGATTGCAGAGCCGTTATAAGCTTATAAAAGTAAAATTTCTTCATGGTAAAGACGCATCTATTACTCTTCTAGATATTCAGGGTGAATCTTTTGCTATCTTATCCGGCTCAATAATTCAACCACAAGATGCCAAGTCAACCCTGCGCCTGAGATTCCTACTTTTAATCAAGGCCCTGCTCAAAGACGAAGGGAAAGACTTAGATTCAATATCTAAATTCGATTTAGCCAACCGTTTTAATGTTAATGAAGCAACAATTTATGATGCTTTCAAGGATTTAAGGGGAGTGGAAAAGTAGAAAACTCCACATTATACGAAATGCGTATAATATGCTATTATAGAGTTATTACTAACAGGCTGAGAGTGGACAATATATTTAAATTGTTACTATTAACCTAAAATCCCAGAAAAAGCGAATTGCGTATATTAATTGTTATAGGAAAGAAAATGAAAATTAATAATTGGAAACATAAATTAAGCCAACTATTAGACGAGAATCAAACTGATGAAATTATTAATAATTTCGTATTAAAGCATCAATTAGATTTTAATAAGTTTGAAGCGAATTTTGAAAAGCTTAGAAAAACAGAAAAATCAATTGCAAATTTTTGGGGAGTTAACAAATCAGCTTCAACCCCTTCAATGGACTATTTTAATCCTGGCAGAATCGCACCTGCATTCCCCCTTTGGTTTTATGCTACTTATCCAGATGTTATGCAATGGTTCCATAAATATCAAAAAAAAATCATGCGAAGCAATAATTACAATGAAGAAAAGATGTCTCTCGAAATGGCTAAATTATTTAATATTGATACTTCGGATAAAACTATCACAAAAAACGAAATTTTCGATAAAAATGGTCAATATTTTCCTTCAATGTTAGAGAATCTAATTGAAAGTTATATTAAAATGGTAAAGAAGGATTTTGAAACAAGTTTATAAAAAACACTTTCCCGGATCAGCTTTCGCCAAAGCTATGGAATTATTAGTGAGTTTGAATATTATGATAAAAAACAATAAAAAGATTATTTTTTTAATTATATGTGCTTTTCTTCTCATTGGCGCAAAAAATGAAACTATAGAGAGCAGATTGTCTTTTTTTGAGTTAGGAAGTATTGAAGAAGTAAAAACTTATTTGGTTTCTTTGCAACAAATTGCGTCAATGTCATACGAGCTACTCTTGAAGGAATTTCAATATCCATTTTCATTACATGAAAATGGTAAAATTATAAAAACCTACACAACAGAAGTAGAAGCGAGAAAGGATATTGATGTTATTTTAACTTCAAGTGTTTTAATGGCATTAAAGAGTCAAAAGGTGGATGATTTATTTATCAATTATCAAGGTATTATGATTGGCGATGGTGAGATTTGGCTGAATTACGCAAAAGAAGGTGGTTATTATATTAAAGCCATAAATCCATAAATGAGGAAAAATGCAAGAAAAAAGCTTAACAGATATTTTCACCGAACAAAGTCTACCTCACTATGTCAGTGAATATTTAACTCACTGGACGGGGAAAAATAAGTCAGATGAGGCTGGGTTTTTGAATTTAAAATCAATAGTTGAAAGTCAAACTCTCCTTTTGAGCTATTGCCCACATTTTTTCACTAATGAATCTATTGAAGCAAATATTAGAATGGTTTGTTTTACAGACATCCCTCACAATTTGTCTGAAAATCATTGTTTAGAATATGGAAGGTTTGGCATTGTTTTCAATAAAAGCCGTCTAAAAAAGCATGGGGCAAATCCTGTTTTATATTTAACTAATGAAAATAAGCATATTGCTACAGAAGTTTATAAATTTATTTGCAAATTATCAAAAAATGGGCAAGAAGAAAGCATAACATCTAGCTTGAAAAGCTTTTTTGGGTATGTTCAGGATTGTACAAGTTTTGAGTCAAATAAGGATCTGTATTATGAAAGAGAGTGGAGAATCCTGGAAAATAGTCTAGAGCTAGAGCAAAATAAAGAAATCTATCCAGGTAAAAAGAAAAAAATTGAAGATGAGTATTTTTTTCAATTTGCCAAAGATGACATTGAGTTTATAGTTTGTCCAAATGGATATGTTCACAGGATTGCTAAGTTTTTTCAAAACAAAATCATTGTTTACGAAAACTATATTTCAAATTAACCTATAACAAATCGCTTCAAGCAATCGCAACCCGCCGCCAAATGGCGTCGGCTGCTCTGCCTGAGCTCTAACGTTACAAGGAGAAAGCTATAAGAAACTAGCTCAAATTTCGCATTTAAGCCTTAGCTGGTATTTTATAATACTAAACTTGCAATTCTCTAAAATCATGGTATACTTAATTTTCCTTGACAGAAAAGCAATAAAGAGTAAAATAAGGGCATAATCTCTTATGGCAAAAAACGTAACTATATGCTATACTTATAGTAGAGGTGACTAATGAAGAAGAAAAAACCTTCAAAAAAATCAAAGGCTGATTCAGCATTTAAGGTTTATAATGGTTCAGCTGTCTATGTGAAAATGCCTAAATCTCCTAGGTCTATCGAGGAAATATGCTCAAGCGGTTCTGTTTTAGCTGCTGGTACTAGCATTAATAGCCTAATTAATGACATTAGGAAATAGAGCCACACTAAAACACCTTATCAACGATAAAATCCCCAAAGATGCAACTTTTTATTTTGATACTAATTTTCCAATTTCTGCAATATTCCAAGATGAGAGAAACTCTTTTAGGCATAAAGCTGTTATTAAATTTATTAAAAGGTTGTTGGACTCTAAAGCTCAGATAGCATGTGCATCAATTCTTTTTGAGGAGTTTTTCAGGGCTTCCGTTAGAGTGGAACTGGCAAGGGGGCAGTATTCAAAAAAGGAGATAAATAGAGCCTTATCTGGAGGTAAGCCTAAGATCATTTCATACCATATTAAAGATATAGAAAAAAACATGTTCCTATTTAATGAATTATTATCTAAATTTGGAACAAGAAGAAGGGTCATTCTACCCTCAGAGCCAGGAATAATAGAAAAGATCTTAGAAACTAGGTGTAAGTATAACCTACACGAAGCAGACGCTTTTCATTTAGGAACAATGCTTTTCGGTAAACATAAACACTTTATTAGTTTTGATAAAAATGATTTTAAGAAAATACCAGGAATTAATCTTTGGTGTAAGCATGAATAAGAGAATAATGAGGGGAGAGTTTGGGAATTCCGGGAATATAGTACTCAATCATCCCACTATGCTTTTCCTGACATAAACCTCAAAGTCCCTCTTTCTTAACCTTATCTTATCTATCATCGATTTTGCAATCCAAGTCTTTCTGCCTTCACATAAAACCAAAACAGCCTTTTCAGTATGTACTAGGGGACGTTGTTTGATTAATTGAAAAGTTGGGGGTAAATAGAGTGGGGGAATTAAGGGGACACAATACTCAATTATCCCATACAATTAATAGATAAAGCTTTAGAGGTTGTTTTAGAACAGGAAAAAATGCGATTAATGCCTGAAGGTAAGCAAAGTCAAATTTGTCTAAAAAATGCGATATTTGAATTTGAAAAAATGCTAGAAAGAGCTATTTAATTGCTATTTTTTTTAAGTAATTCCCCCTTTTTTAAATTTCTTCGATACAAAATCAAAAAAATTCCCTTTTCTATTGCAAAATATAAAAATGTATGCTACACTTTAAAAGTCTTTATAAAGTTGCTTAAAAATAAATAGATCTTTTCATTAAATTTCTTTAGAATCTGGTTTAAAAAGAATTTTAGAAACTTATTAGCAGTCGCACTTTAGGGGTGTGCAAGTTTTTTGCCTTAATTGCAGTTTAATTATTTACAGCAATTAGAAAGGAAGGTAAACTTATGAAGCGATCCCCTAGAGCAAAATGGGTTTGTTTGCGCATTATTAGTTTTATTCTAATTCAAGCATTTTTTTGTCTTAATGTTAGTTCAGTTTTTTCTCAAAATATTTCCCCAGTTAGTTATCAAAAACAAGTCAGTGTTAATACTTTGTCTCCTCGCTTGAGTGTTAATGTAACATTATTGCAGCAAGCATATTTGGCGAGAATAGAGGTTCTTAATCCTCAAGAAAAATTAGAGGATGAAATTGTTCCTCGGGAAGATCAAGGAAGGGATCAAGGGGCTTATCTTACTTGGAAAAACATTTTTGTCGGTTATGGACTGTCTTTCGTTTCCTTATTTATTACTGTTATAACTAATGCTAATCCTCCGGTGCTTGATTCCCAGTTTTTCTATAATTTTATTTTACTTGATACATTTTTATTAATATTTTCTGTTGCTTGGCATGAGGCTGGACATTGGATAGCGGCAATATGGTTTAATGCTAGGCATAGAAGGTTGAATATTGATAAAACCGGTATATATTATAATCTTGATAAAAAAATGGATGCTGGCAAGACCAGGCAGGTAATTGGAGCAGGGCTAAAGGCTAGTGGTTTTCTGGGGTCAATCGGATTGGCTATAGTGGTGGCAATTCTCGCTAAGTGGTTAGGCATGTTTGAGTTACTTAAATATTCCGCAGCTTTAGCTGCAATTAATGGGGCATTTGTTAGCTCGACTCATGACTGGGGACTTTTAATGCACCCTAGAGAAATAACCCATAAAGAGCTGCTTGGCAGATTCTTGCATGATGCGAAAGCATCCGAAAAGTCGATAAAAGATCGAGCAATGATAATGCTGGCTGGAGGTAATTTTGCTGTAGGAAAGATGAGGTATCTGGAACATTTAATAATGAGTATTGAAAAAACTAATAACCCGGTGTTTCCCAAATCAAATATTTTTGTAACTCTTTATAGAAAAATTAGACATAAGCTTAGCTATAAGTTTAAAAGAAAAATTTATGTTATTGAAGCGGATCGGCTATTATTTTCTCAGGCAAAAAGAGACAAATTAAAAACAGAACTTTCTTATCCGCAAAATACTTTTGAGATAGATTATTGGCGTAAAATAATTCCGGCTTTTCGAGAAGGAGAGGATATGTATCTACCGTTATATTTGCATATTTTTTCTAAAAGAATAATGGTTAGCAGAAAGAAGGTTGCAGAATTGATGGTTGATCAGAGTTCAGATATAAAAGAACTAGATAAATTTCATTTTAAAGTAGTAAAAAATGATAAATATAATATCAAAGATAAACCGCTAAAAGACTTTATTTCTAATGAAGAAATGCGAAGAATTATTCAGGAAATTAAGGCTAATAGAGGAGAAAGCGCTCGTGATTTTGTTAAGATTTTCATTAAAGAAATAAAAAAACCTTTGAAAGAATTTTTAGTAGATAAAAATAATGAGTTATATTTAAAAAAAAATAATAATGGAACAGGAGAGATTGTCGAACGTATAGTACCGGATAAAAATGCACTTTACATTTTTGAATTTGAACAGGCTTTGCGTTTTTATGGGGTAAGAGAGGCGGCTGATATAAACTGGTTTTTTACTGCTGGTACCGCAGTAAGGGGTGACTATTTTAAAAGAAGATGGAAAGATGGACACCGTTATTTGCATTTATCTAAAAGTCAAATGGAAAAAAAGTTATACAGTTTTTTTGATCGTGAAGCTAAAGATGATAAAAATAAACGCGGTCAAATTTATGCTGATGCTGTTGTTATCACTGATGAGGATATTGAATACTATTTATTAAAACAGCGGTCTAATGATATTATCGAAGAAGAGATAGAAGGAACAGAATATAGTGATGATGTTTTTTCTGAAGCTGAAGTTGATGATGTTATTGGTTCTGCTGGGTCTGAAGTTGTCGATAATGATAATAAAGATAGAGAAGAGTCAATTTTGGAGGAAGAGAAAAAAGCAATTTCTATTATTAGTCCAAAGGTGCAAATGGTAGGAGCTAATATTAACATAAGTATTGTCCAATTTATGGCAAATTCAATATAGTTTTGTTTATTTGTCTTGCCATATTTTTCCTGTGTGGTAAATAGGGACAGTGACTATTTGATTAATCTAACTATATATCAAACAACTAATTTTAGAGGAATATTTTAGATATTTAAAAATACATATAGGTGTAACTAGTTTGTTTCTAAGAAGTTACAAAAACACTTGTTTTGTAACTTTGCAATTTGGTAACATCTATGGTACTATATGATTAGAGTTGAAGAATACACTTTAGAAGATGGGTCATGCCCTTACACCCAATGGTTTTATGGTCTTGATACTCAGATTGCGGCAAAAGTGACTACATATTTAACCCGCATAGAAGAGGGGAACACGTCAAGTCTGAAACCCCTTAAAGGTGCATTTCAAAAAGTGGTAATAGATTGGGGGCCTGGTTATAGGGTATATGTTGGGAAAGATGGTGAAAAATTAGTAATACTTTTAGGTGGGGAACCAAAAGGAGACAACAAAAGGATATTAACGCTGCCGAAGAACTTTGGAAAGAATATAAAAAAAGAAAAAAAGGTGAATAAAATGGCTATTACAAGAGATTTTAAAGAAACAATTAAAAATCGTGCACTTAAAGACCAAGAATTTAGAAAAGCGATTCTTACAGAAAGTATTGAATGTATGCTTGCTGGTGATACAAAAACAGGCAAAGCCCTTTTAAGAAATTACATAAATGCAGTAGTTGGATTTGAAAGGCTAGGACAGGCGATGGATAAGGGTTCCAAGAGTTTAATGAGAATGCTTAGTGATAAAGGAAATCCTACAGCTGATAATTATTTTCAAATAGTATCTTTTTTGCAGGAGCAAGAAGGCATTCATTATGAGTTACATGCTGTAAGATAAGGATGATCATAATTCCAAGGGCAATACTTAATCATCCCACCATGCTTTTCCTGACATAAACCTCAAAAACCCCTTTTCTTAGCCTTATCTTATAAATCCTCGACTTTGCAATCCAAGTCTTTCTGCCTTCACATAAAACCAAGACTGCTTTCTCAGTTTCATGCACAAAGCGAACTTTTACCCATATTTTCTTCTGCCTGGGGGGTGCGAAGAAAAAGTTGTAAACTAGCCAATAATACATAAATCTACCTCCTTTTTGGGTTATTTTGCGATATTGCCTTCATCGCGGTTTTAGGGTCAATACCTAATGCCTTGCCTATTTTGGTATAGGACATGCCTAGTAAGTGCAATTCAGTTGCTTTTTGGGCTAATTGCTGGTATAAATAGGGTAGTTTCGCGGGTAGTATTTTAATGTGGACGGATATTTCGGCCGTGGTTCGAATTGGTTGGGTTCGGGTCCACCAATTTTCTGGCGAAAATTTCCGTATGGGAAAACGAGGTTTTCCCCTCTCGGCGCTTCGCTATCACCCCTTTCCAAAAGGAATAACTCTTAGTCAAAGAAGAAGGGGAATTATATCCCCCTCTTCTTTAAAAATCTGTACCTCCTAAAAAGGTGTCACTTCGTGACCTGAAAAGAGGATTTTAATAATGAGATAGAATTTATGGAATGGAGTGAACATAAATTCGTTATCGAATTAATCCCAAGCACTCCCAATATTTAACGACTTTAGATAGGGAAGGGGAAAGATTGTTTCCCCTTATTGGCTTACTCGTTATTCGGTAAAAACTGCTAATAAAAAATCAATTCAACCATTTATTACAACATTATTGACGAGTAAGGGGCAAATCGCTATAATAATAACAGTTATAGGCTATTTAACCTCACACGAATCTAGGATTAATTAATGTGATGATAAGCAAACTGCACTTTTTAACCTAAATAGGGGCTGAAGGATGATAATCCTGCAGCTTTTTGTTTTTGGAGGCTTGATTATGCAGAAAAAATCGCAGGGCATTAAAAGCTGGCCAAAAGATGACAGGCCAAGAGAAAAATTATTAAAACATGGCGAGCATACCTTAAGCAACTCTGAACTTCTGGCGATTTTGCTGCGGACAGGAACGCATGGCGCAAGTGCCTTAGATATCGCCCGCAGGGTTTTAAATAAGTTTAAAACATTTCGCAATATGGGGCATACTGATGAGCGTGATTGGAAAGAATTAAAAGGATTAGGCAGCGCTAAAGTAGTTCAGATAAAGGCAGCGATTGAGATCGGTCGAAGATTTCAAGAAGAGACACTTACGGAAAAGCAAAAAATTAAGTCAGCCAAGGATATTGTAGATCTGCTCATGCCGCGTATGCGTGATCTAAAAAAAGAGGTATTTAAAGTAGTATTACTTAATACGCAGAACCAAATACTTGGGATAGAAGAGATCACTCAAGGCACAGTGAACAGGGCCGCGCCGATCATACGCGAAATATTTCAAAAAGCTCTACAGCATTTTGCCGCGGCAATTATTTGCGTGCACAATCACCCATCAGGTAATCCCAATCCAAGCAGGGAAGATGAATGTTTTACAGATGAATTGATCAAGGCAGGTAATGTATTGCAGATAAAAGTGTTAGATCATGTTATAATTGGGGACGATAAATGGAAGAGTGTTTTAGGCTGAAAAAGAAGTCATTATATACAATATGTTTTTTGATTAAACCCTCATTACACCTACGCGGTGGAATACGATTATTGAGGTATTATTATACCCTAAAGGGTGTTAATGGTTTTTGATAGCCTGGTTTTCACTTGTATATTTAATAAATAGAAAATTTGTATACCTTAAAGGGTATAAAATACAATTAAGTATACCTCAAGGGGTATAATATTAAATTTAAATGTTGCATTTATACCCTAACGGTGGTATATTTAATATTATGAATAAAGAAGATTTACATAAAAACATTTTTAATATTGCTCTTCAAATAAAAAGCCAGAGGAAGAAAAACGGCCTAACTCAAGTGGAATTTGCTAAGCGGGTAGGAGTTGGCCTGCGTTTTTATCGAGAGCTGGAGCAGGGCAAGACAACCCTCAGGCTTGATAAACTAATGCAGGTTTTGGAGTTTCTCGGTTATCATTTAGAATTAAAAGCTAATGTCTTGGGGCAGATTTAAAAAGATGAATAAATAATGAATACAGGTAATTTTTATGGACAAATCAAGACAGGCAAATGTTTTTTACAACAATGAATTAGCCGGCAATATTTTTGAGGATAAGCAAGGATACACCTTTCAGTATGAGCCTGAGTTTCTGAAAAAAAATATCTATATTTCAATATCCTTGCCGCCAAGAAAAGAGCCATATATTTCAAGGGAATTATTTCCTTTTTTTAGAGGGCTGCTTGCAGAGGGATGGTATTTAGATATCATCAGCGCTGCGCAAAAAGTCGATCAAAGGGATTTGTTTGGATTATTATTGGCCAGTGCCGGCATTGATACAATAGGGGCTGTTACTATAAGAAAAGTAGAGTGATAAGAATGGATAAGAAATTTCTTAAGCAGATGTTTAATGCTTTAATATGTCCTGTTGTAGATTTTAGCTTAGCAGAAATGTCCCGGAAAGCGCAGGCGCTTACTGACAAGCTTTCTATCTCCGGAGTCCAGCCTAAACTTTCAGTTAAATTTGATAAAAAGCAAAATGAATTAATTCCGGCGGCTGTTGGCGGAGAATATATCTTAAAACCTCAAGTTGCTGCTTTTGCTAATGTTCCGGAAAACGAACAATGCTGTATGGATATTGCCGGGGCATTAAATATTGATATTCCTTTGCATTGTTTAATTGAGTTAAAGGATAAAACTCTGGCTTATGTGGTAAAAAGGTTTGATAGGGTGAAAGGTAAAAAAATCCATCAGGAGGATTTTTCGCAAATCCTGGAGCAGCCTTTTAAATATAACGGATCAGTTGAACAAATCGGCAAAAAATTAAAAGAAATATCTTCTGCTCCGGGATATGATGTTCAATTATTTTTTGAGCGGGTCGTGTTTAATTTTATCATAGGCAACGGTGATGCCCATTTAAAAAACTATTCTATTTTTTATAAAGATGACAGTACCGTGCGCTTAACACCGGCCTACGATATTGTTTGTTCGAAATTAGTCATTTCTGATGAGGCAGATTCAGCATTGACTATTAATGGCAAAAAGAACAAATTGGACAGGGAAGACTTTGACGCGTTAGCTGAATACTTTAACATTCCCCTAAAAGTCAGATATGAAGGCTTTGCAGACAAATCAGATCTAATTAAGAGTATTATTGAGTCCTCTTTTCTTTCAAAAGAAAAGCAGCAGCAATTTATTGATCTGACGCAAGAGCGAATGAAACGGCTGAGGCTTGTATAACGAATACTAGCGGAGTATAATTATTACATATTGTTACATTCTGTATTGTTGATGAAGCAGCAGAAGCTTTTAATCTACATTCTTATACCGTGCGTCGTTTATGTAGGGAAGGCCAAATTCCTTGTTTTAAGTTTGGGGGGCAGTGGCGGTTGGATAAACAAGAATTAGATAAATGGTATAAGGGGAAAAAAGGAAAGTAATTTTAGAGCCTTACACAGGGTTTTTTAAGATTAGTGGCTGCTTTTTGGGGGCAAAAATTATGCTTACTAATTTTTGATTACTGTGAAAAAGGAGAAAATTCTGAACGGGTTTTCTTTTTTTATTTGAATATTTTAAGAATATGGAGAATAATATATTAAATCTGGGAACTTTTTTTAAAAATTAGTATCTAAATAAGTAAGAAAGAGTGTTTGTACGAGAAATGATCATGGAGAGTTAAAAAATGAGAATAAAAAATTTTAAAAGTATATTCTTGCTTGTTGCAATCTTTTCTATTTTTTCAGGAAATCTCTGGGCAGGTGAAGTATTGACTTGGAATGATTGTGTGCAAGAAGCTGTTGCCAATCATCCTGACCTAGTAGCAGCCAAAGCAATGCTTAATCAAAAAAAAGCAGATAAGAAAATCACCCAGAGTAATGCCTTGCCTCAAATTAATGCAGATGTCATAGGTAAAGAATCTCAAACAGCAGGCAGAGAAAGTGCAGAGGCATATTCTTATTCTGTTACAGGAAGACAACTTCTTTTTGATGGATTCAAAACATCTAATGCCATCAAACAGGCTAATCAGAATATTACTGCCGATGAATATAATTATATGGTCATTTCTTCTGATGTTCGCCTTAATTTAAAACAGGCATTTGCCGGGCTTTTAAGAGCGCAGAAGCTTATTTTATTAACCGAATCTATTGCCCAGCGTAGAGCCCAGAATCTTAAGTTGATAAAATTACGTTATGAAGCTGGGCGAGAGCACAAAGGATCTTTATTAACAGCACAAGCTGATCTGGCAAATGCTGAGTTTGAGGTTGAACAGGCTTTGCGCAATCTTTCACTGGCAAAAACTACAATGGGCAAGGCTTTGGGTTGGCAGAAGTTAGAGCCTGTTAAGGTTTTAGGTGATTTTGAAAAAAATGAAAGTCTTGAAGAACTCCCGGATTTTGAATTTCTTGCAGATCAAACGCCTTTGCTCAAGGAGTTTATAGCCAAGAAGGATGCAGCGCGATTTAATCTTAAATCCAAAAAAAATGATTTTTTCCCGGAAATCTATCTTAATTCTTCAATAGGGCAAAGCGGTTCAGATTGGGCTCCGGAGGATGATGACTGGATGGTTGGGTTAAGTGTATCATTTCCTCTTTTTGAAGGAGGAAATCGAATAGCAGAGGTTTCTAAGGCAAAAGCTATTATGGTGGAGGCAAAAGCTGAGGAACAAAGCGGAAGGGATTCCATCCTTATTGCTCTTGAAAAAACATGGTCTGCTTATCAGGATACTTTAGGAACTGTTTTAGTAAAAAAGAAATTTTTAGAAGCAGCAGAGGAGCGAGCAAAAATCGCTAATGCTCAATATTCTTCAGGACTTATTTTCTTTGATGATTGGATTATTATCGAAGATAATCTTGTTGAGACAAAAAAATCGTATTTAAATGCGCAGGCAAATGTTTTGATTGGTGAGGCCCAATGGGTACAGGCCAAAGGAGGGATATTAGAATATGAAAATGCAGAATAAAATATGGATTATATTAGGTGTGATTTTGTTCGCAGTTGTATTTTTTGTTTATAAAGGCAATAGAAATATAGCAGCGGGGAATAATTATCAACAGATAAATCCTATTGTGGGCAGTATTAAAAAGATTGTGTACACTACAGGAACAGTGAGTCCGCAGAATCGTCTAGAAATAAAGCCGCCGATTGCTGGTCGGATAGAAGAGATTTTGGTTAAAGAAGGCCAGATCGTAAAAACAGGAGATGTTCTGGTTTTAATGAGTTCAACCGAGCGGGCGGCTCTTTTGGATGCGGCAGGATTAAAAGATGCGGAAGAAGTTGCTTATTGGGAGAATGTATATAAAGCAGCGCCTCTGATTACTCCTATTGACGGCAAAGTTATTGTTCGATCTGTTGAGCCGGGCCAGACAGTAACCACAAGTGAAGCAGTAATCGTTCTTTCGGATCGCCTTATTGTTGTGGCAGATGTTGATGAAACAGATATTGGGGCAATTCAAGTAGGGCAGAAGGCTATTATTGGTTTAGATGCTTATCCTGATATTCAGATCAAGGCTGTTGTAGATCATATTTCTTATGAATCTGAATTGATTAATAATGTAAATATTTATACTGTTGAAATTGTATTGGAAGAGGTTCCCGATGTTTTTCGTTCTGGGATGAGCGCCAATGTTGAAATCATCACTATTGAAAAACAGAATGTTTTGATATTGCCGATTAAAGCGGTTGAAGAAGACAATGGCCATTATTTTGTAATGATTAAAGATGAAAAATCTAAAGAAAAACAAAAAATTTTCGTTCAAGTAGGGCTTCAGGATGAGAATTATTATGAGATTATATCAGGGCTAACAGAGAAAGATATGGTTGTAAGTTCTGCAAATGAATCTTTTTCTCTGAATAAAAGTAAGAGTGGGGGGAATCCATTCATGCCATCTGGGGGAAAGAAATAATGTCCGGATCTATGATCAATCTAAAAAATGTGTCTAAAACATATTATATTGGATCTAATCCTGTATATGCGCTCAAGAATATTTCTCTGGAAATCGAACAGGGAGATTTTGTGGCGATTATGGGGGCTTCCGGTTCTGGTAAGTCAACAATGATGCATATTTTGGGACTTTTAGATGTGCCGGATAAAGGGGAATATTTTCTCAATCACAAGAATGTCAGCAGTTTATCTGATGATCAGCTGGCTGTATTGAGAAATGCAGCAGCAGGATTTGTTTTTCAGCAATTTCATCTTTTGCAAAAAATGACTACAAAAGATAATGTTGCTCTTCCTTGTATTTACAGCGCTGAACAAAAAGATCATTCAGCTCAAGTTGATGAAAAACTTAAAGCAGTAGGATTAACTGATCGCGCAAAGCATCGGCCAAATGAATTATCCGGTGGGCAGCAGCAAAGAGTGGCGATTGCGCGGGCTTTAGTAAGAGATCCGATGATTATTTTTGCTGATGAGCCAACAGGAAATCTTGATTCAAAAAGTTCGCATGAAATCATGGAAATTTTAACAAAATTAAATGATCAGAGTAAGACGATCATTATGGTAACGCATGAAAATGACATTGCCCGGTATGCGAATCGCATTATAACAATGTGTGACGGTGAGATAGTTTCTGATAAACGAGAAAAGAAAGAGCGTATTGATTTTAAAAATCATATTTCCATAAATAATCTGATTGTTCAACGGCATTCTATTTGGAATCGTGCAGAGCTTTCGGGGCATTTCCGGCAAGCATTGAATTCAATTTTTTCAAATAAAGTGCGATCATTTCTATCCATGTTAGGGATTTTAATCGGTGTTTCTTCAGTTATTGCGATGCTTGCCTTAGGAGAAGGGGCAAAAGAGTCGATGCAGGAAAAGCTTAAGTCTTTAGGGTCTAATCTTATTTCTATAAGAGGCGGATCAGCAAAAGTGCGCGGAGCTGCCAAAGGAATGGGATCAGTTACGCGATTTACATTTAAAGATATTGAAAAAATTAAAGCACTGCAGCCTTATGTTGTTCAAGCCGCGGGTATAGTCAGAGGATCAGCTCAAATTGTGTACCAGGATGAGAACTGGAATTCAAATTTAGAAGGGGCGGGTTATGATTATGCACAGATGCGCGCGGCTACTCCAGAATATGGACGTTGGTTTACCAGGGAGGAAATCCAGGCAAGGTCAAAGGTGGCGGTTGTCGGAACAACTGTTATTGAGGAATTGTTTGGAGATGAAAATCCTCTTGGCGAAACAATAAAAATTAATCGGATTAATTTTAAAGTGATCGGAGTGCTTCCGGAAAAAGGATTTGCCGGGCCAAGAGATCAGGATGATACGGTAAATATTCCGATTACAACTGCAATGTATCGGGTTTTAGGCAAAGATTATCTCGATTCGATTTATGTTGAAATTTCCAGTCCTGAGCTGATTCAAGAAGGAAAGCAAAAACTTGAACAATTGATAATAAAACAGCATAATTTGTATAAAAATGACGATTCATTTAGTATTAGAGATATGACAGAAATTCAGGAGATGTTAAGCAGCACAACAAATACAATGAGTGTTCTTTTAGGATGCATTGCCGCTATTTCTATGGTTGTTGGAGGCATCGGCATTATGAATATTATGCTAGTATCTGTGACAGAGAGAACCCGTGAAATTGGCCTGAGAAAGGCTATTGGAGCGCGCAAAGTTGATATTCTGGCACAATTTTTAATAGAAGCTGTTGTGATGACAGTGAGTGGGGGCGTGATTGGTATTTTGACTGGTATTGCGATTGCCGGAATTTTGTCTGCTGTCGCGGGTTGGGCTGTTACAGTGACCATGTTTTCTGTTATACTGGCAACATCATTTTCAATAGCAATTGGTATTGGATTTGGTTTTTGGCCGGCAAAAAAAGCAGCTGAATTAAATCCGGTTGAAGCACTGAGATATGAATGATCTGATTTTCAATAATTTGGGAACTTTTTTTAAAAATTAGTATCTAAATAGGTAGAGCTTGAAATAATGCAAAATATTACAAATGAGATAATTAATCGAGCAATAGATGGGGATGAACGAGCTTTTGAATTGATCTATAAAGCGTATTTTAGATTTGTGGCTAATGTTTCTTATCGAATTGTTAATAAAAAACAAGAAGCAGAGGAAGTCTGTCAGGAAGTTTTTATAACAATCTATAGAAAAATAAGCACATTTCGTCAGCAGTCGTCATTGAAAACATGGATATATCGAGTTACGATAAATTGTGCTTTAAAATATGCGCAAAAGAAAAGTAAGGAAAGCAAAGGTATGGTTGCTTATGATGAAGAAAATCCGATAGCTTCGCATACAAAGGATGTTAGAGAAAAAATGGATAATCAATCAAAAGAAAAATTAGTGGGAAAATTATTAAATCATTTAAATGTAGAGCAAAGAATATGTATTGTTTTAAGAAGTATCAAGGGTTTGAGTTATAAGGAAATAGCCGATACATTAAAAATTCCGATTAATACAGTTCGCTCAAGGATCAAAAGAGCCAGAGAATCAATGATCGCTTTTAGACAAGAGGAGGTCTCTTATGAATTGTAAAAAAATACAAGAATTGATACTTACTGATTATTTAGATCAAGAAATGCCGCAGGATAAGCAAAAAGAACTGGAAAGTCATATTGCTTCTTGTACGCAGTGCAGAGAGTTTCTAGCTTTAGCAAAAAAAACAACCATTGAGTCATTGGCGAATATTAAAACAGATAATCTTTCTCAGGATATTATTTGGTCCAAAATACAAAAAGAAATTCAAGAAGAAAAACAGAGTTTAATTGATTATAATCAAGCTCCAGGTTTTTTAGAAAAATTAAAAAACATAATATTTTTTCCAAAGCATAGATTGGCATGGAGTACTTGCGCGGCAATCGCGATGTTGATTGTGGTATTTAATATTAATCATCAGCAAATGGCTTCAGATCAGAATAATCAAGTGCAAACAGCGGTATTGAACAATCAAAAAGTTATTGATAATGTAGCGGTAGAGGTTGAGCGGGAAGAATATTTATCATATCTGCTTGATCCTGATTATGATTATACAGGCTATGGAACTTCTTTGGAGACTTATTTTCTTTAATTATGGAACTTTTTTTGCTTGAAAGTATCTAAATAAGTAGAGAGAAGAAATTTTTAAACTGAAAGGAGCGGATTATGGGAAAGATGGGTAGAGTTCTAGTAAGTATTGCAGTAGTGGGAATTTTGGGTTTTTCTAGTTTTGTTTATGCACAACCTGCTGGAGATTTTACGGAAGATGAAGTGGCGATGATTAAACAGCGAAGAGATCATCGGGTAACCATGCCAAAGATGAAAGAGGCGCTTGGTTTAACAGATGAGCAAGTTCAGCAGCTTGATGCTCAGCGTAATCAGCAGAGAGGCGAAATCAGGGAACACCGGGAAGCAATGCAAAAACTTCGGGAAGAATTTAAGTTGGAAACGGAAAAAACTGAAATCGATCAGGAAAAAATTCAGAGTGTTCATCAGCAGATGAAGGCTATTGATAATAAAATGGCTGATTATCGCGTAGAGGGCATTCTCCAACTGCGTAAAATTTTAACTCCTGAACAATTCAAAAAGTTTCATGAATTAGGAAGAGAAAAAAATGGAAAAAGGGGCGAAAGACGGGAAAAACGTGGTATGCGTGAAGGTCGTGGCATGGGTGAAGGGCCTGGTAGAAGTCAACGTGAAGGAATAGATTAGAAGAAACCTTAAAGAAAAAGTGGCGTAATTATGAGGAAAATGCTTTTAATCGCAGTAGTATTAATAATGGGGTATATACTAGTTTTTCCGGCTTATGCAAGTGAGGATAGAGGCGGATCTAGGGGGCAAGAAAAGCCGGGAGGAGGATTTGTAAATCATCTTGACAGTGATAAAGATGGCAAAGTCTCAAGAAGTGAATTTGACGGTCCGGCTGATGATTTTGATAAGTTTGATGCTAATAAAGATGAATATCTCAGCGAAAATGAAGCACCTCCACCACCCCAGTCTCAGGGTCAGAATTCTGATCGCAGAGGCCCACCTCCGAGGTAATTAAAAGGATATATTAAATAAATCAAACCTTTGCTCTTGAAAAATAGGGCAAAGGTTTTTTTATGTATAATTAACCATTCGACTGCGCTCATGGCAAGCCTAGTATTTTACTGTGGAATATCGTTTAATACTTGTGAAGTAATAAGTTTTATGAAACTGACCAAATGGCTGTTTAAATGTAAAGGATTTGCCAATAAAACATAAATCTACCTTCCTTTTTTGTTTGTTTTTAGAGATTGCCTTGGCGGCGGTTGTAGGGTCAATGCCTAAAGCCTTGCCTATTTGGGTATAGGACATACCTAGTAAGTGTAATTCAGTTGCTTTTTGGGCTAATTGCTGGTATAAATAGGGTAGTTTTGCGTGAAAAGATAAAGATGTTATTTGCCTTAAAGCCTGCCTTGCGGTTTATTCCAATGAGAAATATGTGCTTTATGTTTAGGCAAGTGTGATTTTTATAGTGCATATAATAAGCCGATTTTTGGTGAAAAAGCTTCTTTATTTTCAGTAGTCTGTGTTTGGATTTTGCAAATCAGAGATTTAAAAATAGTAAATTTAACTAAGTTGTTGGAATTGTAGCTTTTAATTTGGAGGCTTGACTGCGATTGCATTATTAAGTTTAAAAGACATTTCTCTGGCTTTTGGCGGGCCGCTTTTGTTTGATAAGTTAAGCCTACAGCTTGAAGCCGGGCAGCGGGTAGCATTGCTTGGCAGAAACGGCGTTGGAAAAACTACGCTTATGAAAGTTATGATCGGCCAGATATCGGTTGACTCTGGTGATATCTCCTGCCAAAAAGGGATCAAGTTAACTCACCTTTCTCAGGAAGTGCCTAGTGATATTAAGGGCATTGTATTTGATATTGTCCTGTCCGGTTTGGGTGAACGCGCTGAGATTTTAAAACAATATTATCATGTCAGTCATCAGCTGGGAACAAAACACACTCCAAGCCTATTACGCAGACTGGATAATCTGCAGCATCAAATGGATCATTCCAACAGCTGGGATATGAGCAGTCAGGTTGAGTTTGCTATCTCTCAGATGAAGCTTGATCCGGATAGTTTATTTGAAAATCTTTCAGGCGGGCAGAAACGCAAGGTTTTATTAGCAAAGGCCTTGGTTTGCAGTCCGGATATCTTATTGTTAGATGAACCGACAAATCATTTAGACATTGAATCCATTATCTGGCTTGAGGAATTTTTAAAAAACTATAAAGGTACTTTATTTTTTGTAACACATGATCGTGCATTTATGAATAGCTTAGCTACGCTTATTGTGGAGCTGGATCAAGGCCGCATATTTAGCTGGTCTTGCGGATATCAAACTTTTTTAGAACGCAAAGCTCAGGCCTTGGAAGTTGAGGCAGTGCATCGTTCGCAGTTTGATAAAAAACTGGCAAAAGAAGAGGTTTGGGTCAGGCAAGGAATAAAAGCGCGTAGAACAAGAAACGAAGGCCGTGTAAGAGAGCTTGAGCTGCTGCGCAAAAAAAAGAAAGCCCAGCGACAGGCAATTGGCCAGGTTAAAATGCGTGCTGAGGAATCCGAACGCTCAGGACAGCTGGTTATTAAAGCCAGGCATCTGGGCTTTTCTTATGGTGATAAATGTTTGGTTAAGGATTTTTCCGCTCAGATTATGCGCGGTGACAAAATTGGTGTTATTGGTCCAAATGGTTCAGGTAAGACCACATTATTGAGGGTTTTGCTCCAAGAGCTGCTGCCGCAAAAAGGCGAGATAAAGATAGGCACCAAGATCGATCTGTTATATTACGATCAGCTTAGAGAATCATTGGATGAAGAAAAGACGGTTAAGGAAAATGTCAGCGGGGACGTGGACATGATTACTGTAAACGGAAAGACAAGGCATATCTACGGATATTTACAGGATTTTCTGTTTTCCCCGGATAGGGCCAAGACGCGGGTCAAGGTTTTATCCGGAGGCGAACGTAATCGTTTGCTTTTAGCGCGTTTGTTTACAAAACCCTCCAATGTTCTGGTAATGGATGAACCGACTAATGATCTAGACATTGAAACGCTGGAGCTGTTGGAGGATTTACTGCTTAAATATTCTGGGACATTGTTTTTGGTAAGCCATGACCGGGCTTTTTTAAATAATATTACCACTTCTATAATTGTGATGGAAGGAGAGGGAATAATTAGGGAATATCCGGGTGGCTATGATGATTGGCTACTGCAGCGTAAAACAGCGCAAAGCTTGCAGCCGGTTAAACCTGCGGCAAACAAAGCAAAAATTCAGCAGCACAAAACCGCAAGGCCAAAAAGACTTTCCTATAAACAAGAGGGTGACTTAAAAGCTCTTCCCTTGAAGATTGAAAAAATGGAAGCTGAACAAGCTGAGATTTTCAAGCTAATGACTCATCCTGATTTTTATCTGAGAGATAAAAATGAAGCAAGCAAGCTCAATGAAAGAGTAGGACAGATAAAACAAGCGCTGTCTGATTTATATAAAAGATGGGAAGAATTGGAAGCGCTTAAAAAGCAAACAGAATAAAACATTCAAGTCAAAGCGTTTGAAAGAAAATGAAATTGCACAGATTTGCTGAATAAAGATTCAAAGGAGTAAATAGAAAATTTATGAGAGCAAAAAAAGGGATATAATCAAAGTAGTGCTGAGTTTATTTTTAATTAATAAGTTATTTACTTAACCTTTTTCCACGATCCTTTATCCTAGCTGAACCCCGAAACTTCATACTCTTTAAACTCCAAGTTATGTCCGGAGCGCTTCGGGTTTACCAGGAAAAACCTGCGTTTAGTCTTGTCATTAAGATCTATCTTGAACATCGAGCGTCCTGTATTTTTAATGCCTAATTCCTCAAATATTGTCGGCTTAATGTCTCCTGAAGTGATCGGGGCATTGTTGGTTTTTAGCTTACCCTTTGAATTGAAAGGGTAAGCTAGTACTAATGGAACTCCACTGGGAAAAGCAGTATTTTTTGAGGTCTTTAATGAATTCAGCCATGAGTTTTAAACTCCCCTTGGTAGAGCGCGGAAATGACTTGCGTGATTCAGGCATAGTCTTATCTGAAAACTTAAGATTTTTATCCAGCTCTAGCGGGGGATGAAGTCTCTCAAGGTGGTAGTATTTAAATGTTGGTTTGTCTTTGCTAAGAGATATTTCTTTTTTGAAATCATGGATAAATTCAAGATCTGGATGCATAGCAGATTTCTTGGAAAAGGAGTTTTAATTTTCTTTCGGAAGAGGCCTATTAAAAGAAAAACCAAAAATTATTTGAACTTAGAATCATTTTCTAGTATGATGCTATCAATGATAATAA